>NZ_JBYTDE010000001.1:0-228743 GCF_058791075.1 Curvibacter sp. EU05-FHT14A10
TGCCCCTGTTGTAGTGGAAATATTCAAGCGGTTTCTAATGAAATCAAGCACTTGCCGCACTTCGTGTCGAACTCGGGAGGCCTCAGCATTCTTGACACGACAGAAGATGGCTGCAGCCGGATCAAGCTGCGGGCTCATGATCAGACCGCCTGGCTCACGAAGTTGGAGATGGCAGAGCTGTTTGATGCCAGCAAGCAGAACGTCTCGCTGCACCTGAAGAACATCTTCGAAGATGGAGAACTGGACGCGGATTCAGTGGTCAAGGAATCCTTGACAACTGCTGCCGACGGCAAGCGCTACCCGACACTGCTCTACAAGCTCGACGCCATCCTGGCCGTCGGCTACCGCGTGCGATTGCCGCGTGGGGTGCAGTTTCGCCGGTGGGCTTCAACCGTTCTGAACGAGTACCTGATCAAGGGCTTTGTGATGGACGATGACCGGCAGAAGAACCCGGATGAGCTTTACCTTCGGTTCGACCAAGATCGTAAAAGGCAGGAGGCCATCGCCGCAGATCAGCAGGACAAGGTGGGTCTGAAGGCCTTGGAGAGCACCCTGAAAAGGCGGGGGAGGCCATGATTCGGTTTAAGTCTGGTGGCGAGCATTGGCTGCTTGAGGTTGGGTGCTGCTGTTCACCTCAACAAGGCCAATGACTGCTGCCACCCAAAGCAGTCATTGCATTGAACCTTCTTTGCAAGTTCGTTTTGCTCCGTGGTATGGCCGCAATTAGGGTTTTGGTTAGCTCGCCTCAACCCTAATTTGTGTAACGACGCCTTAATCAGCCTCGCCAGTTGTCCGCACGCTTTTTAAAGTCGATTTCTTTCCACTCCGATTTCCAGAGCGTGAGATATTTCACATCACTGGACGAGGGTTCGGGATCACATTTTTCTACATAAACGACGCATGGCATGATGACTGCGTCCCCGATCAGAAGCGCTTCCCCTTGCTCCAACGCAGGCATGCCTTCAGTCAAATTACCAAGCGTATCCGGCAGTAGTCGGCGGACATAGCTTTGATCATCAGGATTTGTAAGACGCATTGCCAGGAAATTGGAGCATTGGGAAAAAATTGTTTCTGAAATTTCAGACGGTCGCTGGCTCGAAATTAGTAGGCTGATGCCGTATTTTCGCCCTTCTTTAGCTATGCGTTCGATAGCAGCCAGTGATGCCTTGTAGCGGGCAAGACCGCTCTTCGGCGCATATTTGTGCGCTTCCTCATAGACCATCAGGAACGGCTGTTCGGTTTTGCTTTCAACGCGCCGGGCATAGTAGCAAAAATCGAACATTAGACGGGAGATGAGTGAGACCGTGATGCTGAGTAGTTCAAAAGGGATGCCGCTGAGGTCGATGATGGTGACATTCGATTTACTTTCCACATTGTAGCCAGTGAACTGTCTAAGCACATCCTCCAAAGAGGCCTTCTTAGCCTTTTCACCGAAAATAAATCCAAGCCGAGTGTTCGCGATTTTCGATCTGACCCGTCGTTCGAACTTGTCGATGGTGCCGTCAGCATACGGCCCTTTATTGATCTCACTACGTTTTGTCGGAGCGAATTCGCGCAATTCCTTGCAGTAGTGTTCGATCTGGGCATCGACATCAGGAAAAGTGATTTCCGTGTTGTCTTTGAATTTGATCAGCAAAGAGTTATCGGCGTTCTTTGTCTCTCTGGTGAGATTTCTGAACGCATTCGCAACATGATTTATCTCGTAGGGAAAGGGGCTGTCAAAATTGACTTTCTCTGCATCGGGATTACTAATCTTTTTTGCGATAGTGACAACCTGCCGCAGTAGTGCCTCCTGATTGTAATTATTATTGTCCCCGGACTCCAGAAACATGTCCTCCATCTCGTCTTCGTTTAGTAGCCAGTATGGTAGGATGAGATCATCGACGGTAATGACATTTGCATCCGGAAACGCTGCGGCATATTCGGAATGAAGATCGAATATCAAGATGTGGGAATTGTTGAGGCCCTGGTATTCGCCGGTTTTGGCTGATATGGCCTTTTGTAGAACCGATGACACACTCGACGATTTTCCAGATCCCGAAGCACCGACAACGGCAATATGTTTGTTGAAGAACCTGTCGCCATGAACGGGCACGACGATATCACGTTGCCGAGTCAGTGAAGAAAAGCAAAAGCGGTCTTCAGTCGCATAGCAGTCTGCATAAATGGCTGCGATTTCGGCTTTCGTGGCCGGGACCACCTTCTTGGGTGGAATGGCTAATTCGTCGCCGCCCCGATTGAAATTTCCGTCTTTAAGGGTTCCGAGAGGATAGGCATCTATCATATAGACGCGCTTGTAGTCGGCGCTTCCGTTGCCTTTAACCTCTTTCATCTCGATTGAAAAACTTTCGATGATGCAGATGAGGGAGACGTTCTCATTGTCGGAAACTTTGAGAAAGGACCCAACGCGAAGAGATTCACCAGCCGTCTGGAAGTTCAACAGATCATCAACGGCCACTCGAACCTTGTTGGGGTAAACGGCGACAACTTCCGCATTGGCGATTTCCTTAGTCATTGTAAGTCCTTAGATAATATTCTTGATTATGGAGATGTTGCTGACAGGGATCGAATACATCCGACTCTTTGGGTGCGATATGGCCATGGTCGCAGGACGTTCAAAGAAGAAGTCGTAGATATGACACAACTTACGTCCCATCTCATCGAGGACCTCCCGCAACTGGATTTCGTCGTCTATAAAACGAATTTCGATCTGGTGCTCTTGGGTTTGTGGGCTATGGACGTGATTGATGCGGAATGGCGAGCCGCGATATGGGAAGCCGTCTACGAAAACTGTTCCAGTATCGAAAAGCTCGTTCTTCACTTGTGTGGTAAGTTTTTCATCCGCACCTCGTAGCAGGATGAATGGTGCATAGCGGTCGGAGTTCGGGATGCGGCGTGTCTTAGCCGAACTCCAGTTGTTGCTGATTGCTCTGAGTTGGTCACAGATAACCGAATGGTCTGTAGCTGCATCGCATTCAATGATGAATGCGCGGACGATTCCTGCGCCATTCGTGGG
Organism: Curvibacter sp. EU05-FHT14A10; assembly: GCF_058791075.1. Lineage (NCBI taxonomy): Bacteria > Pseudomonadati > Pseudomonadota > Betaproteobacteria > Burkholderiales > Comamonadaceae > Curvibacter > Curvibacter sp. EU05-FHT14A10. Next base: position 3,017 of record NZ_JBYTDE010000001.1, read on the forward strand.
CGAGAAATACAGGCGTTTCATATGCTTGGCATAATCCGTTTCTTCCTTTTCTCGGAGAAGCCATCGATTATGGACAACTTGAGTGCCCTTGAGCACTTCCTGCAGATTGCCACGGGTGGTTTTGCGATCGTTGTGATCTTTTTTTGTGGCTAGTGTTGCAATATAATCGAGGGCTATTGGATAGTGGAGGCCTTCGGCCTCAAGCTCCGTGACTTTTTGGTTTCGCCTTATTGCCTCGATGACGATTTTGCGATGCGCAGAAAATTCCTCAGAAATTTTTATGCTGAAATTTTTGCAAAACGCCTCAATCAATTTATCAGGCGCTTTCATTCCGTCGAGTAAGGACTTTGTTTCGTATATTTTCTTACCGTCAGCAGCCTGCCCTTGCTTGCGGTATTTCATCAGCGATTTAAAGCGTTCGACGGAGAGTTCGCCAATATCGATATTAACTTCTGAAAAGTGCCCGTATAGCCGGTATTTTCGATTTGCCCGTTGTACCTTGTCGAGCCCATGGAAATGAGCAAAGAGCTTGTACAGGGGCTCACGCAGCACGGAGTCTGTCAGGCTCTGCTCTGCGTAATATTTTACCTGGCCATAAATGACGCCTTCATCGGTGTAGCGATCGAAGTCTTCAATTCCCTCAATGACGACTTCATCCTTCAGTTTCGAATTTAGGATTTCGAGCAAGGTGGCGTCGAGTTGATAAAAATACCCTCTAATCGAGGCTGTTGCTTCGCGTTTCTTGTCTACCTCCAGCATCCTCGCCTCCTAATTAATTTCTTTTGGCATTGTAGGGAAAAAATGAGAAAACTGCGAGTGTGAATCAACCAGCTTTTCCTAGGTAGTGCCATACCTCAGGTAATTCTCCTTATTTGCCGCAAGTGACTGATCATCGCTAAAGAGCAGTCTTCATGTTGTGGAGCTGATCGTCGTCCCCCTCTGCAGAGCTGAATTTCGCTGCTGCTGGCCGCTTCAGGCTGATTGCGACTGGTCATTCGTTTAGGAGTCAACGACTGCTTTGATCGAAGCCGGACTCTGCGTGGATTCGAGACCTAAAGCCGACGTCTCTGCCACCGATATGCAGCGACTAGGTGTGTCACTCGAGCTGATTGGGCGATGCCAGAACTTCGTGATGGTCGGCATTCGCTTCCACCGGGATTACCGCTATCACGACTACGCGGCAGAAAAGCGTGAGGACTGGGCTAGGCTGGGCGAACGAATCGAGTGCCTGCTTGACGACAGCGCTTGCAGCGGTGCTGTCGCTGGCTGGAGTAGTTCAGTACCCGTTCCATACAGCGAGCTTGCGAAGGCCCGCCACACACAGGGCCGGTATTGATGCCAGTGGCGGGAGCTTCAGGGTCGACTCAGGAGCGCCCCTCCCAGTTCCTCGGAGTTTGCCTTCGCCTTGCTGGACGATCCAGCGACAGCTCGATAGCTCGCGAGCGAAGCTTCTGCACCTTTTTCTTGAAGCCGTCATCGGAGAACTTGCCCAATTCCATGAACCAGAGGACGACGTCATACGTCTGCCAGTGCTTCGGAGGATGTTTGTCGACCACGGTTTCAATTAGTTTCAGCGCTTGGGATTTCACCTGCAAGCCTGCGGTGGCCAGCTCTTCGTCTTCGGCCTCATTCTCCTCTCCGGCATCATCTCCGTCCTGAACGACGTTCAGCGCCCGCAGAAGGGTCACAGCCAACTTCCGCAATGCATCGTCGCTTTCGAAATGCGACAGGAACTCCTCGCGATGCGACTCAGGTATCCAACTCTTGTGCTCGTCCAAGGAGTCCAGGGCGTTGGGTGCGAGAGCCGCCATCCGGGCAAGCCAGTCTGACTTCAGGTCTTGGCTCACGGGGAGTCCGAAGAGCACGGTCCAGATGTCCGCCATGAACTCGCCGGACGTGTGTTGTTTGCGCTCGAGCAACAGGCCGGCTAGGCGCTCTGCATGGGCGACGCCCAGAGCACGTGCCACTTCCGCCAGTTCCTCTTCCTCGCCACTCGATGACAGCCATTCCCATGCAACCTCAAACATGCTGTGACCTGGCATGCGTACGATTTTGCGAAGCACCGAGTTCCAAGCTATGTTTCTAGACCCATGGGCGCCAACGGAATAGATGACGGGATGGTCGCCAGTGAAGACATGCACACACGCTTCGAGAAGCGTGACCGGCAGTCCAGAGATGATCTCCTCGGGTGCTGAGGCCAATGTGAGTCCAACTGGCAGAAGCGCCGTCTGGATTTCCGATGGAACGTCATGACGTGTCAACGCTGCTGCTTGCAGCCACATGACATCAAGGTCCGCTGTTTTCAGATGCTGGAGCAGACGCGCGCGTTCGATATCCGTCAGGTCGTCCCAAGCATCAACTAGGTCAGCCACGACCCGCAGCCGACCTGCTGTGCCTGGCACTGCAAGCAGGCGTTCGATCCGTGCTCCTCTTTCGCCGGCCTCGCTCCTTACACCTGAGATGAGGATGTCCGTGACGCCGAGCATGTAGTCGCTCGGGATGCCAGACAAAGCGCACTGATGGACCAATCCTATCCAGTGGTCAATGATTTCCAAAAGGCTCTGACTGGAGATGTTCCCGATGGCGTCATTCATCACGTCGTATAGCCGCACGTCACTGAATGAGGCACCCGGTGGCAATTGGCGGAGAACCCTTGGCATCAAAGCATCAAACAACAGCCAAGGGGTCTCGGGGCCTCCGTACTCTTTGCGAGCAATGACCACCAGGCTGCCGATGAGGACCGCGGCCGAGACCGGCGAGTCAGCCATCACCTGCAGACCACTGACGAGTGTGGCGCGGCGCGCCTCACCGCAGTCTGGCCACGCTTCCAGCACGCCTTGGTATGCAGCTTCGGTGACAGAAGGATGCTGCTCGTTGAAGATGCGCTTCAACAGCAGTTGGTCGCCATCTCGAGGGGAACCTATCCAGAGGCGAGCAACAGGTGCGCGGACCATGGAGATGTCAAAACTAAGAAGTCGAGACGCCATCTGGGGCGTCAGCCGCTCGGGTGACTCCTGAAGGAACATCACGGCTCTTGCCGCATCATGTGCGGAGAGGGCATCGGGCCGCTCGCTGTCCAGGAGGGCCAATGCACATTCGACCTCTGCCAGAGGAACCGATGCTGGGAACGGGTCGACTTCCAGGGTGTCCCCGAAAGTGGCCGACGGGATGCGTGGCTGCCCATCCTCTGTCCACTCGACGTATGAGAGCTTCATGGCGGTCACCCTACGTACCCAGTCAGAAACGTTCGCCTGATCTTTCACTGGCAGCGATTCCAGCCTGCGCGCGAGAAACTCGAAACACAGATCACGTACCGCAGGGAAGATCGAACGCAACCCGCGAACCGCCAGGCCAACGACGCCTTGCCGACCTTCATCTGTGTTCAGATTTCGGTACATCCAGCCGAGATTTGTGGCCGCCGCACGTGATGCGTCAGCATCGAGCGTGAACAGTGCCCGCTCCAAAATTGACATCGCCGACTCCATTGACCGGGTCGTGGCTGCATCCACAAGCGACTCGGCACTGGCCCGATAGAACGGGTGGCTGAAGGTGTAGCGCTTGGATGACTGGCTCACCATCCTTCGAAGCTCAAGGCGATCCAAGTCATCGATCTGTTGAGACGACAAAGTCGGAAGCGGCACGTAACTTGGCGGCGGCGCCGACGGCGTAGTCGAAACCGGGCTAGGCCAAGAGGACATGGTGAACTTGACGCTGGACTCACCGGGGCGGTCTCCCCGCTTGTTGTCTAGCACAAATGCAAGCTCCAACTCGGCGCTTCGCAGGGAAGGTGTCGATGCGATCGCGAGCGCGCTCATCAGAGGTGCGAGTTGCTCCTTGCGTAGTGCGTCGCCCAGAGATCTTGAGTCCTGACGCGCGTGACTAATAACGTCGGCAAGCTGAGCGCCCGCGTCAACACGGTCGTGGTTGGCCGCAAGGTAGACGAGGCAGCCGGGTTCCAAGGCAAGTTGCCCGGCCTTGATGGCCTCTGCAACCAACGTTCCCAGAGCCGGCGGGACGGAATAGTCGGCGGTCAGCGCACTCCAGAGGCCGCCCAGGAAACCGTTGGTTCCAATACCCATCTCCACCCAGGGCAAGTTGCCCGTTCGGATGGCGGAGACTGACTGACATCGTGAGATTTCCAGGAGGCGGTCTTGCGCTTGAGAGACGATGAGCCGCCTGCCGTTGGCAAGTTTGGGGATCAGGGCGCCCAGTAGCATCAGCTCGCGTGCCGCGTTGTCCGCAGCGTGCGCACCTCCAAGTGGGTCGTCGACGAGAGCGGCCCGGTTGCCAGTGACAGGCTCGGTCAGATAGCGTTCTGCTTCTGAAATGTCGTTACAGATTCGAACTCTGTAGCCCTGGCTTTGTAGCGAGTACGCCAGGTTGCGAGCGCAGAAAGTCTTTCCCACGCGAGGGGCGCCAGTGAGGAGGAGCGCAGAGTCGAGCGACAGGCGGTCCAACAAGGCCTGCTCCTCCCCTCTGGAAACGTAGGACGCCGCCACCAGTGGGTCTACCGCCGAGCCCCAGGAGATGACCTTGTCCACCTGTTGCAGTACGTTCACGCCGGTCTTTTTCTCATTCACGACGATGTCTGTAATGCGTCTTGTCGCCTCCTCAACCCGATCTGGAACCACGCGGTGAACAGTTTCAAGGGTGTCTCGAATGCGCCTTAGGACCGTGGGCTCGTCAACCAGTTCAGCGATGAGGACCCTCTGAAGTGCTGCCTTCAGTGAAGCAGCAGGTGTGACCGCAAGCCATGCCCCGATGTTCGCTCGACGTCGTTTGACCAAGTGTGAGTCAGTTGATGACGTGCCGGTCTCGTAGTTGTGCAGGCCCTCACGCATCCCGTCCTCCACGGCGTTTGTCATCCCCCCCTTTGGAACTTGCGTTGTGTGGACCGACAGGGGCACCGCATGGGGGGCGACGGCATCGTTGCAACGGCCGCTGGCAACAAACAACACGGATCTGCTGGAATCGCTCGAAATCCGCTCTAGCAGCGATCCGCTGTCACCGTAGGCCGGATAATGTGCAAGCCAGGCTGCCAATACATCATGCGTGATGGGGGCGGTTGCGCCCTTCACCTGAACTTCCACCGTTTTTGCAACGCCGCTTTCTGTGGTTTGCAGGAGTGCATCTTCGCCGTCCTTGGGCTCGATCTGCAGCGAGGCCCCCGGATTTCCGGACGCAAGCACAGCTAGAAGTACGCATACGTGGTCCTGAAAGCGGTACTTTTGTTGGCCAATAATCTCAATTGACATACCTCTTCGTCGAAACGAAGCCTCCCTCTTTGTTATCTGGTTAGACAGTTCGAGTATCCATCGGAATGCGCTGCCATGGCCATCGGCTCGCCCGATGAAGTCGCGGGTCTAGAAGGCGAAAATTCGGCGGCAGCGCTGCTGGGCCAGGTAATAGACATCGTGATCGCGCTGGCGTCACCGCCTCGGGCTAGTTTGCGCCAGCGATGAATGACTTAGGCATTAATACCATTTGCCTTGGCGATCGACGCACCGAACTCGGCGCGCTGCGCCACTGCCTTAACCGTCGTCATCGTGCTTTATCGTCGAGTATCCGCCCTCTCACTTATCATCGTGGCAACCGGAAACTAGATGCACATGATCCTTACCGCCGCGCTGCCCGCAATATTGATGACTTGGCTGGACGCATACGGAGAACGACCTCACTCTCAGATTCGACGCGTAGGGGTTCGAGGCCCGATGACTATCGTGGCTTAAACCGAGGCAAAGACAAAACAACTGGCGATCCGGCTCGATGGTGGTTAGCCAATGGCAGTGAACTGTGGCGGTGCGGCCGTTAATCCAGTCGGGCCGAACGGCTGGAGACGCTGCAGAGCCGTCTGCCACCGCGCCATGGCGGTTTCAGGCCCACCTGCGCCCTCCGACGTAGGGCGGAATCCGGCCAGGAGCAGTCGGTGGTCCCTGCAAGTTGCATGGCCGCTTGAGGTTGGCCCGAGACATTCGCAGCTGACAGCCACAACGACCGCTGCTTTCAGCATCGGTAATTCGGCACAGTTGCCGACGTGCTAAGGCGGCCGGGCCCGCCGCCGTACTATGCGCTTCGATGGCATCGATGAATCGCGTTGAGTGCTCATTTCCTCAGCGGAAATCTCTCATGACATGCTGTGCATGAACAATTCTGCCGAGCGACAGGGCTTACGCGGAGCGTGCAAACGGGCATAGACTCTTTGATCACCCGAGTTGCATCGCGCAGAACGCACAATAATACTACTCGCTACAGGGAGTCGAACATGCCAGATATACGTGCACACATCGCCAATTGCTTGATCGGCGGGGAGATGATTACCGACTTGGGGAAGGGATCATCTATTCGAGATACGGTGACGTTCACTTGCGAGGGCCGAAAGTTCATTGTGACCCAGCAGAAGGAAGTTATCGAAAAGCCGGTGTCGCATTTCACTGGGCGCTTCTCCATGACAACCCAGATATTGGTGCCGAACGTGGCGAAGTCAGCGGTGCCCAAGGTTCTAGTGGCCATCGACCGCATCTGCTGGTTGCTCTCGTTCGCCTGCCAATCTAAGGTGGTGTGCTATGGGCATGACTACCCGGCTGAAGCGCTTGGCGCGCGGAAATCGGTGGTTGGCACTACGCGATTCTTTCGTCCGGTTTTTGAGATTCGAGACGGGGCGGTCATCCGAGACTTCATTGATCAGACATATCCGGCTTACACCCAACTTGAGAGGTCGCGCTTGCTGAACGTGGCCATCGACTACTTGCTTCAGGCCGAACGGGATGCATTGCCCACCGAATGCCGACTGATCTTCGCCTTCGTACTACTGGAGAACCTAAAGCACACGTACGCAGTGAGCGAGGGCATTCCGTTCGTCAAAGGTTTCTTCAGAATGGGGCCGAGCCAAAAAGACGCAACGATATCATTCAAGGTCATGCTTACTCGGATGTTCAAAGCTGTTGGGATGACACCAGCACTCGATGACATCGTATCCGTGCGGAACTCCATCGTGCACTCCGGCGTGTCTGACTTGACCCATCACGCCAACTGGAAGGCGTATGAGCAAATCCAGGACTTGGTCCGGGAGTACCTGCTCCGGCTTCTAGGCTTCAAGGGTTCGTACGCCCGGTACTCGGAGGTGAACGGCGCACCTGCCGTCATCGCGTGATACCGAGGTTTCAGCCGGTGAATCGGACCTGCGGGGCCGATAAGGACGCATGCCACCGCAGTTTGGGTTTGAAGTCTCCCGGAACCCTGTTCCCAGCCTTTCAAACGCTCCTGGTGCACCAACGAGGTGGTCAGGACCACCAGACGGTCGCCAGGCCCCCCTTTATAAACGAGCGTGGCGTAGTCCTTGTGCGAGGTCCTTTCTACCGCGGTGAGTGTCGGCTTGCTGGTCTGCACCGGTCTCCGGCATGCGAGCGGCGGACGGCAGCACCCGCTGCATCGCAGTTCATCGGCGACTTGAAACTGCGCAACACCGGCATCTTCGATACCGGTACCTCCCGCGCCCACTCGACGCTCCCCTCCCACCCCCTTCCCTGGCTATACTGCCCTCGTCACGCCCGTAACGCGCGACGAGGTTTGACAGCCTCTTGAACCACTGCGACGAAAGCCGCAGTCGACACCGCACAGTGCTTGCGGCTTTTTCGTTCGTGCCTCCTTTTTTGGCGGCTCGGATGGGAGGGCTCGCGCCCTGCCGGTTCGCGCAAGTGGTTCCCGGTCTGTCAACCTGTTCGAGCCGCCGCCCCCTCTGTATGGATTGCCGGGCGTGCTGCTTTTGTGGTTCTGCGAACACAAGGGAGGCAGACGATGAACAAGCCCAAGGCACATTCGAAACCCAAGACCAAGCCTATGTCCGGGCATGCGAGCCAGGGTGTGCCGGCTCGGGTAGAGGAGGGGCGTGCCATGCCCCACATCCTCGCCATTGCCGACGCCCTCTACCCCGTGCGCGAAGCCGTGCAGGCCTATGCCGCGTTGGCGCATTTGTTGATGAACCAGCCCCATGACCACAACGACACGCCCGAGGCGGCTGAGCTGGGGCGTTTGCTGGGCTTGATGAATGAGGGCCTGGCGCAGCGGGTATCGCTGGCCTGTACGCAGGCCGAGGCGGCTCAGGGGGCCTTGGGCTGACTCAGTGCCCCCCTTGGGCGGGGGCCTCAGGCCGCGTCTGGTCGGCCCAGCATCAGGTCCAGGTTCTGCACGGCGGCACCGGATGCGCCTTTGCCCAGGTTGTCGAACACGGCGGCCAGCAGCACCTGGTCGGGGGCACCTTGGCCCAGCACGGCCAGGCGCAGTTGGTTGCTGCCGTTGAGGGCTTCGGGGTCCAGGGTCTGCAGGGCCTGGGCTTGGTCCGGGCTCAGCAGCTCGATGTGGCGGTGGTCGGCGTAGTGGCGGGCCAGGGCCTGGTGCAGGCTGGCGGCGTTGGTGCCGGGGGCCAGTTGGCGCAGGTGCAGGGCGACGGTCAGCACGATGCCTTGTCTGAAGGCGCCGTAGGCCGGCACAAAGGCGGGGCGGGTGCTCAGGCCGGCGTGCTGCTGGATCTCGGGGGTGTGCTTGTGCTGCAGGCCCAGGCCATACACCTGCAGGGCAGGGGGGCGCTGGCCTTCGGTGGCGGCTTCAAAGGCCTGCACCTGGGCGCGCCCGCCGCCCGAGTAGCCCGAGATGGCGTGGATGTTCAATGGGGTGTCGGCCGGCAGCACGCCGGCTTGCACCAGGGGGCGCAGCAGGCCGATGGCGCCGGTGGGGTAGCAGCCCGGATTGCTCACGCGCCGGGCCTGGGCGATGCGCTGGGCCTGGCCCGGGGCCATCTCGGCAAAGCCGTAGACCCATTGCGGGTCGGTGCGGTGGGCCGAGCTGGCGTCGATCACGCGCACGGCGGGGTTGCGGATGGTGGCGGCGGCTTCGCGGGCCGCGGCGTCGGGCAGGCAAAGGATGGCGATGTCGCAGGCGTTGATGGCCGCTGCGCGGCGTGCCGGGTCTTTGCGCTCGGCCTCGGGCAGGGTCAGCAGGCGCAGGTCGGTGCGGCCGCGCAGCCGCTCATGGATCTGCAGGCCGGTGGTGCCTTGGTCGCCGTCGATGAAAACAAAGGGGTGCATGACGTTTCTCCTGGGGGGGTGGCCCGCATCTTCCAGCCCTGACTAAAATAAGAAAAGTTGAATTTCATGAAGAGTTTGTTTGTGATTTCTGAATGTCATGCGTGAACTGAGCCTGGACCGCCTGCGCACCCTGGTCGCCATCGTCGACCTGGGCTCGTTCGCCGCTGCGGCCCGTTCGCTGAACCTGGCGCCGCCCACGGTCAGCTTGCATGTGGCCGAGCTCGAAGAGCGCATTGGTTCGCCACTGCTGCTGCGTCAGCGTGGCCAGGTGCAGCCCTCGGGCATTGGCGACACCTTGGTGGCGCGGGCCCGCCGCTTGTTGCCTGATGTCGATCAAACCCTGGACGAGCTGCGCGGGCAGGTTGAGGGGCGCACCGGGCGCGTGCGCCTGGGGGCCTCCACCGGGGCGATTGCCCACTTGCTGCCACAGGCCCTGGAGCAACTGGGCCGCGAGCACCCGGGCATCGATGTGCAGGTGGCGGTGCTGACCTCGCAAGAGACCCTGTCCAGCCTGGCCGCCGGCCGGCTGGACATCGGCCTGGTGGCCCTGCCGCAGCCCGTGACGGAAGGTCTGCAGGTGCAGCCCTGGCGGCGCGATCCGGTGATGGCCTTTGTGCCGGCGGCCTGGGGCAAGACCCCGGCCCGCATCACGCCGGCCTGGCTGGCCGAACGCCCTTTGATCCTCAACGACGCCAGCACCCGCCTGTCACGCCTCACCTCGGAGTGGTTTGCCAGTGCCGGGCTGCGCCCCACGGCCCGCATTGAGCTGAATTACAACGACGCCATCAAAAGCCTGGTGGCGGCCGGCTATGGCGCCACGCTGTTGCCGCATGAATCGACGGCCCCGCCGCCCGACCCTCGCATCCGCATGCTGCCGGTGCGCCCGGCCTTGTGGCGCCCGCTGGGGCTGGCCTATCGCAGCGCGGCGCTGGAGCCGGCCACCGAGGTGGTGCTGACGGTGTTGCGCGGGTTCAGGCAGGGCTGAGAGCGCTGGCATCGGATCACGATGTGCCCCCGGCCGCCAGCACCGATCGGTTCCGCCCGCCTTGCTTGGCCTGGTACAGCTCTTTGTCGGCGCGTTGCAGCAAGGCATCGAACGAGCTGTCTTCGGGGCTCAGCGAGGCGATGCCGATGCTCACGGTGAAGCGCACCGCGCTGCCATCATCGGCGCGGACGGTGCCCGAGGCCTCGGCCCTGGCGCGCAGGCGCTCGGCGATGAGTTGGGCGCCCGAGGCGTCGGTTTCAGGCAGCATGAGTGCAAACTCGTCACCGCCCAGGCGCCCGCACAGGTCATGGCCCCGGATCACCGCGCTTGTCAGGTGGGCCAGCTCCTGGATGACGCGGTCGCCGGTGGGGTGCCCCCAGCGGTCGTTGATGGTCTTGAATCGGTCGATGTCCAGCATCAACACCGACAGCGGATGGTGGTAACGCCGGGCCCGGTTGAATTCGCGATCGGCAATCGCCACAAAGTGGCGGCGGTTGGCGATGTCGGTCAGGGTGTCGGTGTTGGCGAGCTTGCGCATCTCTTCGCGCTGGCGCCGGGTAGCACGTTGAACGCGCAGCGCCAACAGGGCCATGCCCGACAGCAGGAGGTAGCCCCCGGCAAACTGCAAGGCGCGGTGCAGCCAGCCCGACAGCACACGCGATCGGTCAAACCCGACGATGACAATGAATGGAAACTGTTCCAGCCGGCTCATGCCGAAGATCCGCTCCCGCCCATCGATGGGCGACTGGGCCGTGAAGGTGGCACTGCCATGGACCTCGGAAAACGGCGGCTCGCTCGGTGGGGGCGCGGTGTGTTGGCCGATCGCTTCGGGCAGGGGCGGGTTGCGCGCCAGCAGCGTGCCATCAGAGTCGACCAGGGCCAGCACATCGCCTGGCTCGACTTCGATGGCGGCAATCCACTGTTGAGCGTGCTCCAGGTCCACCACCACCATGGCTCCACCCAGCAAAACGCCGTCTGGCGAGCCCAGTGTGCGTGACATGAGAACCACCGAACGGGCCGAGACCGAGCGGTCAGGCGGCATGTACTGGATGTGCAGGCTTTGGCCGGGCTCGACGTGGGCATCGGAGCAGAAGCGCTGGCGGCTTTTGGTGCCGCGCGTCGGAGAACGGGCGCTGGCGGCGAAGATGCAGTTGCCATTGAACAGCACCAGGTCGGTCAGGCCGGCCACGGTGTCCACCTTTTCTTTGAGCAGGGCCTCCAGGCGTGCAGAGACCTGGCCGTCGGGCTGCGGGTAGGCCAGGTCCTGGCCCACATCGACCCTGCCCAGGACATCCCTCAGCACGTAATCGGCGGCCAGAAAGGTGTCGCCGAACGATCGGTTCATCAACTGACTTTTGTTGATGGCCAGCCACGATCGCTCGGCGGTGATGCGATCGCGCTCCTGCATGAAGTCGATCACGAGCCAGCCGCCAATGACCAGCAACAGCAGCAACAGCACGCCGTAGCTGTCACTGCGGGCGAGGGACAGGCGTGCCCGGAGGGCCGACACGACATCAGCCCTCATGGTCATCGATGAAAAGGTGCACGCAGAAAGTCAGCACAAGGGCCTCGGGTGCGCCCGAATCCAGGTTGCAGTAGGACGCCGCGGCCCGCCAGCGCGGCAGGCGGCAGGCGGCAGGCGAGGTTTTGTCACGTTTAATTACAAATCCAGATCCTACCCGAAGGGCGGGGCGCAGCATTGCGGCGCCCGGTGCCGTCCGGCGGGTGCCACGAGGGTCAGATGCTTGACCGCGGAGAGGTGCCCTGACTTTGGGGCCTGGCGCAGGCTGGATTGGAGTGTTCTTAATTCAGACATGTGTCTGAAATTAAGACAATTGAGATGTCTAAAATTCAGTCATTTATTTGAAATTTGGAAGAAAATCGATAAAAATCAATTACTTACAAACAGGCACGGCTTGTGCAATGATGGTGCTCGACAGCCAACACAACAGGAGACATCCATGCACCGTCGTGCTCTCATCGGCCTGCCCGCGCTCGCCGCACTGGTTTGCAGCGCCTTCAGCGCCGCCCCGGCGTTCAGCCAATCGGGCGATATCCGCATCGCCCACGTCTACAGCAAGACCGGCCCCCTGGAGGCCTACGGCAAGCAGACCCAGACCGGCTTCATGATGGGCCTGGAGTACGCCACCGGTGGCACCATGGCGGTCAATGGCCGCAAGCTGGTGGTGCTCGAAAAAGACGATCAGGGCAAGCCTGATCTGGGCAAATCGCTGCTGGCGTCGGCGTATTCCGACGACAAGGCCGACCTGGCCGTGGGCCCTACCTCGTCGGGTGTGGCGCTGGCCTTGCTGCCGGTGGCCGAAGAGTACAAGAAGGTGCTGATCGTCGAGCCCGCCGTGGCCGACAGCATCACCGGCGACAAGTGGAACAAATACATCTTCCGCACCGGCCGCAACAGCTCGCAGGATGCGATCTCGAATGCGGTCGCGCTCGACAAGCCCGGCGTCACCATCGCCACCCTGGCCCAGGATTACGCCTTCGGCCGTGACGGCGTGAAAGCCTTCAAGGACGCCCTCAAGACCGCCAAGCTGGTGCACGAGGAGTACCTGCCCACCAGCACCACCGACTTCACCGCCGGGGCCCAGCGCCTGATCGACAAGCTCAAGGACCAGCCGGGCCGCAAGGTGATCTTCATCATCTGGGCCGGGGCCGGCAACCCGTTCAAGATCGCCGATCTCGACCTGAAGCGCTACAACATCGAGATCGCCACCGGCGGCAACATCCTGCCCGCCATGGCCTCGTACAAGAACTTCCCCGGCATGGAAGGCGCCACGTACTACTACTTCGGCATCCCGAAGAACCCGGTCAACGAAGCCCTGGTGTCGCAGCACTACAAGCAGTTCAAGGCCCCGCCGGACTTCTTCACGGCTGGTGGTTTCAGCGCGGCCATGGCCGTGGTGACGGCGCTCAAGAGCACGAACGGCGAGACGGCCACCAACAAGCTGATCAAGGCCATGGAAGGCATGAGCTTTGACACCCCCAAGGGCAAGATGACCTTCCGCAAGGAAGACCACCAGGCCCTGCAGAGCATGTACCACTTCAAGATCAAGGTGGACCCGGCCTTTGCCTGGGGCGTGCCCGAGCTGGTGCGCGAGATCAAGCCCGAAGAGATGAACGTCCCGATCCGCAACAAGCGCTGATCGTCCACGGTGCCGCCGCTGCGCGGCACCTGCCTTTCCATCACGCTCCCGCAACGCTGCCTCGGCCCCCGGGGCGGGTTCAGGAACCCACCATGCTGCAAACCCAAGATCTCACGGTCCGCTTTGGCGGGCACGTGGCGGTGAATGCTGTCTCGTGCAGTTTTGCACCCGGCACGCTGACCGCCATCGTTGGCCCCAATGGCGCCGGCAAGACCACTTTCTTCAACCTCGTGTCGGGGCAGATCGCCGCCAGCAGTGGCTCGGTGCACCTCAACGGGGTGGACCTGAGCCACGCGCCGGTGTCGGTGCGCACCCGGGCCGGCCTGGGGCGGGCCTTTCAGTTGACCAATCTGTTCCCCAACCTCACGGTGCTGGAGAACGTACGGCTGGCGGTGCAGGCCACGCGCAGCGGGGCCCACCGGCATGGCCTGAACCTGTGGAGCATCTGGAGCGATCACCGCGCCCTGACCGAACGTGCCCACCAGATCCTGCAGGACGTGGCCATGGTGCACCAGCAGGAGGTGCTGGTGTCCAGCCTGCCGCACGGCGATCAGCGCAAGCTCGAAGTGGCCCTGCTGATGGCGCTGGAGCCGCAGGTGTTCATGTTTGACGAGCCCACCGCCGGCATGAGCCATGACGAGGCCCCGGTGATCCTGAACCTGATCCGGGCCCTCAAAAAAGACAAGAGCAAGACCATTTTGCTGGTCGAGCACAAGATGGATGTGGTGCGCGAGCTGGCCGACCGCATCATCGTGCTGCACAACGGCACCCTGGTGGCCGACGGCGACCCGGCCACGGTGATCGCCCTGCCGGTGGTGCAAGAGGCCTACCTGGGCGTGGCGAAGGAGGCAGCATGAGTCAGAACACCCATCTGCTCGAACTCAAAGGCGTGCACACCCACATCGGGGCCTATCACATCCTGCACGGGGTGGACCTGGCCGTGCCCCGCGGGCAACTGACCATGTTGCTGGGGCGCAATGGCGCGGGCAAGACCACCACGCTGCGCACCATCATGGGCCTGTGGCAGGCCTCGCAAGGCAGCCTGCACTTTGATGGGCGCGACATCAGCAAGATGCACACGCCGCACATTGCCGGCCTGGACATCGCCTACGTGCCTGAGAACATGGGCATCTTCTCCGACCTCAGCGTGAAAGAGAACATGCTGCTGGCCGCCCGCAAGGCCAGCCGCGTGGCCCAGATCGACGAGCAGCGCCTGCAGTGGATCTTCGGCCTGTTTCCGGCGGTGCAGAAGTTCTGGAACCACCCGGCCGGCAAGCTGTCGGGCGGGCAAAAACAGATGCTGGCGGTGTCGCGTGCCATCGTCGAGCCGCGCAAGCTGCTGATCATCGACGAGCCCAGCAAGGGCCTGGCGCCCGTGATGATCAACAACATGATCGACGCCTTTGCCCAGCTCAAGGCCAGCGGCGTCACGATCTTGCTGGTCGAACAGAACATCAACTTCGCCAAACGCCTGGGTGACACCGTGGCCGTGATGGACGACGGCCGCGTGGTGCACGCCGGCAGCATGGCCGAGTTGGCCGAAGACGAAGCATTGCAGCGCTCGCTGCTGGGGTTGGCGCTATGAACTTCGATTTCAACTTCAAAGACCTGGACTGGAAGCCGCTGGCCCTGGTGCCGCTGCTGGCCTTGCTGGCCCTGCCCCTGGTGGGCTCAGGCTCGACCTGGCTGACGCTGACCGTGGCCGGCCTGGCCATGGGCATGATCGTGTTCATCATTGCCTCGGGCCTGACCCTGGTGTTCGGCTTGATGGATGTGCTGAACTTCGGCCACGGTGTGTTCATTGCCCTGGGGGCCTTTGTGGCCACCAGTGTGCTGGGCAGCATGACCGACTGGACCCAGTCAGCCGAGTTGTGGCGCAACCTGGTGGCGGTGTTCCCGGCCATGCTGGTGGCCATGGCGGTGGCGGGCGCCCTGGGCCTGGCGTTTGAGCGCTTCATCGTGCGCCCGGTGTACGGCCAGCACCTGAAGCAGATCCTGATCACCATGGGCGGCATGATCATCGGCGAAGAGATCATCAAGGTGATCTGGGGCCCGCAGCAGATCCCGCTGCCCCTGCCTGAGGGCATGCGCGGCGCCTGGCTGTGGGGCGATGCCGCCATCGAGCGCTACCGCGTGGTGGCGGTGGGGGTGGGCCTGCTGGTGTTCGGTGTGCTGGCCTACACCTTGAACCGCACCAAGATCGGCCTGCTGATCCGCGCAGGCGTGCAAGACCGCGAGATGGTCGAGTCGCTGGGCTATCGCATCCGGCGCCTGTTTGTGGGCGTGTTCGTGGTGGGCAGTGCCCTGGCTGGCCTGGGCGGCGTGATGTGGGGCCTGTACCAGCAAAACGTGGTGCCCCAGATGGGCGCCCAGGTGAATGTGCTGATTTTCATCGTGATCATCATCGGCGGCCTGGGCTCGACCGGGGGCGCGTTGATCGGGGCCCTGCTGGTGGGGCTGATGGCCAACTACACCGGCTTTTTGCTGCCCAAGCTGGCCCTGTTCTCCAACATCGCCCTGATGGTGGCGGTGCTGCTGTGGCGCCCGCAGGGCGTGTACCCAGTGACCAACCGCTGACGAGGCCCCCATGCACATGCTGAAACGATTGATTTCCAACGACCTGCCGCGCAGCCGCGTGCTGGCCGTGCTGCTGATCGGGCTGCTGTTGGCCCTGGCTTTCACGCCTTTTCTGTTCCCCGGCGTCAAGGCGCTCAACGTGGCCGCCAAGGTGCTGGTGTTCGTGGTGCTGGTGGCCAGCTTTGATTTGCTGCTGGGCTACACCGGCATCGTGAGCTTTGCCCACACCATGTTCTTTGGCATCGGGGCCTACGGCATCGCCGTCGCCACCACCCGCCTGGGCCCCACCTGGGAGGCCCTGGCCGTGGGGCTGGGGGCCTCGCTGCTGCTGTCTCTGCTGCTGGCGCTGGCGGTGGGCCTGTTCTCGCTGCGCGTGCGGGCGATCTTCTTTGCCATGATCACCCTGGCCGTGGCCTCGGCCTTCCAGACCCTGGCTTCGCAACTGTCCGAGCTGACCGGGGGCGAGGACGGCCTGACCTTCAAGGTGCCCGAGATGCTGTCGCCCAGCTTCGAGTGGGCCGACGAGCCCTTCATGGGCGTGTCGCTCGACGGGCGCCTGATCTGCTACTACCTGCTGTTCGTGCTGGCCGTGGTGCTGCTGCTGGCCCTGCTGCGCATCGTCAATTCACCCTTCGGCCGGGTGTTGCAGGCCATCCGCGAGAACGAGTTCCGGGCCGAGTCCATCGGCTACCGGGTGGTGGTGTACCGCACCGTGTCGAGCATCCTGTCGGCCTTGTTCGCCTGTGTGGCCGGGGCCATGCTGGCGCTCTGGCTGCGCTACAACGGGCCCGACACCTCGCTGTCGTTCGAGCTGATGCTCGATGTGCTGCTGATCGTGGTGATCGGTGGCATGGGCACGGTCTATGGCGCGGCCATCGGCTCGGCCCTGTTCCTGGTGGCGCAAAGCTACCTGCAGGATCTGCTGCGCCTGGGCAGCGAGGCCACGGCCAGCCTGCCCTGGCTGTCTTCGCTGTTGTCGCCCGACCGCTGGCTGCTGTGGCTCGGGGTGTTGTTCGTGCTGTCGGTTTATTACTTCCCGACCGGGGTGGTGGGGCGGCTGCGCGCGCCCGCCCGAGGCCAGAAGGCGCCGCACTGAGCTTGCACTGAGGCCGCGCTTTGGGAGGTCGATGTGAGTTCGGGGTGCTGCCAGATCTGGGCAGGCCCGGGGCAAGTGTGTTCGTCAACCATTGAAAACAAGAGGAGACAAGGCATGCGATTCATCTGGACACCCGTGGGTGCGGCCGTGGCCGCCAGCATCGGGCTTGGCGGCTGCATGGGCGATGGCAGCGAGTTCAACATCCGACCCAGCTATGTGGGCACCGTCAGCAGCGCCGAGTACGACGGCGTCAGCAATGACCTGCTGACCGCCGGTCTGGGCAAGAGCGGCTTGCAAAGTGCCGTGGCCCCGGCCTATGCCAACCCCTTGCAGCCCACAGCCACCGAGCTGCGCCGGGCGGCCATCTACAACAGCTACCGGGCCCTGCTCGATACCACCACCGCTGGCGGCTACGGCACTCTGTATGGCCCCAACGTGGATGCCAATGGCAAAGTCACCACCAGCGAAGGCCTGATTGCCGGTGGCGAATACACCACCTTCAGCGATGACGGCACGGGCCAGCAGAACGTGACCCTCGTGGTGCAGGTGCCCAACAGTTTTGACCGCAGCAAGCCCTGCATCATCACCGCCACTTCGTCGGGGTCGCGTGGCGTGTTCGGGGCCATCAGCACGGGGGAGTGGGGGTTGAAAAAAGGCTGTGCGGTGGCCTACACCGACAAGGGCACAGGGGGCGCAGCCCATGACCTGGCCACCGACACCGTGCCCCTGATCGACGGCACGCGCAGCAGCTCGACGGCGGCCGGGCTGGGCGCGCAGTTCCGTGCCCCCTTGTCGGCCACCGAACTGGCCGCCTTCAACACGGCCACCCCCAATCGCCTGGCTTTCAAGCACGCCCATTCGGGGCGCAACGTCGAAAAAGACTGGGGCAAATTCACGCTGCAGGCGGTCGAATTCGCCTTCTACGTGCTCAATGAGCGCCTGGGGGATGACGCCGGCAACGGACACAAGGCCCGTACCTTCCGGGCCAACAACACGCTGGTGATCGCCTCCAGTGCCTCCAATGGCGGCGGCTCGGCGATTGCCGCGGCCGAGCAGGACACGCAGGGTCTGATCGACGGCGTGGCCGTCAGCGAGCCGGCCATCGAGATGCCCAAGAGTGCCAACGTGGTGGTCACCCGTGGCGGACGGGTGCAGGCGACCACGGCCCGCACCCTGATGGACTTCACCAGCTACGCCCACCTGTACTCGGCCTGTGCCGCCCTTGCCCCCGAGCTGGCCGGCACGCCGTTCCAGAGCACCTATGCGCTGCCGGTGGTGTACGGCACCCTGGCGGCCAACCGCTGCAGCGCGCTGAAGACCAAGGGCCTGCTCACGGCCAGCACCACGGCCACCCAGGCCAGCGAGGCCTTGGCCAAGCTGCAGGCCTATGGCTGGGAGCCCGAGGCCGGTAGCCAGATTGCCACCCTGGCAGGCTTCGAAGTGGCCCCGGCCGTGGCCGTCACCTTTGCCAATGCGCTGGCCCGCGCCAGCGTGAAGGACAACCTGTGTGGGTACAGCTTCGCCGCCACCACCGCGGCGGGTGCCGTCACCACCGTGGACGCCACGGCCCTGGCCCAGATGTACGCCACGGGCAACGGTGTGCCGCCGTCGTCGGGGGTGCAACTGCTCAACAACAACGCCCAGGGCGGCCCGGTGCGTGATCTGCTGTCGGTGTCGCCCAGCACCGGCCTGGCCGACATGGGGCTGGACGGCGCCCTGTGCCTGCGCAACCTGGTCACCGGCACGGCTGGCGTGGCGGCGCAATTGAACACCGGCATCGACGAGACACGCCGCAATGGCAACCTGCGCGGCCGCCCCACGGTGATCGTGCATGGTCGCTCCGACCCCTTGCTGCCCGTCAACCACACCTCGCGGCCCTACCTGGCGCTGAACAACACGGTCGAGGGTGCCAACAGCCAGCTGAGCTACCTCGAAGTCACCAATGCACAGCACTTTGACTCGTTCATCGGGCTGCCCACGGTGCTGCCCGGTTACGACACGCGTTTTGTGCCTTTGTCGCTGTACTTGAACCGAGCCCTTGATGCGGTCTACGCCCGCCTGAAGGACGGCACGGCCCTGCCGCCGTCGCAGGTGGTGCGAACCGTGCCGCGTGGCGGTACGCCGGGCGCGGCGCCGGCCCTGACGGCCAACAATGTGCCGGCCCCGGTGACAACGCCTGCCGCGGCCGACCGCATCGTGCTCAGCGGCAACACGGTGAGCATCCCGGACTGAGGCTGCCCACTGATCGATGAAACCTGGCGGGGCCGCGCAGTGGCCCCGCCTGCAACCGGAACGGATATTTTTCATGGCCATGTCCTCCCACTACCTGCGCTGCGCAGGCCGCGAACTTCATTACACCGAGTGGGGCAACCCGCAGGCCCCGGCCGTGATTGCCTGGCACGGCCTGGCGCGCACCGGCCGTGACATGGACGAACTGGCCGAGCACCTCAGCGGGCGCTATCGCGTGATCTGCCCCGACACCCTGGGCCGCGGCCTGAGCCAATGGAGCCCTGACCCGGGCCGTGAGTACACCCTGGCTTTCTATGCCCAACTGGCCCAGGGCCTGCTCGACGGCCTGGGCCTGGATCGTGTGCATTGGGTGGGCACGTCCATGGGCGGCGCCATCGGTACGGTGTGTGCGGGTGGCCAGGTGGTGCCCGCGCTCCGGGGGCGCCTCAAGAGCCTGGTGCTGAACGACAACGCGCCGCAACTGGCGGACGCCGCCATCGCGCGCATCCGGGCCTATGCCGGTGAACCGCCGGCCTTTGATTCGGTGGTGGCCCTGGAGGCCTTTTTCCGCCAGGTCTACAAGCCCTATGGCTGGCTCAGCGACGCGCAATGGCGGCGCCTGACCGAAACCTCGACCCGGCGGCTGCCCGATGGCCGGGTCACGCCGCATTACGACCCGGCCATGGTGCAGCAGTTCACCCTGCACCCCAACGATTACCTGATCTGGGACGACTACGATGCCATCGACATCCCGGTGCTGTGTCTGCGGGGAGCCGAATCAGACCTGGTGCTGCCCGAGACCACCGCCGAGATGCTGCGCCGTGGCCCGGGCCTGCGCGGCCTGACCACGGTGGTCGAGGTGCCGGGCTGTGGCCATGCCCCCGCGCTCAATGTGCCCGATCAGCTGAACCTGGTGAGTGACTTCATCGATCGTGCCGAGGCCGGTTGATGTGGCCTGATGGCCGTTGATGCCGGCTGAGCGGCGCGCTCAAAGCGATTTGGCAAAGAACTGGGCGATGCCTTGCCGCAGGGCATCCCCGCCGTACTCCCGGTAGTCCAGGTGGTCGGCACCGGGGATGCGCCACAGGGCCTTGGGTTGGCCCGCGCGCTCGAACAAGGCCTGCTCCACGGCGATGGGGGTGTCGTGGTCACCTTCGGCCGCCACCAGGCGCAGTGGCCTCGGGGCGATCTGGTGGATCACCCGGGCGGGCTGAACCCGGTCGGGGTCGATGCCGGCCCACCAGAAATCCAGCCACAACAACCAGGTGCTCAGCGCCGAGCCGCTCTTGTAACTCAATTCGTCGTCCAGCGAGGACCACATGTTGTGCAGCACCACGGCCTTGATGCGCGGATCACTGGCCGCCACCATGCACACCGTGCTGGCACCGATGGAAAAGCCCTCGGCCCCCAGGCGCCGGGGATCGGCATCGGGGCGGGCGCTGACCCAGTTCAGTGCGGCGGTCAGGTCTTCCTGTTCCAGATCGCCCCAGGTCTGGGTGTCGCCTTCGCTGTTGCCGCTGGCGCGCGAGTCGTACAGCAGCACGCCGATGCCACGCTCGGCCAAGGCCTGCGCCTGGGCCAGAAACCACAGGCGGTTGCCCTGGCCGCCATGCACAAAGATCACCACCGCCCCGGTGCGCGAGGGCTTGTACCAGCCCTGCAGCAGCAGGCCGTCGGCGGTGGCAAAGGTGACAGGCTGCACCCCACCGTGCAGGGCCTGCTGGGCCAGGGCCAGGTCGGCCGCCAGAACCGGTGTGCGGGGTGGGTGGAGCAGGGCTCGGGCCACCTGGGCGTGGTGGATCAACTTGGCACCCAGGGCCAACGCCAGCAGCAGGGCCAGCAGCCAGGGCGCGAGGGCCCGTGCACGCCTGCGCCAACCGCCCGCCACCGGGGCGTCGGGTGAGGGCTGGGTGTGGGGCGGAGGGGCCGCTTGGGGCCCGCGGGACTTGGACATGCGCGTTCTGGGTCAGGCAGGCCGGACGCGGCACCTGGGCGAGTGGGCCCTTGTCGCCGTGGCTCAGCCTGTGGTCTGAGCCTTGCGTCCTTCCTTCTGCGCCTGATTGTGGGCGGCCTGTGTAACGCGTCTGTGTGCAGCAGGTGTCTGCTGTGTGGGGGCGCCCCCCCGGATCAGCGCCCGGCGCGCCCCGGTCGCAAGGCCCGTCGGCAGGCCCGGCGGTAGGCCGCCAGGGTTTCGGCCGCCAGCGTGTGCAGGGCGCTGGCCGGTTGGCCGGCCAACAGGCTCAGGCCTTCGCTGGCCTGGCGCATGGTGTACACATGGAACTGCCCGGCCGCCACGGCGGCCACCAGCTCGGGTGACAGCATCAGCTGGCGCTGGTTCAGTGCGGGCAGCAGCACACCTTGCTGGCCGGTCAGCCCGGCGCGCCGGCAAACTTGGAACCAGCCTTCGATCTTCTCGTTCAGGCCGCCCACGGGCAGCACTTCGCCGTGCTGGTTGAGAGCGCCGGTGACCGCGATGTCCTGGCGCAGGCCCACGCCTGACAGCGAGGACAGCAGGGCGAACAGCTCGGCGCACGAGGCCGAGTCGCCCTCCACGCCGTCGTACTCCTGTTCGAAGCCCAGCGAGGCCTGCAGGGCCAGCGGCGCCTGTTCGCTGAACAGCGCGTGCAGGTAGCCTTGCAGAATCAGCACGCCCTTGTCGTGGATGGGGCCGGACAGGCGCACCTCGCGCTCGATGTTGAGCACGCCCTGGTGGCCAGCCTGGGTGCGGGCGCTGATGCGCATGGGCACGCCAAAGCGGTGGTCGCCGGTGTCGATCTGGCTCATGGCATTGAGCTGGCCCACGGCCAGGCCGGTGGTGGAGATCAGCCGCTCGCCTTCGCTGATGCTGTCGAGCACGCACTGCTCCAGGTAGTCGTGGCGCTGGCGCCGTGCCTGCAGGGCGGCCGCCACGTCGGCGGCGCTCACCCCTTCGCCCTGCCGGTCGCGGCACTGCTGGGCGCTCTCGATCAGCACCATTTCGATCTGACCCAGTTGCGCGCTGAGGTAGTGCTGGTCGTCGGCCTCGCGGTGGCTTTGCTCCAGCAGGGCTGCCACGCCTGCGGCCTCGAAGTGGGGCAGGCCGAGTTGCCGGCAACGGCAGGCCACCCAGGCCGCCATGGCGCGGCGGTTGTCGTCGCTGGCGGCAAAGCGGTCCGCAAAGTCGACCTTGACGCGGAAACGGCGCGCCATCTCGGGGTCGGCGTCTTGCAGTTTGTAGTATTCGTCGGGCGAGCCGACCAGCACCAGGCGCACGTCCACCGGCACGGCGTCGGGCTGCAGGCTGGCGCCAGCCGGGGTGCCCGTGCCACCGGGCTCTTCGATCTGCAACTGGCGCGAGCGCAGAAAGCGGCGCAGCCGCTCCCACAGGGGCTCGTCGTCGATCAGGTCGGCCAGGTGCAGCATCAGGTACCCGCCGTGGGCTTGCAGCAGGCCGCCCGCATGGATGGCGGTGTGGTCCGCGGGGCCGGCGTCGTCGCCGCCCGGGTGCTCGATGCTGCCGAACAGGCTGCGCATCTGGGGGTTGTTGTCCAGCACCACCGGCGCACCTTGCTGGCCAGCGTGGTCCACCACCAGGTTGAAGGCCAGGCAGGCCTGCCAATGGGCCAGGTCGGCCTTGCGGTCGGCTTCGTCTTCGTCTTCGGCTCGGGGCAGGAACAGGTCGATCTGGTTCAGCACCTCGCCGATGGCCGCCTGCACCCAGCTCTGCAGCCCGTGGCGCTCGGCTTCGGGCAGGCCGGCCAAGGCGGTGTCAAAGGCCTTCTGCAACTGCGGCGTGAGGGTGCGGCGCTTCAGGGCCTCCAGGGTCTCGTCACGGGCAATCTCGCGCAGGCGCAACTGGGCCAGCACGCGGGCCATTTCAGCGCGCACCTCGTTTTCGGTGGCCGTGGCCAGGGCTTCGGCGGCCGATTTGTCAGCCTCGCTTTGAGGGCTCTTGTCCTTGCCGTGTGGTTTCTCAGGCAGCACCAGCTTGAGCCGGTCGGACTCGCGCTGCAGCTGGTAGCCGTGGCGGGCGGCCAGGGCTTCCAGGTCTTTCAATGCCAGGTGCTCCTCGCGCTCAAAGGCTTTCTCGATGCCGTCGGCCTCCAGCGTGACCTCGGCGGCCTCCAATTGGGCCGGGATGTCGGTGGCCAGTTGGCGGGTGAGCTGCTGCAGGCCCTGGCGCAACACGCGGCCGCTGCCGGCCGGCAGGCGCAAGGCCAAGGGGCGCTGCGGGGCCTCGAAGCGGTGCAGATAGCCCAGGTCGGGCGGTACCGGGCGGGCTCGGGCTGCCTGGTGCAGAGCCTGGCGCAGCAGTGAACTGCGGCCACTGCCGACTTCGCCCAGCACGAACAGGTTGTAATCGGGCGCTTCGATGTGCAGGCCGAACTCGGTGGCTTGTCGGGCGCGTTGCTGCCCGATCCAGCCCGGGGCCTCGTCGGCCAGTTCGGCGGTGCTGGCAAAGCCCAGGCTGGCAGGGTCGATGTGGCGGCGCAGTTGCTGGGCCGTCAGGGCAGGCTGGGTGGGCAGGTCGGTGGAGGGGGCGGGCATTGACGAAAGAGGGATGTCGGGGGCCAGGAGGTCGGAAAGCATAACGCTAGCCGGGCTTGGCCCGGTTGCGTGGCTGAATTCGAAAGGCAATGGGCGGATCAGTTACGGGCGCCTGCTGCCAGGGCGCGCTGGCGATTGTCTTCCAGCGACTGCGGCGTTGGTCCCCGGGTGGGCCAGCCTTGCAGGTGTTGCTGGGCCAGCGCGCTGAGGGCGGTGATCCAGGCCGGGCTGTCATTCAGGCAGGGGATGTAGTGGAAGGCTTTGCCCCCAGCGTGCAAAAAGGCCTCACGGGCTTCCTGGTTGATTTCTTCCAGGGTCTCCAGGCAGTCGCTGGTGAAGCCGGGGCAGATCACGTCCACCCGGGCCGTGCCGGCCTGGGCCAGGGCCACCAGGGTGGGTTCGGTGTAGGGCTCCAGCCACTTGGCCTTGCCGAAGCGCGACTGGAAGGTGATCTTGTAGCGATCCGCGCGCAGCCCCAGGCGTTCGGCCAGCAGGCGGCCCGTCTTCAGGCATTCGCAGTGGTAGGGGTCGCCCAGCTGCAGGGTGCGCTCGGGCACGCCGTGGAAGCTCATCACCAACTGGTCGGGCTGACCGTGTTCGCGCCAATGGGCTTCGACCCGTTGTGCCAGGGCATCGATGTAGCCCGGGTCGTCGTGGTAGCGGTTGATGAAGCGCAGCTCGGGCAGGTGGCGCTGGCGCAGGCCCCAGTGCGCCACATCGTCGAACACGCTGGCGGTGGTGGTGCCGGAGTACTGCGGGTAGGCCGGCAGGATCAGCACGCGGGTCACGCCATCGGCCTTCAGGGCATCCAGCTGGTGGGCGATCGAGGGTTGGCCGTAGCGCATGGCGTAGCGCACCTGCACCTGATGGCCGGCTTCGCCCAGCCAGCCCTGCAGCAGCTTGGCCTGCTTCTCGGTCCAGGCCTTGAGGGGTGAGCCCTCGGGCGTCCAGACGCTGGCGTATTTGGCGGCCGACTTGGCCGGGCGCACGCGCAGGATGATGCCGTGAAGGATCGGCTTCCAGATCAGGGCCGGGATCTCGACCACCCGGTGGTCGCTGAGGAACTGGGCCAGGTAGCGTCGCAGGGCCGGGGCGGTCGGGGCCTCGGGGGTGCCCAGGTTGCACAGCAGGATGGCGGTGCGGGCGGCTTGGCCGTGGCGGTAGGCGGGCTCGGGGGCGAACTTGGACGGCATGGGCAGGGTGAGGCTGAGGCTGAGGCTGAGGTTTTGAGGGATGCAGTATTCTCAGCCACCTATGCTCGATCACGCCCGAATCAAGGCCATTACCCTGGACCTGGACGACACTTTGTGGCCCATCTGGCCGACCATTGCCCGCGCGGAGACGGTGCTGGCCGATTGGCTGCAGCGCCACGCACCTGCCACGGCCACCCTGTTCTCGCGCCCCGGGGCCTTGCGCGAGATCCGCAACCAGATGACCACGCTGCGGCCCGACCTGGTCACCGACCTGAGCGCGCTGCGCCGCGAGTCGATCCGCCTGGCCCTGGGCCAGGCCGGCGACGATCCGGCCCTGGCCGAGCCGGCCTTCGAGGTGTTCTTTGCCGAGCGCCAGCGGGTGGACCTGTTTGACGATGTGCACGAATGCCTGGGCCGCCTGGCCGAGCGCTACCCTTTGGTGGCCTTGTCCAATGGCAATGCCGATGTGCAGCGGGTGGGGCTGGGGGCGTATTTCAGCGCCAGCCTGAGTGCGCAGCAGTTCGGCGTGGCCAAGCCCGACCCGCGAATCTTCGAGGCCGCCGCCGCCGCGGCCGCCGTGGCCCCGGCCGAGGTGTTGCACGTGGGCGACGACGTGGACACCGACGTCATGGGGGCCTTGAACTCGGGCCTGCAGGCGGTGTGGGTGAACCGCGACGCCAAGGCCTGGCCCCATGCCAGCCCCGCGCCCTGGACCATCAGCAGCCTGCACGAGCTGTGCCGGCATTTGGTGGGGTGAATCCGCTCAGGTCAGTGCCGCCACCACCGACTGCGCGCTCAGCACCGCCCCTTCGAGCGTGGCCGGGTAGGGGCCTTCCACATAGTCGCCGCAGGCCCACAGGCCCGGGATCAGTCGCTGGGCGGGCCGAGTCAGGCCTGGGGTGCAGGCGAAAGTGGCGCGCTTTTCGGTCACCGTGCCCAAGGCCTGTAGTTCGCTCACCCCGATCGGGGCCAGGGCCTGGCGGCCTTGGGTCAGCACTTGTTGGCTGAGGGCCTCGCGGCTCAGGTCGGGGCTGGCGCTGAGCACAAAGGCCAGTTGGCCTTGGGGGGCGCCGAGTTGACCGCGGTCGAACACGAACTGGGCCGGCGCCCCGGGCCCGCAGCGCAGGGCCAGCATGGGCTGGGGCAGCCGGAGGGCGCCGGCCGGGGTGCCGGCCTGTGCGTACACCGTGGTGATGGCTTCGAAGCGAAGGGCCTGGGCCTGGGCGGCCCAGGTGGCCAGGGCGGCGTGTTGATCACCGCTCAGGCCCGAAGCCTGGGTCAGCAGGCGGGCCGCCTCGCCAGGAGGGCAGGCCAGGATGACCTGGTCGAAGGCGGGGGCCTCCAGCCCCGTCGCCACTTGAAGCTGCCATCGTCCCTTGGCGTCGCGCAGCAGGCCTTGCACCCTTTGGCCGGTTTGCACGCTGTGGCCCTGGGCACGCATCCAGCGTGCCGCCGGCTCGGGCCACAAGGCCCCCAGGTCGGTGCGGGGCAGCAGCAGGTGCGAGGCGCCCGGGCCGCCGGCCAGGGAGTCGCGCAGCACACGCAGAAACACTTCGCCGCTGGCCTGGTCCACCGGGGTGTTGAGGGCTGACACGCACAGGGGCTCGATCAGCTCGGCCATGACCCGCGGCCGTATGCCTTGGCACAGGGCCAGCACGCTGGCATCTGGGGCGCAGCGAAAGCCGCCGATCTGCCAGCGCAGGGTGGTGGCCAGCAGTGAGATCCGGTCGCGCCAGGACCAGCCCCGCGCGCCGAGGATGCCGGCGGCGGCATCGAAGGGAGCAGGCCAGCGCGGCAATTGCAGGCCGCCCCCATCGGGGAAGCGCAGCGTCAGTGGCAGGCGCAGCAAGGCTTGTTCGGGGTCCACCCCCACCCGGCGCATCAGGCGCAGGCTCTGGGTGTAGGCGCCGATCAGAATGTGCTGGCCGTTGTCCAGCCCGGTCAGGGCCGCTGGGCCGGGCAGGGTGCGGGCCCGGCCGCCGAGTTGGGGCGAGGCCTCGAACAGGTGCACGGCCCAGCCCTGGTCGTGGGCGGCCATGGCGGCAGCCAGGCCGGCCCAGCCGCCACCGATCACGGCGAGGTGGCGTGAGTGGGGCTTTGGGGCCTCAGACACGGCCCAGGGCCTGCACCTTCCAGGCCAGCCACAGCTTGCGCAAGGGGGTCAGGCTGATGCGCTGGTGCAGCACCTGGAAGTTTTCGTCTTCGATCTCGCGCAGCAGGGTGCGGTAGATGCTGGCCATCATCAGGCCGGGCTTCTGGGCCCGCAGATCGGCGCCGGGCAGCAGGGCCAGGGCCTGGTCATACAGCTGGTGGGCGCGCTCGGCCTGGAACTTCATCAGCGCGGTGAAGCGATCCGAGTACACGCGTTGCAGCACCTCATGGGCCTTGACGTCAAAGCGCTGCAGCTCGTTCACCGGCAGGTAGATGCGGCCCCGCATGGCGTCTTCACCCACGTCGCGGATGATGTTGGTCAGCTGGAAGGCCAGGCCCAGGGTGTGGGCGTACTCGGTGGTGCGGTCGTCGGTCTGGCCGAAGATGCGCGCCGAGACTTCGCCCACCACGCCGGCCACCAGGTGGCAATAGCGTTGCAGGCCGGGGTAATCCAGGTAGCGGGTTTGCTCCAGGTCCATCTGGCAGCCCTGGATGACGGCTTGCAACTGCTCCTGGCGCAGGCCATACACCGGCACGTGGGGCATCAGAGCCTGCATCACGGGGTGGCTGGCCTGCCCGGCGAAGGCCTGGCGCACTTCGTTCTGCCACCAGGCCAGCTTGGTCATGGCCACGCCGGGGTCGCTGACTTCGTCGACCACGTCGTCCACTTCGCGGCAAAAGGCATAGAAGGCTGTGATCGCGGCGCGGCGCGGCTTGGGCAGAAACAGGAAGGCGTAATAAAAGCTGCTGCCCGAGGCGGCGGCTTTTTGCTGGACGTAGTCTTCTGGGGTCATGGATTGGGCTGAGCGTACGCGCAGCATTGTCCCATCTTGTGAAGGGGGGGGCAGGCCGCAGCTTCTCAAGGCCATTCACATCCAGAGGGTGCGCCAGAGCAGGGGCAGGGCGTCGGCCCGGCCCAGCTTGATGCGGCGGGCCAGCGGGTTGCCGCCAGTGGCGCGGATGCGTTGCAACACGCGCAGGCCGCCTTGCACCACCAGGCGCAGCTCCCAGCCGGCGCGACCGGGCAGGCGGTGCACCAGCGGGGCGCCGCGGTGCATCAATTGTTCGGCCCAGGCCAGGTTGTCGGCGATCAGGGCCAGGGCCGCGGGACTGGCGGACCCGCTTTGAAGCTCGCTGCGGGGCACGCCATGGCGCAGGCAGTCGGCCACGGTGAGGTAGTGGCGCCCCCGCGGAATGTCCTGGCTCAGGTCTTGCCAGAAATTGATCAGTTGCAGGGCGCTGCAGATGTCGTCGCTTTGCGCCAGGGCCCCGGGCTCGGCCACGCCGTGCAGGTGCAGCAGCAGGCGTCCGATGGGGTTGGCCGAGCGGCGGCAGTAGTCAAGCAGGCTGTCGCGGTCCGGGTACAGGTGCTGATCGCGGGTGTAAGCGATGTCTTGCATGAAGGCGCTGATCAGGTCGTCCAGCAGTGCCACCGGCAGGCCCCAGGCCGCCTGCTGTCGGGCCAGTGGCGCCAGTACCGGCTGCCATCGCGCATTGGGCGCCGTGCCGGCCAATGTGGCGTGCAACTCGGCCTGGTAGGCCGCCAGGGTCGCCAGGCGTTGCGCCGGGCTGTCGTCGCCCTCGTCGGCGATGTCATCGGCGGTGCGGGCAAAGTGGTACAGCGCGGCGATCGGGGGGCGCAACCGGGGCGGACACAGCCAGGAAGCCACCGGGAAATTCTCGTAGTGGGTCAGCGGCAACACTTCAGTTTGCACAGTATCGCGATGAGGGGGCACCTTGGGGGTTGCGGCGGCGCTTGGCTTGACATGCATCAGAACAATCCCTTAGGCTACTAACCAATCAGTCATTAATGTTGAACCCCAGGCTTGGCCTTGGTGACTTGACACTTTTCTGGTGCCAAGGGCTCCCTTGGTGCCGCTTACCCGCACTTCGTTCAGCAGGTTGCCCATGCCCGTCACTGTGAATGTCCACCGTGCCCGTCCCCTTTTTGGTGGGATCGTTGGCGTTTCTCTCATTTTGTCCCTGGTCACCCTGTTGGCCGCTTGCTCACGCCCCGAACCGGCGGCCGAACCGGTTCGGTCGGTCAAGGTGCTGACGGTGGCAGAAAGCCGCATGGGGACAAAAAACGAGTACTCGGGCGAGGTCCGGGCCCGCATCGAGTCGCGTCTGGGCTTTCGGGTGGGCGGCAAGATTATCCGCCGCCAGGCCGAGCTGGGGCAGCGGGTGCAGGTGGGGCAGGTGCTGGCGCAGCTGGATCCGCAGGACTACAAGCTGGGCGCCGACGCGGCACGGGCCCAGGTGGCCTCGGCCCAGACCAACCGTGATCTGGCGGCAGCCGATTACCGCCGCTACAAGGATCTGTACGACAAGAACTTCATCGGCGGCTCGGAGCTGCAGCGTCGTGAAACCACCCTGAAGGCGGCTCAGGCCACGCTGGAGCAGGCCCAGGCCCAACTGGCCAGCCAGGGCAACCAGATCGCCTACACCTCGCTGGCGGCCGACGTGTCGGGTGTGGTGACGGCCATCGAGGCGGAGCCGGGTCAGGTGGTGCAATCTGGCACGCCGGTGGTTCGCATCGCCCAGGACGGTCAGCGCGACGTGGTGTTTGCCGTGCCCGAAGACAAGGTGGGCTCGGTGCGCGTGGGGGCCAAGGTGGTGGTCAAGGTATGGTCTGAAGGGCGTGAGATTGAAGGCGAGGTGCGCGAAGTGGCCGCCAGCGCCGACGCCGTGACCCGCACCTACACAGTGAAAGTCGCCTTGCCGGTACAAGGCGCACCGGCCCTGGGGTCGACCGTGAACGTGTTGCCTCAAGGCCTGGACAAGGCCACACCGTCGGTCTTGAAGCTGCCCACCAGCGCGCTGCGCCAGGAGGGGAAATCCACCGCCGTCTGGGTGCTGGATCCCAAGGCCATGACCGTGCGCCTGCAGCCCGTGGAGATCGCCACGGCCGATGGCAATGAGGCGGTGGTGGCCGGGGGCATCAAGCCCGGCGACCTGGTGGTGGCCGCCGGTGTGCACGTGCTGTCACCTGGCCAGAAGGTCACGATCTACCAACCCAAGAAGGCGCTGCCCGGCGCGGAGGTTGCCCCCGCGGCATCGGCCGCTGCCCCGGCTGATGCCGCTCCTGCCGCTGCGGCCAAGTGAGGTCCGGCATGAGCAACGCGCAGCCCAAGGAAAGCTTCAACCTGTCGAAATGGGCGCTGGATCACCCGGCGCTGACCCGCTACCTGCTGGTGGTGCTGATGTTGTTGGGCTTTGCGGCCTACTTTCAGCTCGGCCAGGACGAAGACCCGCCGTTCACCTTCCGCGCCATGGTGGTTCGCACCTATTGGCCCGGGGCCACGGCCCAGCAGGTGGCCGAGCAGGTCACCGACAAGCTCGAAAAGACGCTTCAGGAGGTGCCTTATGCGGACCGCATCCGCAGCTACTCCAAGCCGGGCGAATCGCAGATCATCTTCCAGATCAAGGACTCGTCCAAGCCCGGTGATGTGGCCAACGTCTGGTACCAGGTGCGCAAGAAGATCGGCGACATCCGATACACCTTGCCTTCGGGTACCCAAGGGCCGTTCTTCAATGATGAGTTCGGCGATGTGTATGGCGTGATCTATGCGCTGGAGTCGGATGGCTTCAGCTATGCCGAGCTCAAGACCTTTGCCGACGATGTGCGCCAGTCGCTGCTGCGCGTGCCTGACGTGGCCAAGGTCGAGCTGTTCGGTGTGCAGGACGAGAAGATCTTCATCGAGATCTCGCAAAAGCGCCTGGCCCAGCTGGGCCTGGACCTGAATGCCGTGCTGGCCCAGCTCAATGCGCAGAACGCGGTGGAGAGCGCCGGTGCCGTGCAGACGCCGCAGGATGTGGTGCAGGTGCGGGTGCAGGGGCAGTTCGAGGCGGTGGAGCAGTTGCGCGCCATGCCGATCCGCGGCAGCTCGGGCAATCAGTTGCGCCTGGGCGACATCGGCGAGGTGCGCCGTGGCTATGTGGATCCACCGTCGGTGAAGGTGCGCCACAACGGTCGTGAAGTGATCGCCATGGGCGTGTCGATGGCCAAGGGCGGCGACATCATCCAACTGGGCAAGCAACTGCAGTTGGCCACTGAAAAGATCGAGAAAAGCCTGCCGGCCGGCCTGACCCTGGTGCAGGTGCAGGATCAGCCCAAGGCGGTGACCACCTCGGTGGGCGAGTTCGTGCACGTGCTGATCGAGGCCGTGGTGATCGTGCTGGCCGTGAGCTTTGTGAGCCTGGGGCTGCACAAGCGTCCGGGCAGCCAGCCGCTGTGGCGTCGCTATTACATCGACGTGCGCCCTGGCCTGGTGGTGGGCATCACGATTCCGCTGGTGCTGGCCGTGACCTTTCTGGCCATGTGGTACTGGGGCATCGGGCTGCACAAGATCTCGCTGGGCTCGTTGATCATTGCGCTGGGCCTGCTGGTGGACGACGCCATCATTGCGGTCGAAATGATGGTGCGCAAGATGGAGGAGGGCTACGACAAGGTGCGTGCCGCCACCTTTGCCTACGAGATCACCGCCATGCCCATGCTGACGGGCACGTTGATCACCGCGGCCGGCTTTTTGCCGATCGGGCTGGCCAAGTCACAGACGGGTGAGTACACCTTCGCCATCTTTGCCGTGACCGTGATCGCCCTGGTGCTGAGCTGGGTGGTGTCGGTCTATTTCGTGCCTTACCTGGGGGCCTGGTTGCTCAAGCGCCCGCCCCATGTGCAGGAAATGGGTGCCGGGCATGAGGGGGGTGAACCGCACGAGATGTTTGACACCCCGTTCTACAACACCTTCCGTCGCGCCGTGACCTGGTGCGTGGCGCACCGCTGGGCCACCATCGCGGCCACGCTGGCGATCTTTGCGCTGGGCATCGTGGGCATGGGCAAGGTGCAGCAGCAGTTCTTCCCGGACTCCAGCCGGCCTGAGATTCTGGTGGACATCTGGTTCCCCGAAGGCACCTCGTTCGCCGCCAACGATGCGGTGACCCAGCGGGTCGAAGCCCGCCTGCGCGAAGAGGTGGGCGTGAAGAGCGTGAGCACCTGGGTGGGCTCGGGCGTGCCCCGTTTCTACCTGCCGCTGGACCAGGTGTTCCCGCAGACCAACGTCTCGCAATTCATCATCCTGCCGGTGGACTTGAAGGTGCGCGAGAGCCTGCGCATCAAGCTGCCGGCCCTGCTGGCCGAAGAGTTCCCAGAGGTGCGGGGGCGCGTCAAGTTGCTGCCCAATGGACCGCCGGTGCCTTATCCGGTGCAGTTCCGGGTGATGGGTTCGAACCCGGCGGTGCTGCGTGAGCGGGCCGACGAGGTCAAGGAACTGATGCGCAAGAACAGCCACATGCGCGGTGTGAACGACAACTGGAACGAGTCGGTGAAGGTGATCCGCATGGAGGTCGATCAGGCCAAGGCGCGTGCCCTGGGCGTGACCAGCCAGGCGATTGCGCAGGCTTCGGCCGCCATTCTGTCGGGCACGGCGGTGGGGCAGTTCCGCGAGAACGACAAGCTGATCGACATCGTGGTGCGCCAGCCCCTGGAGGAACGCAATGCGATCACTGACCTGGGCAATGCCTACCTGCCCACCGCCAACGGGCGTTCGATCCCGCTGACCCAGATCGCCAAGCCGGTGTTCACCTGGGAGCCTGGCGTGATGTGGCGCGAGAACCGCGATTACGCGGTGACCGTGCAGGGCGACATCGTGGAGGGTCTGCAAGGGGCCACCGTGACGGCTGAGCTGTTGCCTGAGCTGCGGGCGCTGGAAGCGAAGTGGCAGGCCTCCGGCCAGGCCTTCCGCATCGAAGTGGCCGGCGCGGTGGAAGAAAGCAGCAAGGGCTCGGCCTCCATCGCCGCCGGACTGCCGGTGATGTTGTTCCTGACCTTCACGCTGCTGATGCTGCAGTTGCAGAGCTTCAGCCGCTCGGTGCTGGTGTTCCTCACCGGCCCCCTGGGCATTGCCGGTGTGGCGGGCGCCTTGCTGGTGTTGAACCGGCCGTTCGGCTTCGTGGCCTTGCTCGGGGTGATCGCGCTGATGGGCATGATCCAGCGCAACTCGGTGATCCTGATCGACCAGATCGAGCAGGACCGCGCCCGGGGCGTGCCCGCTTGGGATGCGATCGTGGAGTCGGCGGTGCGCCGCTTGCGCCCCATCGTGCTGACGGCGGCCGCGGCGGTGCTGGCGATGATCCCGCTGTCGCGCAGCGTGTTCTGGGGGCCGATGGC
This sequence comes from Curvibacter sp. EU05-FHT14A10, assembly GCF_058791075.1. Classification (NCBI taxonomy): domain Bacteria; kingdom Pseudomonadati; phylum Pseudomonadota; class Betaproteobacteria; order Burkholderiales; family Comamonadaceae; genus Curvibacter; species Curvibacter sp. EU05-FHT14A10. The sequence continues at coordinate 36,185 of NZ_JBYTDE010000001.1, forward strand.
GGTGGCCATCATGGGGGGCCTGATCGTGGCCACCTTGCTCACGCTGCTGGCCTTGCCGGCCATGTACGCCGCCTGGTTCCGCGTCAAGCGTCCTCAAATCGAGGTGAATTGAGCGTTGGCGCGGCCTGCAGCGCGAAATTTGCAGGGTTTTGAGGCCTTTGGAGGCTCCAGAACCCTGCATCTGACCCGGATTCGGGCCGGAACCCGGATTTCATCCCGCTAAAATAGAAGGTTGACCGATTTCGTTGGGGTGGTCAGTGTGAACTGATCGCCCGTTTTGTTTTCAGGCGCGCGGGTGGCGAAATTGGTAGACGCACCAGGTTTAGGTCCTGACGCCAGCAATGGTGTGGGGGTTCGAGTCCCCCCCCGCGCACCACTTGTGAGATTTATTTACGCCAGGCCAGGACGTGCACATCACGCGGCCTGACACGCCATATCAGGAGAAAACAATGGCTGTTACCGTTGAGACCCTCGAGAAGCTCGAACGCAAGATCACGCTGACCCTGCCCGTCACGGCAATCCAGGCTGAAGTGGACACGCGCCTGAAGCGCCTGGCCCGCACTGTCAAGATGGACGGCTTCCGTCCGGGCAAGGTGCCGATGGCCGTGGTGGCCCAGCGCTATGGCTACTCCGTTCAGTACGAAGTGATGAACGACAAGGTGGGCGAGGCTTTTGCCGTGGCTGCCAACGAAGCCAAGCTGCGTGTGGCTGGCCAGCCCCGCATCACCGAAAAAGAAGGCGCGCCCGAAGGCGAGCTGACTTTTGACGCTGTGTTCGAAGTGTTCCCCGAAGTCAAGATCGGCGACCTGTCGACAGCTGAAGTCGAAAAGCTGTCGGCCGACGTGGACGACGCCGCCATCGACAAGACTCTGGAAATCCTGCGTAAGCAACGCCGCACCTTCGCTCAGCGCGCTCAGGATCAGGCTGCCCAGGACGGCGACCGCGTGACGGTTGACTTCGAAGGCAAGATCGACGGCGAACCCTTTGCCGGCGGCAAGGCCGAAGACTTCCAGTTCCTGATCGCTGACGGTCAGATGCTGAAGGAATTCGAAGACGCCGTGCGTGGCATGAAGGCCGGCGAAAGCAAGACCTTCCCCCTGGCCTTCCCGGCCGACTACCACGGCAAGGATGTGGCCGGCAAGCAAGCCGACTTCCTGGTCACCGTGAAGAAGATCGAAGCCGCCAACCTGCCCGAAGTGAATGATGCCCTGGCCAAGACCCTGGGTATCGCCGACGGCACCGTGGACGCTCTGCGCGCCGACATCAAGGCCAACCTGGAGCGCGAAGTCAAGTTCCGTCTGCTGGCCCGCAACAAGCAGGCTGTGATGGATGCCCTGGTGGGCAAGGCTGAACTCGACCTGCCCAATGCCAGCATCCAGGCTGAAATCGGCCGTCTGGTCGAAGGCGCCCGTGCTGACCTGAAGCAGCGCGGCATCAAGGACGCCGACAAGGCCCCGATCCCTGACGACGTGTTCCGTCCCCAAGCCGAGCGTCGCGTGCGCCTGGGTCTGGTGGTGGCCGAGCTGGTTCGTGCCAACGAACTGCAAGCCAAGCCCGAGCAACTCAAGGCCCACGTCGAAGAGCTGGCTGCCAGCTACGAGAAGCCGGCTGAAGTGGTGCGCTGGTACTTTGGTGACCAGAACCGCCTGGCCGAAGTCGAAGGTGTTGTGATCGAAAACAACGTCACCGAATTCGTGCTGTCCAAGGCCAAGGTCACTGAAAAGTCGGTTTCGTTCGACGAACTGATGGGCCAGGCCTGAAACCTGATCTGATCTCTCTTTTTTGAGATGCTGAGGGGCTTGTGCTTTGTTGCGCAGGCCCCACTTCATTTTTGGGTACAGTTAGGTTTCCCCTTGGAGAAAACATGAGCGCACTGGACATTCAAGGCCTGGGCATGGTCCCGATGGTCATCGAGCAATCGGGTCGTGGCGAACGGTCCTACGACATTTATTCACGTCTCCTGAAGGAGCGCGTGGTGTTTCTGGTGGGCCCGGTGAACGACCAGACCGCCAACCTGGTGGTGGCGCAGCTGCTGTTCCTGGAGAGCGAAAACCCCGACAAGGACATTTCGTTCTACATCAACTCGCCGGGTGGTTCGGTGAGCGCCGGCATGGCCATCTTCGACACCATGAACTTCATCAAGCCCCAGGTGTCGACCCTGTGCATCGGCATGGCTGCCAGCATGGGCGCCTTCTTGCTGGCCGCCGGCGAAAAGGGCAAGCGTTACTCGCTGCCCAATTCGAAGGTGATGATTCACCAGCCGCTGGGTGGCGCACAAGGCCAGGCCACCGAGATCGAGATCCACGCCCGCGAGATTCTCAAGACCCGCGAGCAGCTCAACAAGATCCTGGCTGAACGCACCGGGCAGCCGCTGGAAAAGATCGAGCGCGATACCGAGCGCGATTACTATCTGTCTGCCGACGAAGCCAAAGATTACGGCTTGGTGGATCAGGTGATTGCCAAGCGGCCTTGACCAGTATCCCGGCTGAATGAGCGGCGTTTCCCGGGAGAGGGAAGCGCCGTTTTTTATTTCGCTATCATCTAGAACAACGCGTTACAAGGCATTTCCGACATGGCCGACAAAAAAGGCTCCACCAGCGAGAAAACACTCTATTGCTCCTTTTGCGGCAAAAGCCAGCACGAGGTGAAGAAGCTGATCGCCGGTCCATCGGTTTTCATCTGCGATGAGTGCATTGATCTTTGCAACGAAATCATCCGCGATGAGCTGCCTTCGACCGAGGCGGGGCGAGAGGCCCGCGGCGATTTGCCGACGCCTTCCGAGATCAAGCTCAATCTCGACAACTATGTGATCGGCCAGGAAGTGGCCAAACGCACGCTGGCCGTGGCGGTGTACAACCACTACAAGCGCCTGCGCCACAAGGACAAGGGTGCCAAGGATGAGGTTGAACTCTCCAAGAGCAACATTCTGCTGATCGGGCCCACCGGCTCGGGCAAGACCCTGTTGGCCCAGACCTTGGCGCGCATGCTCGATGTGCCTTTCGTGATGGCCGATGCCACCACCCTGACCGAAGCCGGCTATGTGGGTGAAGACGTCGAGAACATCGTGCAGAAGCTGCTGCAAAGCTGCAACTACGATGTCGAGCGGGCCCAGCGCGGCATCGTCTACATCGACGAGATCGACAAGATTTCGCGCAAATCGGACAACCCTTCGATCACCCGCGACGTGTCGGGCGAAGGGGTGCAGCAGGCCTTGCTGAAGTTGATCGAAGGCACCATGGCGAGCGTGCCTCCCCAGGGCGGGCGCAAGCATCCGAACCAGGACTTCCTGCAGATCGATACCACCAATATCTTGTTCATCTGCGGTGGCGCGTTTGCTGGCATCGAGAAAGTGATCGAGAACCGCACCGAGGCCTCGGGCATTGGTTTTGGCGCTTCGGTCAAGAGCAAGAAGCAGCGTACCTTGACCGAAATGTTCGGCGAGGTGGAGCCTGAGGATTTGATCAAGTTCGGCCTGATTCCCGAGCTGGTCGGGCGCATGCCGGTGGTCACCACGCTGGCCGAGCTCAGTGAAGATGCGCTGGTGCAGATCCTGACCGAGCCCAAGAACGCTCTCGTGAAGCAGTACCACAAGCTGCTGGCCATGGAAGGCGTTGACCTGGAGATCCGCCCGGCGGCGCTGCAGGCCATCGCCAAGAAGGCCTTGGCCCGCAAGACGGGTGCACGTGGCTTGCGTTCCATCCTTGAGCATGCCCTGATCGACACGATGTTCGATCTGCCGAATGCCTCGAATGTCGAGAAAGTCGTGGTGGACGAGTCCACCATCGATGAGAACAAGCCGCCGCTGCTCGTGTATCGCGAGGCGGCCAAGAAGGCTTGAGCCCTTGGGCTGTCAACATGACCCAGCCTGGTGCTGGCACGGCGGCTGCTTGGCTGCCGTGTCGGCCCCGGCGGGTTGAAATCTCCCGTTTGCGGACCATATTCAACAGGTAACCAAAGGATATCCATGTCCGGACAACCCCCTCTGCCTGCCACGTCCATCGACCTGCCGCTGCTTCCGCTGCGCGATGTGGTCGTGTTCCCTCACATGGTGATCCCGCTGTTCGTCGGCCGCCCCAAGAGCATCAAGGCTCTGGAGTTGGCGATGGAAGCCGAGCGCCGCATCATGCTGGTGGCCCAACGTACCGCCGCCAAGGACGAGCCCTCGGTGGCTGATATGTTCTCGGTCGGTTGCGTCTCGACCATTCTGCAGATGCTCAAGCTGCCTGATGGCACCGTCAAGGTGCTGGTCGAAGGGCAGCAACGTGCCACGGTCGAGAAGATCGATGACGCCGAAAGCCACTTCTCGGCCACCGTGCTGCCGTTGCCCGTGCCTGAGGTGGAGCCCGAAGGTGCCAAAGCCAGCGAGATCGAAGCCCTGCGCCGCGCAGTGATGCAGCAGTTTGACCAGTACGTCAAACTCAACAAGAAGATTCCGCCCGAGATCCTGACGTCGATCGCCAGCATCGACGATCCAGGGCGCCTGGCCGACACGATTGCGGCCCACTTGCCGTTGAAGCTGGACAACAAGCAGGCGGTGCTCGATCTGGCGGGCATCAAGGAACGCCTGGAAAATCTGTACGAACAGCTTGAGCGCGAGGTCGACATCCTCAATGTCGACAAGAAGATCCGTGGCCGCGTGAAGCGGCAGATGGAAAAGAACCAGCGCGACTTCTACCTGAACGAGCAGGTCAAGGCCATTCAGAAGGAATTGGGTGAAGGTGAAGAGGGTGCGGACATCGAGGAGATCGAGAAGCGCATCAAGGCCGCCAAGATGCCCCGCGACGCCTTGAAGAAGGCCGAGAGCGAACTCAAGAAGCTCAAGCTGATGTCGCCCATGTCGGCCGAGGCCACCGTGGTGCGCAACTACATTGACGTGCTGGTGGGCTTGCCCTGGGCCAAGAAAACCAAGATCAAGCACGATCTGGGCAATGCTGAAAACGTGCTGAACGAAGACCACCATGGCCTTGAGAAGGTCAAGGACCGCATTCTTGAATATCTTGCGGTGCAACAGCGGGTCGACAAGGTGAAGGCACCCATCCTGTGTCTGGTCGGCCCTCCGGGGGTGGGCAAGACCTCACTGGGGCAGTCGATTGCCAAGGCCACCGGGCGCAAGTACGTGCGCATGGCGCTGGGTGGCATGCGTGACGAGGCCGAGATCCGGGGGCATCGCCGCACCTACATCGGCGCCCTGCCCGGCAAGGTGTTGCAAAGCCTGACCAAGGTCGGCACGCGCAACCCCTTGTTCCTGCTGGACGAGATCGACAAGCTGGGCACGGATTTCCGGGGCGATCCCTCGAGTGCTCTGCTGGAGGTGCTGGACCCGGAGCAGAACCACACTTTTGGCGACCACTACGTGGAGGTCGACTTCGACCTGTCTGACGTGATGTTCGTGGCCACCTCCAACTCCATGAACATCCCGCCCGCGCTCCTGGATCGCATGGAAGTGATTCGCCTCTCGGGCTACACCGAAGACGAAAAGACCAGCATTGCCGAAAAGTACCTGCTGCCCAAGCAGATGAAGAACAACGGCGTGAAGGACACCGAGCTGTTGGTCACCGAAGAGGCCATCCGTGACATGGTGCGCTACTACACCCGTGAGGCGGGTGTGCGCTCCCTTGAGCGTGAACTCTCCAAGATCTGCCGCAAGGTGGTCAAGGGCTTGCTGCTCAAGAAGATGACACCCAAGGTGGTGGTGAACGGCGAAAACCTCGATCAGTTCCTGGGGGTGCGCAAGTACTCCTACGGTCGTGCCGAGCAACAGAACCAGGTCGGTCAGGTGGTCGGACTGGCCTGGACCGAGGTGGGGGGCGATCTGCTGACCATCGAAGCGGCGCTCATGCCTGGCAAGGGCAACATCACCCGCACCGGTTCGCTGGGTGACGTGATGAAAGAGTCCGTCGAGGCGGCGCGCACCGTGGTGCGCAGTCGCTCCAGGGCATTGGGTATCAAGAACGAGGTGTTCGAGAAGAACGACATCCACATCCACGTGCCCGATGGGGCCACGCCCAAGGATGGCCCGAGTGCCGGTGCCGCCATGACCACGGCTTTCGTTTCTGCCCTCACGGGCATTCCGGTGCGCAGCGATGTGGCCATGACGGGTGAGATCACGCTCCGAGGCGAGGTCACGGCCATCGGGGGCTTGAAGGAGAAGCTGTTGGCGGCCTTGCGCGGTGGCATCAAGACCGTGCTGATCCCGGAAGAGAACGTCAAAGACCTGCAGGAGATCCCCGAGAACGTGAAGAACGGTCTCGAGATCGTGCCGGTCAAGTGGATCGACAAGGTGCTGGAGGTGGCTTTGGAGCGCGTGCCTGTGCCGCTGACCGATGAGGAAGTGGCTGCGAGCACGGCTGCTGCGGCCACGCCTGCGCCTGCGGTTGCCCCTGACGGCTTGAAGCATTGATGCGGCTGGGCTCAAATTTCGGTCTGCGAGTTCTGAAGAGAGCGAAATTTGGGCTATAATTTTTGGATCGCAACGAACTTGATCAAAGAGTTTGTTGAGAGGTTTAGTCAAAACGCGGGAATAGCTCAGTTGGTAGAGCGCAACCTTGCCAAGGTTGAGGTCGAGAGTTCGAGACTCTTTTCCCGCTCCAGATTTCCGAAAAGGGAAGCCATTGCTTCCCTTTTTCGTCAGAGCAGTCAGCACGGCGCGATAGCAAAGCGGTTATGCCCCGGATTGCAAATCCGGTTAGTCCAGTTCGACTCTGGATCGCGCCTCCATCTTTTCATCCCTGTCGGATGTCCCAAAAAAAGCCCAGCCATGCTGGGCTTTTTGCATTTCATCATTTCATTTCTTCACACTGGCAGATTCTGCTGCAGGCCTTGGCAGGGGGGTTGAGCGGGGTGATGTCGCCTCTCTCTTTGCGTGTGGCTTGCCAAGGTTTCCGATTGGCGTGTCGGTGTGACAAACGGCCATATTTGGTGATTTCGTTATCGAAAGCTTTATATTTTTCGGGCATCATTCCTTGGGTACATTTGAAAAAATGTGCAAAAATTGTTGCTATGTTGCCTGAGGTGTGATTGCTCAGACCATCCTGATCTGATTTATCAGATTGAGGCTGATTTTGGATGGGGTTTGTAGGCGATTGCACCCAAGGTTCAACACAGCTTCGTTGCCACACCATTCCTATTTTGCCGAGGGCCTGTGTTGATGAGAATGCCAGTGATGCTTGCCGTTGCGACTGCAGCATGTGCCCTTTGCATTCCGGTGACAGGCCTTCCCGACACCTTGGCGTTGGTGAATGCCAACCTCAAGTCCGATCTCGACGCCTTGATTGCCGACGGCAGCTACAACGATGCACTGGCGCTGATTGACAAGGTGGAGCGCCGCGGCAATTTGCCGCCGGAGATGCAGTTGAAGCGGGGCATCGTGCTGATGCAGCTTGGCGACACCGATGAGGCGCGCAAGGTGTTCGAACGACTGCGCGATGCCTACCCGACCCAGGCCGCGCCTTATGTGAACCTCGCGGCCATCGATGCCCGTGCCGATGACCTTGAGCGGGCCAGTCAGAACCTGACCAAGGCACGAGAGTTGGCGCCGAAGCAGGCTTCCACCCACGAGAGCCTGGGCCGCATCCACCTGGGGCTGGCCTGGAAGAGCTTCAAATTGGCCGCGGAACTGGACCCGGGGCGCCAGGCCTTGTTGCGCAAGAATGAAATGATTGAGAGCCTGATCCGCGACAGGGCCGTGCCGGCGGCACCCGCCACGGTCACGGCGCAGGCTGCGGTCCCCGTGCCTCCAGTGCCTCCTGCGTCGGCACCTTCGGCAGCGAGCCCCACCGTGGTGCCGGAAGCGCCGGCGCCATCGCGTCGCTCAGAGGTGACGTTGTTGGGCACGCGCCCGATGGGGGTCGCGACGCCGGTCGCTGTGCCTGCGGTGCTGGACCCACGTCCGCTTGACATCCGACCCGAAGCGCTGCGCCCGGTGTCGGCGGGGCCGATGGAGTCGGGTGCTGCCTTGTGCCCACCGACAGACGACCGTGCCTGTTCTTCGGCATTGCAGGCTTTGGAAGCCTGGCGTCAGGACTGGTCTCAGCGCTCGCTTGAAAAATACCGCGCACATTACATGCCCGGGTATTTCCCGTCTCCTTTCAAATCGGTGAGCCAATGGATCGCTTTCAAGAAGCGGGTTTTTGACAGCGCCGGCAACATTCATGTCTCTTTGAATGTCACCGCTGTGAAGTGGTTGGATGGAAAACGCCTGAGCGTCGCTGCGGTGCAGCGGTATCAATCAGCGACCTACCGCGATCAAACCAGAAAACGGTTTGTCATGATCAGGGATGGGGACCGTTGGCGGCTTGCTTCTGAACAAAAAGACGAAACCTGAGTCACTTCCCCGAATCCCATGCCCTCTGACCACTTGCCTGGCGCCGTGCGCCTGTTTGGCCTCGACATATTGCCTTTGAGCTTCGAGCAGTCCACGGATCTGTTGCTGCATGCTGCCGCCACCCAAGGCCCCAAGGTGGTGGTGACGACCAATGTCGACCATGTCGTGCGGCTGGAGCGTGACCCCGAGTTGAAGGCCTTGTACGCCAGCGCCGACTACACCTTTGCGGATGGCATGCCTGTGGTCTGGGCCAGCCGCATGCTTGGCACACCGCTGCCTGAGCGGGTGACGGGCGCGGACCTGTTTGTGGCTCTGTGCCGCCACAGCATGACCAGTGGCCAACGGGTGTTTGTGTTGGGGGGGCGTCCTGGGCAGGAGCGCCTGCTGCGTGATCGCTATGCCAAGCGCTTTCCGGGCATGGATGTGGTGGTGTGTTGCCCGCCGATGAATTTCGATCCGGAGGGCAGTGAGGCGGATGCCATCGTTCGGACCATCCAGGCCTGCCAGCCGGATTTCATTTTTGTCTGCCTCGGGTTTGAGAAGCAGGAGCGCTGGGCCTTGCGCCATGTGCGCCGACTGGACTCGGGGGTGATCGTGTGCGTGGGTGCAGCCCAGGAATTTGCCCTGGGCCTCAAGCGCCGGGCCCCGCGGTGGATGCAGGACAGCGGTCTTGAGTGGTTGTGGCGTTTGACTTCAGACCCGGTGCATCTGTGGCGGCGGTACCTGTTGCAGGCGCCGGTGTTCCTCTGGCTTCTGCTGCAGGAGTGGCGTGAACACCGACGCTCTTATGCGTGAGTCTCTGTCTATCGGCCGGGTTTGATCATTTGACTGACAAAATTTCCATCATCGACGGCCGTGAACTCGATGACGACCTGGCCCGTGCGTGGCAGGCGCTGGCTCTGACGCGCCCGGACCTGGGCAGCCCTTTCTACCAGCCTGGCTTTGCCCGCATCGTGGCGCGCCAGAACCTGGGCTTGCGCCTGGCCCTGATCGAGCAGCAGGGCCAGTTGTGTGGTGTGTTTCCATTCCACCGCGATCGTTGGGGGCGCCTGCGCTCGGTTGGCTACCAGCTCAATGATTACCATGGCCTGGTGTTGCGCCAGGGCGTGGAGATCGACGCGACGCAACTGCTGCGGGCCTGTGATGCCCGCTACTTCGCGTTTGACCACATGCCCCTGACACAGGCTACCTTTGCACCCCACATCGCCCTGGAGACCCATTCGCCGGTGATGGAGCTGGAGGGCGGGATCGAGGCCTATCGCCAGCGTCTGAGTGCGCGCAGCGCCAAGGGATCGTCCGGCATTTTCCAATCGGTGGGCAACGCGCGCCGGCGGCTGGAGCGTCAGGTCGGCCCGCTGCGCCTGGAGATGGCCAGCAAAGATCCCCGTGCCTATCAGCGCCTGCTGGCGTTGAAATCACGCCAATTCGTCAGCACCACGGGCGGCAATCCCCTGGAGTTGCCCTGGATGCGCGGTGCGCTGGACGGCGTGTTCCACTGTGATGAAGGCGTCTTCGGCGGCATGTTGTCCGTGCTCTACGCGGGCGACCAGATGGTGGCTTTGCATCTGGGGATGCGCCATCGCGATCAGTGCCATGTCTGGTTCATCACCTACGATCCCGAGTTCGCGGCCTATTCACCGGGTTTGGTGTTGCTCATGGGCATGGCAGAGGCAGCGCAGGCACATGGATTTTCTCTGTTGGACCTGGGGCGTGGCTCGCAGCCTTACAAAGCCCGGTTTCAGACGTCGTCGATTGCTTTGGGCGAAGGAGCTGTTTCCAGGCCTCAATGGGTGGCCCATGCCGCATTGGCAAAGGCCGCGCGCAAGCGTTGGTTGAAGACTACAATTTTGGGCCAGGTCTGGCGCACAGGCAAACACTGGCTTCATCGGGCTGGCCCTTGATTTTCGGAGGCCCTGAATGTCGATACTGGAGGATTTGATGCGTTTCGTGCGTCATCCATTGGCCTTGTCCTGCGAGGGTCCAGTCGAGAGTTTCATGGCCATCTTGAATGGATTGATCTGAATGAAGTTTCTGTTTCTTCGCCTGCTGCGGAAAATAGGCGGGCCCTTGTTGCTGACCTGCCTGCTTGGTCCGGCCTGGGTGTTTGCCACGCCTTTGGTTTCCAATCTGCCTTTTGATCTGGGGTGGAATGGGGGTTCCAGTGCACAGGCACCGACGACGCCTGCGGCTGCGGCGGCTGCGACCAGCAACCCCGCCGCCACCTCGACCTCGACCTCGACCTCGACCTCGAAAGTGCCAACCGAGCGGCCTGCGGGTCCCAGCACCGGTGTTGTCAAGCCCGCCACACCTGCACCCGCCGTGACCACCGCTGCGGCGACCTCACAGATGGCGTCGCTCAGCATTGGTGCGGGTGATGTGCTGCAGGTCACGGTCTTCGGCCAGCCAGACATGTCTGCAGAGGTCTCGGTCACCGACGAGGGCGAGGTCACCCTGCCATTGATCGGGCTCCTGCGCATTGCTGGCATGTCGCAGGCCGAGCTTGAAAAACTCATTGCCCTGCGTTTGCGGGAGCGCGAATACCTGCTGCATCCCGAGGTGTCGGTCACGGTGCGGCAAAATCGCAGTCAGGCCGTCTCCGTGCTCGGTGAGGTGGTGCGCCCGGGCCGCTATCCGCTGCAGGGCCGATTCACAGTGCTCGATCTGCTGGCGGTGGCCGGTGGCCTCACCCCCAAGGCCGACACGGTGGCCGTGCTGCTGCGCAAGGAGGGCGGGGCCGCAGGGGCACCGGTGCGCATCCCCATCCGCCTGGACCGGGTGGCCAATCCCGACCGCAGTCCACTGGACCTGGTCCTCAGCCAGGGCGACATGGTCTATGTGGGCCAGCAGAAGTTCTTCTACATCCATGGTGAGGTGCGTCGCCCGGGCAGCTATCCGATGGAGCCGGATCTCGATGTCATGCGTGCCCTGTCGCTTGGAGGGGGCGTGACCGAGCGTGGTTCGATGAGCCGCATCCAGATCCACCGAAAATCCGAGGGCACGGAGGCCCGTGATTTTTCACCGCAGCTGACGGACGCTGTGAAGGACGGTGATGTGATATATGTGAAGGAGAGGATTTTTTGAATCCCTATCCGGTTGGATTGACCCTGAATCAGTTGGGGGCCATGCTCAGGTACCGTGTGTGGACGGTGCTGATCGTGACCTTTGTGACGGTGATCGTCACCGGCGTTGCGGTGATGCTGATTCCCAAGAGTTACACCTCGTCGGCTGAATTGTTCATTGAGTTCCGGGTCAATGACCCGATTTCGGGGCGTCAGTTTCCGGCGATCCTCGATGAAACCTATTTGCAGACCCAGGTCGACATCATTCACAGCAATGAGGTATTGGATCGCGTGATTGATACCCTGCGCCTGATGGAAGCCCCCGGTGCCGAGAAGAATCGTCAATTGCTGCGTGAGCGGGTTTTGAAAAGCCTGGATATTCAATTGCGCCGCACCAGTCGCATCGTCGAGATTCAGTATTCCGATCGATCTGCCGAGGCGGCCCGCGCTTTTCTCGATGCATTGATCAAGGCTTATTCCGACATCAACAGCGAAATCAGCGTGGCACCCGCGCGAGCCCGTACCGAGCAATACAACGCGCAGTTGCAACTGCTGCGCAATGAAATCGACGGTATTCAGCAAAAGCTCACCGAATACCAGCAAAAAGCCCAGATCGTTGACACCGATGAGCGTCTGGACAACCGATCGCGCCAGTTGGGTGAAATCTCGAGCCGGCAGTTGGCCCTGCGGTCCCAGCGCCAGGAGTACGAGGCCCGCATGCGCGCCCTCGACACCATGATCCGTTCGGGCAGCGATGTGCCGGATGTGCCCGAGATTGCCCAGTTGCCGCGCGTGGCCGAACTCAAACTGCGCCTTTCCGATCTGGAGCGCCGCATCAGCGAACTGTCGGCCACCTACGGCAAGATGCACCCCCGTCTGCAAGCCCTGCAGGATGAACGCACCGTGCTGGTGGAGCGCGTCAGGCGTGAAGCGAAGGCCGCCCTGGAAGGCCTGCGCCTCGAGGGCAGCCGTCTGGCCGACCAGGAGCGCGCGTTGGGGCGCAATTTCGACGAGCAGCAGCGCTCGCTGCTGGAGTCCAAACGCCACCGTGACGTCATCAGCTCTTACCAGCGTCAGCTCGAAAGCACCCAGCGCGTCTACAACACGGCGGTCGCCAAATACGACGAAATCCTCATGTCGGGCACCGTCAATGGCACCAACCTGTCGGTTCTGCGCAAGCCCGAAGCCCCGTTGCGGCACTCCAAGCCCCAGATCACCAAGAGCCTGATCATGTCGGTGCTGGTGGGGCTGGCACTGGGGCTGGGTCTGTCCTTTGTGCTGGAGGTCACGGTGCGCCGCCTGCGTTGCCGTGAAGACATGGAACGCGGCCTGGGTCTGCGTATTTTTGGTCAGATTGGTCAGTCCACGGTCTGACGACACCTCCTCATGAAACTAGAACCGATCCTCGATGCCCATGCCGCTCCGGTGCCCCCGGCCTTGAGCAGCGACCGCATGGGTGAGCTGTTCATCCAGGCCGGCAAGCTGTCGCGGGCCCAGGTGGAGCAGATCATCCAGTTGCAGGAGACTTCGCAACTGCGCTTTGGTGAGGCCGCACGCCAACTCAATCTGTTGTCCGAGCAGGACATCAAGGCCGTGCTGGCCCACCAGTTCAACTACGTCACGGCCACCAACCTGCGGGTGGGGCTGGATGCCACCTGTCCCCTGCCGATCGCCAATTCTCCTTACAGTCCCGAGGCAGAGGCCATCCGGCGCATCCGCTCCGAGCTGTTGCTGGAGGCGCGGGGCCTGACCCCCCTGCAACTGGCGGTGGTCAGCCCCAGCGGTGGCGAGGGGCGCACTTACATGGCTGCCAACCTGGCGTTCTCGTTTGCCCAGGTGGGCAAGCGCACCTTGCTGATCGATGCGGATTTCCGCTCCCCCAAGGTGCACGCTTACTTCAGCATGAACAACAAGAAGGGCCTGTCGGGCGTTCTGTCCGGGCGCAGCGATGTCACGCTGGACGTGATGACCATGGTGCTTCCCAACCTGTATGTGCTGCCTGCCGGCCCACTGCCACCCAATCCGCTGGAAATCCTGCAAGACCCCAACCTTTCTGCCCTGATCGACAAGCTGGCCCGTGACCTCGATGTGATCGTGGTCGACACGCCGGCCGCCACGGCGTCCTCTGACAGCAAGGTCATCGCGCGCCAGGTGGGGACCGCCCTGGTCGTGGGTCGTGAGCACCGCACCCGCATTGCCGATCTGCGTGTCACCGTGCAGGCCATGCAGGATGTCGGCGTGCGTGTTTTTGGCACGGTCTACAACCGCTTCGACGGGCGCTCTGGCGCGGGCTCATCGGAGGCCGCAGGCCCCCGTGCCTGGTGGACTGCGCTCTCGCGCCTGTTCCAGCGCGGTCGTGCGCGCTGACAGGGGGCCTGGTGGCGGTCGGTAAGCCTTTCTGGACCCATTCCTTGTTGTCCGTTGTCGATCAGGTGCTGCTCAGCGGCCTGAATTTTGCGGTCGGCATGTGCCTCATCCGCTTCGGCACCAAGAGCGACTACGGTCTCTACTCTCAGTTGTTTGCGGCCAGCCTGTTCGCCGTGGGCTTGCTGGAGGCCCTCATCGGCAGTCCTTTGACGACGCTGGCCCCTCACATGCCGCCCGCTCAGCAGGCCCTGGCCATCCGGCGGCTGCAGCGCTGGCAATGGCTGGCCGGCGCAGGTCTGGGGGTGCTGTTCGGCCTGGTGGCGGCCTGGGTCGTCTGGGATGGTGTGCCCGAGGTGGCGCCAGGGCCGGTCGGCCTGGGATTTGCCGTCTTCGTCGCCATCACCACGGTGCGGGAGTACCGTCGCACGGTCTGGTTTATCCAGGCCGACCTGCGCAGCCTGTTGCTCAGCGATGGCTTGTATGTGGTGCTGGCCCTGATCGGTGGCGCCGCGCTGGCCCTGAGCCAGCAGGTGGGGGCGGCGTCCATCCTGGCGGTGCTCAGTGGGGCCCAGGGCCTGGCCCTGATGGCCGGTCAGCGGCCTGCCCCGGCACCGGTCGACACGCCCCTGCCGGTCTGGCGTGAGACCCTGGCTGCGGTCTGGGACAAAGGCCGCTGGGCCATGCCCGGCATGGTCGTCGGCTGGTTGGGCAACTACAGCTTTCTGTACCTGGCCTCGGCCATGTCGGGGGTGGAGGCCACGGCCGAGGTCAGTGCCTCCCGTCTGCTGCTGGTTCCGGTGGGCCTCATGGTGGTGGCCTGGTCCAGGGTGGCCCGGCCTTTGGCAGGCCGACTGATCCATTCGCGCGACTGGCGTTCGTTGAATCGCCTGTCGCTGTTTTCGCTGGGGGGCATCGAGGCCCTGTCCCTGGTTTACATGCTGATGCTGGTCCTGGCCCTTCCGTGGCTGCAGGCCCACGTGCTCGGGGCCAAGTACCAGGGCATCAACGCCCTGGTGATGGCCTGGGGGGCGTACTTCCTGGTCAGTGTGGCCCGAACCATCGCCACCACCTGGCTGGTCAGCATCGGGGCGTTCCGCCAGTTGTTCATCGAAGGCTGTGTGGTCGTTCTGTTCATGTTGGCGGTGGCCAGCCTGACCATCCCGCACTGGGGTGCCCTGGGCGCGGTGATGGCCCTGATCGCGATGGAGTCCTTTGATTTTCTGCTGCTGCTCGGCCTGATCGCCTACCAGCGGCGCCGCCTGAGCCGGGAGCTTCCACATGCCTGACGTCAGCGTCTGCGTTTGCACTTTCCGGCGGCCCGAGTTGCTGAATGCCTTGCTGGCCCTGCTGGCCCAGCAGCGTCTGCCCGCCTTCGACATCGTGGTGGTCGACAACGACCCCGCCCACAGTGCCTTGCCGGTCTTGCAAGCCTGGGCCGAGCGCCTGCCATTGCGTTTTGCCCACCTGCCGGAGCCCAACATCGCCAAGGCCCGCAACCTGGCCGTGGCCCAGGCACGCGGCGACTGGCTGGCGTTCATCGATGACGACGAGTGCCCGGGCCCGGATTGGCTGTGGCTGCTGGTTCAAGCCCAGGCGGCGACAGGGGCTGACGGTGTGATGGCCCCTGTGCTGCCCACCTACACCGAGGCCACGCCGGCGTGGATGCGCAATGCGGGCCTGTTCGATCGACGTCGTTTCAGCACCGGTACCCGCATCTTCACGGAGGATTCGCGCACCGGCAACGTGCTGCTGAGGACGGCCATGGCGCGCAGCCTGCCGGGCCCTTTTGATCCGGAATTTGGGCGCTCCGGTGGTGAAGACACGCTGTTTTTCTCGCTGCTGCACCGGGCGGGCTTTGTGTTCGTGTGGTGCGATGAGGCGGTGGTCACCGAAGAGGTCCCGGCAGATCGTGCCCGGGTGAGCTGGATCTTGCGGCGGGCTTACCGCGGCGCCCAGACCTTTGTGCGGGTCGAACTGTACCCGCTGTCGGGCCCCCGCCGCGTGCTGCGCGCAGGTGTTCTGGGCCTGCGGGCCTTGCTGCAGCTCGGGGTGGCCTGCCTGCTGGCGCTGGCCCTGAGCCCGGTGGACCGCCTGCGGGCCTTTCGTTGGCTGCGCGTGGCCTGCGCTCAACTGGGCAAGTTGTCGGCGCTGACGGGCGCGCGTTATCTCGAGTACCGGGCCTGAGGCCCTGTCGTGCCAGGACTGGGGTCGACTATTGGAGTCGAGGGGGTCGAGGGGGTCGAAGGTGTTGATGGGGGCGTTGCCGCCGCAGCCAGCAGGCGGTGGCGGCGCAGCGACCAACTCACGGCGATCGAGGAGTAAACCACCAGCATGGCCAGAAAATTCACGCCGCGCAGCAATGAACTCTCGGTCAGGTTGTGCACCAGGATCACCACGATGACGGCGCCATGGAAGGCGGCTTCACTGGCGTCATAGCGTGACAGGCGGTACAGCGTCACCAGGTGGTGGATCAAGAAGGCGGCGAACAGAACCAGGCCGACCAGGCCCAGTTCATTGAAGATGTCCAGGTAGCCGTTGTGGGCCTGGAACGGCACCCAATACATCTTGTCGATGATGGCCTGCGACGCACTGCCCTTGCCCAGCCAGAAGGCGCCATAGCCCACCCCGAGCCACGGGTGGTTCTCGATCTCGTCGAGCACCATGTCCCAGATATCGAAGCGCCCGCTGATGTCCGTTCGCTTGCCCAGCAGGTCGGCCACGGGTTTGAAGAACTCGTCCCAGGTCGGCAGTCGGCCCTGCACCACGTAAAGCACATGCAGGTAGACCAGCAGCAGTGCCACCACCACGATCAGCACCCGGCTGACGACAAACTCGTCGGCCACGTATTTCCAGCGGAACAGGGCGAAGCAGCCCACCCCCAGGCCGGTCACCAGCAGGCTGGTGGTGCTCTTCGACATCACCAGATTGAGCCCGCAAAAAACCAGCAACACCAGCAGCAGCAAGGTCGGCATGCCGCGCTGGGGGCGCGTGGCATACAGGCTGACCAGGGTCATCACGGTGAAGGCCGTCATGATGCCGTAGCTGTTCTTCTGGTCGGTGATGCCGCGCCAGGCCCCGCCGACCCAGGCCTCGTTGCCGGCGGTGGCGTACTCGATGGCCGTATCGGGGATCAAGCCCACCGCCAGCACCGACGCCACCAGCAGGAGCAGCATGGTGCCGCTCATGAGGCGCAGCCATCGCCCATGGTCCAGGCCCTGAAGTTGCAGCGCCACGCCGATCAGCACCATGCCTGCGAGTTGCACCCCCTTCTTCACCGTCACCCCGGGCTGGACTGACCACAAGGCATTCAGCAGGCAGTAAATCAGCAAGGCCAGCAGGAAGGGACTCACCTGGGCCATCACCTCCTGGAAGCGTTCGAATCGGCGCAAGGCCAGTACACCAGCCAGAAGAAACAGGCTGCCCCACTGCAACTGGATGATCGCGTTGCCGCTGCTCAGGTTCTCGGCCTGGTTGGTGAACTCCCAGCTCAGGCCGGCGGGCAGCAGCGACCACGCCAGGCTCAGCACCAGCAACAGGCTGGCCCAGGCCTGGCCTGTTGGGGCCTGGGGCGGCGGGGGCGTTGCGGCGGCTGGAGAAACCGTGTCCATGGTGCGGGCCGGATCAGGGCAGGGCGGCCGGGCGCGCCAGATAGGCCTTGGACAGGGCCTTGAACTGCCCGCCATCGTTGCGCAGCGTGGTCTGGTTGCGTTCGCCCTGGCTGAACACCACGCCCACGCCCCCGGCGGCCACCAGTTGTTCGGGGTGGGTCAGGAAGTAGTGCACCCGGTTGTCGCGCCACGGTGGGCCACTGCTGGGGGCCGGCGCGGGTACGCCCAGCGGGGTTTGCCACCACAGCAGGGGGCGTTGCAGGCCCTCGAAATAGCGCCGGGCCTGGGCCAGGTGCTGGGCAAAGTTGGGGCTGCTGGTGTTGCTTTCGTCCCAGTACCAGGGCCCGCCGTTGCGCACGCAGGCGGCTGTCCGCGATTGGGCCTCCATGCAGCCGGCGTCGCGGTCCTGGGTTTGCATGACCACGAAGTCGGCCTTGTCCGCGCCCAGCTTGAGCATGTAGGCCAAGTCACCGGCCTGCAGGTCGTGGAACATGGATGGCGGAAAACCCACATAGGTGCGTGGTGCACGCAGCCGCGCGCTGCGCAGCAGGCAGGCGGCCAGTCCGGCCACGGTGTCCGGCAGTTCGGTGCAGTCGGGGTTCAGCCGCACCAGTGCAGGGTGGCGTTGGGGGTCGGGCTGGGCGCGCTGGGTGTAGCCCCAGAAGTCGGGCTCCAGATTCACCAGCGCTGGTTTGCCATAGCGGCCCAGCCGGTCGAACAGCAGTTGCACCTGCTGCCAGTAGGGGCCCATGAAAGCGGGGTCGGTCAGGCCGCTGATGTTGCCGTCGCCGCGGGCGGCCATCTGGTAAAGCGTGAACATCGGAACGGCGCCCACCAGTTCGGCGTGTTCGGCCACCAGATCAGCGTAGGCCCCAGCAGGGCTGTTCCAACTGAGCCAGGAGTCCTTGCCTACGCCATTGAGGTAATGCTGGTAGATGTCGGGCATCAGGCCCTGGCCCAGCACGGTGCCTGTGTCGGTCGAACCCACACCGATCAGCAGACGGCGGGGACGGCCCAGGGCCTGGGCCAGGGCGCCGGGCCGCTGGGCCAGTGGCAAGGTGGCGAGTTCGACATGGGCTGGCGCGCCCGATGCGGGCGCAGGCCCGGCCTTGCCCTTGGGGCCCGCGGCGCCGCTCAGGCCCGTCAGCAGGCTCAGGCCCAGACCCAATGCCCAGACCCAGACCCAGGCCGGGCGGCAGCGTGGCGGAACCGGGCGTCGGCGCGGGGCTGGGGTCGCTGGGGCGGTGCGGTCCATGTGCGCCTCCTGGGCGGTCCTGGGGTGGGTGGAAGGTCGCTGCGGTGTGGTGTGGCCCCGTCACGCCGGGCACAGCAAGACATTGGCCGCAGATCGGCTGAAATTATGCCAGTCGCTTGTCGTGCATCAGGGCTGCTCTGTCGCTCTATCACTCAACTTGACGGGTGCCAGCCTGACATACGCCAAAATGGAATGCTGGCGCCAACCTTCTGGGTGTCGATATATTCCTTTTGCCACTTGCCTGCGGCGTCAATGTCCATGAGCGATTCGTTTTCCCGGTTCCAGGCCCAGCAACGCTTTGCCTCCCTGGATGGCCTGAGGGCCTTCAGCATCCTGGGTGTGATCTGGCACCACACTGCGGCCTCGGTTCACGGGCCTTTTCTGGGCCATGTGGGGGCGGAGGGGGTGTCGTTGTTCTTTGCCATCAGCGGGTTCCTGATCACCACGCTGCTGCTGCGCGAGCAGCGCCGTCAGGGGCGTGTGGATCTCAAGGCCTTTTACGTGCGCCGCAGCTTGCGCATCTTTCCGCTGTATTACGCCACTCTGGCGCTTTATGTTTTGACGGTCTGGGTGCTGGAGCGTCATTCGCCTGTCGGGCGGGCCTTTTTTGAGAATCTGCCGTACTTTGCCACCTACACCAGCAACCTGTTTGTCGAGATCCAGGGGCGGGTCATCTTCTACTTTGCCTGGTCCCTGGCTGCCGAGGAGCAGTTCTACCTGATCTGGCCCGGCCTCATGCTGCTGCTGGGCAGCCGGGGGCGCAGCGCCTGGGCCCTGGTGCTGCTGCTGAGTCTGAGCCAATGGGCTTGGGCCAGTGGTCGCGGCAACTGGGCCTTCTTGCCCAGTCCCTTGCTGGCCGGCGCCTTGCTGGCCTTGTTGCTTGACCAGCCGCGCAGCCACGGCGTGCTGAAACGGGCCTTGGCTTGGCGCGGCGCTCCCTTGGCCTGGGCGTTGGCCCTGGGTGGGGCGCTGGCCTGGGGCGAGGCCCCGGTCCTGCTGCTGGGGGGGCTGTTTGCAATGCTGGTCGGGGCCTGTGTGGTCCGTGAGGACCACGTGCTCCAGCCCTTGCTGAGCTGGCGCCCCCTGGCCTACCTCGGCACCATCAGCTATGGGCTGTACATGTTGCACATGCTGTGCAAGAACGCGGTGCTCAAGGGGCTGGGCCTGTGGGGGCCGGCCGGGGATGGGGGGCTGGTGTTTGTCCTCACCCTGGTGACGGCCGTGCTGGCGGCCAGCTTCAGTTTCCGCTATTTCGAGTCCTGGTTTCTGCGCCGCAAGACGGCCTTTGAACGATGAGGCTGAGCCGTCCAGTCGGTGCTGGCCAGGGCGCCGCTATCATGGCGGCGCCGTGCAGTGCGCGCACTGCTCCCGATGGTTCTTTTTCTGAAATGGGCGACCCGGTTTTATGAAATGGCATCTGCTGACGCCCTACCTCCAGACTCGCCAGCAGCCCTGGATCACCGATGGCCTGACGGGCCATCAGTTCAACATCATTCCAGCCACCTACCGCCATGACGCCTTGCGTGCCCATGCCTCGGGCAGGGACTGGCTGGATTTTCTGGGTCAGACCGCCCAGGCTTGGCGCGAGGCGCGGCCTGGCGATGGTTTCCTGACGGCCTTTCCGCCCCTGGCCACCACCACCGGCGCGCTGCGCCGGCTCGGGGGGGCTCCCGGCCCTTTGGTGGCCTGGACCTTCAACCTGGGGGCACTGCAGGGCGGGCTCAAGCACTGGCTGGCCAGCCAGGCCTTGCGGGCGGTTGATGTGTTCGTGGTGCATTCGCGCCAGGAGATCGAGGCCTACAGCCAGTGGTTGCGTCTGCCTTCGAGCCGTTTCGAGTACGTGCCCCTGGGCCGGGAACTGCGGCAGCCCTGGCTGGCCGAGGACGAAGACCAACCTTTCGTGCTGGCCATGGGCTCGGCCAACCGCGACTGGCCCACCTTGGTCGCGGCGGTGGGGGCACTGGGTTACCGCACGATCATCGTGGCGCCACCGCGCAGCCTGGCCGGGCTGGACCTGCCACCAGGCGTCGAGCTGCGCAGCGGCCTGAGCCGTGAGCAATGCCAGGCCCTGTGTCAGCAAGCCCGGGTGAATGTGGTGCCGATCGAGAACCAGACCACGGCGTCGGGCCAGGTCACGCTGATCGAGGCCATGATGTTTGGCCGCGCCGCGGTGGCCACGCGTTGCCCTGGCACCTTGGATCTGGCAGAAGACGGTCAGCATGCCCTGCTGGTGCCTCCAGGCGATGCGTCGGCCCTGGCGGACCGCATCGAAGCATTGTGGCTGGACAGTGCCTGGCGCGCACGCCTGGGCCGTGCGGCCGCGGCCCATGTGCAGGCTGAATTCTCGGAGCAGGCCGAAGCTCGCCATCTACAACGCCTGCTGGATCGTTTCGGCTCGCCGTGAAGCCAGGTCGGGCTCAGCTGATAATCAGAGCCCCGGGTCCGTGGATTCTTGTGGTCCGCCCCTCTCATTTTTTCTGTCTTTCGAGTTGCGCCGTCTGACCATGTCTTCGTGTCCTTTTCCTGAGCAGAGCCCACGTCGTCAGGCCTGGGGCCCGCGCCTGCGTGGCCTGCTCCTGGCCACGCTGGGCGTTGGCGGGGCGGGCTCGGCCAGTGCCGTGGTCGAACTGTCCGTGCAACTGGACAGCAGTTGGGCCAGCGACAGCAACCCCTTGCGTCTGCCGGCGGGTGCCGACACCCAGGCTTTGTTGGGGCGTTCGGGTCCAGGTGACAGTGTGATGTCGGTCGATCTGCGCGCAGCCATGATCGTCCCGCTCGGATCGGACGACACCCGGCTGGAACTCAAGGCTGCCGAGGGCAAGCGCCAGTATCAGAAGCAAACGCAGCTGGACCATGAGATCCACCAGTTCGATGCCCGCCTGTTCTGGCAGCTCAGCCCTTTGTTACGGGGGCGTCTCAGTTACGGGACCGATGATCGGCTCTACCAGCCCCAGAACGCCATTCAGGTCGGACGAGACTTGATGCGTCAGCAGCAAGGGGGCTCGGAATTCGCGCTGCGCATCACCGAAGACCTGTCCTTGCCCATCACCCTGGAGCGCGCCTCGGTGCGGCACGAGAACCCTCAGAACCAGTTCCTGGATCGCAACGATCAGACGCTGCAACTGGCGCTGCGCTACACCTCGCCGCTGGGCTCCAGCCTCAGCGTGGGCAGCCGGCGCACCGCCGTGGACTACCCGAATCGGGCTGCCGCCGATGCCGCCATCCTCGACACCCACTACACCGACCGGCTCTACTTTGCCGACGTCGACTGGGTCTACAGCCCGCTGACCCGGGTCGGGGGGCGCCTGGGCTGGTTGCAGCGGCAATACGAGACCCTTGGGCAGAACGATTTTGACCACCGTCTGCTCACCCTGCGGACCAGCTACCAGCCATCGCCCCTGAGCCGATTCGATGTGGAGTGGGGCCGTCGCCTGTATGACTCGGGCACCCCTTCGGCGCTGTATTACCTGGCCAGTGGCCTGCGGCTGGGGCTGGATTGGCGGCTCACCGAACTCACCCGGCTGCGCCTGATGGCCGCGCATGACCGCCAGCAGAACCAGGGGGCCGCGGTGGCCGGCGCCCCCCTGGGGCAGCCCGACAACCAGGTCAATCGCCTGGGCGCCTCGATCGACTACGCCATCAGCCAGGGCTGGCGCCTGTATGCCGAGGGCCAGCGCGATCGTTTCACCACCGTGGGGGGCGGTACCTCGATCCAACAGAACGTGTTGCGTCTGGGGCTTGAGTACACCTACGAGAACGTGGCCGGCACAGCAGTTCGTGCCGGGCTGGGGCGGCGACCATGAGCCTGTCCCTGCTGAGTCGCGCCGACCGGTGGCTGGCCCGCCGTGTCGCCCGCCGCCTGTTGCCACTCGGGCAGGGGCCGGGGGTGCTGAGCATCAGTTTTGACGATGCGCCGGCCAGCGCCTGCCGTCTCGGTCGCCAACTGCTGGAGGACGAGGGGGCACGGGGCACCTGGTACATCGCCGGGGGGCTGACCGACCAACTTGAACAGGGGCAGCTGTGCCATGCCGTGGCTGATTTGCAGGCTTTGGCCGAGGGTGGGCACGAGTTGGGTTGCCACACCTTCTCGCATCGCCCCTGCGCAGGACTCAGCCCGCAACAGCTGCACGACGAAATCCGTCGCAATGCGGATTTCTTCATCCGTGACGTGGGCGTGCCGGCCCCTCGCCATTTCTCGTTTCCGCTCGGGGATTACGGGGTGTTGTCCAAGCACCTGGCGGCGGCGCATTTTGACTCCTTGCGCCTGACCCGTCCTGGCATTCACCAGGGGCAGGTCGACCTGAACGGCTTGCAGGCCCAAGCGCTGTACGGCGACGGTTTGGCGGCGGCGGCCTTGCAGGCCCTGATCGAACAGACCGCCGCCAGTGGAGGCTGGCTGATCCTGTACACCCACGCGGTCACCGAGCCCGCGGTGCGCTGGGGCTGCACGCCGACCCAGTTGAAACAGGCCCTGCGCTGGGCCCGTCAGGCCGGCTGCGACATCCTGCCCGTGGGGCAGGCGGTCGACCGTTTCAGGGCCCGGGCGTTGCGGGCCTGAGTTTCAGGCTTATTTCAGGCTCAGCACCCAACTGGCCAGCTTCTTGGCTTCAGCCTCGTTCACCTGGGTGTTGGCGGGCATGGGCACGGGGCCCCAGACGCCGCCACCGCCCTTGAGGATCTTGCTGCTCAGTTTGTCCACAGCGTCTTTCTGGCCAGCGTACTTGGCAGCGACATCCTTGTAGGCCGGGCCCACCACTTTTTTGTCCATCGAGTGGCAGGCCATGCAGTTCTTGGAGGTGGCCAGCGCCAGATCGGCCATGGCCGGTGCTGCAAAGGCGAGGGTGGCGGCAAGGGTGAACAGGGTGCGCTTCATGATCATCTCGTGTCCGTGGGTTGCGTTACATTGTGATTCGGGAATTGTAGGGGTCTTGTCTTCCGCCGTGGAGGCAGGTGTTGGTCAATCCTCACATCGGAGTGCGTGATGTATTTTCTGGGCCTGGGCCTGATCCTGTTGCTGCTCAAATACCTGGAGATCGGTTTTGTCGCGACCTGGAGCTGGTACGTGATCGGTGTGCCATTTGCTTTGGCGGCGCTGTGGTGGGTCTGGGCCGATTCTTCGGGCTACACCAAGCGGCGGGCCATGGACAAAATGGAGAAACGCCGCCGCGACCGCGTTGAACGGCAGAAGGAAGCCCTGGGCGTGGGCATCCGCAAACGGCGCTGAGGCTTCGCGCCAACCCGGGCGCGCCTAGCCGACTTGCTGAGCGACCTGCCCCGTGATGGCGCCTGTAGCGCCTTGGTCACAAAGCCCGTGTTGTTTGGTAAACCTTAATGCGAGTTGTTATCATTAACATGTAAACTTGCGCTTAACCAAATAACAACAATTCCGATTCATTGGAGTGCCGTGGCGCGGGGGCGAAGGTCCTTGTCCGGCGGCGGCCTTGGGTGAGCCGGGCAGACTGATCATGGCGTTTCACCTTCTCCGCCCGCGCAAGTGCGAGGCGATGGGCCCGCGGCCGTCTCGTTGGCTGGCTGGCCTGACCCTGTTGGGCGTGGGCCTTGTGCTGGCTGCCTGTGGCGGTGGGGGCGGTTCTTCCGCCTCGACCAGTTCAGACAGTCTTTCGGCTGCCGCTGCGCTGGGGCAGAAAATCTTCAACGACCCTTCGTTGTCGGCCTCGGGCAAGATGTCCTGTGCCACCTGCCACGATGCCACTTTGGGCCACGCCTCGCCTTTCGGCGGCGCCGTGGTGGCCGGCGGGCCCGCGCTGGACCAGCCCGGCACCCGCACCCCGCCCGCGCTCAACTACCTGCGCTACAACACCGCGTTTTTCTTTGCCAGCGACGGCACCCCCACGGGGGGCTTTACCTGGGACGGCCGAGCCAGTTCGCTGGCTGATCAGGCCGTTCGACCGTTCTTGAGTGCCAATGAAATGGCCAACAGCGACGCGGCGGCCGTCATCGCCAAGCTGGCCCAGGCCTCTTACGCGGCCGAGTTCAAGGCCGCATTTGGTCAGGGCATCTTCGATCAACCTCAGACCGCGTTCGATCGCGTGACCTATGCACTGGAGCGCTACCAGCGCGAGGACCCCGATTTCGCGCCCTTCAGCAGCAAGTTCGATCGGTTCACCGCCGGTTCAGTGGCCTTGAGCGATGCCGAACTGCGCGGCTTGGCCTGGTTCAACCGCAGCGACAAGGGCAACTGTGCTGCCTGCCACCCCAGCACCAAGCCGGCCAATGCGCCAGGCGCGCTGTTCACCGATTTCACCTTCGACAGCCTGGGGGTGCCGCGCAACACCGAGATCGCGGCCAATGCCGACCCGGCCTTCTACGACCTGGGCTTGTGTGGTCCCTCGCGCACCGACCTCAGCGCCCGCACGGACCTTTGTGGCCTGTTCAAGGTGCCCAGCCTGCGCAACGTGGCCCTGCGCAAGCGCTTCTTCCACAACGGCAGGTTCAGTTCATTGGAGGACGTGGTGCGCTTTTATGTGCAGCGCGACACCAACCCCGAGAAGTGGTACCCGCTCGATGCCGGTGGCCAGCCCGTCAAGTTCAACGACCTGCCACCCGCGCTGCGCGGCAATGTGAACACCACCGAGGGGCCCTACAACCGCCCATTGGGCGGGGAACCGGCCCTCAACGAGTCTGAAATCCAGGACCTGGTGGCTTTCCTGCGCACCTTGAGTGACGGCTACAAGCCCTGAGAACTGAACGCTGCTCCCCCACCGTCCCCCATTTCAATTTGCGAAAGCCCCCATGAGCAACAAGTCCCTTCCACTTTTCCGTTGCAGCGCCCTGGCGCTGGCCACCCTGGTCCTGACCGGCACGGCCCAGGCGCAGACCCCGCCCCCGGCGGCCTTGCCTGAGGTGCTGGCCGAGCTGCGTCAACTGCGCGAAGAATTGAAGCAGGTGCGCGCAGAACTTGACACCGTCAAGCGGCAACAGGCCCAGCCTGGGCAGGGGGCTGCGCCCGCGGGCGCTGGCGCCTGGGCCGGATACGGCGGCGCGACCGCCAAGGCGGGTGAACCCACGACCACGACGGTGGCCACGGCGGCCCCGGCCGCCGAGCCCGCACGGGCCGTGGACAATCCGCTGAGCTTCTTCGGCTATGCCGAAATGAACTACAGCCGGCCGCGCAACAACGCCTCGGGCGCCACCGCCACCCTGCGCCGCGGCGTGCTGGGTTTTGCCTACCGCTTCAACGAGCGCACCCGCATGGCGGCCGAACTGGAAGTTGAGAACGCCGTGGTGTCGGCCTCGGACCAGGGTGAGGTGGAGTTCGAGCAGATGTACATCGAGCACGACCTCACCGACAGCCTGTCGGCCAAGGCGGGCCTGTTTCTGATGCCGGTGGGTTACCTCAATGAAAGCCACGAGCCCACGCGCTACTTCGGCGTGAACCGCAACCTGGTCGAGACCGCCATCATCCCCAGCACCTGGCGCGAAATGGGCCTGGGCCTGCGTGGCACCACGGCGGGCGGCCTGCGCTGGGACGCGGGCATGGTCACCAGCTTTGACCTGACCAAGTGGGACGCCGCCAGCAGCGAGGGACGCGACTCCCCACTGGGCGCGATCCATCAGGAGGGGCAACTGGCCAAGGCCCGCAACGCCGCCTTCTACGGCGCGCTCAACTACAACGGCATCCCGGGCTTCAATGTGGGCGGCAGCGTGTTCAATGGCGGCGTGGGTCAGAAGCAGACCAGCTTCGCCGCGCCCAATGCCTCGCTCACCCTGGCTGAACTGCACACCCGCTGGCAACCCGGTCGCTGGGATCTGTCGGCCCTGGCGGCCCAGGGCCGCTTCAGCGACATCTCGGCCCTCAACGCCACCTTTGCAGGTCAGGCCACGCCGGTGCCCAGCCGCTTTGGCGGCTGGTATGCCCAGGCTGCCTATCGGGTCTGGAGCCAGGGCGAATACGCGGCTGTGCCGTTTGCCCGTTACGAGCGCCTGAACACGGCCAGCGCCTACACCGGCCTGCCGGTGGGCCTGTCGCCCTCCATCCTGCCCGACGTGCGGGTGATGACCGTGGGCACCAGCTTCTACCTGAACCCGCAGGTGGTGCTCAAGGCCGATTTCCAGCGCTACCTCAGCGACAAGTCGCTGGACATGTTCAACCTGGGCGTGGGCTTCCACTTCTGATCGAGCACCGCGATTCGCTAACATCGGGGCCCCTGTCACTCGCCTTGGCTGAAAGCCGCACACCATGATCACCCGGCGTCAAACCCTGCAGAAAATTGCGCTCGGCGCACCGCCTCTGGTGTGGACCGCGCAGGCCTTTGCCGCCAGTTTTCTGAGCCTGGAGCAGGCCCAGCGGGCCTTGCTGCCGCAGGCCACCGACTTTGTCGAGCAGGCGCTGGCGCCTGATGTGGCCGCGCTCAAGGCGGCCGGTCTGGGGGTGCCGTCTGGCTATGCGCCCAAGGCCTGGATCGGGCGCGCGGGTGAGGCCGTGCAAGGCTGGGTCTTGCTGGATCGCGTGGTGGGCAAGTACGAGCTGATCGACTATGCCGCAGGTTTCAACACCCAGGGCCAGGTCAGCGGCGTCGAGGTGCTGGTCTATCGCGAGTCGCATGGGGCTGAGATCCGCACCCCCGCCTGGCGACGCCAGTTCGAGGGCCGCAAAGGCCCCTCGCAGATCCGTTTCGGCGACGACATCCGCAATATTTCGGGCGCCACCCTGTCTTGCCAGCACGTGACCGAAGGCGTGCAACGCCTCAGCGCCCTGGTGCAGGGCCTGGTCAAGGCGCGCGAGGGCCGCTGATTTGCTGCACCAACGCGCCCGCCCCCTGCTGGGCACCCTGGTGATGCTGCGTCTGCGCGACGACAGCGCGGCTCGGGCTGAGCAGGCCATGGCCCAGGCCTTCGACGAGGTGGCACAGGTGGACCGCCTCATGAGCGCGCACCAGACCGGCAGCGAGTTGCATCGTCTGGCCAGCGCGCGTGCCGGCGACCTGATCGACCTTCACCCTCACACCGCGCGGGTGTTGACGCTGGCCCACCATTGGCAGCGCCAGAGCGCGGGGGCCTTCGACCCCTTGCGGGCGGGCGTGGAACTGGCTCGGCGAGGCCTGCGCCCCGCGCTGGCACCGGCCTTGGGCCAGGCCCTGGCCAGCTGGCAGGGGCTGCGCTGGCTGACACCCCTCACTTTGTGCGTCGATGGTGCGATGCCGCTCGACCTGGGCGGCATTGCCAAAGGCTATGCGGTGGATTGCGCCCTGGCCGTGTTGCGCCAGCAGGGCGTGCCCGCCGCTTTGGTCAATGCCGGGGGCGATCTGCGAGCCTACGGGCCCGCGCCCTGGCCGATCGAATTGCGCCTGCCCGAGGCGCCCACGCGAACCCGACGCCAGCCCGGTCTGCGGGGCCTGCACAACGCGGCCCTGGCCTCGTCGGTGACGGGGCCGCAGCGCGCCGACTGGGTGTCCACCGGGCGGATGCGCCCGGGCTCGCCAGGCCGGCGTTGGCAAGCACCCACCGCCTGCACCGTGATGGCGCCCGATTGCGTGAGCGCCGATGCCCTGACCAAGTGGGTGTTGCAGGGCCCGGCAGGTGTGCCTCGGGGGCGCCTGGCACGGGTGTTGCGCGCCCAAGGCGCACGGGTGTGGCTGACATGAACCGGCGCCACCCACCCCATCATGGGTCGCACCGTCCGCAGCGCTGGCGGGCCGGCTGGAGCCGACGTGGCATCGGCGCCCTGGTTGGGCTGCTGCTGGGGCTGTGGCTCAGCGGCATGGCTTTGTGGGCCTGGGGCGGCGAGTGGTCGCCTGACACCCCCCCTTGGCAAACGCAGGCGCACCGCGCGGCCCAGGTGTTGCATGGGGTGCTGGTGTGGGCCGTGTGCGCTCTGGCCGGGCGCTGGCTGGGGCCCCATGCCTTGCAGATGTGGGGGCGCAGAGGCGCCCGCGTGGCTTGGTGGCTGGGCCTGGCCACCGCGGCCCTGGGCGGCTGGGTGGCCTTGGCCGGCCTGGGCCTGCTGTATGGGCCGGCCGACTGGCGCGAGGCCCTGGTGTCCCTGCACTGGTGGCCCGGCCTGCTGTGGCCTTTGCTGGCCTTGGGGCATGGTCTGTACCACCGCTGGCTGGGGCGCTGAAGTCCCGCGCTGAAGGCGGGCGGAGCAGGGGGGCGGGTCCGCTGCCATCGGGGCTTCACGTTCTGCGGGCACAATCTCGCGCATGCTGATCTACCCGCAATTCAACCCCGTGGCCCTGCAGCTGGGGCCCTTGTCCGTGCATTGGTACGGCCTGACCTACCTGGCTGCCTTCGGCCTGTTCATGCTGCTGGGCATTCAACGCCTCAAACACCTGCCTTATGCCGCTCTGCAAGGGCCGCAGGCCTGGAGCCGGCGCGATGTCGAGGACATCCTGTTCTACGGTGTGCTGGGCGTGGTGTTGGGCGGGCGCCTGGGCTACTGCCTGTTCTACAAGCCCCTGCACTACTTGAGCCACCCACTGGAGATCCTGCAGATCTGGACCGGTGGCATGAGCTTTCACGGTGGCCTGCTCGGCGTGATCGTGGCCTTGGTGTGGTTTGCCCGGGCCCACCGCCGCCCGTGGTTGCAGGTGACCGACTTTGTGGCCCCTTGCGTGCCCACCGGCCTGGCCGCCGGGCGGGTGGGGAATTTCATCAATGGCGAACTGTGGGGGCGTTTCAGCCCGCCAGACCTGCCATGGGGCATGGTGTTCCCGCAGTCGGGCTCGATGTTGCCGCGCCACCCCTCGCAGGTCTACCAGATGCTGCTGGAAGGGCTGCTGCTGTTCGTGCTGCTGTGGCTTTATGCACGCAAGCCCCGTCGTCTGGGGGAGGTGTCTGCCGCTTTCCTGCTGGGCTATGGCGTGTTCCGTTTCACGGCTGAGTATTTCCGCGAGCCCGATGCCTTCCTGGGCTTGTTGTCCATGGGCATGAGCATGGGCCAGTGGCTGTGCGTGCCGATGGTGGTGGGCGGCGCTTTGATGTGGCGCTGGGCCCAGCGCCAGCCCTCGCCTGGCGCTCGCGCCGGCTGAGAGGGATCAGCCTGGGGGCAGGCTGCCCCCAGGGGCAGCGCGCCCTGGCGGGCAAGGCCTGTCAGGCCGTCAGGGCGTGGCCTGAACCGCCTCCAAGCACGCGACATGGGCCCCGCCTGCGGGGGTAAACACCGAGCTTCGAGTGCTTGCCTTGTGCGCTCAAATCAAAATAATTAGCTGTAATTATGAAAAATTACAGAACCGCCCCCTTCTGCTGTCGCGCCTTCCGTCGGGCCTCCGGCAGGCTGGGGCAGGGCGCTCATGCGGCATCGGAGCAGCCATGCGCCTGAAGCCCAACTCCTTGCACAGCGAGGTGGCCGATCAGTTGCGTGAGCGCATCTTCAATGGCGAACTGGCGCCGGGCATGTTTCTGGACGAGGTGGCCCTGTGCGAGCGCCTGTCCATCTCTCGCACCCCCCTGCGCGAGGCCTTGAAGGTGCTGAGCGCCGAGGGCCTGTTGCGCCACGAGCCGCGCCGTGGCTGTTTCGTCAACGAGGTGACCGAGCGTGACCTGGACGAGATATTCCCCCTCATCGCCTTGCTGGAGGGGCGCTGCGCCTACGAGGCAGCCCGCCATGTCAACGACGCCGACCTGGCCGCACTGGCGGTCTTGCACCAACAACTGCAGGCCTGCGCGCAGGCCCAGCAACTGACCGAGTACTACCAGGTCAATTACCAGATCCACGAGGCCATCATCCGCCTGGCCGACAACCGCTGGCTGGCCCAGACGATTGGTGATTTGCGCAAGATCCTGCGCCTGGCCCGCCTGCAGTCCTTGCAGGCCCCGGGGCGCATCGGCCAAAGCCTGTCCGAGCACCTGGCGGTGCTGGCGGCTTTGACGGCCCGCGATCCCGAAGGGGCCGAGGCCGCCATGAGAACCCATTTGTTGCGTCAGCGTGAGGCGCTGCGTGATCTGGCCCGTCAACAACCCAGCCGAGTGCTCGCATGAACGCCACTACCACCTGGATCAGCCGCCGTGTCTCCAAACTGTTGCCTGCCGCTCTGGCCAAGGATGATGCGGCTGCGGGCGCTCCGGTGAAGAGCGACGCACCCACGCCCCCCTTGCGGGGCCCCGGCAGTGCACCGGCGCCCAGCCCGCGTGGCAAGCCGGCCCAACGCAGCACCCGCGAGCGCCTGGACGCCACCCTGCGCCAGGGCGACGAGGCTTTGTCGCCACGCATGTTGCGGCGCGCCCTGGAGGAACTGCGCGGCATCGTCGACCCGCGGGTCAGCGAGGTCGAGGGCGGGCGCCGGGCCGCAGCCCTGGCGGTCTGGTACCAAGGGGCCACACCGGCCCGCCGGCGCGATCTGTGGCTGTTGATGAGCGAGATGTTTGTGGCCGACGCCGACAAGGCCCGCGAGGCCCAGGCCCGTTTTGCGGCCGCGGTGGGGACCGCTGACGAGGCCGTGGCCGAGGTGCACTACCGCCGCGCCACCGTGTCGCCACGCCGGCGCCTGCTGCAGCGCTTCAGTGTCTACCCGGGCGGGGTGCAGTTTCTGGTCGATCTGCGCGCCGAGCTGCAATCCCATCTCAAGGCAGACAAGCGCCTGCAGGCCCTCGATGTCGAGATGGAGTACATGTTTTCCACCTGGTTCGATGTGGGTTTTCTGGACCTGCGCCGCATCAGCTGGGATTCTCCTGCGTCATTGATCGAGAAGCTGATCCAGTACGAGGCCGTGCACGACATCAAGAGCTGGGCCGACGTGAAGAACCGCCTCGACAGCGATCGCCGCTGCTATGGCTTCTTTCACCCGCGCCTGCCTGAGGTCCCCCTGATCTTCATCGAGGTGGCCCTGCTGGACGACATGGCCAGCGACATCGTGCCCCTGCTCGATGAGTCGGCGGCGGCCGCAGACCTGCAGAAGGCCACCACGGCGATCTTCTATTCGATCAGCAACACCCAGGTCGGCTTGCGCGGCGTGAGCTTCGGCGACTCGCTGATCAAGCGCGTGGTCGAGACACTCAAGGACGAGTTCCCCAAGCTCAAGACCTTTGCCACCCTGTCGCCCATTCCGGGCCTGCGGTCCTGGCTGCAGCGTCACCTGGCGGCCCAGCTGGAGCGCCTGGACGAGCGAGCGCTGCGCGAGCTGGGGCGGGCTGTCAGTTTCGAGCCGCCGAGCGCTGAACATGTGCTGGGGGCCCTGGACAAGCCGCTGGCCCTGGAGGCCAAGTCGCCCTTGCGCCAGTTGCTGCTGCGCTGTGCCGCCCAGTACCTGGGGGCCGAGTGGCAAGAGGGCAAGCCGCTGGACCCGGTGGCACGCTTCCACCTGGGCAATGGCGCCCGGGTCGAACGGCTGAACTGGGCCGGTGATCCCTCATCCAAGGGGCTCAAACAGTCGTATGGCCTGATGGTCAACTACCTGTATGACCTCAAGCGCCTGGACAAGCACCGGGGCCAGTTGGCCCAGGGGCGCATCCCCATGGCCCCCGAGATCGAGGCCCTGCTCAAGCCCTGAAGCCGGCCTGCCGCACAGGGTGCTCAAGGGGCACTCGGGCGGCTTCAGGCCGGGCATTCCCTGAGCCGGGACGGCACCATGAAGGCCGCCCGAAACCTATCACGACTGGAGACAGACCGACATGAACCCATCGATCCAACGCCGCGCCCTGTTGCGCACCGCATCCCTGTTGGGCAGCACCGCTGCCCTGGGGCCACTGGCCGGCCTGGGCCAGGCCTGGGCACAGAGCCCCTGGCCGGCCAAGCCCGTCAACATGGTGGTGCCGTTTCCGGCGGGCGGGGGCACCGACGCCTTTGCCCGGCCGCTGTCGGCGGCCTTCTCCAAGCAGACCGGCAAACAGCTCATCGTGGACAACCGGGGTGGCGCCGGGGGCACGCTGGGAGCGGGCATTGCGGCCCGCGCCGCGCCCGATGGCTACAACCTGTTCATGGGCGGCGTGCACCATGCGATTGCGCCCTCGGTCTATCCCAAACTCGATTACGACCTCGAAAAAGACTTCATTCCGCTGGCCTTGCTGGCCAATGTGCCCCAGGTGCTGGTGGTCAACCCCAAGAAAGTGCCTGGCGACTTCAAGGCCTTTCTGGCGGCGGTGCGTGCCGCGCCGGGGCAATTCAACTTCGGCTCGGCAGGGGGCGGTACCTCGCACCACCTGGCCGGTGAGCTGTTCAAGCTCCAGACCCGGACGTTCATCACCCACATTCCTTACCGGGGCGCCGGGCCGGCGCTGCAAGACCTGATGGCCGGCAATGTCGACATGGTGTTTGACGGCCTGGGCTCGTCGGCTGGGCACATCAAGGGCGGGCGCATCAAGGCCTTGATGGTGTCGGGGGCCAAGCGCAACCCCGCCTTTCCGGACGTGCCCTGCGCGGCCGAGCTCGGCCTGCCCGACTACACCGTCACCACCTGGTATGGCCTGTGGGCGCCCAAGGGCACACCGGCCGACTTGCAGGCCCAGATCGTCGAGCAGGTGCGCGTGTTGGGGCAGTCTGAAGAAATCAAGGCCGCCTGGGCCCAAAATGGCGCCGAATTCACGGCCAGCACCCCGCAGCAATTCGGGGCGTTCGTGAACGGCGAAATCAAGCGCTGGGCAGCGGTGGTCAAGGCCTCCGGCGCCAAGCTCGATTGACAACTTCATCCCATCCAGAAAGGTCAACGCATGTCAGCACAGGTACGGGTCGAGCCGGGCTTTGAAGGAGAAGCCCTGCCAGGGGTGGTGCAGGTGATCCTGTCCAATCCAGGCAAGCTCAACGCCATGTCACGCCCCATGTGGCGGCAGCTGCGCCAGGCCTTTGTCGACCTGCAGGCCCGCGACGATGTGCGCTGCATTGTGCTGCGTGGCGAGGGCGGGCATTTCTGCGCCGGTGGCGACATTTCCGAGTACCCCGATTTCCGCTTTGACGAGGCGGCTCTGCGTCATTTCCACGAGGTGGAGGTGTGGGGTGGCCTGTCGGCCATGCTGGCCTGCGATGTGCCGCTGATCGCCTGCATCGAGGGTGCCTGCATGGGGGCCGGGGTGGAGCTGGCCAGCACCTGTGACCTGCGTCTGGCAGGGGCATCGGCCCGTTTTGGCGCACCCATCGCCCGCCTGGGCTTTCCGATGGCACCGCGCGAGGTGGCCCTGGTGCGGGCCGCGGCAGGCGAACTCTCGGTGCGCCAGATGCTGCTGGAGGCCGCCACGCTCGATGCCCCCACGCTGCTGGCGCGGGGCTTTCTGACCCGCCTGCTGCCCGACGATCAGGTGGCCGCTGATGCCCGCCAGAGTGCGGCCCGCATCGCCACATTGGCACCCCAGGCCGCCCGCCTCAACAAACAGACCCTGCGTGCACTGGCCCCGGCGCTGCCCCAGGCCCTGCTCGACCAGGCCTACGCCTATGCCGACAGTGCCGAGCACCGCGAGGGCATTGCCGCCTTTCTGGCCAAGCGCCCACCGGCCTTCTGAGACCGGTCTTTGACCCTCCCATCTTTTTTCTTCCTGCTTTCATCATGACGACCAACCAGAACCTGTTTGCGGCCCTGCGGGCGCAGTTCCCTGCCGACCTGGACGCCACGGCGGTGGAAACCGACAACGGCCTTTTCTACACCTGGCGCGACCTCGATCACGCCACGGCCCGCATGGCCAACCTGCTGGCCTCGCTGAACCTGCCGGCCGGCGCGCGTGTGGCAGTGCAGGTCGAGAAATCGGTCGAGGCCATGGTGCTGTACCTCGCCACCTTGCGTGCTGGCTATGTATTTCTGCCCCTCAATACGGCCTACCAGAGCGCCGAGATCGAGTATTTCATCGGCAACGCCGAGCCCTCGGTGGTGGTGTGCAGCCCGGCCAACTTCGGCTGGGTCAGCAAGATCGCCTTCAAGGCGGGCACGGCCCATGTCTTCACGCTGAACGACGACCGCACCGGTTCGCTGCTGGAGCGTGCTGCCCATTTCGGCGACGAACACAAGCCGGCGAGCTGTGCCGCCGATGACCTGGCCGCCATCCTGTACACCAGCGGTACCACCGGCCGCAGCAAGGGCGCCATGCTGAGCCACGGCAACATGCTCAGCAACGCCGTGATGCTCAAGGATTACTGGGGCTGGCAGCCGGGCGACGTGTTGATCCACGCGTTGCCCATCTTCCACGTGCACGGCCTGTTTGTGGCCATTCACGGTGCGCTCATCAATGGCAGCAAGATGATCTGGCTGGCCAAGTTCGACCCCAAGCTGGTGATCCGCAAGATGCCCGAGGCCACGGTGTTCATGGGCGTGCCCACGCTGTATGTGCGCCTGCTGGCCGACCCGGGCCTCACGCGCGAGGCGGCCTCGCACATGCGTCTCTTCATCGCGGGTTCGGCCCCCTTGCTGATCGAAACCTTCAAGGAGTGGCAGGACCGCACCGGCCACACCATCCTGGAGCGTTACGGCATGAGCGAGACCATCATGCTGACCTCCAACCCCTACGCGGCCGATGCCCGGCACGGTGGCCAGGCGGAACGCCGTGGCGGCACGGTGGGCTTCCCCCTGCCCGGGGTGTCGCTGCGCGTGCAGTCTGACGAGGGGGCGGCTCTGCCCGTGGGCGAGATCGGCGGCATCCAGGTCAAGGGCCCGAATGTGTTCAAGGGCTACTGGCGCATGCCCGAAAAGACCGCCGAAGAGTTCACATCCGACGGCTACTTCAAGACCGGTGACGTGGGCAAGGTGGACGAACGGGGCTACGTCACCATTGTGGGCCGGGCCAAGGACCTGATCATCAGCGGCGGCTACAACGTCTACCCCGCCGAGATCGAAAGCTACATCAACGAGATGCCCGGCGTGGCCGAGAGCGCCCTGGTGGGCGTGCCGCACCCCGATTTTGGTGAGGTCGGCGTGGCGGTGGTGATTGCCAAGCCCGGCGCCGCGCTCGAAGCGGCCCAGGTGATCGCCACGCTGAAGAGCCAGCTGGCCAACTTCAAGATTCCCAAGCAGTGCTTCGTGGTGGCCGAGCTGCCGCGCAACACCATGGGCAAGGTGCAGAAGAACCTGCTGCGCGATCAGTACAAGACCCTGTTCGCCTGAGCCCGGACCGAACCGGCCATCCCGCGACACACCTGAAGGAGACTTTTCATGAGGTTCATCTCGACCCGGCTGCGGCCCGCGCTGGCAGGACTGGGGCTTTTGATCGGGGCCTTGTCGTGGGCCACGGCGGCCCAAGCCCTGAGCCCCTTGCCCGATCCCAAAACCCTGGCGAGCCGGGTCGAGCTGCACGCGCTGCCCAGCCTGACCCTCAGCGATGCCGACTTTCTGACGGGCAATGCTGCGGCAGGCCAGCCCGTCACGGTGGGGGCCGAGTTGCGCCTGGCCAATGTGCCGGGTCGTCAGCCGGCGGTGGTGCTGGTGCATGGCTCCAGCGGCATGGGCGCGAACGGCGAGATGTGGGCCCGTGACCTGAATGCCATGGGCATCGCCACGCTGGCCATTGATGGCTTCACCGGCCGCGGCATCACCACCACCGGGGCCAATCAGGCCCAGTTGGGGCGCCTCAACCTGTCGCTGGATGCCTATCGGGCGCTGGAGCTGCTGGCCAAGCACCCGCGCATCGATCCGCAAAGGGTGGTGCTGATGGGTTTCTCGCGCGGCGGCCAGGCCACCTTGTTTGCCAGCCTGAAGCGCTTCAACGAGGCCTGGAACCGCAGTGGCATCCGCTATGCGGCCTACATCCCCTTCTACCCCGACTGCATGACCCAGTACCAGGGCGATCTGCAGCTTGACGCCCCGGTGCGCATCCACCATGGCCTGGCCGACGACTACAACCCCGCGGCACCGTGCCAGGCCTATGTCGAACGCCTGCAGAAGGCCGGGCAGGACGTGCAGATCACCCTGTACGAAGGGGCGCACCACGGTTTTGATTCGCCTCTGGCGCCACAGCCTGCGGTGCCGGCCAAGGGGTCGCAGACGGTGCGGGCCTGCAGCATCCGCGAAGAAGCGCCTGGGCGCCTGGTGAACCAGGCCACGGGTCAGGTGTTCAGCTACCAGGACGCCTGTGTGCAGCGCGATCCTCACGTGGGGCATGATCCGGCGGCCACCGAGCGGGCCAGGGCCTCGGTGGCGCAAACCCTGCAGGCCTTGTTCAAATTGCCGGCACCATGAGAAACGGGCTCCGAGGAGCCCGTTTTTTTGGTCGGGTCTTCTGTCGCTCGCGTCAGATGTGCAGCATTGCGGCGGCACCGATGGCGACACCGACACCGGCCACGCCGAACATGCCGTACTGCAGCCAGCGCTTCTTGGTCAGCAGGGCAATCGCCGCCAGCGCGATGGCCACTTGCAGCGCGGTGGTCGACTGGGCCCAGCGGTGGTGCAGGTGCATCTGCTCGTCGGATTGTTCATCCCACTGCTTGGCTTCGGCTTCCAGCTTGTCGGCCACCACCTTGATCTCGTTCTTTTCTTTGTCGTAGCGCTCGACCTTGGCCTGGTAGGTGGCCTTCTTGTCTTCGGGTGCCAGGTCACGGGCCAGTTCGGCCAGCGATTGCTTGGTGCTCTTGGACTGGAAGTAATTCCACTGGTTGGAGGCTTCGGTCTTCTTGATGGCCGCGTTGTTCTTGTACAGCCCGGCGTTGGCCTGGGTCGCACCACCCATGTAGGAAAACATGGCGCCGACCGTGGCAATGATGGCGGTGAACATCGCGATCTGGTTGGTCATGCGGTCGCCACCGTGCTGGGCTGCGTGCTCCAGCTCATGGTCGTGCGGGCCGTGGACGTGGAATCCGTGTCCGGACATATCAAGCTCCTCGTTGTTGTGTGTAGGTGACAAAACTGAATGTCAGGCCGCCCGATGACGGCGGTGTGTCGCGTGCCACCTCGGTCCAGGCTGGGCCGAATTGTGGCGCGTAGGCGTCGCCTTCGAAGTCCTGATCGATTTCGGTGACCACGGCCCGGTCGGCCAATGGCAGCGCCTGGGCATACACCTCGGCCCCACCGATCACCCACACCTCCTGATCGGGCGGCAATTGGGCCAGGGCCTCGGCCAGTGAGCTGGCGCGGCTGGCGCCTGCGGCGGTCCAGGCCGGGTCGCGGCTCAGTACGATGTTCTGGCGCCCGGGCAGGGGCCTAAAACGTGGTGGCAGCGAATCCCAGGTGCGCCGCCCCATGATGACGGGGCAGCCCAGGGTGGTTCGCTTGAAGTGGGCCAGATCCTCGGGCAGGTGCCAGGGCAGGGCGTTGTCACGGCCGATCACGCCATTCGCGGCCCGGGCAAAAATCAGGTTCAAAGGCATGGGCAGGCTCCTCAGACGGCGACCGGCGCCTTGATGGCGGGGTGGCACTGGTAATCCACCACTTCGAAGTCTTCGTACTGGTAGTCAAAGAGGCTGTCTGGACGGCGCAGGATGCGCAGCGTGGGGTAGGGGTAGGGGGTGCGGGCCAATTGGGTTTCCACCTGCTCGTGGTGGTTGCTGTAGATGTGGCAGTCGCCCCCCGTCCAGATGAAGTCGCCCACATCGAGGTCGCATTGCTGGGCCACCATGTGGGTCAGCAGCGCATAACTGGCGATGTTGAAGGGCACGCCCAGAAAGATGTCGGCGCTGCGCTGGTACAGCTGGCAGGACAGGCGAGCGCGCTCACCCGGGCCCTGGGCCGGTGCCACATAGAACTGGAAGAACGCATGGCAGGGCATCAGCGCCATTTTGTCCAGCTCGGCCACGTTCCAGGCGCTCACGATGATGCGGCGCGAGTCGGGGTTGCTCTTGAGGGTCTTGATCACTTCGGCGATCTGGTCGATGTGGCCGCCGTCCGGCGTCGGCCAGCTGCGCCATTGCACACCGTAGACCGGGCCCAGATCGCCGTCTTCGCGTGCCCATTCGTCCCAGATCGTGACGCCGCGCTCCTTGAGCCATTGGTTGTTGCTCGACCCGGTGAGGAACCACAGCAGCTCCTGGATGATGGATCGCAGGTGCACTTTCTTGGTGGTGACCAGCGGAAAGCCCTCGTTCAGGTCAAAGCGCATCTGGTAGCCGAACACGCTGGTGGTGCCCGTGCCGGTGCGGTCGCCCTTGGCCACGCCGGTGGTGTGGACGTGGCGCATGAAATCTTCGTACTGGGAACGAACAGGGCGGTGGGTCGCTTGAGTCATGGGGCGGGCGGGGTGGGCTGTGGGTGACCGGCGATTTTAGGGTGTTCGCCGGCGGCCAGCTCACTGGGGCCGCACTGGACCTTCTGTCCAGATGCCCTGGCTGACCGGCAGGGGGGCTTGGCGTGGTCCTCGCAGAATGGCCAGGTCCTGTGCCGTTTGTCCAGGCCCGCCGGCGCAAGGCGATCTGCCAGGGCCTGCCTGAACCCGTTTTTGATGAAGGGAGAACCGACCATGTTGCTGTCTCTGTTGTCTTCGCGTCCGGCCCTGGCTGCGGCCTCGGTGCTGGCCAGTGCCCTGGGCTGTGCGGCCCCTGTGGCCGCAGGTGGTTTGACCGGGACCGCACCGGACGACCCAGCCACCCTGGTGGCCCAGGCCTTCGACTATGCCTACCCACTGGTGGCGATGGGGCGCCTGCGGGCGGCGTCACTGGGCGCAGGAACCGAGACCCTGCCGAGCCCCACGTGGCAACATCGCCGCGCCTTGGCCGGCCCGGAGAGCCGGCAGGTCACCACCCCCAACGTCGACACGCTGTACTCGCTGCTCTGGCTGGACCTGCGCCAGGGCCCCTGGGCGCTGTCGCTGCCCGACATGGCCGGGCGATACCACTCGCTGGCTTTCATCGACATGGTGGGCAACAACTTTGCGATGCTGGGGCGCCGGCTGAACGGCAGCCAGGCCAGCCGTCATGTGCTGGTCGGGCCCGACTGGCCGGGACCCATGCCTGCGGCAGCCCGTGTGATCCGCGCACCGTCCAACGATGTGCTGGTGCTGGCGCGCCTCCTGGTCGATGGGCCAGACGATCTGCCGGCCGTGCACCGCCTGCAGGACCAATTGGGGGCCGAGGCCCTGGCCACCCCCCCCCAGGCACCGGTCTGGGACGCTGCGCCCCCCCTGGGCCCGACCCCACAGGCCTTTGTAGACCTGGCCAATCGGATGTTGGTGCGCAACCCTCCGCCGGCCTACGAACAGGCCTTGCTGAGCCGCCTGGCGGCGGTGGGGGTGTGTGGCGCCACCTGCGGGTGGGACGGCCTGTCACCCGCGGTTCAGGCGCTCTGGACGCAGTCCTTGCCTGGCTTGCTGGCCGAACTCAAGGCCGGAGCCCTGTCGTCGGGCCGCACAGTCAATGGCTGGCGCTACGGTCAGGCCAACCTGGGTCAGTTCGGCACCGATTACACCTACCGGGCGCGCATCGCGCTCAGTGGCCTGCTGGCCCTGGAGCCCGTGGAGTCGGTTTACCCCAGCACCGGTGTCGATGCCCAGGGCCAGGCCCTGAGCGGCGCACACCGTTACCGTCTGCGTCTGCCCGCAGGGGGCTTGCCGGTGAATGCTTTCTGGTCGCTGTCGATGTATGAGGTCGAGTCCGACGGGCGCCTGTTCTTCAGCGCCAACGCCTTGCGGCGCTACGCCATCGGCGACCGCACGCCGGGTCTGCGGATGGAGGCCGACGGGGCGGTGGATCTGATCATCCAGCACGCAGCACCCGCCACGGCCGAGCAGGCCCGCAATTGGCTGCCGGCGCCCCAGGGGGCCTTCCGGCTGGTGCTGCGCGCCTACGAGCCCCGAGCCGCCTTGATTGACGGCCAGCTCACGCTGTCAGCGGTCGAACGGCTGGATTGAGCGGTGCGTGGTGGATCAGCCCTGTGCGCCCTGCGCCGCGGCGTCCACTTCCTTGAACACCTCTTTGGCCGTGCGGAAGCTGTCGATGGCGGCAGGGGCACCGCAGTAGATGGCGGTCTGCAGGAACACCTCCTGGATCTCCTCGCGGGTGACGCCGTTGGTCAGAGCACCGCGCAGGTGCAGCTTGAGCTCGTGCGGGCGGTTCAGCGCGGTCAGCATGGCCAGGTTGAGCAGGCTGCGGGTCCGGCGGTCCAGGCCGGGCCGGTTCCAGATCTCGCCCCAGGCGTACTGGGTGACCAGCTCCTGCAGCGGGCGGGTGAAGGCGTCGGCATTGGCGATGGCGGCGTCGACGTACTCGCTGCCCAGCACTTCACGGCGGGTTTTCAGGCCGGCATCGAAGAGTTCCTGATTCAGAGGCATGGGGATTCCTTGGGGGTGTGAAAACCTGGGGTCAAACCTCGATCACCCGGCCCGGGTTCATGAGGTTGTGCGGGTCCAGGGCGCGCTTGATGGCCCGCATCAGCTCCAGCGCCACCGGCGATTTGTAATGGGGCAGCTTGTCGCGCTTGAGTGAGCCCACGCCGTGCTCGGCCGAGATCGAGCCCTGGTAGCGCTGCACCTGGTCGTACACCAGGGTGTTGACACGCTCTTCCTGTTCGCGCAGAAACACCTTGGGGTCGCCCTCGGCGGGGGCCTGCACGTTGTAGTGCAGGTTGCCGTCGCCCAGGTGGCCGAAGTTGACCAGGCGCACGCCCGGGATCTCGCGTTGCAGCAGCGCATCGGTCTCGGCGCAGAAGGCCGGGATGCGCGACACCGGGATGCTGATGTCGTGCTTGATGTTCAGGCCTTCCTCGGCCTGGGCCAGCGGGATGCTCTCGCGCACATGCCACAGCTGGTGGGCCTGTGTCAGGTTTTCGGCCACCACGGCATCGAGCACCAGGCCTTGTTCCAGCGCCTGTTCGAGCAGCGTCTCGAAGCGTTCGCGGGCGTGGGTCTCTGATTCGCTGTCGGAGTTCTCCAGCAACACCCCCCAGGGGGCATCGGCCTGGCCCAGAAAGGGCACGCGCAGCTGGGGCATGTGCTTGCCCACCAGGCTGAGCGCGAACTGGCCCATGACCTCGAAGCCGGTCAGTCCGGCGCCCAGTTGTTGGTGGGCCAGGCCCAGCAGGCTGACCGCAGCCTCGAGCGAGGGCACGGCGGCCCAGGCGGTCAGGCAGGCCGCGGGCTGGGGAAAGAGCTTCAGGGTGGCCGCGGTGATCACGCCCAGCGTGCCTTCGCTGCCGATGAACAGGTCGCGCAGGTCGTAGCCGGTGTTGTCTTTGCGCAGGCCGCTCAAGCCGTCCCAGACCTCCCCTTGGGCCGTGACCACTTCGAGGCCCAGGCACAGCTCGCGGGTGTTGCCGTAACGCAGCACCTGGGTGCCCCCGGCATTGGTGCCCAGGTTGCCGCCGATGGTGCAACTGCCTTCGGCCGCCAGGCTGAGCGGAAACAGGTAGCCGGCCTGCTCGGCCGCTGCCTGCAGGTTCTGCAGGATGCAGCCGGCCTCGACGGTGAAGGTGAGGTTGTTCGGATCGAGTTGACGCACGGCATTCATGCGCGTGAGGCTGAGCACCACCTGTCGACCGCTGTCATCGGGGATGGACCCCACGGCCAGGCCGGTGTTGCCCCCCTGGGGTACCAAGGGCGCGCCCGCTGCCCCACAGGCCTTGACCACGGCCGCCACCTCGGCGGTGTTGGCCGGACGCACCACAGCGAGGGCCGTGCCGCGCGAGCGACGGCGCCAATCCTGCTCCCAGGCGCTGAGGTCGGTGGCAGGGTCGTCATGGGTCAGCACATGGGCAGCGCCGACGATGCGGGTGAGTTCGGTGATCAGTTGGGCAGACATGGTCGTAGGGGGGCCGATCGGCCCGGTTCAGTTCGGAGGGGTTGTAGGAGACTGCGGGGCCTGAGCCAGGCGCGCGTTGCGCAGGCGAAGGCGCACATGCAGGGCGCAGGCGGCAAACAGGCTGAGGCACAGCAGCACCTCCAGCGCGGCCAGCCAGGCGCCGGGTGCGCGGTCGCCGTAGGCACGTACCACGCCTTCGGTGAAATACAGCCACACCAGCAGGCTGACCCAGCGGTAGGTGTACATGCGGTTTTTCAGCAGGCCCGCCAGC
This sequence comes from Curvibacter sp. EU05-FHT14A10, assembly GCF_058791075.1. NCBI lineage: Bacteria > Pseudomonadati > Pseudomonadota > Betaproteobacteria > Burkholderiales > Comamonadaceae > Curvibacter > Curvibacter sp. EU05-FHT14A10. The sequence goes on from NZ_JBYTDE010000001.1 coordinate 78,595, forward strand.
GGGATGCACAGCGGCAGCACCTTGAGCGCGAGCAGCGAGCCACCGGGGCGCACCGGGGCCAGCACCAGCTCCCAGGCCAGGCCCAGGGCGATCAATCCGATCAGGCTGCCGACGGCCAGCCATCGGGTCAGCCGTACCGATGGGTCAGAAGAAAGCGCGGTTTCAGTTGGGAGGGGGGCGTGAACCGGCGAATGGAGGGGGGCGGTGCGATCAGGCTGTGTCATGGCGATGGCATCATAGCGGCCATGTTCGAGTCTGCCCGTTCCACTTCCTCCCGACGCCCCTGGTCGTTACGCCTGATGTTGGAGCTGAGGCATGTCTGGCGCAGCCTGATGCGCTTTCCTTGGCGTGTGACGGCCTTGACGCTGCGCGAACGTTTTCGCGAGGACCGTCTGGGCCTGACCGCCAGCAGCCTCACCTTCACCACCACCCTGGCACTGGTGCCGCTGGTGACCGTGGCCCTGGCGGTGTTCACGGCCTTCCCGATCTTTGGCCAGGTGCAGGGCGTGTTGCAGCGCTGGCTGATCGAGAGCCTGGTGCCCGAGACCATCTCCCGCCAGGTGCTGGGCTACCTGACCCAGTTTTCCAGCAAGGCCAGTCAGTTGGGGGTGGTGGGCCTGTCGGCCCTGCTGGTGACGGCGCTGACCCTGATCCTGACCATCGACCGCACGTTGAACAACATCTGGCGTGTGCGGCGTCCGCGCAAGCTGGGCCAGCGGGTGCTGATCTACTGGGCCGCGCTCACGCTCGGGCCCCTGGTGCTGGGCATGAGCCTGGCACTGACCTCGTACGTGATGAGTGCCTCGCGTGGCCTGGTGTCGGGCCTGCCGGCCCCGATCCGGGTGCTGCTGGATTCGGTCGAATTCCTGGTGTTGGCGGCCGGCCTGGCCGGGCTGTACCACTTCGTGCCCAACACCCAGGTCAAGTGGGCGCACGCCTGGACGGGGGGCCTGTTTGTGTCCCTGTGCATGGAGTTGGCCAAGAAGGCGCTGGCCGTCTACATGGCGCAGGTGCCCACCTATTCGGCGGTGTATGGGGCGTTTGCCACCTTCCCGATTCTGCTGATCTGGATCTACGTGGCCTGGGTCATCGTGTTGCTGGGGGCGGTGACCACGGCCTACCTGCCCAGCCTGTTGTCGGGGGTGGCCCGCTATGGCACGGGCGCGGGCTGGACATTTCAGCTGTCGCTGGAGGTGCTGGAGCATTTGCGCCGGGCGCGCGGGCAGCCCCACCATGGGCTCAGCCTGCCTGAGCTTGCCGCTGTTCTGCAGGTGGACAGCCTGCAACTGGAGCCGGTGCTGGAAACCCTGTGCGATCTCGACTGGGTGGGCCTGCTGCAGGTGGATGAGGGCTCGCCCGTGGCGCGCCATGTGCTGTTGGCTGCGCCCGAAAGCACCTCACTCGCGCCACTGCTGGAGCGCCTGCTGCTGCAGCACAAGAGCAGCATCGATCCGTTCTGGCAGAAGGCCGGTCTGTCGGATCTCACAATGGCCGATGCGCTGCCTTGAGCGGCGTGGCGCTTTTCAGAACGGCACCCGCCCCAGCCAGATGTCGCGGTACATGGCCCAGTCGCCCATGAAACTGTAAAGCGGTCGCTTGAAGCTGGCGGGTTTGTTCTTCTCGAACACGAAATGCCCCACCCAGGCCAGGCCGTAGCCGCACAGCAATCCGTACAGCAGGTATTGGGGGCGGCCCGTGACGGCCAGCATCGCCAGACACACCAGGCTCAGCGTGGAGCCCAGAAAGTGCAGGCGCCGGCAGGTGCGGTTGCTGTGCTCGCCGAGGTAGAAGGGGTAAAAATCAGCAAAGCGGGTGAACTGGCGTGGGTCGACGCTGCGGGTGAGCGGGCTGCTTTCGGTGCTGGCTTGGGCTGAGGACATGGGGCGGCTCCTGGGTTGGGGCAGTCTAGGCAGCCCCAGTCGTCGGTCGCTGTCGCCCGTGTGTCTTCAGGCCCTCAGGAAATCCCGGATCGCGAACAGCGTGTCGTCGGGGGCTTCGCTCATCTGGTGATGGCCAACCGGCACGTTCACGCTGCGCACCGCCTTGCCCGCGGCCTGGCCGGCCTGGATCAGGCCCTGGGCCGCCTTGGGTGGTGTCATCTGGTCTTGCGTGCCCAGCACGAACAGCACTGGGCAGCTGAGATCGGCCATGGCTTGCATGCCGCCGGCGTACTGGTCGCAGGCCTGGAACCCGCGGTGGAACACGTTCACCTGGGGGTTGCTGCGCAGCACGCGGCGGCCCAGCGCCATGCCGCCGCCAAACACCCAGGTGCCCGGCCCCAGGGTGGACGGGGGCGCGCACAGGGTGCTGCGCGAAAACACGTTGATCATCCGCAGCGCCTTCTCGGGCTCGCTGAGCGAGCTTTCGAGCAGGGCCGGTGACACCTTCATGGGAAAGGCGCAGCCCACCAGCACCAGGTGGCTGATGCGTTGCTGGAGCTGGGCGGCTGCCTGCAGCGCGATCAGCGAACCCCAGCTGTGCCCCACCAGCGCCGCCTGGTCGACGCCTGCGGCCTGCAGCAGCTCGCCGATGAAGGTGGCGGCCTGTTCCACGCTGGCCGGTGCCTCGCCGGCGCTGCGGCAGTGGCCGGGCAGGTCGATGGCCAGCACGTTCCAGCCGTGGTTGGCCAGGTAGCGGCTTTGCAGAATCCACACGCTGTGGTCGTTCAGCACCCCGTGGATGAAGACCACGGTGGGTTGGGCCGGGTTGAAGGCCTTGCCCCCGGTGTAGCAATAGGTGTCGTGTCCGTTGACGTTGAGGATCATGGCTCAGCTCCCCGCCTTTTCTGCGGCCTTGAGGGCCCGCTTGAGGTCATCGATGAGATCGTCGGGGTCTTCCAGTCCGATGGACAGGCGGATGGTGCCCTGGCTGATGCCGGCGCCCGCCAGGGCCTCGTCGCTCATGCGGAAATGGGTGGTGCTGGCCGGGTGGATCACCAGCGAGCGGCAGTCGCCCACATTGGCCAGGTGGCTGAACAGCTTGAGCGCCTCGATGAACTTCTTGCCCTGCTCGCGGTTGCCCTTGAGGTCGAAGCTGAACACCGAGCCGGCGCCGCGGGCACCGAAGCGCAGCAGGCGTTCGGCCAGGGCATGGCTGGGGTGCGATTCGAGCAGCGGATGGCCAACGCGCGACACAAAAGGCTGGCTGGCCAGGAACTCGACCACCCGGGCGGTGTTGCTCATGTGCCGCTCCATGCGCAGGGGCAGGGTCTCGATGCCTTGCAGGATCAGCCACGCGGAATGCGGGCTCAGGCAGGCGCCGAAGTCGCGCAGGCCTTCGCGCCGGGCGCGCAGCAAAAAGGCCCCGACGGTGGATTCTTCGCTGAACACCATGTTGTGGAAGCCGTCGTAGGGCTGGGTCAGCTCGCTGAAGCGGCCTGCCGCGGCCGGGCCGTCCCAGTCGAAGCTGCCGCCGTCGACCACAATGCCGCCGATCACCGTGCCATGACCGGACAGAAACTTGGTGGCCGAGTGATAGACCAGATCGGCCCCCAGCGTCAGGGGCTTGATCAGGTAAGGCGAGGTGAGGGTGGAGTCGACCAGCAGGGGCACGCCCGCCTCGTGGGCGATCGAGGCCACGGTGGGAATGTCCAGCACGTCCAGACCCGGGTTGCCCACGGTCTCGCCAAAGAACAACTTGGTGTTGGGGCGCACGGCGGCGCGCCAGCCATCGATGTCACCTGGCTTGACAAAGGTGGTCTCGATGCCGAAGCGGCGCAGCGTGTAGTGCAACAGGTTCTGCGAGCCGCCATACAGGGCCGTGGACGCGACGATGTGCGAGCCGGCCCCCATCAGCGTGGCCACGCTGAGGTGCAGGGCCGCCTGGCCGCTGGCCGTGGTGATGGCCCCAATGCCTTCTTCGAGCGCTGACACGCGCTGCTCCAGCACCGCATTGGTCGGGTTGGAGATGCGTGAGTAGACATGGCCAGCGCGCTCCAGGTTGAACAGGGCGGCTGCGTGGTCGCTGGACTCGAACACAAAGGAGGTGCTCAGGTGGATGGGCACGGCGCGGGCGCCGGTGCTGGGGTCGGGCGCCGCGCCCGCGTGAAGTGCCAGGGTGTCGAACCCGGGGTCTGAATAGCCGGCCATGCAGGGTCTCCTCTGATTTCTCGTCTTGTGTGCGAGCGCATCATCATAAAAGGCCTGCTCGGTGTGGCCCGCGTGCGCACACGCAGAGCTTGCCGTGATTTGGACACCCAACGGGTCGAACCTGTGTCATGCAGGTTGCAAAATCGGTCGGCGAACGGGGATTTCTTCGTTATATTCTTTCCAATCAATCGCCAGGAGACGAAACATGAAAGTCAGCGACATCCTCCGGGTAAAGGGCAACACGCTCTACACCGCCACCCCCGACGAACCTCTGGCCAAGGCCGTCCAGATCATGGCCGAGAAAGACATCGGCTCGCTGGTGGTCATGGAGCATGGCGACCTGGTCGGCATGCTGACCTTTCGCGAAGTCATCATGACCGTGGTGAGGAACGGCGGCGGCGTTGGCACAACCCTGGTGCGCAGCGCCATGGATGACCACCCCCTGACCTGCACCTCGGAGACCGACCTCGACGAGGTGCGCCGCATGATGCTGGACCGTCATGCGCGCTACATGCCGGTGATGAACCAGCGCATGCTGATGGGGGTGATCAGTTTCTATGACGTGGCCAAGGCCGTCGTGGACAGCCAGAACTTCGAGAACAAGATGCTCAAGGCCTACATCCGTGATTGGCCCGAGGAAGACAACAGCGCCAGCTGATTCTTCCGACTTGGGCAGGCCGTTCACCGGCTTGCGCGGGGCGTCGACGACCGGGCTTGTGGGCCCGGTTTTTCGTGGAGGGCTCAGCCCAGCTCCGGGCTCGGGTGCTGTTTCAGCCAGCGTTCGACATCGGCCGCAGGCAGGGGGCGGCTGAACAGGTAGCCCTGCAGCACCGGCCCACCCTGGCTTTGCAGCCAATTTTTCTGGTCCAGCGTCTCGACGCCCTCGGCCACCACCTCGATGTCAAGGCTGCGGGCAATGCTCATGACCGAGAGGGTGAGCGTGCGCGCCGCCTGGCTGGTGGACAGGTCTTGCACAAAGCTCTTGTCCAGCTTGAGCTCCCGGATGGGCAGCCGGTGCAGGTAGCTCAGGCTGGAATAGCCGGTGCCAAAATCGTCCAGCGACAGGTGAAACCCCCGCACATGCAGGTCCTGGATGTTGGCCGCTGTGGTGGAGCGGGTGTCCATCATCACGCTCTCGGTGATTTCCAGCATCAGGTCGGCGGGCTGCAGGCCGTGTTGGCGCAGGCGAGCCTCCATCCGGGCCGAAAAATCAGCTTCGTGAAAGCTCTTGGCGGACAGGTTCAGCGCGATCCGGGGCACGGGCAAGTTGCTTTGACGCCACCGGACCAGCTGCAGACACACTTCGTCGATCAGCCAGTCGGTCATGGCGCGGATCAAGCCCGCCTCTTCGGCCACCGGGATGAAACGGTCGGGTGGCACCATGCCCCATTCAGGGTGCTGCCAGCGCATCAGGGCCTCGACGCCATACAGGGTCTGTGCGGCATCGCTGCGGACCTGAGGCTGGTAATGCAGGCTCAACTGACCGAGTTGCAGGGCCTGGCGCAGGGCCAGCTCCAGCGCAGCCCGGGCCTGGGTGCGCTGGTTCATCTCGGCATTGAAGAGCTGCAGGCTGTGGCGTGAATCGCTCTTGGCCTGGTACATGGCCTGGTCGCCATGGCGCAGCAAGGTGTCGACATCCTGACCATCGGTGGGGAACAAGGCGATGCCGATGCTGGCCTGGGGCTGGTGGGTCTGGCCATCGATCTGAACCGGGACGGCCAAGGCTTGCAGCACCCGCTGGGCGGTTTGTACCGCTTGCTCGGCAGCACAACCCGTGAGCAGCAGCACAAACTCGTCGCCTGCCAGGCGCCCCGCCAGGTCTCGTGGACGGATGCTGCGCATGAGTCGGGCCGCCACCTCGCACAGCAGGGCGTCGCCGGCCGCATGGCCCTGGTTGTCGTTGACCCGCTTGAAGCGGTCCAGGTCGATGTAGAGCAGGGCGGCCGAGCCTCCTTGCCCGTCCAGTTGAGCGAGGGCACGCTCTGCACTTTGGCGGAACATGGTGCGGTTGGGCAGGCCGGTGAGCACGTCGAAATAAGCCAGTTGGTGAATGCGTGCCCGCGCGGCCTCGCGCTCCAGGGCCAGCGCGCACAGGTGCAGGCAGACTTCGACCAGGCGATGGTGCAGCGCGTCCGGCACACGGCGGTCCTGGAAGTAGAAGGCAAAGGTGCCCACCACCTGGCCTTGGTGGTTCTTGATGGGGCTGGACCAGCAGGCCTTGAGACCGGTCGGTGCAAAGACGGCCCGGTAGTCCGCCCACAGCGGGTCGGTCTCGATGTCGGTGACCAGGACCGGTTCACCCCGCCAGGCGGCGGTACCACAGGAGCCTGCGCTGGGGCCGATCGGCATGCCCTCGATGGCCTGACCGATGTAGAGGGGCATGCTGGGGGCCGCCAGTGGGTGAACGCAGCCGGTCTCATCAACTGCCAGGATGGTGGCCGTGACCTCGGGGGCAATGCGTTCGACCTCGCGGCAGACCAGGTTCATCAACTCGGTCAGCGGCATCTCGTTGACCATGCCTTCGAGCACTTTTTTCTGCAGCACTTCGTGCATCTTGGTCAATGTGATGTCGTTCATCACGGTGATCGACTGAGTGCCGTTCAGCACCTGGGCGGTCTGATTGACCACCATCGACACCCAGCGGGGCTGGCCGTTGCGCCCATAGACCAGGGTTTCAACGCGGGTGTGTCCATGCAGCGCCAGGGCGTCGCGGATGGCCTGGGGCAGGTGGGGGTCGGAGTGTCGGCCCAGCAACACTTCGTCTGGTGGGTGGCCCAGCACCTCTTCAGGGCGGTAGCCGAACATGCGGCTGAAGCCCTCGTTCACGTAGCAGATGCGCCGCCGGGCGTCGGTGACCACGATGGCACTGTCGCTGGCATCCAGCGCGCGAACCACCATGGCCTGCCCCGCCACCAGCAACGGCGTGGCCGCAGCGGGCGGGCCAGCCTGCTGACCTGGCTCTGATGGATTCCGTGATGGCATTGGCGCCTCGCGCTGGGATGTCCCCTGTTCAATACATCGTAGCAGGCTGTAACAGGGTTGTCGGAGCGGATTCGGCAAGGGAGTGCCGACCAGGGCCTGTGAGTCGGCGGCTTGCCAGCGCCTTGGCACCACTCTGGGATAATCGCCGGATGAGCGGCAATACCCTTGGAACCCTTTTCTCCGTCACCAACTTTGGTGAATCCCACGGCCCGGCCATCGGCTGCGTGATTGATGGCTGCCCACCGGGCATGCTACTCAGCGAGGCCGACATCCAGGTCGAGCTGGACCGGCGCCGCCCAGGCACCAGCCGCCATGTCACTCAGCGCCAGGAGGCCGATGCGGTGGAGATCCTCTCCGGCGTGTACGAGGGGCAGACCACGGGCACCCCGATCGCCTTGCTGATCCGCAACACCGATCAGCGCAGCAAGGACTACAGCAACATCGCCCAGAGCTTTCGGCCCGGCCATGCCGATTACAGCTATTGGCACAAATACGGCGTGCGCGACCCGCGCGGCGGTGGGCGTTCGTCGGCCCGGTTGACGGCCCCCACGGTGGCGGCCGGGGCGGTGGCCCGCAAGTGGCTGTTCGAGAAGCACGGCATCGTGCTGCGCGGCTGCATGACGGCGGTGGGTGAGGTCGAGATCCCGTTCGAAAGCTGGGACCATGTGCCCCACAACCCCTTTTATGCGCCGGTGGCGAATGTGCAGCCGCTGGAAGACTACATGGACGCGCTGCGCAAGGCCGGCGACTCCTGTGGTGCCCGCATCCGGGTGGTGGCCTCCAACGTGCCTGTGGGCCTGGGTGAGCCCCTGTATGACCGCCTGGACGCCGACATCGCTCACGCCATGATGGGTCTGAACGCCGTCAAGGCCGTGGAGATCGGGGCCGGCTTTGCCAGCGTGAGTCAGCGGGGCACCACCCACGGTGATTCGCTGTCCCCGGAAGGCTTTCGCAGCAACAATGCGGGCGGCATCCTGGGCGGGATCAGCACCGGGCAGGACATTGAGGTCAGCCTGGGGATCAAGCCGACCAGCTCGATCATCTCGCCGCGCGAGTCGATCGACGTCAACGGTCAGCCGGTGGAGGTGGTGACCAAAGGGCGCCACGACCCCTGCGTCGGTATCCGGGCGACGCCGATTGCCGAAGCCTTGCTGGCGCTGGTGCTGATGGACCATGTGCTGCGCCACCGTGCCCAATGCGGCGACGTGCGCCTGCCGGTACCCCCAATCCCGGGCTCGGTGGCCTGAGTCGACGGGTTTTTGCGGTGTCTGCCCCTTCAGTGGCGCCGGCCCAAGCGGCGCCCATGCGCGCCTTGCTGCCGTTTGGCGCGCTGTCGGCCAGTTATTTCGCACACATCGGGTTTTTCAATCCTTACCTGCCGCTGTGGCTCAAGGACCTGGGCCTGCCCTTGCTGGCCATCAGCCTGCTGACCTCGGCCCAGTCACTCACCCGCCTCTTTGCGCCTTATGTGTGGGGCGCGCTGTCGGATCGCACGGGCGAACGCGTGCGGCTGATGCGTTACAGCGCCACGGCCGCCCTGTTGCTGTCGCTGGGCCTGTGGTGGCCTCAGGCGGGGGTGGTGTGGCTGGGCGCGGTGCTGTTGCTGATGTTTTCGCACACCAGTGCCATGATGCCCATGAGCGAGGCGGCCATGGCCCACCTGGTGAGCCAGGGCGGGCAATTTGATGCCAGGCGTTACGGACGTGTGCGGCTTTGGGGCTCCTTGGGTTTTCTGTTGACGGTGTTTGCGGCGGGCGGCTGGTTCGAGCTGTTCGGCATGGGTCATTTTCCGGGCTGGACGCTCTTCACCTTGCTGGCGGTGGTGGGCAGCACCTGGTGGCTGCCAGACCACCGCGAGGCCGTGCAGCACGCGCGGCACGAGCACTTGTCGGTCTGGCCCGTGCTGCGCCTGGCCGAGGTGCGCTGGTTCTTTGCCTCCCTCTTTTTCCATGTGCTGTCCCACGTCAGCCTGTATGTGTTTTTTTCGCTGTACCTCGACTCCTTGGGCTACAGCAAGGCGGTCATCGGGGTGCTGTGGGCCGTGTCGGTGGTGGTGGAGGTGAGCTGGTTCTTCACCCAGAGTCGCTGGTTGCCCCGTTGGCCGTTGACTGTCTGGCTGGTGCTGTGCGGGCTGGTGATGGCGGTGCGCATGGGGTTGACGGCGGCGTTCGGGGCCTCGCTGGCCGTCTTGCTGGTGGTGCAGTGCGTGCATGCCTTGACCTTTGCAGCCCATCACACCGCCTGCATTGCGCTGGTGTCTCATTACTTTCCGGCCCGCCTGCGCGGCCGGGGGCAGGCGCTGTTCACGGTGATTGGCTATGGCCTGTCGGGGGTGATGGGTGGGCTGGGCGGAGGCTTTCTGGCCAAGGCCTTCGGCTTGTCCAGCGTGTATTGGGCCGCCTGTGCCATGGCCTTGGTGGGCAGCGCCTGTGCCTGGCGCCTGTACAAGCTGGCACACCCTTTGTCGCGTTGAGCCCCCGTGCCCGAGTGGGGCGCCATGGAGCCGCCCGCAGCCGCCTTTGTTCGGTTGCCGTCACTTCGGTGATCACCTCATTGCTGGACCGGGCCTAGGATCGCCCCGCGTCCATTTTGTGAGGAGACACACCATGAGAATCAGATCGTTTGCTGCGCCTGTGGGCTTGAGCCTGCTGGCATGGATGGCTCAGCCGGGCTGGGCCCAGCAGCCGCAACCCGCCGAGCCTGCCACGGTGCTGGCACAGTCCGAAGCCCTGAAAGGCCTGCCGCGTGAAGACCGGCGCGACTTCGAGGCCGCCCAGCGTGGTTTCATCGCCAGCCTGCCGGATGCTGCAACCATCCGCAACGCGGATGGCAGCGTGGCCTGGACACTCAAAGGCTTTGAGTTCCTGCAGCAGGAGCGGGTGCCTGACACGGTGAACCCCAGCCTGTGGCGTCAGGCGCAGTTGAACATGCTGCATGGCCTGTTCAAGGTCACCGACCGCATCTACCAGATCCGGGGCTTCGATCTGGCCAACATGACGATCATTGAGGGCGACAGTGGCCTGATCGTGATCGACCCGCTGACCACCGACACCGTGGCCGCTGCAGGGCTGGCGCTGTACCGGGAGCACCGTGGAAACAAGCCGGTCAAGGCGGTGATCTACAGCCACAGCCATGTGGACCATTACGGTGGGGTGAAGGGGGTGGCTTCGGCCGAAGACGTGGCGGCCGGGCGGGTGGCCATCTACGCCCCGCAGGGTTTCATGGAAGAGTCCGTGAGCGAGAACGTGCTCGCCGGCAACGCGATGAGCCGACGCGCCCTGTTCCAGTTCGGGCATCTGCTGCCGCGCGGCGAGCGCCAGCAGGTCGATGCGGGCCTGGGCAAGTACATTTCGCGGGGCAAGGTCACCTTGATTGCGCCTACCCGGCTGATTACCCAGCCCATCCAGAACGAGGTGATCGACGGGGTGCAGGTGGAGTTTCAGTTGACACCCGGTACCGAGGCGCCGGCCGAAATGCACATGTACTACCCGCAACTGCGGGCCTTGAACATGGCTGAGAACGCCACCCACACCCTGCACAACCTGTACCCCTTGCGGGGCGCCCAGGTGCGCGACGCCAATGAATGGGCCCGCTACCTCAACGAGGCCCGAGAACGTTATGCGGGCCGTGCCGACGTGATGTTGGCCCAGCACCACTGGCCCACCTGGGGCAGTGAAGAAATCACCCGTGTGCTGGGCAAGCAGCGCGATCTCTACAAGTTCATCAACGACCAGACCCTGCATCTGCTCAACCAGGGCTACACCCCAGATGAGATTGGCCAAGAACTGGTGCTGCCGCCCGGGCTGGCTGGCGAATGGTTTGCCCGTGGCTACTACGGCACGGTCAGCCACAACGCCCGTGCCGTGTATCAGCGCTACCTGGGCTGGTACGACGCGAACCCGGCCCACCTGAACCCCTTGCCGCCCCAGGCTGCGGCCCGCAAGTGGGTCGCCTACATGGGCGGGGCCGAGGCTGTGCTGGCCAAGGCCAGGGCGGATTTTGCAAAAGGGGAGTACCGCTGGGTGGCCGAGGTGGTCAATCAGGTGGTTTTCAGCGACCCGGACAACCGAGAGGCCCGCGAGTTGCAGGCCGCCACCCTGGAGCAGATGGGGTATCAGGCTGAATCGGCGACCTGGCGCAACGCCTATCTTCAAGGGGCCAGCGAGTTGCGCAACGGTGTGCCCAAAGGGGCCACCGCCAGTTCAAGTGCCGACGTGGTGCAAGCCCTGTCGATCGAGAATCTGTTTGATTTCATGGGGGTGCGACTGGATGGGGTGCGAGCGGTGAACAAGACCATCGTGCTGAACTGGGTCTTCACCGACACCCAGCAGCGCTACGCCATGACCCTGGACAACTCGGCCCTGACCTACCTCAAGGGCAAGACCGATCCCCAGGCCGACGCCACGCTGACGCTGCCGCGCAGCGTCCTGGACGCCATCAACACCAAGCAGTTGAACCTGCGCGAGGCCGTTGGTGCCGGCAAGGTGCAGATCACCGGCAAGGCCGAGAAAGTGGGCGAACTGCTGGGCCTGATCGACGAGTTTCCGGCCGCCTTCCCGGTGGTCACGCCCCGCCAGGTCACGGCGCACTGATGCCATCAGGCAACAGGCCCCGCATGCGGGGCCTGTTTGCGGTGTGAGGGGCCCCAAAGGGCTGTCGTGGCTACTTTCGAACTTCGTCGACCAGGGTTTTGAACTCGTCGATGTCTTCGAAGCTGCGGTACACGCTGGCAAAGCGGATGTAGGCCACCTTGTCCATCTTTTTGAGCTCACGCATGACCAATTCGCCAATGCGGTGTGAAGCGATTTCACGCTGGCCCAGGTTGAGCAGCTTTTCTTCAATGCGTTCGATGGCGCTGTCGATCTGCACAGTGCTGACCGGTCGCTTGCGCAAGGCCAGGTTGAATGAGGCCTGCAGCTTGGCGTGCTCGTAGTCGATGCGACGGCCATCTTTTTTGACCACCGCCGGAAAGTTGACCTCTGGTCGCTCGTAAGTCGTGAAACGCTTCTCGCAGGCGCCGCACTGGCGCCGCCTGCGGATGAAGTTGCCTTCCTCGGAGACACGCGTTTCCACCACCTGGGTTTCGGCGTGTCCGCAAAAAGGGCATTTCATGGTTCAAAGCCTCGGTGATTCAATGGCAGAAAGCGGCCGCCGCGCCGGGCCGCCCCAAGCAAGGCCAGCCCCCTTGGGGGGCAGCGACACACGCAGTGAGGAGCGTGGGGGTCACTTGTACACAGGGAAGCGGGCGGTCAAGGCATTGACCTTGGCGCGCACCGCGGCGATGTTGGCTTCGTCGCGCGGGTTGTCCAGCACATCGGCCACCAGGTTGGCGGTGATGCGGGCTTCTTCGTCCTTGAAGCCGCGGGTGGTCATGGCGGGGGTACCGACACGGATACCGCTGGTGACCATCGGCTTTTCCGGGTCGTTCGGGATCGCGTTCTTGTTGATGGTCATGTGGGCGGCGCCCAGCACGGCCTCGGCTTCCTTGCCAGTGATGCCCTTGGCGCGCAGGTCGACCAGCATCACGTGGCTTTGGGTGCCGCCGCTGACGATGCGCAGACCACGCTGGGTCAGGGTTTCAGCCACAACGCGGGCGTTGGTGATCACCTGTTGCTGATAGGCCTTGAATTCAGGTTGCAGCGCTTCCTTGAAAGCCACGGCCTTGGCAGCGATCACGTGCATCAGCGGGCCGCCTTGCAGACCGGGGAAGATGGCGCTGTTGATGGCTTTTTCATGCTCGGCCTTCATCAGGATGATGCCGCCACGCGGGCCACGCAGGCTCTTGTGGGTGGTGGAGGTGACCACGTCAGCGTGCGGTACCGGGTTGGGGTAGACGCCTGCGGCGATCAGGCCGGCGTAGTGGGCCATGTCGACCATGAAGATGGCGCCGACGTCCTTGGCCACCTTGGCGAAACGGGCGAAATCGATGTGCAGGCTGTAGGCAGAGGCCCCTGCCACGATCAGTTTGGGCTTGTGCTCATGGGCCTTGCGCTCCATGGCGTCGTAGTCGATGGCTTCATTGGCGTCCAGGCCATAAGAGACCACGTTGAACCACTTGCCAGACATGTTCAGCGGCATGCCATGGGTCAGGTGGCCGCCTTCGGCCAGGCTCATGCCCATGATGGTGTCGCCGGGCTTCAGGAAAGCCAGAAAGACCGCTTCGTTGGCCGACGCGCCGCAGTGGGGCTGCACGTTGGCGGCATCGGCGCCGAAGATCTGCTTCACGCGGTCGATCGCCAGTTGTTCGGCCACGTCCACGTGCTCGCAGCCACCGTAATAGCGGCGGCCGGGGTAGCCTTCGGCGTACTTGTTGGTGAGTTGGGAGCCCTGCGCCCACATGACGGCGGGTGAGGCGTAGTTTTCGCTGGCGATCAGCTCGATGTGGTGCTCTTGGCGAGCGTTCTCAGCCTGGATGGCAGCAAAGATTTCGGGATCGGTTTGCTCGACGAGGATGTTGCGGTTGTACATGGCAGTCCTTAAAGACGTGGTCCCTGTTGCTCGGAAGAGAAGAACAAGGGCTGCCCAGGCGAACGGCTGATCACTCGGGCCAAGGCCCTGGAGCGGCACGCTTCCCAGTGGTAACCCCACGTCAGCGGCAGGGCCCCAGCAGGAGCCTGCGCCTATCGCCAGTCGCGTACCGGGCTAGTGTAACTGATGCGGCCCAAGGCCTGCATGCCAGCCCCCAGTGACCGTGCTGACGTCAGAGGGCTTTCAGGATTGGCTCAGCAGAGCCACCTTTTCGCTGTTGGCTGGGGCCGCTGCGGCTCGGGCGGGCGCCGGAGGCACTGGCACCATCACGGGGGGCAGGATGGGCACGTTGCGGCCGGCAGCCACTTGTTGAAGGCGGCTGTGTTCAGCCAGCACCTTGGCGGTGTAGCCACCATCGTCTTCGACGTTGGCCGCGCCCACGTAGAAGCGCAGTCCGCCTTCGATGGAGCCCGCCTTGGCGATGCAGTCCTGCAGGACCTTGACGCCAACGCGAAGGTTGGCCACGGGGTCGAAGGCCGCCAGATGGCCGCCAAAACCCTGGTACTTGTCGCTGTGCACTTGGGTCATCACCTGCATCAGGCCCTGGGCTCCGACGGCGCTCTGAGCGAACGGATTGAAGCTCGACTCGATCGCCATGATGGCGAGGATCAGCGTCGGGTCCAGGCTGTTGCGCTTGCCCACATCCCAGGCTTCAGCCACGAGGGCGCTCACGGGCTCGGGGGCCACACGGTACTTGCGGCTCAGCCAATAAGCCACGGCCGCCTGCGACTTGGGCAGGGCCCGTGGGTCGGTGGCGGTCGCACGTTCACGGGCGTCGCGTTCGTTTTGAAGCCCGGTGAGGGCTTCCTGACGGGACTGCAACCAGCCCATCAATTCTTCTTCGCCAGCCTGACGCAGGTCAGGGCGGGCAGTCAGGGTGATCACAGCAAAGGCAACAGCCAAGCCCAGCAGGGCAAAACCGTTGTGTGTGATCTCAAAAAAACCTTCGGCGATATCAGATGCGAAAGTTCGCAAGCCTCGGGCGATTTGACCTAACGCTGTCATAGCTCTTCCTTTCTACGCGTGGGGTGGTTCACAGCGGCACGGACTGCGCAAGCAGCGGTGTGTGCCGTGAAACCAACCCTCGTTTGGATTGGTACGCCATCAAGTTCACCGGGGCACCCAAGGGGGTTGCAAAGGGGTGAACTGACTTAGCCGGGGTCGGCAGCGGGTTCGGGTTGTCCCTTGTTTTTGGGGACGGGCGGATTCTAGAAGCATTGCAAATAACAAGTCAACAGTATTGAATTGATTTGTTATATTTAAAATGGTATTAAAAATGGGGTATAGAGGCCCGGATCTGGACGTTCATACAGTCGTTAAAAAACTCAATCGAAGTTCATCTTCTGATTGGAAATCGCTTCTTGAATCGGCTCTTGTCCGAACTATCCTGAAAAGGCCTGAGCGTTTCAGGCGACCGTCGGCAAGTGACAGTCCACGCCCTGCGTATGACGGGGTGGCGATGACGAAGCGAACCCGGCAAACCCTGAAGGCAATCTCTTGCCTTCCCTGCAAGCCGGGACTGTTCTCTCCCGCTTGCATGTCTGACGGCAAAAGGCCCTTTAGCCAGCCGTCAAGCCCGGCAGATCGAGTGTTCGGTCTGTCGGGCTTTCTTATTCCGGATGCTGGGGCCTCCAGAGAGGCTTTCGTGAAATTTCACGCAATGCTTCGCTCCCGGCCGCAGCACAATGCTGCCCATGAATCTGGCGTCTTTGAGCAAGAACCCGTGGCTGCGACGGGGTGTGGTGGGTGCAGCAGGCATTCTGTTGGTCTGGGTCTTGGCTTGGGCCCTGGTGCCGCCGCTGCTGCGGCATTTGATCGCATCGCGAGCGAGCGAGGCTTTGGGGCGTCAGGTGAGCGTGGGCGAGGTGGATTTCCGCCCCTGGAGCCTGGAGCTCACGCTGCGCGATCTGGTGGTCCGCACGCTGGACGGCGATGCCGAGCAAGTGGCCGTGGAGCGTCTCTATATAGATGCTGAGCTTCAGTCCCTGGTGAGGCTGGCACCGGTACTGGATGCCCTGGTGATCGAGCGGCCCCATCTGCTGCTGACTCACACCCAGCCCGGGCACTACGACGTCGACGATTTGATCGCCCTGGCCAGCAAGCCATCGGACCCGGCGGCAGCGCCGCTGCGCTTTGCGCTGCACAACCTGAGCCTGGTGGATGGCGCGATCGATTTTCGCGATACCGTGGCTGGTCAGGACCACCATCTGACGGCGTTGCAGTTGGGCCTGCCTTTTCTGAGCAACTTCGACTCGGGCCGTTCGGTGCTGGTGCAGCCGCACCTGGCATTTCAGCTGAACGGGACGGCATTTGAATGGTCTGCTCAAGCCACGCCCTTTGCAGACAACCGCCGTGCAGAGGTGCTGGCCCGGATGGCGCCGCTGGATCTGGCCCCTTTTCTGCCCTATTGGCCCAAGGCTTTGCCTGTGCGCCTGGCGTCGGGGCAGGTCGAGGCCGATCTGAAGCTGGTGTTCGAGCAGGTGCCTGAGCAAAAGCTGGTGCTGTCTGGCACGCTGGGTGCCCAGCATGTGCGCGTGAACGATGCTTCGGGCGGCACCTTGCTGGCCTTTCCCTCACTGTCGGTGGACCTGGCCGCACTGCAGCCATTGCAGCGTTCCGTGCATGTGCGGGCGGTGCGATGGGATGGCCCGACTCTGGATCTGCGCCGAGACGCAGCAGGGCAGTTCGCCTGGTCGGCGGCATCGGCGCCTTCTGCCGCAGTGCCTGGCAAGGCGGGCGGGGCACCTGCCGAGGCTGGTTCGGCAGAGCGTGGCTGGCATGTGCAGGTGGACCGCATTGAACTGCAGCATGCCCGGCTGGGCTGGCGGGATGAGGGGGTTCAGCCTACGGCCGTGCTGTCGGCCTCTGATGTGGGGCTGCAGGTCGAGGCCTTGCATTGGCCCATGCAGGCACCAGCCCGTTTTCAAGGCAGTCTGGTGCTGGCAGGCCCCACCGAGGGTGCGGACCGGGGTGCCGACAAGGTGAGTGGCAAAAGCCGACCGGGCGTCGCTGTACCAGGCCCGGCTGGCGCCCGCCTGCGCTTTGAAGGGCAGGGCACTGACCGGGCCGCGTCCGTGGCCTTGCGGGTTGAGGGCTTGCCGCTGGCGGCGGCCGCACCCTACCTGACGCCCTACCTGAATCCGACGCTGCAAGGGCGGCTCAGCCTGGTGGGTGGGCTCGGCTGGCGCGCCCCCGATCTGGCGGTTCAACTGAGCAGCCTGACGGTGGATGCCCTGCGCTTGAGGCAGGGCGAACAGGAGTTGGCCGGGTGGGATCAACTGAGCCTCAGCGATGCCCGTATCGATCTGGGGCAGCACACGGCCAGTGCGGAGCTGCTGTCCCTCAGCGGGCCTCGGACAGCCGTGTCTCGCGATGCGCAGGGGCATTGGATGTATGAGTCTTGGTTCAAGGCCCAGAGTCCGGGCGCCTCGACGAAAGAGTTGAGACCGGGTGCTGTCGCAGACAAGGGGCATGTGCCGTCCGTCCAACCGCCCGCCTGGCAATGGCGTCTGGGGCAGTTGGCCTTGCGCGAAGGCAGCCTGGCCTGGCGCGATGCGACGGCTGTGGTGGCCAGAAAGCCTGGAGGGGTGGCGTTGGATGCCGCGGGTCTGCAGTTGCTGGCCGGCCCATGGAGTGGCGGCCCGAACGGACTGGGCACTGAGCCGGTGGAGCTTCAATTGGCGGCCCGTCTGGGGGCGCCGGCGCGCGATGGGGGGGGCGCCACCGAGCCGGGTCGCCTGGATTACCGCGGCCGGGTCAAGTTGGTGCCGTTTTCCACCCAGGGGCGACTGGAGTTGACGCGACTGCCTCTGCATGCGGTTGAACCTTATTTTGGCGATGTGCTGAACCTGGAGTTGCCGCGGGCCGACGCCAGCTTTCGGGGGGGGCTGGAGGTGACCGTGGCCGCTGCCGGCGCCACTGTGCGGGTCAAGGGCGACGGTGCGTTGGAGGATGTGCGGGCCAACAGTGTGTTGGCCCAGGTGGGGACCGACGCCGGTCCGCCCACCAGCGACGAGCTGCTGAGCTGGAAGGCCCTCAGCCTGCGGGGCATCGACCTGGCTCTGCAGCCAGGCCTGCCGCTCACGCTGGGGATTGCCGAAACCGCTTTGAGCGACTTCTATGCCCGAGTGGTGATCAACGACCAGGGGCGCATCAATTTGCAGAATCTGGTGCGCAACAGCACACCTGAGCCCGGCCTGGCCAAGGAGGCGGCTGCAGCCAAGCCGCCGCAGACACCGCAAGCACCGGCTCAAGCCGTCGCCAGCAAGCCCGTGATCCGCATGGGGCCGATCAGCCTGCTCAATGGACGCGTCCTGTTCTCGGATCGCTTTGTGCGGCCCAACTACTCGGCCAGCCTCAGCGAGTTGACCGGGCGCCTGGGGGCCTTCTCGTCGGTGCCCGAGGCCGCGAACGCCAGCCTGGCGGGCCTGGCCGATCTGGAACTGCGCGGGCGCGCCGAGGGCACGGCCTCGCTCGAGGTCTCGGGCAAGCTCAATCCGTTGGCCACCCCCCTGGCGCTGGACATCCAGGGCAAGGTGCGCGAGCTGGACCTGCCACCGCTATCGCCCTACACCATCAAGTACGCAGGCCATGGCATCGAGCGCGGCAAACTCAGCGTGAACGTGGCCTACAAGGTTGATCCGGACGGGCACCTCAATGCAAGCAACAACATCATCCTGAATCAGCTCAGCTTCGGCGAGCAAGTCGAAGGGGCTCCAGCCTCGCTGCCGGTGAAGCTGGCCGTGGCCTTGCTGGCCGATCGGGATGGGGTGATCGACATCAATCTGCCCATCAGTGGCTCGCTCAACGATCCGGATTTCCGCCTGGCACCCATCGTGGGGCGCCTTCTGTTGAACCTGGTGGCCAAGGCGCTTACCTCGCCGTTCAGCCTGCTGGCCAACGCGTTTGGAGGCGGCCACTCCGAGAGCAACGAAATCGCCTTTGCCCCGGGCGCTTCGGGCCTGACACCAGAAGCCCGGCAACGGCTGGACAAGGTCGCCCAGGCCTTGCTGGACCGCCCGGCGCTCAAGCTCACCGTGGTCGGGCAGGTCAATGTCCAACAGGAGCGAGAGGGCTATCGCCATCAGCAATTGGCGCAGATGATGCTGGCCGAAAAGCGGCGACAGGCGGTGCTTGCGGGCAACAAGGGGACTGAGGTCGAGGCGGTCACCGAGGCAGAGCAATCCGCTTTGCTCAAGGCCGTGTACCAGCGTGCCGACTTGCCCAAACCGCGCAATCTGCTGGGCTTGGCCAAGGATTTGCCGGCCTCCGAGATGGCGTCGCTGTTGCTGGCCAGCGTGCCCGTCACGGACGATCTGTTGCAAGCCCTGGCGGTGGAGCGGGGGGTGGTGGTTCGTGACTACTTGCTGGGTCGCGCGGTGCCGGTGAGCCGCTTGTTTCTCGGCGCGGCCAAGACCTTGCGCAACGAAGGCACCTGGACTCCCTCGGCTGAACTGCTGTTGGACACCCGCTGAAGGGGGCTGCCAGGCCGCCTTTCAGCCCTTTTGATCGGCGGCTCGGGGCCTGGTTTGGCGCCCCTCAGCAACACTGTTGACATCTTTCACCCGGCCGGTTTGGAGGGGCTTGTCCAATTCCGGCGAAAATAGCGTTTTGATTCCGTGCCGCAAATGTCTGCGTCACGGCGTCGTGCCCGCCTGATCAGGCGGCGCGCCGTGTTTACCGATCTACAAAATGTTCAGTTTTTCTTCCCGCAACAAAATGTCCGAAGCTCCTGAAGTGAACCCGGCTCCGGCCAAAGCCCAAGAAGTCCACCCTCTGGACGCGCTCACGGGCGGTGCCTTTTCTGCCCCCACCTCGGGTGAGCGCTCCTCGCGCATTCGCGAGTGGCTGGCGGGCAATCCGGCCGAAAGCCAATTGCAGGAGGTGTTCAAGGAACTCAGCGTGCGTGACAAGGGCGCAGCCCGTCCCGTGCGTGAGCGCCTGGACGAGCTCAAGCGCGCCAAGGGTCAGGAAGTGATCGCCGCCGAGTGGGCCGAGAAGGCTCAGGCCCTGCTGTCGGCATCGCGACTGAACATTGCAGACGCCATGGCCTGGCAGCGCGATGCGGCCAAGGCTGGCGCCCCGCTCAGCCGCGAACCGCTGTCGGTGCTCAAGGTGCAACTGGCCGATCGCGTCAAGGTGATCGAAGACCTGCAGCACCGCGTTCAGGTACAGCGCGAGGCCGCCGTGCTGCTGGCGCAACGCATCGAAGTGCTGTCCACCAAGCCCTGGCGCGATGCCCATGCGGTGCTCGAAGGCTTGCGCGGCGACGTGCAGGCCTGGCAGGACCAGGCACAAGGCCTCACCGGCGATGGCGCCTGGGCCAGCGTTGATGCCCGCTTTCCGCCCATGCTGGACGCTTCCCGTGCTCAGTTGCTGGTGGTTTGGGAGGCTTTCCAGGTCGCCATTGCCCAGGCGCTGGCCGCCTCGGAAGATGCCGCGGCACCTCTGCCCACCGTGCCCGTCTGGGCCGATGAACTGCGTGTGGCCCGTGGGCTGCCCACCGAAGCTTCCGAAGCCGCTGCCGCCAGTGCTGCAGCAGCCAAGCCGCCCCGTGCTGCCCGTCCGGCCGTGCCCCCCGAATTGCGCAACAAGGCCTCGAACATTGTTCGCCAGGCCTTGGAACGCCTCGAGAAGGAAACCGCCGAAGGTCATGGCAAGGGCAGCGCTGGTGCGGCCTCCGCGCTTCGTGCTGTGCTCAAGGACCATGGCAAGCTGATCGATGCTGCTCTTGAGCACCAGGTGCACACCGCCCTGGTGGCGGCCGGTGAACTCGAAGGCTGGCAGCGCTGGAGCGCCGACCAGGTGCGTGAAGCCCTGGTGGTCCGCGCCGAGGCCCTGTTGAACCGCCCTGAAGGCCAGACCCTGGGGGGGCGCAAGATGCAGGAAACCCTGCGCGCCCTGCGCGATCAGTGGAAGCAGACCGACCAGGGTGGTGCGCCGAACCACGCACTTTGGAAGCGTTTTGACGAGGCCTGCAACGAGGCCCACAAGGTGGTCGAAGCCTGGCTCGAAAAGATCAAGACCGATGCGGCCGAACACAAGGCCCAGCGACTGGCGCTGATCGAAGAGCTCAAGGCCTGGGCATCAGCCCATGCTGCCAGCACCGACTGGAAAGCCATCAACCGCGCGCTGTACCAGTTCAGTGACCGCTGGCGCGATGCCGGGCACCTGGGTGAAAAGGCTTTTGCCGAAATCCAGCCCCTCTGGAAGGAGGCCATCTCGGCCGCCGCTGCCCCGCTGGAAGCGGCCCAGAAAGCCAGCCTGGCTGTGCGCCACGCCATGATCGAAGAGGCCAAGGCCCTGGGCGCTGCCGCCTCTCTGCGCGTGGACGCTGTCAAGGCCCTGCAACAGCGCTGGCAGGCCGAGGCCCAAGCCGTGCCGCTGGATCGCAAGCACGAACAAAAGCTGTGGGATACCTTCCGCAAGCCGATCGACGAAGCCTTCAACCGCAAGAGCGCCGAACGCGAAAAGGCCTCGGCGGCCTTGAGCGAACGTGACAAGGTGGTGCTGGACGCGGCCAAGGCGCTGGAAGCCGCCAACGCCAGTGGCGACGCACAGAAGATCCGTGCTGCCATGGCGGCATTGGACGCTGCCTTGCGTGGCCAGGCCCAGGCCCAGCAGGCCGTGGCGGCCGCTGTCGCAGCTGAGGGTGCCGAGGTGGCACCCGTAGCTGAGGCGCCTGTTGCCGAGGCCGGTGAGGCCGCCGACGCCACTGACGCCACCGAAGGGGCTGCCGAGCCGGCCCAGGCTGCAGCCGAAGAGGCTCCGAAGCCCGCACCGGCCCCGCGCAAGGTGGTGGCTGTGCGAGGCGATGACCGCCCTGGCATGAAGAAGGCTGAGCCCGCACCGGCTGGCCGTCCGGGCCGTCCGGGTGAGCGCCGCGATGGCGGGGCCGGGCGTGATGGCGCCCGTGGCCCGCGTGATGATGGCCGTGGCGGTCCCCGTTTTGACCGCGGTGACCGCGGCGACCGTGCGCCCCGCGAAGACCGGGGTCCGCGCCTGGGTGATACGGCATTCCGCGCCCAGCGTGAGGCGCTGGAGCACGCCCAACTGGCGCTGCGCAAGTTGGCCGCCCAGGCCCATGGCGAGGCCCTCACCCAGTTGCTGGGCGCCTGGGAGCAGCGCGACCCGGCGCAACTGCCGGGCACCCAGGAGTTGGGTGGGCGGGTCAGCCCGGCCGTGCGTGGCGCCTGGAGCCAGGCGCTTGGTGCCGCCCCCAAGGGCGACGCCTCTACTGCCTTGCTGCGCCTGGAGATGGCGGCTGAGGTGCCGACGCCGGCCGAGCACATCAATGCGCGACGCACGCTGCAATTGCAGCTGTTGACCCGCCGCAACGATCCGTCGCCGCAACAGACCTGGGGCCAGGATGCGGCCACGGTGTTGGCCTCGCCCAGCGATCCGGCCACGGCACGTCGCTTGCAGAACGCTCTCAAGGCCTTGCTGCGCTGATGGCGCGGGCTTGGGACGGCGATCATGTCTGACTCGGGTTCGACCGTGGTCCTGCCCGAGTTGACGCCGCCTGCCGGCCTCTGCATCCGGGTGTTTCATCCGGCTGATGAGCCGGCGGCCGTGGCCTTGTGGGGCGCCTGTGGTCTGCTCAGGCCCTGGAACGATCCCCACAAGGACATCGCACGCAAGTTGGCGGAGCAGCCCGAGCTGTTTCTGGTGGCCGTACTGCCAGCCGCTCAGTCGGGTGACACCGAGCGGCTGATTGGCACGGTGATGGCCGGCTATGACGGCCACCGGGGCTGGGTGTACTACCTGGCGGTTGATCCGGCCTGGCAGCACCATGGCCTGGGCCGTTTGTTGATGCAGCGGGTGGAGGCTGATCTGCTGGCCCGTGGATGTCCCAAGATCAACCTGATGGTGCGTGCCGAGAACACCGCGGTGCTTGATTTCTATGCGCGCCTGGGCTTCAGCGCTGACGCGTCGGTCAGCCTGGGCAAGCGCCTGATCCCTGACGCCTGAGGTTGAAGCCGGCTTGCCTGACCGGGCTCAGGCGGCGGCTGGCAGCAGTGCCGCCAGGCCCCCTTCGGGTTCAAAACGCTTGTTGCGGAAGGTGAGTCGGGTCGGGCCTTGCCACAGCGGCTCGGACCGGCTGTGCCGGGGGTCCCCCGGGTAGCAGATCACTCGAAGCCCGTCCTGGTCAAAGGGTTCGGGCTCGATCAGAGCGGGGGCTCGCTGTCGGGCGCTGGCCAGCGCCTCGTCGGCCTGTTCAAAGCGCGCCAGTTGACTCAGGGTCATGATCTGCGGCGGCGCCAGATCCATGTCGTGGTTCCAGTAGCGCTGCAAGGCCTCGGCGGGGCGGATCCACAGCGCCTCGGTGGCTTCGTGGTTGTCATGGGCGGCCACCTGGCCGGGGGGCGCCTTGGTCACAAAAAATCGGGTGTCAAAGCGTTTGTTTGTCACCGAGGGTACCTTGGGGGTGATCCAACGCGACCAGGGCTGCAAGGCGCGAGTGGGTAAAACCCAATCCATGGCTTCGAACAGGCTCAGCAGGGGCTGGCCCGCATGGAGCCGGTCCAGCCCCTGCTTCAGTGCTTCGCCCTGGGCGGGTTCACCCAGCAGCAGATCGCATTCTTCAAAGGTTTCCCGCAGGGCCGCCACATACAGGCCCAGTGCGGTGCTGGGGGCCAGCTCAGGTTCATTGAGGGTATGTGGCAGCGTGTCAATCGGCTGATCGCAGGTCAGTGCGAGGGCTTGCTCATCGGCGGGATCCAGCTTTCCGCCTGGAAAGACATGGGCATTGCCCAAGACCGCGGAGCGGCTGTGGCGCCGCAGCAAGAGCAGCTCCAGGCCCGCAGGAGCGTCGCGCAGCACGATCACGGAGGAGGAGGGGCTGGGAGCGCCCAGCACGGCTTCTGAATTGATTTCGATGACCATGACTGGCATTGTCGCGGTCATGAGCGGCTGTGTGTGACGCCTGGGTGTCCGGGTTTTCCGCGATGGCCCATGAAAAAAGCCACCCGTGGGTGGCTTCTCCAACAGCGGCTGAAGCAGCTTAGACGCGCTTGCGGTATTCGCCGGTGCGGGTGTCGATTTCGATGCGGTCGCCTTGCGAGACGAACAGCGGCACCGGGATCTCGAAGCCGGTGGAGATCTTGGCGGGCTTCAAGACCTTGCCGGAGGTGTCGCCCTTGACCGCTGGTTCGGTCCAGGTGATTTCGCGTTCGATGCTGGTGGGCAGTTCGACCGAGATGGCCTTGCCTTCGTAGAACACCACTTCAACAGCCATGCCGTCTTCGAGGTAGTTCAAGGCGTCGCCCATGTTTTCGGCTTCAACTTCGTACTGGTTGTATTCGCTGTCCATGCAGACATACATGGGGTCGGCGAAGTACGAGTAGGTGCAATCCTTCTTGTCCAGAATGATCTGGTCCATCTTGTCGTCGGCCTTGAACACGACTTCGGTACCGAAGTTGGCGATCAGGCTCTTGAGCTTCATGCGCACGGTGGCCGAGTTGCGGCCGCCGCGGCTGTATTCGGTCTTCAGCACGACCATCGGGTCCTTGCCGTGCATGATCACGTTGCCGGCGCGGATTTCTTGAGCAATTTTCATAAAAATGTAGGGCCCTGCGGGCCTGTTGGGCTTGAATCGGGGTTTCCTGGCGCGCCGCTGTCATTCTTTGCTGTTTCCAGTGGATCCAGCAAAGACCAGGCGGCACTGGCCGGGGAACTGCGCACCAGCAGGCTTTGAGCTGAAACGCCCGTGCTGCGCAAAACCTCGGATTTTATCGTTTTTCTGTGCAAAAACGAAGAAGCTGCGTGACCAGATCGCTTTGGACCAGCAGTTTGGCGCGTGCCGCCTGCACGCAGGCTTGCCATTCGGGCAGTTCGATCCGGGGCAGCGCTGCGTTGCTCAGACCATTCCACACCTGGTGGAACTGCCGCAGCGTGGGGGGTGAATCCAGCCAGTCGAGGAAGGCGTCCAGCTTGTCACGGTGGGCTTCATCGTCTTGGGGGTAGATGTGCCAGACCAGCGCATGGCCGGCCCACAAGGCGCGCACCAGAGAGTCTTCGCCGCGCACAAAATTCAGGTCGCAGGCCCGCAAGCAGAGGTCGAATTCGGGTTGGGGCACAGCTTCGGGCCAAGCCAGGCGCAGCCGATCGGTCTCTTTTGCGAGGGCGGGGGCCTGGGCTTGCAGGCCTCGCACGGCTGCTGCAGGGCGTCCCGGCATGACCAGCAGGTGCACAGGCTGTCCGCCTTGGCCTTCAGTCCTCCAGCGCTCCAGCAGCGCGGGCAGGGCTGGGGGCTCGTAGCAGAACAGCGAGGCCAGGCAATCCTGGGCTTGAGCGCCCAGGCGTTGGCGTTGGGCCCGCCGCCATTCGGGCGTGGCTTCGTCGGCCACGCCGGGCCCTTGCATCAACCCCCCGGTGGCGGGGGTGAAGCCGGGGTAGAAGAACCATTTGGTCCAGCCCGCAGCGGGGCCATTCATCACCGGAGAGGGCAGGGCATGACAGCGTTCCACCCAGGCCTCGGCCGACAGGTATTCGAGGTTGATCCACACCGGAGGCCGCTCAGGTCGCTGGTCCCGGTGTCGGGCCAGCAGGCCCGCATCGATCTCGCAGCCAAAGGCCTCCACCAGCACATCGGCTGGTTCGAGTGCGGCGAGGCTGCTGGAGGGCAGGGGCTTGACCCAGGGCAGCACGGTGACCCCGGCCTGGCCCTGCGGCGCCATCCAGGTCAGGGCGCTGCCATCGTCGACCCACAATCGCACCTGCTCGCCACGGCGCGCCAGTTCGGCCGACAGGCGCCAGCAGACGCCCAGGTCGCCATGGTTGTCAATGACGGTGCAGAAAATGTCCCAAAGCATGCGTTGAGGACGCAAGGCAGGCTTGCGCGCAAGGTGAAGGTGGGGCGCATTGTCGCCGCTGGCCGCCCGGGTGGAGCCACAATACGCCCCCATGTCTGATGTGCATTCCGAACAACTGCTGTCCGAAGTGGCTGCCTTGCCCGCCTTGCCGGGTGTCTATCGGTATTTTGATGCCGACGGGGGCTTGCTCTATGTGGGCAAGGCGCTCAACCTGAAGCGCCGGGTTTCAAGCTATTTTCAGAAAGACCACGGGGGCACCCGCATCGGTCACATGGTGAGCAAGATCGCCCGCATGGAGACCACGGTGGTGCGCTCTGAAGCTGAGGCCTTGCTGCTGGAAAACAACCTCATCAAGACACAGAACCCGAAGTACAACATCCTGTTCCGGGACGACAAGAGCTACCCCTACCTCAAGCTGGCCAACCATGCCTACCCGCGCATGGCCTATTACCGGGGCGCGGTTGAAAAGAAGCATCGCTACTTTGGCCCCTACCCCAGCGCCTGGGCGGTGAAAGAGACCATTCAGTTGCTGCAGAAGGTGTTTCGACTGCGCACCTGTGAAGACACTGTGTTCAACAACCGCAGCCGCCCCTGCCTGCTCTACCAGATCAAGCGTTGTTCGGGCCCTTGCGTCGACCTGGTGTCGGCTGAGGATTACGCCCGCGACGTGGCCGATGCCGAGCGTTTTCTGCGGGGTGAGGCCCAGGCGGTGATGGGGGAGATGGAGTCGCGCATGATGGCCCACGCCGAACGGCTGGAGTTCGAGCAGGCGGCTGAGATCCGCAATCAGATGAGTGCCTTGTCGCGGGTTTTGCACCAGCAGGCGGTGGACACAGGTTCGGATCAGGACGCTGACATCCTGGCGGTTCGGGTGCAGGGTGGGCGGGCCTGCGTCAATCTGGCCATGGTGCGCGGGGGGCGGCATCTGGGAGATCGGCCGTATTTCCCGGTGCATGTCGAGGATGCTGTCAACCTCGGTCTACTGGACGACACGGACGCACCAGCCGATGCCGATGCCGGGGCCGAGCCAGCGCTGCCGGTGGAGGTCCGTGTGCTGGAGGCGTTCATTGCCCAACATTACCCCGGGGTGCCGGTGCCGCCGTTGCTGGTGACCAGTGTGGCGGTCAACAAGCGCCTGTTGGCCACCTTGTCGGAGCAGACCGGCGTGCGGATCGCCGCTGTGCACAACCCGCGCGAGCAGCGGCGCATCTGGCTGGAGATGGCCCAGACCAATGCCGACCTGCAACTGGCCCGCCTGCTGTCGGAGGAGGGGTCGCAGCAGGCGCGAACCCGTGCGCTGGTGGACGCCTTGGATCTGGAGCCTGAAGACCTGGATGCTTTCCGCGTTGAGTGCTTCGACATCTCGCACACGGCGGGTGAGGCGACCCAGGCCTCCTGTGTGGTGTTCCAACACCACAAGATGCAGAACAGCGAGTACCGGCGCTTCAACATCGAGGGCATCACGGGTGGCGACGACTATGCTGCCATGCGCCAGGTCTTGACGCGCCGCTATGCCAAGGTGGCCGAGGCCTTGCGCGAGGCCGGCGGTGCCGCGCCCGCGCCTGGCCAGGCCCGCCTGCCGGATCTGGTGCTGGTGGATGGTGGCAAGGGCCAGGTGTCGATGGCGCGCGAGGTTTTTGAGGCCTTGGGTTTGAGCCTGTCGGTCATCGTGGGGGTGGAGAAGGGTGAAGGGCGCAAGGTGGGCCTGGAGGAGTTGGTGTTTGCCGACGGCCGAGACAAGGTTTACCTGGGGCGTGATTCGGCGGCCCTGATGCTGGTGGCACAGATCCGGGACGAGGCACACCGCTTTGCCATCACCGGCATGCGGGCCCAGCGGGCCAAGGTGCGGGTGGGGGCCAGCCGGCTGGAGGACATCGCCGGGGTCGGCCCCAAGAAGCGCGCACGCTTGTTGCAGCGCTTTGGCGGGGTGCGTGGCGTAGCCGCCGCCAGCGTGGAGGATCTGTGCACGGTCGAGGGCATCTCGCGCGACCTGGCCGAAGAGATCTACCGGGCTTTGCGCTGATCCCGGTGTCCAAGGCACCGAAATCGGGCGCGACGACCCGTTGCAGGTGCCTGAAGTGGGGCGCAAGCCACGCTTGATCCCCTCATGGCGTACTCCAGCCGCATTCAAGCCCCAAGCCGGGGCGCAAGCCGTGACACAATCGTGCCCATGTTCTTCACCATTCCCACCATCATGACCTGGACGCGCATCGTCGCGATCCCTTTGATCGTGGGGGTGTTCTATGCGCCCCTGGACCCGGCGACGCGCAACCTGATCGCCACGGTGATGTTCGTGGTGTTTGCGGCCACCGACTGGCTGGACGGGTTTCTGGCCCGCAAGCTCAATCAGACCTCTTCGTTTGGCGCGTTTCTGGATCCGGTGGCCGACAAATTTCTGGTGTGTGCCTCGTTGCTGGTGCTGGTGCATCTGGGGCGGGCCGACGTCTTTGTGGCCTTGATCATCATCGGGCGTGAGATCGCCATTTCGGCCCTGCGTGAGTGGATGGCCCAGATCGGGGCCTCCAAGAGCGTGGCGGTGCACATGATCGGCAAGCTCAAGACCACCGTGCAGATGGTGGCCATCCCATTTCTTCTGTTTGATGGGCCCCTGCTGGGGGTGGACACCGGTGTCTGCGGCACCTGGCTCATCTGGGCAGCCGCGGTGCTGACCGTGTGGTCGATGGTGTACTACCTG
This sequence comes from Curvibacter sp. EU05-FHT14A10, assembly GCF_058791075.1. Classification (NCBI taxonomy): domain Bacteria; kingdom Pseudomonadati; phylum Pseudomonadota; class Betaproteobacteria; order Burkholderiales; family Comamonadaceae; genus Curvibacter; species Curvibacter sp. EU05-FHT14A10. The sequence goes on from NZ_JBYTDE010000001.1 coordinate 106,701, forward strand.
CAAAAAGCCCTTCCCGAGATCCGGGCCCGCGTCAAATGAGCGCAGGAGGGCAGGCGAATGGTCGCTGGCTGGCGGCCATGCCGGTGGTGTTCGTGCTGATCTGGAGCACGGGCTTCATCGTGGCCCGTTATGGCATGCCCCATGCCCCTCCACTCTCCTTCCTGTGTGTGCGCTACGCCTTGTCGGTGCTGTGTTTCGGTGTCTGGGTGCTGGTGGCGGGTGTGCCGCTGCCGCGCAGCCGGGCCCAATGGGGGCACTTGGCGGTCACCGGGGTGCTGATGCATGCAGGCTACCTGGGCGGTGTGTGGGCGGCCGTGAAGGCCGGCATGGGCTCCGGGCTGTCTTCTTTGATCGTGGGCTTGCAGCCGGTGCTGACGGCGGCGTGGATGTCCTGGCATGGCAGCCGGGTCAGCCGCTGGCAATGGCTGGGGCTGTTGCTCGGCTTCGGTGGCCTGGTGCTGGTGGTCAGTGCCAAGATGGGGCAGGGCGGTGAGGCCTCCTGGCAGGCCTTGTCCCTGGCCGTGATGGCCTTGTTCAGCATCACGATCGGAACGCTCTACCAGAAGCGCCATGTGACCCCTTGCGACGTGCGCAGTGCCAGTGCCGTGCAGTTGGGGGCCGCCTTGCTGGTCAGCCTGCCACTGGCCTGGCTGGAGCCCGAATCGATCGACTGGACGCCTGAATTGATCGGTGCCGTGGCCTGGTCGGTGCTGGCCTTGTCTTTGGGGGCGAGCTCTTTGCTGTACCTGCTGATCCAGCGTGGTGCGGCCACCCGCGTCACCAGTCTGTTGTACCTCGTGCCCCCGTGCACCGCGGCGCTGGCCTGGTTGCTGTTTGGCGAGCCGATCACCAGTCTGACGCTGGCTGGCACGGCTTTGACTGCGGTCGGCGTCAGCCTGGTAGTCCGCTCGCGGGCTTGAGCGCCGGGTTGATCTTCCAGGGTTCGCCATGGAAGCGGTTGTGCAGAAAGTCGATCAGCAGGCGCACGCGTTTGGGGGTTCTCGCCTGCCAGGGCGCCAGCCAATGGATGTCTGCGTCAGCCATGGCGTGATCCGGCAGCACCCTCACCAGATCGCCGTTTTGCAGGGCGCCGGCGATGTCCCAAAGACTGCGCAGCATGATGCCCCGGCCCGCCAGGCACCAGTCGCGTACCAACTCGCCTGAATTGCTGCTCAGCGCGCCTTTCACGGTGACGCGGTGCAGGGCCTTGCGGCGGCCCTGGCTGGACTGCAGTGTCCAGTGATCGAAGCGCTGCGCCGGGTCGCTGCCGTTTTCACGCACCACCAGACATTGATGCTGTGCCAGGTCGTCGGCGCAAGCGGGTTCGCCGTGGGCTTTCAGGTAGGCGGGTGAGGCCACCAGCACCCGCTGGTTGCGGGCCAGGCGCTTCGACGTCCACTCACCGGCCCGTGGCCCGGGCACATTCCAGAGCCAGATCGCGCCGTCGTAACCCTCCACCGTCAGGTCGGGCAATTGTTCGACCAGGTGCAACTGGACCTGCAGGCGAGGGTAGCGCTGTTGAAACTCGGCCACGGCCGGGCCGACCCAAAGCCGCCCGAACCCGAAGGTGGCGGCCAGACGAATCAGGCCGGTGGGCTCTGACTGGCGCTCGCGCAGTTCGGCTTCGGCCTGCTGAAAGCCGCGCAGCAGCACCTGGGCGTGCTCGCACAGGGCGTCTCCGTCGGCCGTGGGGCTGACCTTTCGGGTGGTGCGTTGGAACAATTGAACCCTGAGTTGGCCTTCCAGGGCCGCCAGGCGTTTGGTGATCACCGGGGGAGTCACATGCAGGGCCCGAGCGGCGGATGACAGGCTGCCGTGCTGGCGGATGGCCAGCACCAGCTCCAGATCGGATCGATCCATTGTTTCCTCTGTGGAAATGATTGCTTGCCGGATTATTGCCTTTTGCCGCGATAGAGTTGAGGCCAATCAAGAAGGCAACCCAACCCATGTTTGACAATTTCTCTACCGACACGGTGCTGCGCGAGGGGCTTGCATTGCGCACCTGGCGTGGCGGTCAGGGGCCGGGATTGCTGCTTTTGCACGGGCACCCGCAAACCCATGTGATGTGGCATCGGGTGGCGGAGGCCCTGGCCACCCGCTTCACCGTCGTGCTGATGGATCTGCGTGGCTATGGGGATTCAGGGCGCCCAGGCGCCTCGGCGGGGCATGTGGCGCACAGCAAACGGGAAATGGCGCTGGACGCCCTGGCCGTGATGCAGCACCACGGCTTTGACCGCTTTCAGGTGTTGGCGCACGACCGGGGTGCCCGGGTAGCGCATCGGCTGGCGCTGGACCGCAGTGTGGCGGTGGAGCGCATGATGTTGCTCGACATCGCGCCCACCCTGGCCATGTATGAGGGCACCACAGAAGCCTTTGCTCGCGCCTATTGGCACTGGTTTTTCCTGATTCAGCCCAGCCCTTTGCCCGAGACACTGATTGCCAGCGACCCGGCGGGCTATGTGCGGGGGGTGATGGGCAAGCGGCATGCAGGTCTCGCGGCATTCGATCCGATCGCTTTGGCCGAGTACGAGCGTTGTGCGGGCTTGCCTGGCACCGCGGAGTCGATCTGTGAGGACTACCGGGCCAGCGCCACGGTCGACCTGGCGCACGACCGATTGGATGCAGCGCAAGGGCGTGGCCTGGGCATGCCCTTGCGCGTGTTGTGGGGTGAGCATGGCGCCGTGGCGGCCAGCTTCGCGGTACTGGATCTGTGGCGCGATCGCGCTTCGCAGCTCAGTGGGCGGGCCTTGCCTTGTGGTCACTACATTGCCGAAGAGGCGCCCGACCTGCTGCTGCAGGAAGCATTTGATTTTTTCAGGAGTTGAACCATGAGCAAGAAACGCATTGCAGTCATCGCCGGCGATGGCATCGGCAAAGAGGTCATGCCGGAGGGGGTGCGCGTGATGGACGCGGCGGCCCGCAAGTTCGGCATCGATCTGCATTTTGATCACTTCGATTTTTCGAGCTGGGATTACTGCGAACGGCACGGCAAGATGTTGCCCGACGACTGGAAGGATCAGATCGGTGGGCACGACGCGCTCTACTTTGGTGCCGTGGGCTGGCCCGACAAGATTGCGGACCATGTGTCGCTGTGGGGCTCGCTGCTGCTGTTCCGGCGCGAGTTCGATCAGTACGTGAACCTGCGTCCGGCTCGCTTGATGCCCGGCATCATCGCGCCGGTGGTGCGCCGCGATGGGTCGCCACGCCAACCGGGCGAGATCGACATGTACATCGTGCGTGAGAACACCGAGGGTGAGTACTCCAGCATTGGCGGGCGCATGTACCCGGGGACTGAGCGCGAGATCGTGATGCAGGAGACCGTGATGTCGCGCATCGGTGTAGATCGCGTGCTGAAGTTCGCCTTCGAACTGGCGCAGTCGCGTCCCAAAAAGCACCTCACCAGCGCCACCAAATCCAACGGCATTGCCATCACCATGCCCTACTGGGACGAGCGGGTTGCCGAGATGACCAAGGCCTATCCTGGTGTCAATGTGGACAAGTTCCACATCGACATCCTCACGGCCCACTTTGTGCAGCGCCCCGACTTCTTTGATGTGGTGGTGGCCAGCAATCTGTTTGGCGACATCCTCAGCGACCTGGGGCCGGCCTGCACGGGCACCATCGGCATTGCACCCAGTGCCAACCTCAATCCGGACCGGCGTTTTCCGTCCTTGTTCGAACCTGTGCATGGTTCGGCGCCGGACATTGCAGGCCAGAACATCGCCAACCCGATCGGCCAGATTTGGTGTGGAGCCATGATGCTGGAGTTTCTGGGCCACAAGGACGCACACGACGCGGTGCTCGCGGCCATCGAGAAAGTGCTGGATCCGAAAAGTGGTGCACCGCGCACCCGCGACATCGGTGGCACGGCCAGCACCACGGATGTGGGGCGTGCAATCGCCGAGGTGCTCTGAGGCAAGAGAGCTCTCCAAGGGGCTGGCGCAGGACCTATTTCACGCTGCCAGCCCGAGCCCGCGCAGAGGTGTCGCAAAAACACCGCTGCGAGCGCCAAACACCCCCCGAAAAGAGTCTAGAATCCGCGTCCTTGCTGTTGCGAAACAGCTTGTTGTATTGACACCTTGAAGGTCCATCGCTTTAATCCTTTCAGCAGTTGAAGCTGCGAATGAGCCTCCCGCCCAGCGGACACAACCATCTCAGGATGGCCCAGCTGAGGGGAGGCAAGATTTTTGATGAGACAACCTGATCAACACCATTTCTGTACGAGGGGCTCCTTGTGAATAAGACTGAACTGATTGAGCACATTGCCAACAACGCCGACATTTCCAAGGCTGCCGCTGCGCGCGCCCTGGAGTCGACGATCGAGGCTGTGAAGAAGACCCTGAAAAAGGGCGGTACCGTTTCTCTCGTGGGCTTTGGTACCTTCGCCGTTGGTAAGCGCGCCGCTCGTACCGGTCGCAACCCGCGCACTGGCGATACAATCAAGATCAAGGCTGCTAAAGTTCCTAAGTTTCGTCCAGGCAAGGCATTGAAAGATGCCTTGAACTGAGATCCAGTTCAGGTGGGGTGCTTAGCTCAGCTGGTAGAGCAGCGCCCTTACAAGGCGCGGGTCGGCGGTTCGATCCCGTCAGCACCCACCACCACCGATGCGAAGGCGAACACATTGTTCGCCTTTTCTTTTTTGCCCTTGAAAGATTGCCATGTTTGAGTCCATCCGCAAGCACTCGAAGATCGTCATGATCGTGCTGTTCTTGCTGATCATTCCATCCTTCGTTCTGTTCGGCATTGATGGCTACAACCGGGCCATGGAAAAGGGCACGACAGTTGCCAAGGTGGATGGTCAAGCCATCACGCAGGGCGAGTGGGATGCCGCGCACAAGAACGAAGTCGAGCGTCTGCGGGTGCAGATGCCCAATGTGGACATCAAGCGCTTCGAATCTCCCGAAGCCCGTTACGTGACCTTGGAACGGCTGGTTCGCGAGAAAGTGCTGGCCTCTGCAGCCAGTGGTCAGCATCTGGCCATCAGCGATCAGAAGTTGGCACGTTCACTTCAGGACAACCCCACCATCGCCTCGTTGCGGCGCGAGGATGGCACGCTTGACGTCGAGCGCTACCGCCAGTTGCTGGGCTCGCAAGGCATGACCCCCGAGATGTATGAAGCCAGTGTGCGCGCCGATCTGGCGAGCCGTCAGGTGCTGGGTGGCATCAGCGCCAGTGTGGTGGCTCCGGCCGGGCAGGCCGACGTGGCATTGAATGCCTTTTTCGAGCACCGTGAGATTCAGGTGGCCACTTTCCGCCCTGCGGATTTTGTGGCACGGGTGACGCCCAGCGATGCAGACATCGAGGCCTACTACAAGGCGCACACTGCACGGTTCCAGATGCCTGAGCGTGCTACTGTTGAGTATGCCGTGCTTGATCTTGACAGCGTCAAGGCCGGCATCGCCCTCAATGAGGCCGACCTCAAGACTTACTATGAGCAGAACGCGGCGCGCCTGGCCTCCAAAGAGGAACGCCGTGCCAGCCACATTCTGATCACCTCGCCCAAGGATGCGCCAGCTGCAGAGCGCGACAAGGCCAAGGCCAAGGCTGAAGCGCTGCTGGCAGAGGTTCGCAAGGCCCCGGCCACTTTTGCCGATGTGGCTCGCAAGAATTCGCAGGATCCTGGTTCGGCCGCCAAGGGGGGGGATCTCGACTTCTTCGCCCGCGGCGCCATGGTCAAGCCTTTCGAGGACGCCGTGTTTGCCATGGCCAAGGGTGACATCAGCGACGTGGTCCAGTCTGATTTCGGCTTCCACATCATCAAACTGACCGACATCAAGGTGCCTCAGCAGAAGAGTTTCGAGGCCATGCGCCCCGAGATGGAGGCTGAGCTCAAGCAGCAGCAAGCGCAGCGCAAGTTTGCCGAGGTGGCTGAGACGTTCACCAATACCGTCTATGAACAATCCGACAGCCTCAAGCCTGTGGCCGAACGCCTGAAGTTGACCTTGCGCACGGCCAAGGACGTGACCCGCGTGCCCGGCCCCGGCCTGCCGCCTGTTCTCGGCAACCCCAAGGTACTCGCTGCCTTGTTTGGTGCCGATTCCGTGAGCAAGAAGCGCAACACCGAGGCCATCGAAGTGGGCCCCAGCCAGATGGTGTCGGCCCGCATCGTGGACTATGTGCCAGCCCGTACCCAGGCCCTGGACGAAGTCAAGGCCAAGGTGCGCGAGTTGGTGGTTGCAGAGCGCGCCCAGGCCCTGGCCCGCAAAGAGGGCGAAGACAAGCTGGCGGCTTGGAAGACCAACCCTGCCAGCGCGACGAACCTGGGTGCTGCGGTCACGGTGTCGCGTGATGAGCTCGCCAAGCAGGCCCCGGCCGTGGTCGATGCAGCCCTGCGCCAACGCGGGTCGGCGTTGCCAGCCTGGGTGGGTGTGGACCTCGGGGCACAAGGTTATGCGGTGGTTCGCGTGGCCAAGGTGGTCCCGCGAGTGGGCGTCGAGGAGGCGCGCAAGGCCCAGGAGCGTGCTCAGTATGCTCAGTGGTGGGCATCTGCAGAGGCCCGTGCCTACTACGAGTTCTTGGCTGACAAGTACAAGGTTCAGCTCAAGACCGCCAAGCCCGCACCGCAAGCTTCTGAAGAAAATTCAAATTCGGGCGGTTAAGCAGGAAATTCGGGTTATAATTTTTGTCTGCGGTGGCTGTAGCTCAGTTGGTAGAGTCCCAGATTGTGATTCTGGTTGTCGTGGGTTCGAGTCCCATCAGCCACCCCAAGCAGATCCTGAAAACCCCGTCATGTTGAACATGGCGGGGTTTTTTATTGGCGGTCTGTACACCGCCTCGCCCCCCTTTGCCTTGGGGGCAGTCTCTTGCGGTATGACCGAGGGTTTTCCACGAAGCGATCAACCGTGTCGTGGCTCTGCGCAATTTGATTCAATCCCCTTGAGTCTCCGAGACTGAACGCTGAACGCTGAACGCTGAACGCTGAACGCTGAACGCTGAACGCCGAACGCCGAACGCCGAACGCCGAACGCCGAACGCCCGGCAGCACCAGCGAAGACAGCGTCTTTGGTGTGGTTGTCGCAATATGATGCGTAAATTACATTACGTATAGATATGCGCTCTTCTTCACCTTCTTCCCAATCCGGCACCGATTTGCCGATCTCGGACAGTTGGCCCGATTTTGGCGAGGCGACGATGCCGCAGCCTCTGCGGGCGTTGTCCGAAGGGCTGGAGGGCGAAGAAACGCAACCCGATTTTCTGGAGTTTGATGTCCCGGACACCACGGCCCCGATGCCGATGGAGTCCATGTTTCCGACGCCGGACACGGGCCATCTGGCCTTGCTGAGAGACTGGCCGCACGCTGTCCTGGCACTCGAAATGGGGCGTGAGCCTCGCTTGCTGTTCTGGAATCAGCAGGCCGAGAACATGCTGGGATACGAGTCTCTGGACCTGGTGGGCAATCCGCTGGGTTTGACACTCTTGTGCCCTGATCAGGATTATCGAACCCGTAAATTGTCCGAATTGCAGCAGTTGGGCACGGCCGGTGTTGATCTGGAGTGGACGCTGACCTGCCGGGACGGGCAGAAACTGCGTTTGGCGTGGTCTCTTTTGCCCATGTTGCAGACGCAGGGTGTGTCCAGGGTGTTCTGGTTGGTGGGGGTTGATGTCAGCCGGCGAGCGTTGACCGAACAGGCTTTGCGCGGGCGGGACCGATTGTTGCGCTCGCTTTTCCGGCACCTGCCTGACATGGTTTATCTGAAGGATGGCAGGGGCACTTGGCTGATGGCCAACCCCGCCGCTCTGGCGGTGGTGGGATTGACGGAGGCCCAGGCCATTGGGCACAACAACCTTGAGCTGGCGGACCGGGGCTCGCCGATGGCGGCCGCATTGCGTTTGAGTGCGCTCAATGAGGAAGCCACCTGGCAGACGGGCCGTGCTTCCCATCTGCAAGAGGTGGGAGATGACGCTCAGGGCATGGCGCGATCGTTCGATGTCGTACGGGTGCCTAGTTTTGCCCGGGATGGCAGTCGTTTGCACATGTTGGTGATTCGCCGCGACGTCACGGAGCAGCGAACGGCTGCCACCAAGCTGGAGCTGGCGGGGCGTGTGTTGGACCAGGGCAGTGACGGCATCGTGATCTGTGATGCCGATCGCCAGGTCATGATGGTCAACCAGGCGTATTCGGACATCTCCGGATTTGCGGCCGACGAGACGGTAGGCCGCACGTACAAGTTGCTGGCCGATGGGCAGCATGATGAAACATTTCAAGCCTCCATCTGGACTGCCGTGCACGAACATGGCCGGTGGAGCGGTGAGGTCTGGGGTCGGCGCAAGACGGGCGAGGTCTATCCGCAGTGGTTGATCCTGTCGGCGTTGCGCCACCGGGCCAGTGGCGAGCTGACCCACTATGTCGCAGCCATCTCTGATCTGAGCTCCCGCAAGGCGGCCGAGGAGAAAATTGCTTTTCTGTCCACCCGTGATGTGGTCACAGGCCTGCCCAACCGCACCCAGGTGGCCATGCGGGCCGAGGTGGCGCTGGATCGCGCCCGCATCGAAGGCGATGGTGTGGCCTTGCTGGTGGTGGACATCGACAATTTCAAAACCCTCAACGATTCACTGGGGCATGCGGCGGGCGATTTTCTGTTGCGTGAAATTGGCCAGCGGCTCCAGAATTTCGGCGGTGGGCAATCGGTGGTGGGGCGCTTGAGTGGTGATGAGTTTCTGTTGATGCAGGCCGGTATCAAGACCACCACGGACGCGGCCCACCTGGCCAGCGCCATGATGGAGGCCGTTGCGCAGCCGGTGACATTCGATGGCCTGCCTGTGAATGTGTCCCTGTCGGTCGGGGTGGCGATGTTCCCCTCCGATGGGGATCGTTTTGACACCTTGTTTGGCCGGGCTGATGCGGCCATGTATGCGGCCAAGCGAGGCGGGCGGGCCGCCTATCAATTCGCCACGGCCAGCATGAATGATGCTGCGCTGGAGCGCCTGCAACTCGAGGCCGCCCTGCGTGCGGCGATCGAGCAGGAGGCCTTGAGGCTGGAGTATCAGCCCCTGATCGAGTTGTCTTCTGGGCGCATGGTCGGGGTCGAAGCGCTGTGCCGCTGGGACGACCCGGAGCGTGGCTCGATTCCACCGGGTGTGTTCATCCCCCTTGCCGAAGACTCGGGCCTGATTCAGTCATTGGGACGTTGGGTGCTGCGCGAGAGCACACAGCAGTTGAAAGTCTGGCATGACGCTGGTCACACCGAACTGTTGATGGCCGTGAACCTGTCGGCCCGGCAGTTTCAGCATGGGGCGGTGCTGACCCAGGTTGAGGAGTCCTTGGTGGCCTCGGGCATCAACCCGGCGCGCCTGGAGCTGGAGCTGACCGAGAGTGTGCTGCTGCACGATGGTGAGGCGGTGATGAACACCCTGCGGCAACTCAAGGCGCTGGGCGTGAAGCTGTCAATCGACGACTTTGGGACCGGGTATTCCAGCTTTGCCTACCTGCGGCGCTTCAAGTTCGACAAGATCAAGATTGATCAATCGTTTGTGCGCGACCTGATCGACGACCCGGAAGATGCCGCCATTGTGCGCGGCATCATTTCGCTGGCCATCAGCCTGGGCTTGGCCGTGCTGGCCGAAGGTGTTGAAACCGATGCCATCGCGCAGCGCCTCAAAACACTCAAATGCACCTATGCGCAGGGTTACCACTTCGCCAGGCCCTTGCGACCAGAGGCTTTGGCAGAGAAATTTCTGACCGAAGCGGGTTGAGCCGCCTGCCAGCAGGGGCCGCTCACCGCAGGCTGAAAAGGCCCCCTTCGTCGGGGGCTGCTGCCATCAGGGGTTGGTCATCACCAGCTTGCCCATCACGCCGCGTGACCCCATGTGGGCATAAGCCGCCTTCAGGTCAGACATCGGCATGGTGCGATCGATCACGGGCTTGATCTTGCCCTGGGCATACCACTGAGCCAGTTCAGCCATCATGGCGGCATTGGCTTGTGGTTCCCGGCGGGCAAAGTCGCCCCAGAACACCCCCACCAAAGAGGCGCCCTTGAGCAGGGGCAGGTTCAGCGGCAGGTTGGGGATCGGGCCTGAGGCGAAACCCACGACCAGGTAGCGACCGCGCCAGGCAATGGAGCGGAACGCGGGTTCGGCAAAGTCGCCGCCCACGGGATCGTAGATCACGTCCGGGCCTTTGCCACCTGTCAGGGCTTTGATCTTCTCGCGGAAGGCATTGGGCACGCTGTCGACGCTGTAGTTGATGGTCTCATCGGCGCCGATCTGTTTGCACAGGGCGCATTTCTCATCGGTCGAGGCCGCTGCAATCACCTTGGCGCCTGCGGCCTTGGCAATCTGGATGGCGGCGGTACCCACGCCACCCGCCGCGCCCAGCACCAACACGGTTTCACCCGCCTTGAGTTGGGCCCGGTCCACCAGGGCATGCCATGAGGTGGCATAGATCATGATGAAGGCAGCGGCGTCAACGTGAGGGAACCCCGCCGGCAGTGGCATGCAGAGGGCGGCTGGTGCCAAGGTGTGGGTGCCAAACCCGCCGGTACCCGAGAGGCAGGCGACGCTGTCGCCCACCTTCAGGTGCTTGACCCCTTCGCCCACGGCGGCCACCACGCCGGCATATTCCGAGCCTGGAACAAAGGGCAGGGGGGGCTTCATCTGGTATTTGTTCTGCACAATCAGCAGATCCGGGAAGTTCAGGCTGGCCGCCTTGATCTCGATCAGCACCTCGCCCGGCTTGGGGCTAGGGGTGGGCAGTTCCTTCCAGCTGAGGGCGTCCACGCCCACGGGGTTCTCGCAAAGCCAAGCATGCATTCGAATGTCTCCTGAATTTCAACCCAAAATCATAGGTGGGCTGTCTGGCGCGGGTGTGTCGCTGTAGCGACGGCTTTCAAGCCGGGTGCGCCTGCTCACGAGGGGCACCCTACAATCCGCTGTCCATCCATCAGACCATGAAAATCCTCCTTTCCAACGACGACGGCTACCAGGCGCCTGGCATCGTGGCCTTGTACGAAGCCCTGAAATCCATTGCCGATGTTGAGGTGGTGGCGCCGGAGCAGAACAACAGTGCCAAGTCCAATGCGCTCACGCTGCATTCGCCGCTGTATGTACACCGTGCTGCCAATGGCTTTCGCTTTGTCAACGGCACGCCAGCCGACTGCGTGCACATTGCGCTCACGGGGCTGTTGGGCTATCGGCCCGATCTGGTGGTGTCGGGCATCAACAATGGTGCCAACATGGGGGACGACACGATTTATTCAGGTACCGTGGGTGCGGCCATGGAAGGCTACTTATTTGGTATCCCGGCCATCGCGTTTTCCCAGGTGGAAAAGGGCTGGGCCGAGTTGGATGCTGCAGCCCGCAAGGCTCGCGAGATGGTCGAACAGATCCAGTCCCAATCCATGATCGGCGCACAGCCCTGGTTGTTGAACGTGAACATGCCCAATCTGCCCTACGACCAGTTCAAGCCGGTGCGTGTGTGTCGCCTTGGGCGCCGTCATGCGGCCGAGCGTGTGATCACCCAGGAAAGCCCCCGTGGGGAGACCATGTACTGGATTGGTGGAGCGGGCCCGGCCAAGGACGATTCCGAGGGCACCGATTTCCACGCCACCGCTCAGGGCCATGTCGCCATGACACCGCTGAAGGTGGACCTGACCGATCACGACTTGCTGGGGTATTGGTCCCAGACGGCGGCCAAGCTGCATCAGCCCCAGGGAGCGCGTTCGTGAACCGCCGCCCTGGCTTTCCGGCGCGCCTGGATCAGGCGGTGGCGGCGCCCCGCCCCTCAGGGGCGCCAGCGCCCGTGCCGACCCGTGGGGTTCGCGCTCCGGAGCGAGGCAGCCCGTGGTCTGCACCTGCCGGGTTGGGCATGGATTCCCAGGCGGTGCGCCAGCGCATGGTGCAGAAACTGGCGGCACAAGGGATCCAGTCGGCCAGTGTGTTGGCCGCCATGGGCCAGGTCGAGCGCCACGCATTTGTCGACAGTGGCCTGGTCAATCAGTCCTACGAGGACACCAGCCTGCCGATCGGCCTGGGCCAGACCATCTCAAAACCGAGCGTGGTGGCCCGCATGCTGGATCTGCTGCTGCAGGCCCCCATCGTGGCCCAGGGCGGTCTGGGGCGGGTGCTGGAGGTGGGGACAGGCTGTGGCTACCAAGCCGCGGTGTTGAGCCTGCTGGCGCGTGAGGTGTATTCCATCGAGCGCTTGCGCGGCCTGCACGAAAAAGCCCGTGACAACTTGCGGCCCATGCGTCTGAGCAACCTGCATTTGCTGCTGGGCGATGGCATGGAGGGCTTTGCCAAAGGGGCCCCTTACGCGGGCATCGTGGCCGCGGCAGGGGGCGATGCTGTGCCCCAGGCGTGGTGTGATCAACTGGCTGTTGGCGGGCGCCTGGTGGCCCCCACGGTGATGGCCGCCGGCAAGCAGGCTCTGGTGGTCATTGACAAGACGGCCCAGGGGCTGCAGCAGACCGTTCTTGAGGCGGTGCACTTTGTCCCTCTAAAATCAGGCATTGCTTGAAGGAAAGACATACTTATGCGGGGTTTGCAAGGGCGGAGTGTTTGGTGGACTGTGGCGGTGCTGGGCCTGTTGCTGACAGGATGCGCCTCCAAGACGGGACGCCAGGCGCCTGTCGAAGAGCGTGGCCCGCAATCGGTCAATTCGGCATCGGCTCCGGCGCCGGTTGTGGTGCCCCCCAAGCCTCTTCCAGGTGCCGAGAATGCCGGCAAGCCGGGCTACTACACCGTCAAACCTGGCGATACCTTGATTCGCATTGGGTTGGAGTCCGGGCAGAATTGGCGCGATCTGGTGCGCTGGAATGGCCTGGACAACCCCAATCTGATTGAGGTCGGCCAGGTCTTGCGCGTGATACCGCCCTCGGCGACAGTAGCTGAAAGCGGCGCTGTGACTCGCCCGGTGGGCAACCCGACGGTCACGCCGACCAATGGGGGCGCGTCCGGGGCGGCCAAGGCCGGTACCGCCGCGCCGGCTGCATCGGGTTCGACCGCCGCGACAACCCCAACGGCGCCCGCCGCGCCGGCTGCCCCGACCGAGGACGATCCCGGCTTCATGTGGCCTACAGGTGGTGCCTTGCTGGCCGGCTTTGATGAGGCCAAGAACAAGGGCCTGGACTTGGCCGGCAAAGCCGGCGACCCGGTGCTGGCTGCTGCGGATGGGCGTGTGGTGTACGCCGGCGCTGGATTGCGGGGCTACGGCAACCTGATCATCCTGAAACACAACAACACCTTCCTCACGGCCTACGCCCACAACCAGCTTTTGCTGGTGAAAGAAGACCAGGCGGTGCGCAAGGGGCAGAAGATCGCTGAGATGGGGAACAGTGACTCTGACAGGGTGAAGCTTCATTTCGAGATCCGGCGGCAGGGCAAGCCGGTGGATCCCTCCCGCTACCTGCCCAACCGCTAGCCCAAAAGGCCGACCCATCATGACCGTGCGCAACGATGAACCTGTTCCTGGTGAGTCTGATGCGCATGAGGAAGCGCCTGCAGACGACGGATTGCTCGCTGCGGATGCGGGGCCGGATGGGGAGGCCGTGGCAGCCTCGCTGGCCCCCTTGCCCGCCGATGTGGAGGGGGGCGATTCGCTCGCGGTCTATCTGAGGGAGGTGCGGCGCAAGCCTTTGTTCACCCCGCAGGAAGAATTGGCGGTCGCCACCCGGGCCAGGGCAGGCGATTTCGAGGCTCGTCAGTCGATGATCGAGCACAACCTGCGCCTGGTGGTGAGCATTGCCAAAGGGTATGCCTCACGTGGCGTTCCCATGTCCGATTTGATCGAAGAGGGCAATCTGGGGCTGATGCATGCCATCGACAAATTCGAGCCTGAGCGGGGTTTCCGTTTTTCGACGTATGCCACTTGGTGGATTCGCCAATCGGTTGAGCGGGCGGTGATGAACCAGGGGCGGGTGGTGCGCCTACCGGTGCACGTTGTGCGCGAACTGCAGCAGGTGCTGCGGGCGAGGCGCTCGCTTGAAAATGACCCCAGCTTTGTGGCGCGCCGGCCCGACGGGGTGCGCGCTGAGGATGTGGCGGCGTTCCTGGGGCGTGAGGTGCAGGAGGTGACTGAACTCCTGGCCATGGCTGAGGCTCCCAGATCCCTGGATGCTTCACTGGATCGTTCCGGGGACGATCACACCCTGGGCGACACCCTGGTGGATGAGTTGGCGACCGACCCCAGCGGCCTGACCCAGGAACATCAGGTCGAGCGCCTGTTGGACCGCTGGGTGGATGGTTTGTCCAGCCGCGAGAAAGAGGTGCTGACTGGGCGTTTTGGCTTGCATGACCGTGAGCCTGAGACCCTGGAAGTCTTGAGCGAACGCCTGGGGCTGACCCGGGAGCGGGTGCGCCAGATTCAGAACGAGGCTTTGTTCAAACTCAAGCGCCACCTGGCTCGGCACGGCATCTCACGCGATGCGTTGTTGTGATCCGTTGATGGGGATGGCGTGACGGGCCGCCCATGAGAGCCTGTTCACGAGAACAGGCTCTGAGACAATCGGGGCATGACAACCGTTTCCGAGCCCCACATCACCGACGACCCGAGCTCCGGGTTGCTGCCTCCCGCTGACACCCCAGCCAGCGCCGACCTGCCACCGGGCTGGCTGGCCATCGAATCACTTGACCTTGAAGCGCAAGGGGTCGCCCGTCGCCCCGATGGTAAGGTTGTGTTTGTCGATGGCGCATTGCCGTTTGAGCTGGTCAGTGCTCAGGTCAACCGCAAAAAGAACAATTGGGAGCAGGCCACCCTGACTGAAATCCACCGAGAGTCTTCCCAGCGCGTACGCCCTGGTTGCAGCCACTTTGGATTGCACGCCGGTGCCTGTGGGGGCTGCAAGATGCAGCACCTGCATGTGGGGGCTCAGGTGGCCGTCAAGCAGCGTGTCCTCGAGGACAACTTATGGCATCTGGGCAAGGTCAAGCCCGAAACCTTGCTGCGGCCGATTGAAGGCCCGGCCTGGGGCTACCGTTACCGTGCGCGCCTGTCGGTGCGCCATGTCATCAAAAAGGGGACGGTGCTGGTGGGTTTCCATGAGCGCAAGAGCCGCTATGTGGCCGACATGAGCGAGTGCCCTGTGTTGCCACCCCACGTGAACGCCATGCTGCTGCCTTTGCGTGCCTTGGTGGCCGGCATGGAAGCCCGAGACACGTGCCCGCAGATCGAACTGGCGTGTGGGGACGATGTCACTGCGCTGGTCCTGCGGCATCTGGAGCCCCTCAGCGAGGGCGATCTGGCACGTTTGCGTGGGTTCGCTGCCGAACATGGGGTTCAATGGTGGTTGCAGCCCAAGGGGCCCGATACGGTGCACCTGCTGGACCCTGAAGGGCCGCAGTTGGCCTATTCGCTGCCTGAGTTTGGCATCGTCATGCCTTTCAAGCCGACCGATTTCACCCAGGTGAATCCTCACATCAACCGGGTGCTGGTCAGCCGGGCCCTGCGCTTGCTGGATGTGCGCAAAGACGAGCGCGTCATCGACTGGTTCTGCGGTCTGGGCAATTTCACCCTGCCGCTGGCCACCCAGGCCCGCGAGGTGCTTGGCATCGAAGGCAGCGAGGCGCTGGTGGCACGTTCGCGCACCAACTATGCCGGCAATCAGGCATCAAGGGTGGAGGCGCCTTTGTGCCCCACCGGTTTTGTGGCCCGGAATTTGTTTGAAATGACCCCCGACATGCTGGTGGCCGATGGCTATGCCGATCGATGGCTGGTGGATCCGCCTCGTGAGGGGGCCTTTGCACTGGCCAAGGCCTTGTCTGATCTGCACCAGCAGCATCTGCTACAACCCGGCAGCCTGCCTGAGGGCTGGACGGCCCCGAAGCGCATCGTGTATGTGAGTTGCAACCCGGCGACGCTGGCCCGAGATGCTGGGCTGTTGGTCCATCAGGGGGGCTATCGTTGCACCGCGGCGGGCGCCGTGAACATGTTCCCGCACACGGCCCACGTGGAAAGCATGGCCATGTTCGAGCGCACCGCAGCCTGGGATTGAGCGCAGGGCCGCCTTGGTCGCGGCCCTCAGTGCTTGTCGCTGCCCTTGCCCTTCTTGGGTTTGGGTTCGTCTGCCTCGGCGGAGGCCTTGCTCTCCGCGCCTTCGGGGGGCGAGGCCGTCGGAATCGGTATGACCGAAGGGGCACCTTCGATCTTGTTGTCCCGCATGTATTGGTCCATTTCTTTCCAGCCATCAAAAATGGCGGATTTGGGGGCCTTGGGGTTCAGTGTGTAACAGTCTTCAATGCCACGCTGGGCGTAACGACAGGCGCCACCTGTGGCTTTGGCATCGGCCTCGCGCTGAACGACCTTCGGATCGGGGCCGAGGCCCGGAATGTCACAACCCGCCAGCATCAGCAAGGCAGGGGCGAGGATCAGCAGACGGCGCGCAAACATGATGAAGCCTGGTCAGAGTGTCTATGAGGATTATCGGCGTCACCTGAGGCGAGTTGAGCCAGGTTCATCGTCGACATGAAAAAAGGCCCCGCAGGGCCTGTTTTTTATCGCGGCACGCTTGCTGCCAACTCAACGTTATTCGCGTTCGCCGCCGAAGATGCCCAGCAGTGCCAGCAGGTTCTGGAACACGTTGTACAGGTCCAGGTACAGCGACAGGGTGGCCGAGATGTAATTGGTTTCACCACCATCGATGATCTGCTTGATGTCATACAGCATGTAGGCGCTGAAGATGCCGATGGCGGCCACGGACAGGGCCAACATGCCTGCAGAGGAGCCGACGAACGCATTCACCAAGCTGCCCACCAGCAGGACCAGCACACCCACGAACAGCCACTTGCCCAGGCCCGAGATATCACGCTTGATCACGGTGGCCAGGCTGGCCATCACGAAGAACACACCGGCCGTACCACCGAAGGCGGTCATGACCAGTTCCGGGCCGTTCTTGAAGCCCAGCACCATGGCGATCAGGCGCGACAGCATCAGCCCCATGAAAAAGGTGAAACCCAGCAGCACCGGAACCCCGGTGGCCGAGTGTTTGGTTTTTTCGATGGCGAACATGAAGCCGAAGGCCCCAGCCAGGAAGACCACCAGGCCGATACCACCGGACAGCATGGCCGACAGGTTGGTGACGACGCCGATCCAGGCTCCCAACACGGTGGGCACCATGCTCAGGGCGAGCAGCCAGTAGGTGTTGCGCAGCACGCGATGCCGCTGCTCTTGCGACAAAACATTGCCATAACCCACCGACAGGTCGATGTTTTGGAAAGGTTGGTTCATGAATGAATCTCCTTGGGGAACGGCCAGAACTTGGCTTCTAAGGCATTCTAAGTGGGGACGATGAGGCGATTCTTAAAGACCCGCCTGCCAAAGGTTGGCATGCTGTCCAAATAGTGAAAATTGTTTTTCATCTAGCATCCCCTGGTGCCGGCTGAGGTGCCGCTATCCTTGCTTCTTTTCGACCACCATCAAAGGTTTTTCATGCAAACCAAGTCCGTTCTTGAACTCTCCGATGTCAAAGCCATTGCCGCAGCTGCTGAAGCAGAAGCCCTGAAGAACAAGTGGGCCGTGACCATTGCCATCGTGGATGACGGTGGACATCTGCTCTGGCTGCAACGCCTTGACGGCGCGCCGGCCATCTCGTCGCACATTGCACCGGCCAAGGCGCACACGGCCGCGCTGGGCCGCCGTGAAACCAAGGGTTACGAAGACATCATCAATGGCGGGCGCTACGCCTTCCTGACCGTGCCCAAGGTTGAGGGCCTGCTGGAGGGCGGGGTTCCTATTCTCAAGGACGGCCATTGCATCGGCGCGGTGGGTGTGAGCGGCGTGAAGTCTTCGGAAGACGTTCAGATCGCCAAGGCAGGCATTGCCGCCGTTGGCTTGTAAGCCTCTCGTCGCCAAGCCACCCGATGCGGTGGCTTGGCGTTGGGGATTTCATGTGCAAAAGCCGCTGACCCTCTTCGGGCAGTGGCTTTGTTTTGGGGGCGGCAGCACATCGGGCAGCTGCCGCATGGGCTGTGCCGCGAGGTGTGTGCCTGGGCTTCAGTTTTTGGGCTCGGTGATGAAGCCGATTTTCTTCAGCCCCGCATGCTGAGCGGCGGCCATGGCCTGGGCCACGCGTTCATAGCGAACCTCGCGATCACCCCGGATGTGCAACTCTGGCTGGGGCTCTTTGGCCGCGTTCTGGGTCAGCATGGCCTCCAGTGCAGCATCGTCGATTCGAGTTTCATTCCAGAAGTAGCTGCCATCGGCAGCGACTGACAGACGAATGGTCTCTGGTTTGGCGGCCTCGGGCTGGTTGCTGGCACGGGGCAGATCAACGTTCACCGAGTGCTTCATCACCGGGATCGTGATGATGAAGATGATCAGCAGCACCAGCATGACATCCACCAGGGGGGTCATGTTGATTTCACTCATCACCTCTTCAGAGTCTTCCTGACGTCCGAAGGCCATGATCAGACCCCTTTCTTGAGGGCCACCACGCTGGTGTTGGCACCGCTGTGAACCCGCGCTCCTGTCACGAAGAAGGCGTGCAGGTCATGGGCGAAGCTGTTGAGTTTGTTGAGAATGGCCTTGTTGCCTCGAACCAATGCGTTGTAGCCCAGCACGGCGGGAATGGCCACGGCCAATCCCAGGGCCGTCATGATCAATGCCTCCCCGACGGGGCCAGCCACTTTGTCGATGGTGGCCTGGCCGGCCGAGCCGATGCCCAACAGCGCGTGATAGATGCCCCACACGGTGCCAAAAAGGCCCACAAAGGGTGCGGTGGAGCCCACCGAGGCCAGCACGGCCAAGCCACCCTGCAGGCGAGCTGTGAACTCGTCAATGCCGTTGCGAAGGCAGCGGGTCACCCAATCACTGACGTCAAGGCTGTCGTGCAGATGCACCTTGGTGTTGCTGTGGTGCGCGGTGGCATCGCGCCCATCCAACGCCAGTTGGCGGAAGGGGTTGTCCGCATCGGTCCCCAGGCTGTTGAGACCGGCGCTCAGATCGGGGTTGTGCCAGAAGTCTTCGGCCGCGCGGGCGAACTTCTTGTATTTGATGATGTCCAGCGCCTTCAGGATGATGACGATCCAGGAGGCCAGCGACATGCCCAGCAGCAGCAGCGCAACGGTCTTGGTGACCAGGTCGCCTTGGGCCCAAACGTGGGCGAGTCCGAATTCGGTTTCCATTGAAAAGTGCTCCGTGAATTATTCGAGAACGAAATTGAGGGGAACCTGAAACCACATGGTTTCAGGGACACCACCGCGTTTGCCGGGCACGTAGCGCCAGCGCATCACGGTGGTCAAAGCGGCTTGGTCCAGGCGGTCAAAGCCGCTGGATTGCTTGATTTCTGCTTTTTGCGGCAGACCGTCTGCGCCGATCAGCACGCGCAGGATTACCTTGCCTTGTTCGCCCAGGCGCTTGCTGATGGCCGGGTAGGCAGGCTTGGGGTTTTGCAGGTAGTCGGCATCGCTGGAGGGCAGTTCGACCTTGGGCGGGGCCGGTGGCGCAGGGGGCGCTGGCGGCGCGGCAGCCACTGGCGCCGCCACCGGAGGGGCGGGTGGTTGAGGGGTGCTGACCCCTGTCGGCGCAGCAGGCGCTGGCGTGGGATCTGCAATGGCCACGGGTTGAGGGGCCGGCGGCAGCGGCGTGGGGCGGGGTGCCACCGTTTTGGGCTGGGGTACCTTGGGCACCGGAGCCGGGGGCGGTGGCGCCTTGGGGGCAGGCGGTTCGATGAGCTCGCTCAGGACTTCGGCTGGAATGATGACTTCGACCGCGCGTCGGATCAGGCCGCTTTGCAGTCCCCACAATGCCAGGGCATGAAACAGAAGCACACCACCGATGACCGCGCTGTTGCGACTGATTTTGGGACGTGCGGGAATGGATTGGGCGTGCATGGTCAGGGGTTGTGCGGGGTACCGAGTCTGGGGTTGGGGCGGGCCCTGTCCGTCATCGACGAAACACCCACCAGGCTGAGCCCAGTACGAGAATCAGACCGCCACCGAGAGTTGTGATTGTTGCCATGCTCGACCTTCCGTGAAGTGGGTGGCGAGCTGAATGGCCTGCCCCGGCATGTCCGCACGGAGTGCGGCAATCGGATGGGCAGCATTGCACTGATCCACCACGCTGCGTGCGCAACTCTCACACCGGCCACACTGGGTGGCGACACCGAGTTCAAACTGGATTTCATCGAAACCCAGCCCCGCTTTGGCGTGGCGGACAATTTCTCGGTCGGAGACGCGACGGCATACACAGACAATCATGGCAGACAGGCGGTTTGGGCTGGCTGTTGAGGATGATGTCAGTATAAATGCGAATCTGTCGCATTTGCAATAACCTCTCGAAAATCCAGGTCGCAAACCATTTTTCATGGCTCGGCTGCCCCTTGGCGCTCGTGGCAGGCTAACCATGAAAAAAGCCGACCTGAGGTCGGCTTGGCGGAGTGCTGGTCTGGCTTACTTGACGTGCTTGCCGATCAGGGCAGCAAGTTCAAACATCGAAACCTGAGCCTTGCCAAAGATTTCCTTGAGCTTGGCGTCGGCATTGATCAGGCGCTTGTTCAGCTTGTCTTGCAGATCATTTTTCTTGATGTAAACCCACAGCTTGCTCACGATCTCAGTGCGCGGCAGGGGGCTGTTGCCCACCACGGCGGCCAAGGCTGCGCTGGGGGTGAGGGCCTTCATGAAAGCCGCATTGGGGGTGCGCTTTTTGGCAGGAGCTGCAGCCTTCTTGGCGGGCGCAGCAGCCTTCTTGGCGGGCGCAGCAGCCTTCTTGGCAGGAGCAGCAGCCTTGGTGGCCGGTGCTGCCTTGGCCGCTACCTTCTTGGTGGCGGGCGCAGCAGCCTTCTTGGCGGGAGCAGCGGCCTTGGTTGCCGGCGCGGCCTTTTTGGCAGGCGCTTTTGCCGGGGCTTTCTTTGCAGTTGCCATGATTGAATTTTCCTTCTGGAAGTTGATTAATCACCAGCCAAACACTGCGTTCTCGCTGGCATACCGGATGCTAATGGAGAAAAAACGGCTTTCCAAGCGAAAACGCATATTTTTCAGTGCACTCTGTTGCGCCTTTGTGTCCGCAAAGCCAATAAGGGCGCGGGTTTCGCGCATTCGGGGTGCGCTGAGGTCACTGCAGGGCCTCCGGCCATGGGTCTCCGCGCTGGCACGCTGGCACGAACTGTCGGTGGTCGGGGGCGTCTGAGCGGCACTTTTGTATGCTCTCGATCAGGCTTGTCAGTGGCGTTGGCAAGTCGTTTTCATCTCGTACATGCCATGAAAGGTCACTCTCCATGTCTTCTCTGCCTGCGGTCATCAGCACCTGCGATCTTTGTGACGAACACAAGAACGACGATTCGGGCCACTTTCGCGTGCTGCCTCCAGTGTTCAAGGCCTTTGGTGGCCGGACGGTCTTCCATGGGCCGGTGTGCATCGTCAAGGTGTTTGAAGACAATACCTTGGTGAAGCAGGCCGTCGACTCACCAGGCGAAGGGCGCGTGCTGGTGGTGGATGGGGGCGCCTCTTTGCGTCGTGCCTTGGTGGGGGGTAACCTGGCCAAGGCGGCCGCACGCAATGGCTGGGCGGGCATCGTGGTGGATGGTTGCGTACGTGATGTGGCCGAACTCAATGCAGAGGCGGTCGGGATCCGGGCGCTGGCCTTGATGCCCCTGCCCACTGAGAAGAGAGGGGAAGGGCAGTGTGATGTTGCTGTTCAGATCCAGGGGGTGTGGGTACGTCCGGGCGATTGGCTGTATGCCGATGCCGACGGCATCGTGATCAGCTCGACATCTTTGACCTGAGCGTGTCAGGATGGCTTGGGGCTGGATGCCGCAGGGCTGGCGTCGGGCAGGGTGGCCAACACGACCCCGGCCAGCGCAATGCCAAAGGCCAGCATCTGCAACAAGGTCATGGGCTCGCCCAGAAACAGGACTCCCACGGTCGCCGCAGTGATCGGTAGCATCACTGTGAACAGGCCTGCGTGCGCAGCCGGGATGGTGCGCAATCCGGTCATCCACAGCCACACTGTCCAGACGCTTGCGGCCAGCGCGTAGAACACCAGTAGCAGCCAGTAGGCGGGTGGCACGCTGGCAAAGTTGAATGACATGGCTTGGTACAGGCCGAACGGTGTGGCCAATGCCAGCCCCCAGAGGTTGATCAAGGCGCTGATGCGTCGTGCACTCAACGCGCCGGTCAAGCGCTTGCCGATCACTGCGTAGGCGCTTTCGCACAGCACGGCGCCGACGATCAGCAGGTTGCCCAGCCAGTGTGATTCAGTCGACGCTCCGCTTGCATCCGTGCCCGGGCGCACCAGGGTGAACAGCGTGATGCCCGCCACGGCCAGGCCGATGGCCACGGCCACGCGAGGGGAGATGCGCTCTTTCAGGAATATCCAGCTCAACAGTGCCACACAGGCCGGAATGCCCGACATGATCACGCCAGTGGCCACCACCGAGGTCAGCTTGACACCGTTGAGCATCAGCACAGAGAAGAGGAAGTTGCCCAGCAGGGATTCGAGGAACACCAGACGCTTGGTTGCGCTGCTCATGCGGGGTTCGTCGGGGGCGCGTCTGATCCAGCGCAACATGGCCACGGCACCGATGCCAAAGCGCAACCAGGCCAGCAGGAAAATGGGCAAGACAAGAGTGAGGGGCTTGGAAAGCGCCACATAGCTGCCGACCAATGCCATGCTGGCGGCCAGGCAGACACATGCCAGCCAACGGCTGGGGCCTGCCACCAAGCGGGGTGAAGCGTGCTGCATTCGTTACAACGTTCAAAGGAGTTGGATTGAAAACCGAAATCATGCCCGAGGAGCGGGTGCCCCGTGGCGTTCCGGCGTCGCTTGTGTTCGTGTACGGCACCTTGCGCAAGGGTGGTAGCAACGACATCAACCGCCTCGTTCCGCCGCCGGCCTTCTGCGGGTGTTCCATGGTGCCGGGGCGGCTCTTTGATCTCGGGGCCTATCCGGGCTTGCTTTTGGCAAACGGTCCCGACGAAGGGGGCAGCGCCGTTTCGGGTGAGGTGTATGCCATCGAGCCAGCACTGGAGCGGCAACTCGACCTCATTGAAGGCATACAGGGGCGGCCCGATGACGAGTATTTCCGCCGTCAGGTGTCGGTCAATGTCGAGGGGCAGAGTTGCGTTTGCCTGGTCTATGAGATCAACCCCGAGCGCGTGAATGGCCATCCATTGATCGATCACGGAGACTGGATCGGACACGTGGGTGGCGTGGTGCCCTGACGGCACCTGGACATTTGTCATGGCTTTTCACGCTACGGGTTTTGCATTTCTTATTGTGAAAATAGCCAATTGCTGCACTGCACATGAAATCCTGTCATGAGAAATTTGATTTCACAAAGAGAAATCAAAGTTGTAAGTTATTGATTTTCATAAAAAATAAAAAAGTCTTCTATAAGACATAAGATTGATTCTGACTCTTATAGAAGACTTAAAGTTCTCTCAACGCCAGCGAACTTGCAAACGCAACAAAGTTGGCACCATTCAACCAACCAGGAGTGATCACATGTCGCAATCTCTCAATTCCCAACTGAGCCGCCAGCAGCAAATCGAAGCCCTCGAAAAGGATTGGGCGCAGAACCCCCGTTGGAAGGGTGTCAAGCGCAACTACAGCGCTGCTGACGTGGTGCGTCTGCGCGGTAGCCTGTCGATTGAGCACACTTTGGCCAAGCGTGGTGCCGAAAAGCTGTGGGACCTGGTGAACGGCAGCGCCAAGAAGGGCTATGTCAACTCGTTCGGCGCAATCTCTGCTGGCCAAGCCATGCAGCAAGCCAAGGCGGGTCTGGAGGCTGTGTACCTGTCGGGCTGGCAAGTGGCTGCTGACGGCAACACTTCCGAAACCATGTACCCGGACCAGTCGCTGTACGCCTACGACTCGGTGCCCACCATGGTTCGCCGCATCAACAACACTTTCAAGCGTGCCGACGAAATCCAGTGGGGCCGCGGCATCAACCCCGGCGACAAGGAATTCATCGACTACTTCCTGCCGGTCGTGGCGGATGCTGAAGCCGGCTTCGGCGGTGTGCTGAACGCTTTCGAACTGATGAAGAACATGATCGCTGCAGGCGCTGCAGGCGTTCACTTTGAAGACCAACTGGCGGCCGTGAAGAAGTGTGGTCACATGGGCGGCAAGGTGCTGGTGCCCACCCAGGAAGCCTGCGAAAAGTTGACCGCTGCCCGCTTTGCCGCCGACGTGATGGGCGTTTCCACCATCGTGCTGGCCCGTACCGACGCCGAGGCTGCCAACCTGATCACCTCGGACCATGACGCCAACGACAAGCCGTTCCTGACCGGCGAGCGCACCCAAGAAGGCTTCTACCGTGTCAAGAACGGTCTGGAACAAGCCATCAGCCGTGGTGTGGCCTACGCCCCGTACGCCGATCTGGTGTGGTGCGAAACCGGCACGCCTGATCTGGGCTTTGCCCGTGAGTTCGCTCAAGCTGTGCACGCTGCCTGCCCTGGCAAGCTGCTGTCTTACAACTGCTCGCCTTCGTTCAACTGGCGCAAGAACCTCGACGATGCGACCATCGCACGCTTCCAGGACGAATTGTCGGCACTGGGCTACAAGTACCAGTTCATCACCCTGGCAGGCATCCACAGCAACTGGTACAACACCTTCAAGTTTGCTCATGCCTACGCCCGTGGCGAAGGCATGAAGCACTACGTCGAAATGGTGCAAGAGCCCGAGTTCGCTGCCCGTGAACAAGGCTACACCTTCGTGTCGCACCAGCAAGAAGTGGGCGCAGGTTACTTTGACGACGTCACCACCGTCATCCAGGGCGGCTCGTCCTCGGTGAAGGCTTTGACTGGCTCGACCGA
This sequence comes from Curvibacter sp. EU05-FHT14A10, assembly GCF_058791075.1. NCBI lineage: Bacteria > Pseudomonadati > Pseudomonadota > Betaproteobacteria > Burkholderiales > Comamonadaceae > Curvibacter > Curvibacter sp. EU05-FHT14A10. Next base: position 131,385 of record NZ_JBYTDE010000001.1, read on the forward strand.
AGAAGAGCAGTTCCACTGAGCGCCTGAGCGCTGCTGAGCAAGGCCCGGCGTGTCCGGGCCTTTTTTCGTGGGGTGATGAAGCTGATGTGAGGCTCGCGCTAAAATCATGACTATTCCCTGTGTACAGGGTCACCCACTGGCAAGAGCGAGAAAGGCATCTTGGTTATGACACCGCGAACTACTTCGGAGACTCCTTCGGCTCAATGAGCCACTGGTTCGCGCCTGCTCACCTGTTTTCTGCTCCACTGAACAAAGCGCGGCCTTCCCCGCGCTTTTTTTGCGCCTTCACGGATTCAACTCACAGACATCATGATTCAGATCACGCTTCCCGACGGTTCCAAACGTGAATACCCCGGCCCGGTCACGGTGGCCGAAGTGGCTGCCTCCATCGGCACCGGCCTGGCCAAGGCCGCCCTGGCCGGCAAGATTGGCGACAAGGTGGTGGACACCAGCCATGCCATCACCTCGGACAGCCCGCTGTCCATCATCACAGCCAAGGATGCGGATGGTCTTGAGGTGATCCGCCATTCGACCGCCCACTTGTTGGCTTATGCCGTCAAGGAGCTCTTTCCGGATGCTCAGGTCACCATCGGGCCTGTCATCGAGAACGGCTTTTATTACGACTTCTCCTACAAGCGTCCTTTCACGCCTGAGGACTTGGCTGCGATTGAGAAGCGCATGTCCGAGTTGGCCGCCAAGGATGAGCCAGTCGTGCGCCGCGTGTTGCCGCGTGATGAGGCAGTGGCGTACTTCAAGGGCATCGGCGAGCACTACAAGGCGGAGATCATCGCCAGCATCCCCAGCAACGAGGACGTTAGCCTGTACCGTGAGGGTAATTTCGAAGACCTCTGCCGTGGTCCTCACGTGCCGAGCACCGGCAAGCTCAAGTTTTTCAAGTTGATGAAAGTGGCTGGCGCCTATTGGCGTGGTGACCATCGCAACGAAATGCTTCAGCGTGTCTACGGTACCGCCTGGGCCAGCAAGGATGACCTGCAGCAGTACCTGACGATGTTGGAGGAGGCCGAGAAACGAGACCACCGAAAGCTTGGTAAGGAGCTTGATCTCTTTCACATCGACGAGCACTCGCCGGGGACCGTGTTCTGGCACCCCAAGGGTTGGACGGTCTGGCAGGAAGTCGAGCAATACATGCGTCGTGTCTATCGCGACAACGGCTATCAGGAAGTCAAGGGACCGCAAATCTTGGATCAGGGCCTGTGGGAGAAGACGGGGCACTGGGACAAGTACCGTGAGAACATGTTCACCACGGAGTCCGAGAAGCGGGACTACGCGCTCAAGCCGATGAACTGCCCGGGGCACATCCTGATCTTCAAGCAGGGCATCAAGAGTTACCGTGACCTGCCGCTGCGGTTTGGGGAGTTTGGGCAGTGCCACCGCAATGAACCCACGGGTGGGTTGCACGGCATCATGCGCGTGCGGGCGTTTACCCAGGACGATGGGCATATCTTCTGCACCGAGGATCAGATTCAGAGCGAAGTCATTGCGTTCACGACCCTGCTGCAAAAGGTCTACAAGGACTTTGGATTCAAGGACATCATCTACAAGCTCTCCACCCGTCCCGAAAAGCGGATTGGCTCTGAGGAGAGTTGGGATCGTGCTGAGAATGCGTTGGCCGAGGGGTTGCGCGCATCGGGCTGCGATTTTGAATACCTGCCGGGTGAGGGTGCCTTCTATGGTCCAAAGATCGAGTACACGCTGAAGGATGCGCTGGGTCGTCCTTGGCAGTGCGGCACCATTCAGGTGGATCCGAACATGCCGGAGCGCCTGGATGCCGAGTTTGTCGGTGAGGATGGTGCTCGTCACCGTCCGATCATGTTGCACCGAGCCATCGTGGGTAGCCTGGAGCGATTCATCGGAATCTTGATCGAACAACACGCTGGCGCGTTGCCCACGTGGCTGGCTCCGGTGCAGGTTTCGGTGCTCAACATCACCGATTCGCAGGCCGATTACTGCCGTGAACTGGTCAAAATGCTTGAGAATCAAGGGCTTAGGGTCCAGTTAGATCTGCGCAACGAGAAAATTACGTATAAAATACGCGAGCATTCGTTGCAAAAGCTGCCTTACATCTTGGTCGTGGGTGACAAAGAGAAGGCTGCAGGTGCCGTTGCGGTACGCGCCCGGGGTAACAAAGACCTCGGAGTGATGTCGGTGGAAGCTTTCGTTCAAACGATCGCTTCAGACATCGCCTCTAAAGCTTGACGTCGAGTCAATGATCGCTTTAGCTGACGCGTTGCCGTCGGCTAAAGCTGCATGTGCAGCCATTATTTAAAGGACACTAGCCATCGCTACTGAATTTCGTGATCGTCGCCAGCGGGAAGAGCGCAAGCACCGTCTGAACCGTGAAATCATGGCTCCGGAAGTTCGACTCTCCGGTCCGGAAAACGAGCCCATCGGCATCGTCAGCCTTGCGGAAGCGCTTCGCATGGCGGGTGAGTTGGATGTGGATCTGGTTGAAATCGCGGCCACTGCGAACCCGCCAGTCTGTCGTTTGATGGATTACGGCAAGTTCAAGTACCAAGAGCAGAAAAAAGCTGCTGAGGCGAAGTCCAAGCAAAAAGTCATCGAGGTCAAGGAAGTCAAATTCCGTCCCGGCACTGATGATGGCGACTACAACATCAAGATGCGCAACATCAAGCGTTTTCTTGAAGACGGCGACAAATGCAAGATCACCTTGCGATTCCGTGGGCGTGAGATCACGCACCAGGAAATCGGCATGGCCTTGTTGCAGCGCATTCGGGACGAGCTGGCTGACCTGATCGTGGTCGAGCAGTTCCCCAAGCTGGAAGGGCGGCAGATGATCATGATGATCGCCCCTGGAAAGCGCAAACCCTCTGCAGCCAAGGCTGTTGAGGCGGGCGCTGCAGCTGCATCGGTTTGATCAAAGCAGAACACTGAAGCCTTGCGCAAGCAGGGTTTCGGCAGGCGGCTGGCAGTGATGCCTGCTGTCCAGGTGACGGGGCTAGCCCTGTTGCCGACCAAGTGGCTCGGGGCCATCAAGGCTGCAATCAGTTTGCAGACGCCTCACGAGCACAATGTAAAAGGAGCATGAACATGCCCAAAATGAAGACCAAGAGCAGCGCAAAGAAGCGCTTCCGTGTCCGTCCGGGTGGTACCGTCAAGCGCGGTCAAGCCTTCAAGCGTCACATCTTGACCAAGAAGACCACCAAGAACAAGCGTCACCTCCGCGGTGCTGTGGCTGTGCATGAGACCAACATGGGTCACATGGCGCAGATGCTGCCCGGTGCTGGCCTGTAATCAACTGACGAACAAGGAGTAATTCAATGCCTCGCGTCAAACGTGGTGTAACGGCTCGTGCCCGTCACAAAAAGGTTCTGGCCCTCGCCAAGGGTTTCCGTGGTCGCCGCGGTAATGTTTTCCGCATCGCCAAGCAGGCGGTGATGAAGGCTGGGCAATATGCCTACCGTGACCGCCGTACCAAGAAGCGTGTGTTCCGCCAGTTGTGGATCGCCCGTATCAATGCCGCTGCACGTGAACTGGGCCTGACCTACAGCCAGTTCGCCAACGGCCTGAAGAAGGCTTCCATCGAGATCGACCGCAAGATGCTGGCCGACCTCGCTGTGCATGACAAGGCTGCCTTCGGCAGCATCGTGAACCAAGTCAAGGCCAAGCTGGCTGCTTGATTTTTCACGGCTACGCCCCGCCTTGTGTGGGGCGCTGCGAACAAGAAACAAGGGCTAGGGCTTTGCACAAAGCTTTAGCCCTTTTTCATTGACAAGAGATTTTATGAACGAGTTGGACGCACTGGTCGACAGCGCCAGACAAGGTTTCGAGCAAGCTGCTACCCCGGCAGACCTGGAGAACGCCAAGGCGGTCTTTCTGGGCAAGTCGGGTCGCATCACCGAGTTGATGAAGGGCTTGGCGAGTTTGTCGATTGATGAGAAGAAGGCCCGAGGCGCCGTCATCAACCAAGCCAAGCAGGCCATTGAGGCCGCGCTGAATGCCCGTCGCCAGGCGCTTGCAGACGCCGAACTGGATGCCCAACTCAAGGCCGAGGCGCTGGATGTGACGCTCGCCGGACGTCAGGCCGGGCAGGGCGGTTTGCACCCTGTGTCGCTGACACTCGAGCGCATCGAAGGCATTTTCGGTTCGATGGGCTTTGATGTGGCTCAGGGGCCTGAGATCGAATCCGACTGGTTCAACTTCACGGCGCTCAACACGCCTGAGGACCACCCGGCCCGCTCCATGCACGACACTTTCTATGTCGAAGGCGGGACTGCAACGGCACCGAATCTGTTGCGTACGCACACCAGCCCGATGCAAATCCGCCATGCAGTGCAACATGTGAACGCGCATCGTCATCTGCTGGATGCCGGTGAGACCATGCCTGAGATTCGGGTCATCGCGCCTGGCCGCACTTACCGCGTCGACAGCGACGCCACCCATTCACCGATGTTCCATCAGTGCGAGGGCCTTTGGATCGGCGCCAATGTCAGCTTCAAGGATCTGAAGGTCGTCTTCACGGATTTCTGCCGCACCTTTTTTGAGTCGGACGATCTGGTGCTGCGCTTCCGCCCCAGTTTCTTTCCGTTCACCGAGCCCAGCGCCGAGATCGATATTCAGTTCCAGAGTGGCCCCTTGGCGGGGCGCTGGCTCGAGGTGGCGGGGTCCGGGCAGGTGCACCCCAACGTGGTTCGCAACATGGGATTGGACCCTGAAAAGTACATCGGCTTTGCCTTTGGCATGGGCCCGGATCGACTGACCATGCTGCGCTATGGCGTGAACGATCTGCGCCTGTTCTTTGATGGCGACATCCGCTTCCTGTCCCAGTTCCAGTAACCCGTTTTGAGGCCTTGGCGGGCCGCGGTGCTCATGATGCGCCGCCTGTGCGCCACGCCTTCACCAGAAGAGTCCGACTATGCAATTTCCTGAATCCTGGTTGCGTGAGTTCTGCAACCCGCCGCTGACGACGGCTGAGCTTTCCGAGGCCCTCACGATGGCGGGTCTCGAGGTGGAAGAGTTGCAGCCTGTTGCGCCTCCTTTCACCCGCGTGGTGGTGGGGGAGATCAAGCAGGCAGAGCAGCATCCCAATGCCGACCGACTGCGTGTGTGCCAGGTGGATGTGGGCCAGGCTGAGCTGCTCAACATCGTCTGTGGTGCGCCCAATGCGCGTGTGGGCATCCGCATTCCTTGCGCGATGGTGGGTGCCGAGTTGCCGCCGGGTGAGGATGGCAAGCCTTTTGTGATCAAGGTTGGCAAGCTGCGGGGCGTGGAAAGCCAGGGCATGCTGTGTTCGGCCCGAGAGTTGAAGCTGTCCGAAGACCATGGCGGTCTGATGGAGCTGCCTGCCGATGCGCCGCTGGGTCAGAACATCCGCGACTACCTTCAGCTGGATGACACGCTGTTCACGTTGAAGCTCACCCCGAATTTGGCACACTGCCTGAGCGTGTATGGGATCGCGCGTGAAGTCTCGGCGCTCACAGGAAGCCCCTTGCTGCAGCCTGAGTTCCCCACCCTGGCAGCGGTTCATGATCAGCGGTTGCCTGTGACAATCAGCGCGCCTGATCTGTGTGGCCGCTTTTCGGGCCGTGTGGTGCGTGGTGTGAACCCCAAGGCAGCCACCCCAAAGTGGATGGTGGACCGTTTGGCGCGTTGTGGTCAACGCAGCGTGACGCCGTTGGTGGACATCTCCAACTACGTGATGTTCGAGTTGGGGCGTCCATCGCACATTTTTGATCTTGACAAGATCCATGGCGGCTTGGACGTGCGCTGGGGGCGTGAAGGTGAATCTCTGAAGCTGCTCAACGGCAACACCATCACGGTGGACGGCCAGGTGGGCGTGATCGCCGATGAGCAACAGGTCGAGTCTCTGGCGGGCATCATGGGCGGAGATTCGACGTCAGTGTCTGACGACACGCAGAACGTGTACGTCGAAGCCGCGTTCTGGTGGCCCAAGGCGGTGGCGGGCCGTTCGCGCCGGTTCAATTTCTCGACCGATGCAGGTCATCGATTCGAGCGTGGTGTCGATCCTGAACTCACGGTCGAGCACATCGAGCGCATCACCCAGTTGATCCTCGACATCTGTGGTGGCCAGCCGGGTCCGATTGATGATCAGCGGGTCAATGTGCCGTCTCCTCAGGCTGTCACGCTGCGTGTGGCCCGTGCTGAGAAGGTCATCGGCATGCCTTTGGGGCAAGATCGCTGCGCCTTGGCCCTGCGCCGCTTGGGCCTGCCACTCACCGAAGGCTCGGGGACCCTGACCGTGACCCCGCCGTCCTATCGCTTCGACCTGACCCTTGAGGAAGATCTGATCGAAGAAGTGGCTCGGATGGTGGGCTACAACAACCTGCCGACCACCAAGCCGCTGGCGCCCATTGCGCCCAAGTTGCGCGCGGAGGCTCAGCGCAGTTCCTTTGCGGTGCGTCGTCTGCTGGCGGGTCTGGGCTACCAGGAAACCATCAACTTCAGTTTCGTTGATGCGTCTTGGGAGCACGAACTCGCAGCCAATCCCAATCCGATCAAGCTGCTGAATCCAATTGCAAGCCAGATGAGCGTGATGCGCTCGTCGCTGATCGGGTCCCTCCTGCAGGTCCTCAAGTTCAATGCAGACCGCAAAGCGTCCCGCGTGCGTGTTTTTGAATTGGGCCGCGTGTTCCTGCGCGATGCCTCTGTGGCGGATTCGATCACCACGGTTTCGGGTTTCGATCAGCCGATGCGGGTGGCCGGCGTGGCCTGGGGGTCGCAGGCGTCCACCCAATGGGGCATGGCCGAAAGAGCCGTTGACTTCTACGACATCAAGGGCGATGTTGAAGCTTTGCTGGCCCCGCTCAAGCCCGTCTTTGTGCCGGCTGAGCATCCGTCCCTTCACCCTGGTCGCACTGCTGCGGTGCAACTGGATGGGCACACCATTGGCCATGTCGGTGAGTTGCATCCGCGTTGGCGCCAGAAATGGGGCTTCGCCTCGTCGCCTCTGGTGTTTGAACTGGACTTGGACCCTGTGTTGGCGCGTCGTGTGCCGGCCTTCGAGCCCGTCTCGCGTTTGCAGCCGGTCACCCGCGACATTGCTGTTGTGTTGGGGGATCAGGTCACGTATGCCGCCGTAGAGTCGGCCATCCGTGCGGCCGATACGGGCAGTTTGTTGCGTGACGTGACGCTGTTCGACCTGTACCGCCCCAAGGTCCAGAAAGATGGCGCTGTGGTGCAGGGCGGTTTGGCCGCGGGGGAAAAGAGTCTGGCCATTCGCCTCACGCTGCATGGTGGCGACAATACCCTCACCGATGAGCAGATCGAAGTGGCCGTGCAGGCTGTGTTGCAGAAGCTGGCGACCGACACCGGCGCCCGCCTGCGTGCTTGAGAGGATGCAAGACAACATGGCGACTCTTCCTGAGATCGAGTTCGCGGTCGATGACCTCGAAACGACTGCGCTGACCAAGGCTCAATTGGCTGATCTTTTGTTTGAGCAGATCGGCTTGAACAAGCGTGAGTCCAAAGACATGGTTGACGCTTTCTTTGACTTGGTCGCAGAGAGCCTGGTGTCGGGGGAGGATGTGAAAATTTCCGGCTTCGGCAATTTCCAGATCCGTACCAAGGCACCCCGCCCGGGGCGCAACCCCCGCACGGGCGAGGCCATTCCGATCGGGGCTCGGCGCGTTGTGACCTTCCATGCCAGCCACAAGCTCAAAGAGCAGATCCAAGGCTGAGGACTCGGTCACTCTTTTGCGAGAGACCTGTCCGTGCTGGCTGGCATTTGAGGCAGCTCTGCAGTAACCTAAAAGCTTTTCGTGTCGTCCGTCATCCACATGGCAAACCCATTGCCCCCCATTCCGGTCAAACGCTACTTCACCATTGGTGAGGTGGGTGAGCTGTGCGGCGTCAAGCCGCACGTTCTGCGGTATTGGGAGCAAGAGTTCACTCAGCTGCGTCCCATGAAGCGCCGGGGAAATCGCCGCTACTACCAGCACCATGAGGTGCTGATGATCCGGCGCATCCGGGACTTGCTTTACGACCAGGGCTTCACCATCGTCGGGGCACGCAACAAGCTCCAAGAAGTCGGTGGCATGGAGCAGCTTGCTCCCGAGGATGACCGGTCTCAGGTGGCGACTCAAGGCGCTGCCTCGACGATGGCGTCTACCGATGAGGGCCAGCACCTGGCGGGCAAGCTGCCGGCCGTGGGTGATCTGCAGGCGCTTCGCAAAGAATTATTTGAGATTTGCGAGCTTCTCGCCGAAAGTGCCTAAAAACCGCTATATAATTTAATTCTTGTCGGCGTGTAGCGCAGCCTGGTAGCGCACTTGCATGGGGTGCAAGGGGTCGCGAGTTCGAATCCCGCCACGCCGACCATTTTATTCCAGTGAATCAATGGGTCAGTTCTCAAAAGGAACTGACCCATTTTTCATTTCTCGACCGATTGAATGCGCTCTGGGGCATGGGCCGTTCGGATGGGTCGTCAGCAGATCCCCGACATGGCTTGCCAACTAATTCACCGATTGGTTTGAGGCTTGGTCCTGCGGTGGTCGGGTTTTGTTGAAAGCGCCCCCACCCCTCGTTATGATCCTGGTGACAGAATGTTACCCATCATTACATTTCGAGCCGGCCTGCTGAAACCTTGGCACGGTCGACACGATTGTTTGATGGTTCTTTGGAATCACAAGAATCATGAACAACGCACTGCGTGAGATCTTTGCCAAACAAGGGCGCATGGCCCAGGTCCTGGAAGGCCTGAGTGACGATGCAGACCTGTTTGCAGCCGGCCTGGACAGTCTGGCCATCGTCAACGTCATGTTGGCCGTCGAAGATCGTTTCGATGTCGAAATCCCTGACGAATACCTGAACCGAGCCACTTTCTCCAGCATTGCGGCATTGGCCACTGTTCTGCACAAGTTGCAAGCTGAGCAAGCCTCCACATGACCACCGCCACCCCCATGCGCCCGGTTGAAGCCCTGCCGGGAGCGGCCTCGTGCCGCGATGATTGGGCGGCCCGAGCAGCGGCGATTGCTGAAGTGGCTGCACGCCACGCCCACGAGGTGGATCGTGATGGCCGTTTTCCCGCTGAGGCCGTGCAGGCCATGCGCGACTCGGGCTTGTTGGCTGCCTGGGTTCCCGAGTCGCTGGGCGGGCCGGGCCTGAGCTTGCGCCAGATCGCCGCCATGTGTGCCCAGATCGGCGGCGCCTGTGGTGCCAGCGGCATGATCTTTGCCATGCACCAGATCAAGCTGTCTTCGATCGTGCACCATGCCGGAAGCTCTCCCTGGTACCAGGCATTGCAAAAGCGCGTGGTCGCCGAGGCCTTGCTGCTGGGTTCGGTGACCTCCGAGGTCGGGGTGGGCGGCGATATCCGTCGCTCACTGACCCACGTGGTCCGCCAGGGAGACCGTTTCACGCTCGACAAGCATGGCTCGGTGGTTTCCTATGGTGCTTACGCAGACGCCTTGCTGATCACGGCCCGCGCAGACGAGCAGTCTCCCCCCAACGGCCAGGTCATGGTCACCCTGCTGAAAGACCAGTACCAACTGGAAAAGACGGGCGACTGGGATGCCATGGGCATGCGCGGCACTTGCAGCGACGCCTTCATGATCCGTTCCGAAGGGGCTTGCGAGCAGATTTTCGAGGCACCTTTTGCCGAGATCATTGCCAACACCATGCTGCCGGTCTCGCACATCCTGTGGTCCAGCGTCTGGTTTGGCATTGCGCACAGCGCTTTGCTGCGGGCCCGTACCCATCTGCGTGCGGTGATGAAGCAATCGGGCGGACAACTGCCGGCCGCTGCCACGCGCCTGCCTGATCTGGTGGCCCGGGTGCAGTTGCTGCATGCGCGCCTGGTGTCGGCAGCCACCCGTTTCGAGCTTGCGATGGCATCGGGGCAGGGGGCTTTGCCGATGTCCCTGACGACCGATCTGACCTTGCTCAAGAGCACCATGTCCGAAGGCTGTCTTGCGGTGGTGCAGGAGGCCCTGACCACGGTCGGCTTCGCCGGTTACAAGACCGACGGTGTGGCCAGCCTGGGTCGCCACCTGCGCGACCTGCACTCAGCTCCGTTGATGATCAACAACGCACGTTTGATTGAAACCATGAGCAGCTTCCTGCTGATGGATCCCTTGCAATTCGGATTGGCCTGATATGAGCGACGCCTTGGACACGAGTCCCACTTTTCTTGAGCAGTTGATTGCTGCGGGCCACCTGATTCCCATGGGTGTGGATGGCCTGTATGGCAAGAGCGGTGTATTCGAAGACATCCTCGACAAGCTCGATCGTCTGATCACCCGCTACGGCGCTGATCAGAAGGCCGAGGTGATGCGCTTCCCACCCGCCATCTCGCAGCAAACCTTTGAAGAGAGCGAGTACCTCAAGACGTTCCCGCATTTCGCGGGTACCGTGCATTGCTTTTGCGGCGACGAAAGCGAGCACCGGCGCATTCTCGAGTGCGTGGCCGAGGGCAAGGATTGGACCGAAAGCCAGAAGGCCTCCGGTGTGGTGTTGACGCCGGCTGCCTGTTATCCCTCTTACCCAGTGGTCGCGCGACGTGGTCCGGTGGGGCCCGACGGGGTGACCCTGGACTTGATGTCCTATTGTTTCCGGCACGAGCCTTCGCTGGAGCCCACTCGCCTGCAACTGTTCCGCATGCGTGAATATGTGCGCGTCGGTACGCCTGACCAGGTGCTTGCTTTCCGCGCCCATTGGCTTGAGGCTGGTGAAAAGCTCGTGCGCTCCCTGGCCCTGCCCTTGATCATCGATGTGGCCAACGATCCCTTCTTCGGCCGTGCCGGCCGAGTGTTGGCGGCTAGCCAGCGGCAGCAAAAACTCAAGTTCGAACTGCTGGTGCCGGTCAACAGCGAAGAGAACCCGACGGCCTGCCTGAGCTTCAACTACCACATGGACCACTTTGGTCTGATCTGGAAGCTGCGTACCCCAGGCGATGAGGTGGCTCACACCGCCTGCGTCGGTTTTGGCATGGAGCGCATCACCCTGGCCCTGTTCCGCCACCATGGGTTCGACCCCAAGGCCTGGCCGGCTGACGTGCAGGCGGCGTTGGGAGGGTTCTGATGTTGGGCGAGGCCCTTCCGCTGCCGGCCTACAGCCCGCACGCGGTGCATGGCGCCGAGCGCCATTGGCCGCAGTCCAACTGCAGCCTGGACCTTTGGATCACCTACCTCAACCACCTGGGTTTGGCGCCCGAGGCCTTGATGGGGGCGCTGGTCCAGTTGGACTACGAAGGGGATCAATTCACTTTCTGCAAGTTCGAGCCTGCCGACCTGGCTGACCTGCACGGGTTGGTTCTGCGCGAGTTGGCGATGTTCGATCGCCTGCAAGACCATGTCCAGGCCCAGGTGGCGCGTGGTCACCTGGTGCTGGTGGAGCTGGATGGCTTTCACATGCCTGACACCCGCAGCACCTCCTACCAGCGCGAGCACAGCAAGACCACCATCGGCATCGAATCCATCGACCCCGAACGGCAGCGGCTGGGCTACTTCCACAACGCGGGGCGATATGTCCTGCAAGGGGATGACTATCGGGCCTTGTTTGCCATCGACACGGTGGACCGACAGGCCACCGGGGCGCTGTTGCCTTACACCGAAGTCCTGCAGCGCAAGCGTGCGCCTCTGCCGCCCGAGGCCTTGCGCGATGCGGCCCGAGCTGCCTTGCGTCAGCACCTGACCCTGGCTCCCGTGGCCAATCCATTCCTCGCCTACCAGCAGCAGTACGAGGCTGATCTGGCGCGGGTCATCGAGCGTGGCAATGAATACTTCCACCTCTATGCCTTCAACCATTTCCGCCAGTTTGGCGCTGTGTTCGGCTTGATGGAGCACTTTTTGCGATGGCTCGGAGACGGGGCTTTGCTGCCATTGGCAGACCATTGCGACCAGATCGCAGCTCAGGCGAAGCTGATGCAGTTTCGCGTGGTGCGCGCAGTCGCACGGCGCAAGCCGGACGACTCCGGCCGCATCCTGAGCGATGTGGCCGAACGCTGGGACGCCGTCATCGGCGGTCTGCGTCAGCACCTGGGCTGAGACCTCATGGTGAGCCCCCACTGGCAACTGCTGGAAACCCCGGGCGGTCAGTTCGACCACCCCGATCAATTGCCGCAGGCCGACGGCGCCTGGTTGCCCGCGCCTGTGCCTGGCACGGCTTGCCAAGCCTTGGCGCAGGCGGGCCGATTCGATCTGCTCGCGCCGCGTTCGCTGATGGACCAGGACATCTGGTACCGCAGTGCCTGGGCCCTGCCTGCCGCAGCCACCCTGCATTTTGAAGGCTTGGCCGGCGTCGTCGAGGTCTGGTTGGGCGGGCAGCAGCTGTGCACCCACCGGCAAATGCACCTGCCATTGAGTGTGGACCTGCCGGCCGGGCCAGTGCTTTTGATGCTGTGCTTCCGGGCCCTCTCTCGGGCGGCCGTCAAGCGCCTGGGTCGAGCCCGATGGCGGCCCCGCATGATTCAGCCCCCCAGCCTGCGCGACCTGCGTCAGACCGTGTTGGGGCACATGGCGGGATGGTGTCCGGAGTGGACCCCCATCGGCCCCTTTGGAGCGCTCCGGCTGGGCTCGCCGTCCGACGCTGAGTCCGTGAAGATTCAAGCCCTGCGCGCGGATTGGACCGGGCAGGGCGCCTCCTTGCAAGTGGCTTTGCAAGGTGCCCGGCTTGCTACAGGGGCCCAGCTTCGATGTGCCGGCACCCGGCTGCCCTTGTGCCAGCGTGATGACGGTCTTTGGTGGGCCGAAGGGGCCTTGCCCGAGGCGCAGGCCTGGACACCTCACACCCATGGTCAGCCTGTGCTGCATGAGGTATGGCTGGAGCAGGGTTCCCAGCCAACCCTGCTGGGCACGGTTGGATTTCGCCGCATCGAGCTCGATCGGCAACAGGGGGCTTTCCGTCTGCTGGTCAATGGCCTGCCGGTGTTTTGCCGCGGTGTGTGCTGGACTCCGCCTGATCTGTTGCGCCTGAGCAGCTCGCCCGAGGTGTACCGCGCCTTGGTGCTTGAGCTGGTCAATGCGGGCATGAACATGGTGCGCGTGAGCGGAACCATGCTGTACGAACAGGCGGCCTTTTTTGCAGCGTGTGATGAGGCCGGCGTGCTGGTATGGCACGACTTCATGCTGGCCAACTTTGACTACCCTTCGCGCGACGCCGGGTTTCTGGCCGAGCTGGATGCCGAGGCGCGGCATTTTCTGGGCCGAACCCTGCACCACCCCTGCCTGGCCGTGCTGTGCGGCGGCAGTGAGGTGCGTCAGCAGGCCGAGATGCTGGGGGTGGACTGGCCTGAGGACGATCCTGTGTTCCAAGGCTTGCTGGCCAAGGTCTGTGCCCAGGCCCGACCCGATGTGCCCTATGTACCGAATACGCCCTGGGGCGGGCAGCCCAGCTTCTCGACCGATCAGGGGGTGTGCCATTACTACGGGGTGGGCGCCTACCAGCGCGGCTTGGACGATGCACGCCGGGCCCGGGTGCGCTTTGCCAGCGAGTGCATGGCCCTCGCGCATGTACCGGCCGAGGCCGACCTGGCCCCAGCGCTGGCCCAGGCGCCCATGGGTCTGCGCTGGAAGCAGGGCACCCCGCGAGACGCCGCCGCGTCGTGGGATTTCGACGACGTGCGCGAGCACTACCTGCAACACCTGTATGGGGTCGACCCTGGCCAACTGCGGCGTGAAGACCCGGCCCGATACCTGGATCTGGGGCGGGCCGTGTCTTGCGATCTGGCCGAGCACCTCTACGCCGAGTGGCGGCGCCCGGATTCCGGCTGTGCCGGGGCGCTGGTGTGGCAATTGCGCGATCTGCGCGAAGGCGCCGGCTGGGGGCTGCTCGATCATCAGGCCCGCACCAAGCCGGTGTGGCACGCCTTGGCGCGGGTGCTGCGGCCCGTGCAGGTTCTGGTCACCGACGAAGGCCTCAATGGCCTGGCCGTGCACGTGATCAACGAACGCCCGCTGGCGCTGTGTGCCGTGCTCAGCCTGCAGGTGTTGCGGGATGGGCAACGCATCGTGATTGATGGCCAGCAGTCGCTGGAGCTTCCCGCCCATGGGGCTATCACCCTGAGCAGCTCTGAGCTACTGGGGCGCTTTTTTGACATCAGCTACGCCTACCGCTTCGGGCCCCCGGCCCACGACGTCAGCGTGGTGGTGTTGCGCGATGCGAACACCGACCAGGTGCTGGGCTGGGCGTGCCATCTGCCCAACCGGGTTTTGCCCGCCGCCGATCTGGGTTTCAACACCCGCCTGGAATGGCGCGACGGGGCTTGGCAACTGGGCGTCACGGTGCAGCGCTTTGCCCAGCACGTGCATTTTGTCAGCCGCAGCCATCGGCCCTCGGACGATTGGTTTCATCTGCCGCCGGGCGTCGAGAAGTGGCTGACCCTGAGCCCGCGCGAGGCCTCGCAGGTGGAGCCGGCGCTGGCCGGGGGGACTCTTGCCGCGCTCAATGGAATGACGGCACCTTGGGTGCGCCTGGTCCCGCCGCAGGTCTGAGCGCCACGTTCTACGCGACTTCATGAAATCTGTTGTTTTCTCCGGTTGCCGAGCGCAGCTTCACACGCCTGCCGATGGCGGGTTTCGCCACCTGGTGCTGGTTTGCAATGCCTTCGGTGGTGAAGGCCTGTATGCCCACAGAGCGCTCTGTGCGTTGGCTGAGGACCTGGCCGCGGCGGGCATGGCGGCCTTGCACCTGGACTACCCCGGCCTGGGCGACAGCGTCGACCTGGCGGCGCCCTTGGATGCCACACAGGCCTGGTTGGACGGCGTGCGTGCGGCACTGGCCTGGGCGCGCAGCCACTTCCCGGGCGTGGTGCTGAGTCTGTGTGGCCATCGAATGGGGGCCCTGTTGGCCGCCGAGGTGGCCAGCACCGAAGCCGATGTGCGGGCTCTGCTGCTGTTGTCCCCACCACCATCGGGTCGTCACCTGGTGCGGGAGCTGCAAATCACGGCCCAGCCTGCCGCTGGGGGTGATGGCGTTTTTCTGTATGGCTGGTGGCTTGCCAATGCCACCCTGGCAGGGCTTCAGTCGCTCGATCTGGGCTGCTTGTCCCGGCGCCCGGCGCTTGCGGTTCAGGTGCTCAGTGACGCAGGTGGTCGCGCTCTTGCCAAGCTGGCGCAGGCCCATGTGCAGGCGGGTGGCGTCGAGTTTGAAGTGCATGAGATGCCTGACCTGGCGGGCCTGCGGGCCGAGCCTCATCTGGTCGAGGCGGCAGAGGCGAGCTTTGCGCGGGGTGTGCAGTGGCTGGCCTTGCGCGGCGCCAACGGCGCCAGCGCTGGGTCGTTGCACCAGCCGGCATTGCCTCTGACAACCGAGCTCCACCTGCCGCAAGGGCTGGAGATCGGGTGCCGATTCGGCCCCGCAGAGGCCTACTTCGGCATCCTCTGCCAGCCTCATGAAGCACAGCCGGATCAGCCTTGCGTGTTGATTCTGAACACCGGTGGCAATCCGCGTTCCGGCCACCACCGCCTCAGTGTGGCCCTGGCCCGTGCGCTGGCTGCGGCCGGCGTGGCGTCCTTGCGCATTGATGCCACCGGCATCGGCGACACCGTGCCCGTGGTCCGGGGGCGCAGCCTGGCGCTTTACAGTGAGGCGTCGTTGGTGGACGTCGGCTATGCGCTGAGTTGGCTTGACGGGCAGGGCTGGGTCCGCCCAGTTGTCTTTGGCATCTGCTCGGGCGGATACCTGGGTTTGCATGCTGCGGTTCATGAACCCCGCATGGGCGGGTTGGTGATGGTGAACCCCCAGAGTTTTCTGTGGGAGGGACCGTCGTTTGGCACCGAAATGCCGACGGAGGGTGGTGCGCCGGCCAAGGTGGAGATCCAGCAACTGGGGCATTACTGGCGTGTGCTGTTTGCCGGGCACTTTTGGCGGCGTTTGTGGCGTGCCGAGGTGGCGGTGGGGGGGGTGCTGCGTCAGGTGGGCAAGGCCTTGTGGTTTCGATGTGCCGCGGCGTTGCAGGCGCGGCTGCCGGCGGGTTGGGCGCTGGCGCCGCGGGCCGCCAAGGTTCAGGCCCTGTTTGCCGCCTTGGCAAAGCGGCGTCTGCCTCTGTTGCTGGTCTATGCCGACACCGACCCCGGGCTGAATGAATTGCAGGCCTGCTTTGGCCCAGGGGGGCGGCGCCTGCTGCGCAATCCGGTCGCCCGTGTGCACCTGGTGAAGGGGGCTGATCACACCTTCACGGCGGCCGCGGATTCGGAGAACCTGATCCAAATCGTCAGGCAATTCGTCTCCTCCAGGTCGATCTGAAATACTTTTTCAGGCAAATTCGTAACATTCAGCAAGCGTTGGCCAGCCCATGCGCTGGCCTGCTGAGGGCTTTCGAAGTCAAGTGCGAGACATCGCGCGTCAACGGCCTGCAAACACCGCCACCGTGCCGTCATGGCCACTTGTTCTGTCCTGGGGCTTCGATTTGATGGCACTGGAGCAACCCTTGGTTTAGGGGGCTGCCCCCTTGCCGCGAGGTCATTCGGTGGCACAATCGCGTCCGCAAAAGGCCCTTCCCCAGCCACTGTCGCATCCGCCAATCGGTTCAGCCGTGTCGCGGAAGGTTTATCAACCAGCTAATGCTTCCCTGAGGGGAGCGGAGGTCCGCGGAATATGAGCGATTCTTCGTCCGTCTATCAAGCCTATCAAGGCAACACCTATCTCTTCGGGGGCAACGCGCCTTACGTCGAAGAGATGTACGAAAACTACCTGGCCAACCCGGGCAGCGTGCCTGACACCTGGCGCGATTACTTCGACGCCCTGCAGCACGTGCCCGCCGTCGACGGCAGCAATGCCCGCGACGTGCCCCATCTGCCTGTCATCAATGCCTTCGCCGAGCGTGCCAAGTCGGGTCAGACCAAAGTGGTCGTGGCCAGTGCCGACGCCGAAATGGGCCGCAAGCGCACCGCCGTCCAGCAGTTGATTGCGGCTTACCGCAATGTGGGCGCCCGTTGGGCCGATCTGGATCCGCTCAAGCGCACCGAGCGCGCGCCCATCCCCCAGCTTGAACTCTCCTACTACGGCTTCACCGATGCCGACCAGGAGACCGTGTTCAACATCAGCAACACCTTCTTCGGCAAGGACACCATGTCCCTGCGCGAACTGCACAACGCCCTGCGTGAAACCTACTGCGGCACCATCGGCGCCGAGTACATGCACACCACCGATCAGGACCAGAAGGCCTGGTGGCAAAAGAAGCTGGAAAGCATCCGCAGCAAGCCGAACTTTGGCGGTGACAAGAAAAAGCACATCCTCGACCGCCTGACCGCAGCCGAAGGCCTTGAGCGCTACCTGCATACCAAGTATGTGGGCCAGAAGCGCTTCTCGCTCGAAGGTGGCGAGAGCTTCATCGCCGCCATGGACGAACTGATCCAGTCGGCCGGCGCCAAGGGCGTGCAGGAAATCGTGATCGGCATGGCCCACCGCGGCCGCCTGAATGTGCTGGTCAACACCCTGGGCAAGATGCCCAAGGACCTGTTTGCCGAATTCGACCACACCGCCCCGGAAGAACTGCCGGCCGGCGACGTGAAGTACCACCAGGGCTTCAGTTCGGACGTGACCACCCCTGGCGGCCCGGTCCACCTGTCGCTGGCCTTCAACCCGTCCCACCTTGAAATCGTCAACCCGGTGGTCGAAGGCTCGGTGCGTGCCCGCATGGACCGTCGCGACGACCCGCATGGCAACCAGGTGCTGCCGGTGCTGGTGCACGGCGATGCGGCCTTCGGCGGCCAAGGTGTCAACCAGGAAACCCTGGCCCTGGCCCAGACCCGTGGCTACACCACGGGCGGCACGGTGCACATCATCATCAACAACCAGATCGGTTTCACCACCAGCGATCCGCGCGACATGCGCTCCAGCGCCTATTGCACCGACATCGTGAAGATGGTCGAGGCCCCGGTGCTGCACGTGAACGGTGATGATCCGGAAGCCGTGGTGCTGTGCATGCAACTCGCCCTCGAGTTCCGCATGACCTTCCGTCAGGACGTGGTGGTCGACATCACCTGCTTCCGCAAGCTGGGTCACAACGAGCAGGACACCCCCAGCCTGACCCAGCCCCTGATGTACAAGAAGATTGCGGCCCACCCTGGCACGCGTCGCCTGTACGCCGACAAGCTGGCCACCCAAGGCCTGGGCGCGACCCTGGGCGACGACATGGTCAAGGAGTACCGTGCCGCCATGGACGCTGGTCGCCACACCGTCGATCCGGTCCTGACCAACTTCAAGAGCAAGTTTGCCGTCGACTGGAGCCCTTACCTGGGCAAGAAGTGGACCGACTCCGGCGACACCGCCATCCCGGCTGCTGAATGGCACCGTCTGGCCACCAAGATCACCACCATCCCGGCCAGCGTCACCCCGCACCAACTGGTGAAGAAGGTGTACGACGATCGCGCTGCCATGGGCCGCGGCGACATTCCGGTGGATTGGGGCATGGGTGAACACATGGCCTTCGCCTCGCTGGTGGCCAGTGGCTACCCGGTGCGTCTGTCGGGCGAAGACTGCGGTCGCGGTACCTTCACCCACCGCCATGCCGTCATTCACGACCAAAGCCGTGAAAAGTGGGACACCGGCACCTATGTGCCGTTGCAGAACGTGGCCGAGAACCAGGCTCCGTTCGTGGTGATCGACTCGATCCTGTCCGAAGAAGCGGTGCTGGGCTTTGAATACGGCTACGCCTCGAACGACCCCAACACCCTGGTGATCTGGGAAGCCCAGTTCGGCGACTTCGCCAACGGCGCCCAGGTGGTGATCGACCAGTTCATCGCCTCCGGCGAAGTGAAGTGGGGCCGTGTCAACGGCATCACGCTGATGCTGCCGCACGGCTACGAAGGCCAGGGCCCTGAGCACAGCTCGGCTCGCCTGGAGCGCTTCATGCAGCTGTCGGCCGACACCAACATGCAAGTGGTGCAACCGACCACCGCCAGCCAGATCTTCCACCTGCTGCGTCGTCAGATGGTGCGCAACCTGCGCAAGCCACTGGTGATCATGACGCCCAAGTCGCTGCTGCGTAACAAGGACGCCACCTCGCCGTTGATCGAGTTCACCAAGGGCAGCTTCCAGACCGTCATCGGCGAGCACAAGGAAGACGTGCTCAAGAAGGCCGACAAGGTCAAGCGCGTCATCGCCTGCTCGGGCAAGGTCTACTACGATCTGGCCAAGAAGCGCGAAGAGAAGGGCGCCGACGACGTGGCCATCATCCGCGTCGAACAGCTCTACCCCTTCCCGCACAAGGTGTTTGCGGCCGAACTGAAGAAGTTCCCGAACGCCACCGACATCGTGTGGTGCCAGGACGAGCCGCAGAACCAGGGCGCCTGGTTCTTTGTGCAGCACTACATCCACGAGAACATGCTCGACGGTCAGAAGCTGGGTTACTCCGGTCGTGCGGCTTCGGCTTCGCCGGCTGTGGGCTACTCCCACCTGCACCAGGAACAGCAGAAGGCCCTCGTGGATGGCGCCTTCAGCAAGCTCAAGGGTTTCGTGCTGACCAAGTAAATGCAAGAAGGGGGCTGAAAAGCCCCCGTCGAACCAGAACAAGATACCGAAAGAATTGATATGGCAATCGTAGAAGTCAAAGTCCCCCAGTTGTCTGAATCCGTGGCCGAAGCCACCATGCTGACGTGGAAGAAGAAGGCCGGCGAAGCCGTGGCCGTGGACGAAATCCTGATCGAAATCGAAACCGACAAGGTGGTGCTCGAAGTACCGGCACCGTCGGCCGGCGTGCTCGCTGAAATCGTGCAAGGCGACGGCGCCACCGTGGTGGCCGATCAGCTGATCGCCCGCATCGACACCGAAGGCAAGGCAGGCGCTGCTGCTCCGGCCGCTGCCGCTGCTCCGGCAGCCGCCCCCGCCGCTGCTGCAGCCCCCGCTGCCGCCGCTGCCTCGACCTCCAAGGCCGACGTGGCCATGCCGGCTGCCGCCAAGCTGCTGGCCGACAACGGCCTGGCCGTGGGTGCCGTGACCGGTACCGGCAAGGACGGTCGCGTCACCAAGGGTGATGTGCTGGGTGCTGTGGCTGCTGGCGTCAAGCCCGCTGCCGCTCCGTCCGTCATCCCGACCGGCGCCCCCACCAAGTCGTTGCCGCAAGTGGCCGCACCGGCCGCCCCGAGCCTGGGCGATCGCCCTGAGCAGCGCGTGCCCATGAGCCGTCTGCGTGCCCGCGTGGCTGAGCGTCTGCTGCAATCGCAGTCGACCAACGCCATCCTGACCACCTTCAACGAAGTCAACATGGCTCCGGTCATGGACATGCGCAAGAAGTTCCAGGACGCCTTCACCAAGGAACACGGCGTGAAGATCGGCTTCATGAGCTTCTTCGTCAAGGCCGCTGTGCATGCCCTGAAGAAGTACCCGGTGCTGAACGCTTCGGTCGATGGCAATGACATCGTCTACCACGGCTACTTCGACATCGGCATCGCCGTGGGCTCGCCCCGTGGTCTGGTGGTGCCGATCCTGCGCAACGCCGACCAGATGAGCTTTGCCGACATCGAAAAGAAGATCGCTGAGTTTGGCCAGAAGGCCAAGGACGGCAAGCTGGGCATTGAAGAAATGACTGGCGGTACCTTCTCGATCTCCAACGGCGGTACTTTCGGCTCCATGCTGTCGACCCCCATCATCAACCCGCCGCAGTCGGCCATCCTGGGCGTGCACGCCACCAAGGACCGCGCCGTGGTCGAAAACGGTCAAGTGGTGGTTCGCCCGATCAACTACCTGGCCATGTCCTATGACCACCGCATCATCGACGGCCGCGAAGCCGTGCTGGGCTTGGTGGCCATGAAGGAAGCGCTGGAAGATCCGTCGCGCCTGCTGTTCGACATCTAAGCCAACAACACCCTCCCAGCCGCGCGTCCCATGAAACCGGCGTGTCGAGCACCGTCTGATGGCCTCGGAGCAGGCCAAGCCAGAGATGCCGTGGAGCGGGCTTGGCCCGGCCACCGGCATCGTCCCCTTTGGGGGGATGGCGCCGCAGGCGACTCAGGGGGGGGGGGATTCCAACCCACCGGGTGCAAAGCGGACACAGCGCGCACCCTGGTGGGTTTTGTTCCAACTGATTCAAGAGATTTCACATGAGCAAACAATTTGATGTCGTCGTCATCGGCGGCGGCCCCGGTGGCTACATCGCCGCCATCCGTGCAGCCCAACTGGGTTTCCAGGTTGCCTGTATCGACGAATGGAAGAACGACAAGGGCGGCCCGGCGCCTGGCGGCACCTGCACCAACGTCGGTTGCATCCCCTCCAAGGCCTTGCTGCAATCGTCCGAGCATTTCGACCACGCCACGCACCACTTTGCCGACCACGGCATCTCGGTGTCCGACGTCAAGATGGACGTGGCCAAGATGATTGCCCGCAAGGACACCGTTGTGAAGCAGAACAACGACGGCATCCTGTACCTGTTCAAGAAGAACAAGGTCAGCTTCTTCCACGGCCGTGGCTCCTTCGTGAAGGCCGCCGAAGGCGGCTACGAGATCAAGGTGGCGGGTGCCGCCGAAGAGTCCATCACCGGCAAGCACATCATCATCGCCACCGGCTCGAATGCCCGTGCACTGCCCGGCACGCCTTTTGACGAAGTCAACGTGCTGTCCAACGACGGCGCGCTGCGTCTGGGCGCCGTGCCCAAAAAGCTGGGCCTGATCGGCTCGGGCGTGATCGGTCTGGAGATGGGTTCCGTGTGGCGCCGTCTGGGCTCTGAAGTCACGATTCTGGAAGGTCTGCCGACCTTCCTGGGCGCCGTGGACGAGCAGATCGCCAAGGAAGCCAAGAAGGCCTTCGACAAGCAAGGCCTGAAGATCGAACTCGGCGTCAAGGTCGGTGAGATCAAGAACGGCAAGAAGGGTGTGAGCGTGGCCTACACGAACGCCAAGGGCGAAGCCGTGGACCTCGAAGTGGACAAGCTGATCATCTCGATCGGTCGTGTGCCCAACACCATCGGCCTGAACACCGAAGCCGTCGGCCTGCAACTCGACGAGCGTGGCGCCATCGTGGTGAACGACGACTGCCAGACCAACCTGCCTAACGTCTGGGCGGTGGGTGACGTGGTGCGTGGCCCCATGCTGGCCCACAAGGCCGAGGAAGAAGGCGTTGCCGTGGCCGAGCGCATTGCCGGCCAGCATGGTCACGTCAATTTCGGCACCATCCCCTGGGTGATCTACACCAGCCCCGAGATCGCCTGGGTGGGTCAGACCGAGCAGCAACTCAAGGCCAGTGGCCGTGCCTACAAGGCCGGTACCTTCCCCTTCCTGGCCAATGGCCGTGCACGCGCCCTGGGCGACACCACCGGCATGGTGAAGTTCCTGGCCGATGCCACCACCGATGAAATCCTGGGCGTTCACATCGTGGGCCCCATGGCCAGCGAACTGATCTCCGAGGCCGTCGTGGCCATGGAGTTCAAGGCCAGCGCCGAAGACATCGCGCGCATCTGCCATGCGCACCCGTCGCTGTCCGAAGCCACCAAGGAAGCAGCCTTGGCGGTGGACAAGCGCACGCTGAACTTCTGATCAGCCACGCATGTCGGGATCTGATGCCGTTCACTTGGCCTACGAGGCCGAGATCAAGGCGCGGGGGTTCAGCAGTGACCCCGCGCAGCTTCGTGCTGTCGAGGCCTTGCAGCGCTGTGCCAATGATTGGTCAGCCTACAAGGACAAGCGCTCCAACTCGTTCAAGAAGCTGATCAATCGGCCTGAGATCCCGCGCGGCGTGTACATGTACGGCGGGGTGGGGCGGGGCAAGAGCTTTCTGATGGATTGCTTCTTCAACGCCGTGCCCATCCGCCGCAAGGTGCGCCTGCACTTTCACGAGTTCATGCGTGAAGTGCACCGCGAGATGACCGTGCTGCAAGGCACGGTCAACCCGCTGGACGTGCTGGGCGCCAAGATTGCCAAACGCTACAAGCTCATCTGTTTTGATGAGTTTCATGTGGCTGACATCACCGACGCCATGATTCTTCATCGGCTGCTGGTGTCCTTGTTCGACAACGGGGTGGGCTTTGTCACCACCTCCAATTTCAAGCCGGACGACCTGTACCCCGATGGCTTGCACCGTGACCGCATCCTGCCCGCCATTGCCCTGCTCAACGAGCGCATGGACGTGCTGAACGTGGACAACGGTACCGATTACCGCCGTCGCACGCTGGAGCAGGTGCGGGCCTACATCACCCCGCTGGGGGCCGAGGCCGATGCCGAGATGCGTGACAACTTTGCGCGTCTGGCCGAAACCAAGGACGAAGACCCGGTGATGCGCATCGAATCGCGTGAAATCCATGCGCTGCGCAAGGCGGGCGGGGTGGTCTGGTTTGACTTCAAGACCCTCTGCGGTGGCCCACGCTCGCAGAATGATTACCTGGAGATCGCCACTCAGTTCCATACCGTGCTGCTCAGTGGCGTACCGCACATGCCCGTCAGCCGGGCCTCTGAGGCCAGGCGTTTCACCTGGCTGGTGGACGTGCTGTACGACCGCCGGGTCAAGCTGATCCTGTCGGCGGCTGTGCCCCCCGAAGAGCTGTACACCGAGGGCCCGATGGCACACGAGTTTCCGCGCACCGTCTCGCGTCTCAATGAGATGCAGTCGGCCGAGTTTCTGGCGCTGGAACGGCGCTTGGTCGACACCCGCCTCACATGATGTCCGGAACACGCCTGAATGCTCTCTTCATCTCGGTCCTGCTGTGTCTGAGTGGGGGGGCGCTGGCCGCCGATGCGCCCTCTGACCCGCCTGCACAGCCGCAGTCCGCACCGTCTTTCACCGAGGTGGAGCGTTCGCGCATCGAGCGGGAGCGCGCCGCCGAGATGCGGCGCCAACAGCAGGTGGAGAGTGGCTGCTACCAGCGCTTTGCCGTCAACGATTGCCTGCTGGAGAGCCGAGTCAAACACCGCGAGTTGATGGCCGACCTCAAGCGCCAGGAAATCGCACTCAATGACCGTGAGCGCCGCTTGCGTTCCAGCGAGCAATTGCGCCGCATCGAAGACAAGGTGTCGTCGCCCGAACGCGACATCGACCTGATGAACCGCCAGCAGCAAGGGGCGCAAAAGGCCACGGACGCGGCCAACACGGCGGCGCAAAGAGCGGTCGATGCCGCCAATCAGACGCGTGAACGCGCTGAGCGCCAGGCCGAGCAGCAACGCAAGCAGCAGCAGGCCGTCGAAAAGGCAGCAGAGCGGGCCAGCAAGGCGGCACAAGCGCCTGAGGAGGCCCGTCGGTTTCAGGACAAATTGCAGGATGCGGCCAGCCACCGCCAGCAGGTGGAGCGTGACGCCAAGAGCAGCCCGGGTCCACGCGGAGCCCCTTTGCCCGTGCCTGCCGAGGCCGGCAGCGCCCCTGCTGTCCGCCCCTGAGTGGGTTGGGATCAGCCCGGCATCGCGGCCAGGCCTGAGCTCAGCGCCGCACTGCGCTGGGCGCGCCCACCAAGGGTTCGATGCGGACCACCACCAGTGAAAGATTGTCACCGCCGCCACGGGCGCGGCCGCGTGCCTTGTCGATCAGGAACTCGGTGGCCTCGCGGGGCGAAAGGCCAGCCAGAACCGAGCCCAACTCGGCATTTGTGAAGTAGTGCCACACCCCATCGCTGCAGGCCATCAGAGAGTCGCCAGGCTTTACCTGATCGATCACATGGTAGGCCATCGGAGGATCCGATTCGGTGCCCAGGCAACCCAGCAGGATGTTGGACTGCGGGTGGTGGCTGGCTTCTTCCTCGGTCAGTTCGCCGCGATCGACCAGCGCCTGCACGTAGGAGTGGTCCAGGGTGCGCTTGATCAGTCGGTCGCCATGGAAGTGATAGATGCGTGAGTCACCTGCATGGATCCAATGGCATTCGCCATTGGGCAGGATCAAAAATGCAGCCACCGTGCTGTGGGGCTCTTGCTCGGCCGAGATGGCCGTGAGCTTGATCACCAGGTGGGCTTCTTTGAGCAACTGCTGAAGCAGTTCATGAGGCGAATCGCTTTCAGGTGCGAAGCGCTCAAACAATTGGCGCGCACTGAGCATCACCTGGTCAGAGGCCTTGCGCCCGCCGCTGCGGCCCCCCATGCCATCAGCCACCACAGCCAGCACGCAACCGTTGACTCGGGCATGGCTCAGCAGGACCACCTGGTCTTGCTGGTATTCGCGATCTCCCTTGTGTATGCCCGTGGAAGCGGTAAGTCGGTAGCCTTGAGACATGATAGGGACTTCAACCTGCAGGAGTTTCGCGCAAAGTGGTCGCCTATTATCGTGTGAAGAAATGACAAGCGAATCGCAGCCAGAGCTGTCTTTTTCGGTAGGGCCCGCCTCTGCGTCGCCTCCTTGGGTGGCGCAGGTGACCGACTGGCTGAGCCCGGGAGGCCATCTGCAGCAGCGCGCTCCCGGCTTCAGGCCCAGGCCGGGGCAACTGCGTCTGGCCCTGGCGGTGGGGCAGTGCGTGGCCGAGGGTGGGGTGCTGGTGGCCGAGGCCGGCACGGGCGTCGGCAAGACCTATGGCTACCTGCTGCCCACGCTGCTCAGCGGGCGCCGCATTTTGATCGCCACGGCCACGCGCAATCTGCAGGACCAGCTTTCCACGCGTGACCTGCCTCAGTTGCTGGCCCTGCTTGGCGTGAATCGGCGCGTGGCCCCCTTGAAGGGCCGGGCCAGCTACCTGTGCACACACCGTCTGGGGTCGGCGCGTCGCGATGGGCACTACCTGGCCGATGCCGAGCTGCGGCTCCTGGCCCAGGTGGAGCGCTGGGCCCATTCGACGCGGTCCGGCGACCTGGCCGAATTGCCTGAGCTTGACGAGACCTCGCCACTGCTGCCCTTGATCACGTCGACCCGCGACAACTGCCTGGGCACGCGCTGCGTGGGCTGGCAAGGCTGTCATGTCAACGAGGCGCGACGGCGTGCCATGGTGGCCGACGTGGTGGTGATCAACCATCACCTGTTCTTCGCTGATCTGCAGTTGCGCGAGTCGGGCGTGGCCGAGCTGTTGCCCTCGGTGCAGACCGTGGTCTTCGATGAGGCGCATCGGCTCAATGACATCGCGGTGCAGTTCATGGGGCGCCAATTCAGCACCCGTCAGTTGCGTGGCCTGGCCACCGAACTGGTCAACGAGGGCATGCGTTGGGCCCGGGGGTTTCAGCCCTGGCCTGAGTTGGCCTCTTTGCTTGAGCAGCAGGCCCGGGCCTTGGACCAGTGCCTGGGGCGCGACACCCCGCGCGCAGGTGTGCGTCTGCGTTGGCTGGGTGCTACCCCGGAGGGCGTGCCGGCGCTGTTGTGGCAGCAAAGTCAGCACCAATTGGCTGCGGTGCTGGCGCGGGTGCACGAGGCGCTCACGGTGGTGGCAGAAACCGCGCCCGAGCTGCGCCGACTGGCCGACAGGGTGGCAGCGCTGCAGCAGGGGTGGTCCGCGTTCATGCGCCCTCCGGCCGGCATGGTGGTGCGCTGGCTCGAACTGGGGCGGCAGGCGAAGTTCATGGAGGCGCCGCTCAACATGGCAGCAGCCCTCGCGCCGTTGATGGGCCCGGATGCCCAGGCTGACACCCGGTCCTGGGTGTTCACCTCGGCCACCCTGGGCCTGGATGAGTCGCTCAGCTGGTTCACCGAACCTGCCGGGCTGAAAGGCCATGCGACCGTGTTGCGCGTGGCCAGCCCATTTGACTACCGCAGCCAAGCGTACCTGCACGTGCCTGAGGGCTTGCCCGAGGCGCAGGACCCGGATCATGCCTCGGCCCTGGCGCACTGGCTGGTGGAGCCCGTGCGTTGCCTGGGGGGGCGCACTCTGGTGCTGGCCACCTCTTTGCGCGCCTTGGCTGAACTGGCCCGGCAACTGCAACAAGGGATGGCAGGGTCGGGCATTGATGTGCTGGTGCAGGGGCAGGGTTCGCGCAGGCGCCTGCTGGAGCGTTTCCGTCAGGGCGGTGGGGCAGGGCGCCCCTGCGTCCTGGTGGCCTCTGGCGCATTCTGGGAGGGGGTGGATGTGCCTGGCGATGCCTTGCAGATGCTGGTCATCGACAAGCTGCCATTTCCGGTGCCTGATGATCCGCTGGTCCAGGCGCGTAGCCAGGCCCTGCGTCAACAGGGGCTGTCACCGTTCGAGGCCTATGTCCTGCCCGAGACCGCCATGGCGCTGAAGCAGGGCGCAGGCCGCTTGATTCGATCCGAGACTGACCGGGGGGTGCTGGTGGTGGCGGACGAACGCCTGCTGCAACGAAGCTATGGGCCGCCCTTGCTGGCGGCCTTGCCCGACATGCCGGCCTTGCACGGACAGGCTGCTTTGATGAAGGCCCTCACGGCCTTGCGTCAGATGGACTAGGCCGTGTTGCCTGAGGGCTTGTTACCAGATCTTCCACCAGGGGCCGGTGGCCTTCTTGAGCCCGCTGGACTGGCCGCCCAGGTAGGCGTTCTCGGGGTAGTTCTGGGCCAGCACACGGCGGGCATCGTCACGCAACTGGGCCATGCCCAGGGCATCGTACGATCTGGCCAGGATGACCAGCGCCTCTTCGGTGGCCGGCACATCGCGGTACTCGGTCACGGCCACCTGGGCGCGGTTGATCGCCGCCACATAGGCGCCGCGTGAGAAGTAGTAGCGGGCCACGTGCACTTCGTACTGGGCCAGCGAGTTCACGATGTACACCATGCGCTGGCGTGCGTCAGGGGTGTAGCGTGAGTCGGGGAAGCGGGTGCTCAATTCCTTGAAGGACTCGAAAGAGTCCTTGGCCGCCTTCTGGTCGCGCTCGGACAGGTCCTGATGGGTGAACGAGGCGAACAGCCCCAGGTTGTCATTGAAGTTGACAATGCCCTTCATGTAGAGGGCGTAGTCCATGCCAGGGCTGGCAGGGTGCAGACGGATGAAACGGTCCAGGGTGGCCAGGGCCTGGGCCTGCTCACTGGCCCGGTACTGGGCATAGGCCTTTTCAAGTTCGGCTTGCTGGGCCAAGGGCGTGCCGGCAGCACGGCCTTCGAGCTTTTCGAACAGGGGGACGGCCTTGTCATAGGCGCCTGAGCTCAACTCATCCTTGGCTTCGCTGTAGAGGCGGTCGGGCGTCCAGTTGGCGGTCTTGTCGTAATTGGTCGACGAGCACCCACCCAACAGGGCTGACAGACAGGCAACCAGCGCGAACGCGGGGACCACGGATAATTTGGCACGTAGCATCACTGGAAACCTCTTGAAGCAAAGCAAATTGATTATATCGGCGGCCCCTGCGGCTTCCTCTCTTGATGGCCTCGGCACGGACGCGGTCGCTGAGATGCTGGAAGATGACGGCCTGGAGCGCGCGGAAGGGGCTGATGAGCCCACCGAGGAACTGCGCCAGGGTGAGGTCCCGCTGGCCAGCCATGGCCTGCGCCTGGACAAGGCCCTCACCGAATTCGTCACCGAGTTCTCGCGCAGCTACCTGCAGCAGCTCATCGACGAAGGGGCGGTGCGCCTCAATGGGCAGGCCGTGAGCAAGGCCTCGCTCAAGGTCAAGGTGGGCGACCGCCTGGAGATCTGCCTGCGACCCACACCGCAAAGCCAGGCCTTCAAGCCTGAGGCCATGGCGCTGGACATCGTGTTCGAGGACCAGGACTTGATCGTGCTGAACAAGCCGCCGGGCCTGGTGGTGCACCCGGCGCCCGGGCACTGGAGCGGGACCTTGCTCAACGGCCTGCTGGCCCACCATGGCGGAGCGGTGCTGCTGCCGCGCGCCGGCATCGTGCACCGCCTGGACCGCGATACCAGCGGCCTGATGGTGGTGGCCAAGACTCGACAGACCATGGACCGGTTGGTGCAGCTGATTGCGGCGCGCGAGGTCAGCCGCCAGTACATGGCGCTGGCCCACAAGCCTTGGCAGGGGGCCGCTCAGGTCACGGTCGAGGCGGCCATTGGCAGGGATCCTCGCAACCGCCTGCGCATGGCGGTCGTGGACTTGACCCACCAATCGGGCAAGACGGCGCGCACCGACATTGAACTGATGGGCAATGCGCCGCAAGGCTGCTGGGTGCGCTGCAAGCTCCACACCGGCCGCACCCATCAGATCCGTGTGCACATGGCGCACCTGGGCCACCCCTTGTTGGCCGACGGACTCTACGGAGGGGCGCCCGCTGCGGGCATGCAGCGCCAGGCCCTGCATGCCTGGCGGCTCGCTTTCGTGCATCCGGTAAGCGGCGAACCTCTGGCCTTCGAGACCGCGCTTCCGGCCGATCTGCAGGCTGCCTTGGCCGATTGGGGCCTGCGTTACAATCCGCCCATCGCACCCCTCTAGCCCTCGGCTCAGCGTTGGTGCCCGGACATCGGTCAGGGGCTCGCAGCCCTCCTTACTGCCCCTCCGAGACAGCCTTGTTGCCCCCGCCCCCGTGACGGCCTTCGCCCTCCCGGGCGCCTACCCCGGAATTTTTGAACATGAACACGACGGATGCCCGGCGTATCCTCGAAACAGCGTTGATCTGTTCGCATCAGCCTTTGTCGATGCGCGACTTGCGGGCGCTGTTCGAGGATGAACTGGGCTCGGACACCCTCAAGACCTTGCTGAGCGATCTGCAGGCCGAGTGGACCCACAAGGGTGTCGAACTGGTGTGTGTCGCCTCGGGCTGGCGCTTCCAGAGCCGTCCCGAGATGCGTTACTACCTGGATCGCCTGCACCCCGAAAAGCCGCCGCGCTACACCCGTGCGGCGCTCGAGACCCTGGCCATCATCGCCTATCGCCAGCCCGTGACGCGAGGCGACATCGAGGACATCCGCGGTGTCACGGTCAACTCGCTGGTCATCAAGCAGTTGGAGGACCGGGGGTGGGTCGAGGTGATCGGTCACAGAGAAACCGTCGGACGTCCGGCCCTGTTTGCCACCACGCGGCAGTTTCTCGATGATTTGGGCCTGGCTTCGCTGGATCAGCTTCCTTCGTTGGATGATCCGGAGCGCCAAGACCGCTTGTTGCAGGCCCTGCAGGCTGCGCCGGGGCTGGATGAGGCGGGTCTGTCGATCGCCGAGCCGGAACTGCCGTTTGAACTGAATCCATTGACCGCCGAATCGGTGGTCCCTTTTTCCCTCACCTCCGAGCCCCCGGGACTCGCAGGTGACTCTCTTACCGTCCCCGGGACAGGCCAAGCCCATGAATGATCAAGTGAATTCCCCGTCAGAGCCGTCAGAGCTCCCTCAGACCGAGGCCACGCAGCCGGCTGCTGCGGCCCAGCCCAAGTCCGAGCGCAGTCGACGTGGCCAGGCTGCCGCCCGACCCGCCCCGGCGTCGCAGGCGCCGGCCATCCGATTCGAGGATGTGGTCTCCGGTCAGTTTGATGCCGACGAAGAAGCGCCTGACCTGGCGCCCCTGAAGCGGGTGCTGGCGCCGCAGGTGGAAACCCCCAAGTTGCACAAGGTGTTGGCGCAGGCCGGGCTGGGTTCCCGGCTTGAGATGGAGCAACTGATTCTGGAAGGGCGCATCTCCGTCAACAACGAGCCGGCCCACATTGGCCAGCGCGTTCAGTATGGCGATCAGGTGAAGGTCAATGGCAAGCCCATCCGCTACCGCATTGATCCGCCGCCGGCGCGCGTCATCGCTTACCACAAGCCCGTGGGCGAGGTGGTCACCCATGATGACCCACAGAATCGCCCCACCGTGTTTCGCCGCCTGCCGCGCCTGCAGCAGGGCAAGTGGCAGTCCGTCGGCCGCCTGGATCTGAACACCGAAGGTCTGTTGTTGTTCACCAGCTCGGGCGAATTGGCCAACCAGCTCATGCACCCCCGCTTCGGCCTGGAGCGCGAATACGCCGTGCGTGTGCTGGGCGCCTTGAGCAAGGAAGAAAAAGAGCGGTTGCTCGCGGGGGTGAACCTCGACGACGGTCCGGCACAGTTCGGCTCGATTGAAGACGGTGGTGGTGAAGGTTCCAATTGCTGGTACCGGGTCACCATCTCCGAAGGCCGCAACCGCGAGGTGCGTCGTCTGTTCGAGGCGGTCGGCCATGCCGTGAGCCGTCTGATCCGCATCCGCTATGGCGCCATGGTGCTGCCGCGTGGGCTCAAGCGCGGCGCCTGGGTCGAGCTCGATGAGAGTGACATCCGCTCGCTTGTGCAGGCCGCCGGCGTGCGTGGCGAAGAGGGCGGGGCCCGCCGTGCCGAAGCGCCGGCGCCCCGTGGTCAGCGTGCTGGCAATGGCCCGCAGCGGCGACCTGCCGGCCCTGGTCCGCGTGGCAACACCGATTTCAAGCGCGGTGGTGGCCCCCGCCAGCCCGATCCGCTGACCACGGGCGTGACGGCTGGCCGATCACGCCCGGAGCGTGGCGATCGTGTCGCCCCGGGTGCGCAGCCTGACCCGATGAAGACCTCGGTGGGCTACATCGGCGCCGACAGCTTCTCGCGGGCCCGTCAGAACCGGCAGAGCAAGGGCGGCCCCCGCCGTGGCGGGCCGGCAGGTGGCTTGGCCGGTGGTCCGGGCACGGCCGGCCGGGGTGGGCCACGCGGTGGCCGCGGTCGTTGACCCTCGTGACAGGAATGGCTGTCAAGGCATTGCCGCACAGCCGAGTTAGAATCCTAGGTTTTGCCAAGTGGCAAAAATTACAAAAACTCAGTTCAGGAATCAATCATGGCAATCGAACGCACTCTCTCCATCATCAAGCCTGACGCCGTCGCCAAGAACGTCATCGGCCAAATCCTGGCTCGCTTTGAAGCCGCCGGCCTGAAGATCGCTGCTTCGCGTCTGGTGCAACTGTCGCGCGCTGAAGCCGAGCAGTTCTACGCTGTGCACGCTGCACGCCCCTTCTTCAAGGATCTGGTTGACTTCATGATCTCCGGCCCTGTCCACGTTCAAGTTCTGGAAGGCGAAAACGCCATCCTGAAGAACCGCGAACTGATGGGCGCCACCGACCCGAAGAAGGCCGACGCTGGCACCATCCGTGCTGACTTCGCTGACAGCATCGACGCCAACGCCGTGCACGGTTCTGACGCCGCTGAAACCGCTGCCGTCGAAATCGCTTTCTTCTTCCCCAGCCTGAACGTCTACGCTCGTTGATTTTCGCGAGCCACGCATGCAATGACAGCCAATCTGCTTGATTTCGACCTCGAGGGGTTGGCTGCATTCTGCGACCAGCTGGGTGAGAAGCGCTTTCGTGCCACCCAGCTCTTCCGCTGGATCCACCAGCGAGGCGAATCCGATTTCGACCAGATGACCGATCTGGCCAAGTCGCTTCGCGAGAAGCTCAAAGGACGCGCCCGTGTCGAGGGGCTATCTGTCCTGAGCCGCCATGATTCCGCCGACGGCACTGTCAAGTGGCTGTTCGATGTGGGCGATGGCAATGCCGTCGAGGCTGTTTTCATTCCCGAAGACGATCGAGGCACGCTGTGCGTGTCATCCCAGGCCGGCTGTGCCGTGGGTTGTCGTTTTTGTTCTACCGGCCATCAGGGCTTCAGCCGCAACCTCAGCACGGGCGAGATCGTCGCTCAGCTCTGGTATGCCGAGCACACCCTGCGCCGCCAGTTTCAAACCTCTGAGCGTGTCATCTCCAATGTGGTGATGATGGGCATGGGTGAGCCGCTGCAGAATTACGGCGCTCTGGTGCCTGCGCTGCGCACCATGTTGGACGATCATGGGTATGGCTTGTCGCGCCGCCGGGTCACGGTGTCCACCTCGGGCGTCGTGCCGATGATGGAGCGCCTGTCGCAAGATTGTCCGGTGGCCCTGGCCGTCTCTTTGCACGCGCCAAACGATCCGCTTCGTGACAACCTGGTGCCGCTCAACCGCAAGTACCCCATCGCCGAGTTGATGGCGGCTTGCAATCAATACCTTGAATTTGCCCCTCGTGACTTCATCACGTTCGAGTACTGCATGCTCGACGGCGTCAATGACAGCCCCGAGCACGCACGCCAGCTGATTGATCTGGTGCGACAGCACGCCAGCGGCAAAGGCGTGTGGTGCAAGTTCAATCTGATTCCCTTCAACCCCTTCCCGGCCTCCGGCCTGTTGCGTTCGCCAACCGAGCGTGTGCAGGCGTTTGCGAAAATCCTGCTTGATGCTGGTATCGTGACGACCGTGCGAAAGACCCGTGGTGATGACATCGATGCGGCATGCGGCCAACTGGCCGGCGATGTCCGTGATCGCACCCGGGTGGCTGAGCGTATTGCCCAGCAGCGCACCATCGTTCTGAAACCTGTGACCGAATTGACGGCCAACAACAAGGAGGCTTGATGGGGACTGCCCTGGCAATGCGCCATCTCTGGCGAAGTGTCCTGAGTGCCGCCGTGACCGCCGCGGCCATCGGGGTGTTCCTGGGGGCCCTGAGCGGTTGTGCCACCCAGTCCACGGCCTCCAACGACCCGGTCATTTCCGAGACCCCCGGTGGCGCCAGTGACGAGGGAGAGGCGCGTCGCCGAGCCCGCATCCGCCTGGAGTTGGCCTCCAACTATTTCGAGCAGGGCAAGACCACGGTGGCGCTTGATGAGGTGCGGCAGGTGCTGGCCGCCGACCCCGGCTTTGCCGAGGCCTACAACCTGCGCGGTCTGATTTACATGCGGCTCAATGATGAGCGCCAGGCCGAAGAGGGTTTCAAACGGGCCCTGGCGCTCAGCCCGCGTGACCCCAACATCCTGCACAACTATGGCTGGTTGGCCTGTCAACGCAAGCGCTACGGTGAAGCCGACGACTTTTTCAATCAGGCCCTGCAAAGCCCTCTGTATGGCGACAAGGCCAAGACCTTCATGGCCCAGGGGCTGTGTCAGGCCCGTGCCGGGCGCAAGGCTGAGGCCGAGCGAAGCCTGGCGCGTTCCTATGAACTGGATGCCGGTAACCCCATCACGGGCTACAACCTGGCCGCCTTGCTGTATCAGCGTGGCGAACTGGTTCGGGCCCAGTTCTACATCCGCCGACTGAACAACAGTGAATTTGCCAATGCCGAGTCCCTGTGGCTCGGCATCCGGGTCGAGCACCGCATGGGTGACCGGGTGGCCATGTTGCAACTGGTCGAGCAACTGAAAAAGCGGTTCCCTCAGGCACGGGAGCTGTCGTCCTACGAGCGGGGAGCGTTTGATGAGTGAGGTGGAAGACGTGGCGGTGGCAAGCGTGCCGCCGCTCTCGGCAGGGGCCATGTTGCGTCAGGCGCGTGAAGCCGCCGGCATGCATGTGGCGGCTTTGGCGGTGGCCCTCAAGGTGCCGGTCAACAAGCTCGAGGCGCTCGAATCCGACCGCTACGACGACCTGCCCGACGCGGTGTTCGTGCGTGCCCTGGCTTCCAGCGTGTGCCGCACTCTGCGCGTGGATGCAGCGCCGGTGCTGGAGCGTCTGCCCCAGACTCAGGCACCCAGGCTGAACCCGGACGATGCGGGCATCAACACCCCTTTCCGGGCTCAGAACGAGCGCCGTAGCCGGCTGGTGTCTGAATACCGATTCAGCCCGACGTTGCTGGCCGTGCCGCTTCTGTGCATCGGTGCCCTGGCCATTTACCTTTGGCCTCGTTTCAGTCCCAGCCTGCCCGAGCCTGCGGCCCCGGTGACCCACCCTGGTGCTGTCGTCCAGGCGGTGCCAGAGCCTGAGCCCACTCCGCCACCCGCTGTGGCGCCCGCACCTGAGTTGGCTGCGACTGGCTCGGCTGCGGCAGTGGCGCCCACACCCGCACCCGCACCCGCACCTGTGGCAGTAGCCGTGGCGCCCTCGGCGCCTGCCCCGGCACCCATGCCTGTGCCTGTGCCTGTTCCGGCCTCGGTGGCGCCGTCGGCTCCTGCGCCAGCGCCGGCCGTGTCCGCACCGCCCGGTGCCCCGGGTTCGTCGGTGGTGGCAGTTCCGTCGGCGAATTCGGTGCTGAGCTTCAGTGCCACGGGCAGTTCCTGGATCAAGGTGACCGATGCCAATGGTCAGGTCACCTTCCAGAAAACCATGAGCGCCGGTGAGACTGCCTCTGCCGGCGGTGTTCCGCCGCTTTCCGTGGTGGTCGGCAAGGCCGATGTCACCCAGGTCCAGGTGCGTGGCAAGGCATTCGATCTGCAATCTTTGGCGCGTGACAACGTGGCCCGTTTCGAGGTGAAGTGATGAGCGACAGCGAGCGCCCGGTGTGGGGGCAGCAACCGATTCCCACCGCCCAACCCAAGCCACGCAGGTCGCGCCAGGCGGTGACGTCCTGGGGCAGTCACCACGTCACCGTGGGTGGCGATGCGCCCGTGCGTGTGCAGTCGATGACCAACACCGACACGGTCGATGTGATCGGTACCGCCATCCAGGTCAAGGAGTTGGCGCTGGCAGGCTCCGAGATGGTTCGCATCACGGTCAACACGCCTGAAGCCGCTGCAGCGGTGCCGCACATCCGTGAGCAACTCGACCGCATGGGCATCGCCGTGCCCCTGATCGGCGACTTTCATTACAACGGGCATCGTCTTCTGACAGAGCACCCGGCCTGCGCCGAGGCCTTGTCCAAGTATCGGATCAACCCGGGCAACGTGGGCAAGGGCGACAAGCATGATCGCCAGTTCGGCCAGATGATCGATGCGGCCATCCGCTGGAACAAGCCGGTGCGAATCGGCGTCAACTGGGGCAGCCTCGACCAGGAGTTGCTCGCCAGCCTGATGGACGAGAACAGCCGGCGTGCCCAGCCCTGGGATGCGCGCCAGGTGATGTATGAGGCCCTGATTTCATCGGCCATCACCTCCGCCCAGCGGGCCGAGGAAATGGGCTTGCCTGGCCATCAGATCATTTTGTCGTGCAAGGTCAGCGGCGTGCAGGATCTGATCGCGGTGTACCGTGAACTGGGCCGACGCACCGACTACGCGCTGCACCTCGGATTGACCGAGGCCGGCATGGGGACCAAGGGCACGGTGGCCTCGGCCACGGCACTGTCCATCTTGCTGCAAGAGGGCATTGGCGACACCATCCGTGTGTCGCTCACCCCTCAACCTGGCGAGTCACGCACCCAAGAGGTGGTGATCGCCTCCGAGATCCTGCAGGCCTTGGGTCTGAGGGTGTTTGTGCCCAGCGTCACGGCCTGTCCGGGTTGTGGCCGCACCACCAGCACCACTTTCCAGGAGTTGGCCAAGCAGATCGATGATTTCCTGCGTGCGCAGATGCCGGTTTGGCGTTCGCATTACCCGGGCGTCGAAAAGCTCAAGGTGGCGGTCATGGGCTGCATCGTGAACGGCCCGGGTGAAAGCAAGCATGCCGACATCGGCATCAGCCTGCCGGGCACGGGTGAGGCGCCGGCCGCACCTGTGTTCATCGATGGCGAGAAGGCCCTGACGCTGCGCGGTGACAACATCGCGACCGAGTTTCACCAGATCGTCGAAAACTACATTGAAAAGCGCTTCGGAGCGGCCTCTTCGGCCCCGCACTCCGAGCCCATCTGATCCTTATGTCCGAGAAACCCCAGGCAGCCCCCGCGGCTGCGGCGTCCGCGCCCCGATTTGAAAAGCTTTCCGCCGTCAAAGGCATGAACGACATCCTGCCGCCCGAGTCGGCGCAGTGGGAGTGGCTTGAAGACAAGGTGCGCCAGTTGATGGCCCGCCATGCCTACCGCAACATCCGCACCCCCATCGTCGAACCCACGCCGCTGTTTGTGCGTGGGTTGGGCGAGGTGACCGACATCGTTGAAAAAGAGATGTACTCCTTCGAGGACAAGCTCAATGGCGAAGCCCTGACCTTGCGCCCCGAGAACACGGCTGGCGTGGTGCGTGCCGTGGCTGAACATTCGATGTTGTATGACGGCGGCAAGCGCCTGTATTACATGGGGCCGATGTTCCGGCACGAGCGTCCCCAGCGTGGTCGCTATCGCCAGTTTCACCAGATCGGCGCCGAAGCCCTGGGTTTTCCGGGCGCCGAGGTCGATGCCGAACTGATCCTGCTGGCCCATGCCCTGTGGCAGGAGCTGGGCCTCAAGGATGTGCGCCTGGAGCTCAACAGCCTGGGCCAGCCGGCCGAGCGCAAGGCGCACCGCGCGGCCTTGATCGCCCACTTCGAGCAGCACGAGGCGCTGCTCGACGAAGACGCACGCCGTCGCCTGCACAGCAACCCGCTGCGCATCCTGGACACCAAGAACCCGGCCATGCGCGAGGTGGTCGAATCGGCCCCGCGCCTGATCGACTTCCTGGGTGAGGCTTCGCTGGCCCACTTCAACACCGTGCGCGGTATTCTGGATGCCTGTGGTGTGGCCTACACGATCAACCCGCGCCTGGTGCGGGGCATGGACTACTACAACCTCACGGTGTTCGAGTTCATCACCGAGAGCCTGGGCTCGCAGGGCACGATCTGCGGCGGTGGCCGCTACGACTACCTGATTGAGCAGATCGGTGGCAAGGCGGCCCCTGCCGTGGGCTGGGCCCTGGGGGTGGAGCGGGTGCTGGAGTTGCTGCGCGAGCAGGCCCCGGCACAGGCCCCGGCGCCCGATGCCTATGCCATCGTGCCCGATGCCGCGGCCTTGCCGCTGGTCCTCAAAACCCTGGTGCAGTTGCGTGCCCTGGGCGTCTCGGTCCAGATGCATGCCGGTGCGGCAGAGTCCTGGGGCAGCATGAAGTCCCAGTTCAAGAAGGCCGACGCCAGCGGCGCCCGCCATGCGCTGATTTTTGGCGGCGACGAGTTGGCCCGTGGCGAGGTGACTGTGAAGTCGCTGCGGGATGGCGCAGGCGCCCAACAGGCCCGCTCGCTGAGCGATCTGCCCCAATGGGCGATCACCCTACAATCCCAGAATTAACAGCAGAACGCCATGGCATCTCATCTCGACCTCGAAGAACAAGAACAGCTCGATCAGCTCAAGCATTTCTGGAACCGCTACGGCAATGCCATCAGCTGGGTGCTGATCGTGATCTTTGGCGGCTTTGCCGCCTGGAACGGTTACCAGTACTGGCAGCGCAGCCAGGCTGCCCAGGCCGCTGTGCTCTATGACGAAATGGAGCGCGCGGTCAAGGCTCAGGACCTGCAGAAGGTGGCCCGTGTGCAGGAAGACATCCACGGCAAGTACGGCCGCACGGCCTATGCCGCCCAGGCCAGCCTGCTGGCTGCCCAGGCCCTGGCTGACAAGGGCAATGCCGATGCTGCCAAGGCGGCCCTGAACTGGGTGCTGGAGCAATCCGGCGACGATGGCGTGAAGGCCGTGGCCCGCCTGCGCCTGGCGGCTCTCCAGGTCGATGCCAAGGCATACGACGAAGCCCTCAAGACCCTGGGTACCGCTTTCCCTGCCGAATTCGACGCCCTGGCAGCCGATCGCAAGGGGGATGTGCTGGCCTTGCAAGGCAAGGCCGATGAGGCCATCGCCGAATACCGCAAGGCCTATCAAAAGCTCGATGAGCGCACGGAATACCGGCGCCTGATCGAGGCCAAGCTCAATGCGCTGGGCGTCAACCCGCAAGCTGCTGCCGAACCGGCGACAGCCGCGACAACCCCTACCGAGGACAAGAAGTGAAGCACATGGCACGACCGGTCGTTGAACGCAGCCTCATGGCGGCCCTGGCGGCCGTTTCGCTGCTGGTGTTGACTGCTTGCAGCTCGGGCTCGCCCAAGCACAAGCCTGCCGAACTGGCGCCCGTGGTGGCCCTGGTGGGGGTCAAGCCGGCCTGGTCGGCCAGCCTGGGGGCGGTTGAGTTCCCGCTGGACGCCCAGGTCACGGGTTCCACCCTGACCCTGGCCTCGTCGGCAGGGCAGGTCACCGCTTGGGATGCCACCACCGGGCGCGAGCTTTGGCGCGCCGACGCCAAGGCCAGCATCACGGCGGGTGTGGGCGGCGATGGCAAGCAGGTGGCTGTGGTCACCAGCAACAACGAATTGGTCAACTTTGTGGCCGGACGCGAAATCTGGCGTCGCCAATTGCCCGCCCAGGTCTTCACTGCGCCCTTGGTGGCCGGTGGTCGGGTCTTCGTGTTGGCGGCCGATCGCTCCGTATCGGCCTTTGATGCTGAATCCGGCCGCAAGCTCTGGACCCAGCAGCGCCCGGGTGAGCCCCTGGTGCTGCGTCAACCGGGTGTGCTGATTCCGGTCAATGACACCCTGGTGGCCGGCCTGTCCGGGCGGCTCGCGGGCTTGAACCCTGCCAACGGCGGTATCCGTTGGGAGGCGCCTCTGGCCACGCCGCGCGGCACCAACGATGTCGAACGCCTGGTCGACCTGGTGGGTCGCGTGAGCCGCGTGGACGACTCGGTCTGCGTGCGCGCCTTCCAGGCTGCCGTGGGCTGCGTGCAGGCCCAGCGTGGTACCTTGAGTTGGACCAAGCCAGCCAATGGATTCACCGGCGTGCATGGTGATGCGGCAACCGTCTTCGGTACCGAGTCCGATGGCCGTCTGGTGGCCTGGCGTCGTGCCGATGGTGAGCGCCTGTGGACCAGCGATCGTCTGCAATACCGCCACCTGACCGCCCCGTTGCTGTTGGGTCGCTCGTTGGCGATCGGCGACGACGCTGGCTTTGTTCATTTGCTGTCTCGCGAAGATGGCAGTTCCCTCAACCGCCTCAGCACCGACGGCTCACCGATTGCGGTGGCCCCGGTGCTGGCTGACGGCGTGTTGGTCGTGGTCACCCGCAAGGGTGGCGTGTTTGCATTCCGTCCGGAATGAATCGGCGGTAATGCTTCATGAAACCTGTTATTGCGCTCGTCGGGCGCCCCAATGTCGGCAAGTCGACACTTTTCAACCGCCTCACCAAGTCGCGTGATGCCATCGTGGCCGACTTCGCGGGCCTGACCCGCGATCGCCACTACGGCAATGGCCGTCAGGGTGCGCACGAGTACATCGTGATCGATACCGGGGGCTTCGAGCCCGATGCTGCCAGTGGCATCTACAAGGAAATGGCCAAGCAGACCCAGCAGGCTGTGGCCGAAGCCGATGTGGTGGTGTTTGTGGTCGATGCCCGGGCCGGCCTGTCGGCCCAGGATCACGACATTGCCAAGTACCTGCGTCGCCTGGGCAAGCCTTGCGTGCTGACGGCCAACAAGGCCGAAGGCATGAAAGAGGGCATGCAACTGTCCGAGTTTTATGAGCTGGGCCTGGGCGAGGTCTATCCGGTCTCGGCGGCCCACGGCCAAGGCATCCGCGGCCTGGTCGATCTGGCGCTGGCCCCCTTGAACCTGCCTGAGCCCGACGAGGATGCCGAGGAGGCTGATGCCGGCCTGATCAAACTTGCCGTGGCGGGGCGTCCCAATGTCGGCAAGTCAACGCTGA
This sequence comes from Curvibacter sp. EU05-FHT14A10, assembly GCF_058791075.1. Classification (NCBI taxonomy): domain Bacteria; kingdom Pseudomonadati; phylum Pseudomonadota; class Betaproteobacteria; order Burkholderiales; family Comamonadaceae; genus Curvibacter; species Curvibacter sp. EU05-FHT14A10. Next base: position 171,317 of record NZ_JBYTDE010000001.1, read on the forward strand.
TCAACACCTGGCTCGGTGAAGAGCGTCTGGTGGCCTTTGACATGCCTGGCACCACCCGGGATGCGATCTCGGTGCCCTTTGAACGCAATGGGCAGCGTTACGAATTGGTGGATACCGCCGGTTTGCGTCGCAAGGGCAAAGTCTTTGAAGCGATCGAGAAATTCTCGGTGGTGAAGACCTTGCAAGCCATCGAGTCGGCCAATGTGGTTTTGCTGTTGCTGGACGCCACCCAGGGCGTGACCGATCAGGACGCCCACATTGCCGGCTACATCCTGGAGAGTGGCCGCGCCGTGGTGATTGCCATCAACAAGTGGGATGCGGTGGACGACTACCAGCGCCAACTGGTCGAGCGCTCGATCGAGACCCGCCTGTCCTTTTTGAAGTTTGCCTCTGTGCACTTCATCTCGGCACGCAAGCGCCAGGGCCTGGGGCCGGTCTGGTCGGCGATTGCGCAGGCCCACAAGGCGGCCACGTGCAAGATGCCGACGCCGGTTCTCACCCGCCTGCTGCTGGAGGCGGTGCAGTTCCAGACGCCCAAGAAGACGGGCATGTACCGTCCCAAGCTGCGCTATGCCCACCAAGGGGGCATGAACCCGCCGGTGATCGTGATCCACGGCAACTCGCTGGAGCACGTGACCGAGGCCTACAAGCGCTTCCTGGAAGGCCGTTTCCGCAAGGAATTCAGCCTGGTGGGTACGCCTTTGCGCATCGAGCTCAAGACTTCGCAAAACCCTTTTGCTGACAAGGACGGCCATTGAGCCCATGGCCGCAGGGCCCCCGGAGTCCGGGTGCTGAAAATTGGCCTTGCGCCTTGCCAGGGGCCGGGCCTGTGGTAAGGTCTGGCTTTCCAACAACATTTTGAACACGGAGAATATCGTGAGCAATAAAGGGCAGCTTCTTCAAGACCCGTTCCTGAACGCACTGCGCCGCGAGCATGTGCCGGTGTCGATTTACCTCGTCAACGGCATCAAGCTTCAAGGTCAGATCGAGTCGTTCGACCAGTACGTGGTGTTGCTGCGCAACACCGTGACGCAAATGGTTTACAAGCATGCCATCTCGACCATCGTGCCGGGTCGTGCTGTGAACTTCTCCACTGCTGACGCTGCAGAGCCCGCAGCCGCACAGTGATCCGGAAGCCGGCCGTCCCCCGCAAGGGGGGCGGCCGGCTTTTTTACAGGCTCCGTTGATTTGACTGACAAGAATTCTCCTGCCCCCACCCCGGTCATCCTCGTGGGTGTGGACCTGGGTGGTCCGCATTTCGATGCCGACCTGGAAGAGCTGGGTCTGCTCGCCGAGACCGCGGGCCTGACGCCCGTGGCGCGCATCACCTGCAAACGCAAGGCGCCCGACGCGGCCTTGTTCGTCGGCAGTGGCAAGGCTGACGAGATCCGGTTCATGGCCGAGCAGCACGGGGCCGTCGAGGTCCTGTTCGACCAATCGCTGAGCCCCGCCCAGCAGCGCAACCTAGAGCGCCACCTCGGCTTGCCGGTCAACGACCGGACCTTGCTGATTCTTGAAATTTTTGCCCAGCGTGCGCGCAGCTTCGAAGGCAAACTGCAGGTCGAGCTGGCACGCTTGCAGTACGTCAGCACGCGTCTGGTGCGCCGCTGGTCTCACTTGGAACGTCAGCGTGGGGGCATCGGCGCGCGGGGCGGGCCGGGCGAAACCCAGATCGAACTGGACCGCCGAATGATCGGCGAGGCCATCAAGCGCACCAAAGAGCGTCTGGAAAAGGTCAAGCGTCAGCGCAGCACCCAGCGTCGCCAGCGCGAGCGTCGCGATACCTTCAACATCTCGTTGGTGGGCTACACCAACGCAGGCAAGTCGACGCTGTTCAATGCCCTGGTCAAGGCCCGGGCCTACGCGGCCGACCAGCTTTTTGCCACCCTGGACACCACCACCCGCCAGCTCTACCTGGGTGAGGCCGGGCGCTCGGTGTCCTTGTCCGACACCGTGGGTTTCATCCGAGACCTGCCCCACGGGCTGATCGACGCCTTTCAGGCCACCCTGCAGGAGGCGACCGACGCTGATCTGCTGTTGCATGTGGTCGATGCGGCCAACCCGGATTACCCCGAGCAACTCAACGAGGTCCTGCGTGTGCTGGGCGAGATCGGGGCCGCTGAGGTACCTCAGTTGCTGGTGTTCAACAAGCTCGACGCCATCGATGAGGCGCAGCGTCCGCTGCAGGCCCTGGACACGTTCGAGCTGGCCGGCCGTCAGGTGCCCCGCGTGTTCGTGAGTGCGCGCAGTGGCGAAGGCCTGTCAGTGCTGCGTCAGCAGCTCGCCGCCTTGGCCCTGGCCCATCTGGCACCAGCTGTAGATCCCGCAGCCGGCGCCACGGAATTGGCACTTCCTTCGTCCTGATTGGGCACAATCAGTCCCGTACAAGAAAAGAGCAATGCGAATGAACTTCAAGACCAAAGCCTTGCGCTGGCCGGCTCTGCCGGGTCGCATCAAGGGGATGTTCAATCTCAACGATCCGCGCTGGGGTCGGGGGGATGATTCCTCCGGTGAACGTGGCCGTCCGGACAAGGAGGCTCCAGAGCAACCAAGCCCGCGCGGGCAGGGGGGCCAGCAGGTTCCGCCGGACCTCGATGAGTTGTGGCGTGACCTGAACCGCAAACTGGGCAAGCTGTTTGGCGGCCAAGGCGGCGGGCAGGGCGGTGGCTCGGGCGGCAAGGGCAGCGGCGGTGGCTACCAGCCCGACATGAAAAGCGCTGGTGTTGGCGTGGGGCTGATCGCGGCCGTGGCCGTGTTGATCTGGTTGGGGACAGGCTTCTTCATCGTCCAGGAAGGCCAGCAGGCCGTGATCACGCAGTTCGGGCGTTACAAGTCGACCGTGGGGGCCGGTTTCAACTGGCGCCTGCCTTACCCGATCCAGCGCCACGAGTTGGTGTTTGTCACCCAGATCCGCTCGGTGGATGTGGGCCGTGACACGGTCATCAAGAGCACGGGCCTGCGCGACTCCGCCATGCTGACTGAAGATGAAAACATCGTCGAAATCAAGTTCGCTGTCCAATACCGGCTGAATGACGCGCGCGCCTGGTTGTTTGAGTCCAAGAACCCTGGCGAGTCCGTGGTGCAGGCTGCCGAGACGGCGGTGCGTGAAGTGGTTGGCAAGATGCGCATGGACACCGCCTTGTCCGACGAGCGCGATCAGATCGCGCCGCGCGTGCGTGCCTTGATGCAGAGCATCCTCGATCGCTACAAGGTCGGGGTGGAAGTGGTGGGCATCAACCTGCAGCAAGGGGGCGTGCGCCCACCCGAGCAGGTGCAGGCGGCGTTTGACGACGTGCTCAAGGCAGGGCAAGAGCGCGAACGTGCCAAGAACGAAGCCCAGGCATATGCCAATGACGTGATTCCGCGCGCGGTGGGCTCGGCCTCCCGCTTGAAGGAAGAGGCCGAGGCCTACAAGGGCCGCATCGTGGCTCAGTCTCAAGGCGATGCCCAGCGCTTCAAGTCGGTGCTGAACGAGTACCAGAAGGCGCCCCAGGTCACCCGAGACCGCATGTACATCGATACCATGCAGCAGATCTACGGCAACGTGACCAAGGTATTGGTCGAGTCGCGGCAAGGCGGCAATCTGCTGTACATGCCGCTCGACAAGATCCTGCAGCAGGCCGGGGCGGCCTCGGCCGACGCGGCACCCGCTGCTGCCGTGGTCCCTCAGGCCCCCGCCAGCGCACCCACAACAGGTGCTGCGTTTTCCAGCGAGTCGCGCGCTCGTGACAACGGCCGCTCGCGTGACCGCGAATCGCGCTAGGGAGTAGCTTCGTGAACAGAATCGGATTTCTCATTTCATCGTTGCTGGTGGCCCTGGCGCTGCTGAGCTCCATGCTGTTCGTGGTCGACCAGCGTCAGTTCGGGGTGGTCTATGCCCTGGGACAAATCAAGGAAGTCATCACCGAGCCCGGTCTGAACTTCAAGCTGCCGCCCCCGTTCCAGAACGTGTCTTACATCGACAAGCGCCTGCTCATGCTTGACAGCAACGACACCGAGCCCATGCTCACGGCTGAAAAGCAGCGCGTGGTGATCGACTGGTATGTGCGCTGGCGCATCGCCGATCCGCTGGAGTACATCCGCAACGTCGGTCTGGACGAGACCGCGGGTGCCAACCAGCTCAACCGCGTGGTGCGCAACGCGTTCCAGGAAGAGGTCAACAAGCACACCGTCAAGGAACTGTTGTCCTCCAAGCGGGATGCTGTGATGAACGACGTGCGCCGCGAAGTGCTCAAGGTGGTCAAGGGCGACAAGCCCTGGGGTGTGGACGTGGTGGATGTGCGTGTCACCCGCGTCGACTACGTGGATGCCATCACCGAGTCGGTCTATCGACGCATGGAGGCCGAGCGCAAGCGCGTGGCAAATGAACTGCGTTCCACTGGGGGCGCCGAGGGGGAGAAGATCCGTGCCGATGCCGATCGCCAGCGCGAAATCACGGTGGCCAACGCCTACCGTGAGGCGCAGCAGATCAAGGGCGAGGGCGACGCTGAAGCGGCTCGCACCTACGCCGAGGCCTTTGGCAAGGACCCGCAGTTCGCACAGTTCTACCGCAGCCTGGAGGCCTACAAGGCCACGCTGAACAAGAAGAGCGATGTGGTGGTGGTCGATCCGTCCACCTCCGAGTTCTTCCGCATCTTCCGCGGTGCTGCGCCCACAGCGCCTGCCGGCAAGAAGTGAGCGCGGGTGTTGGACTCTGACGCGCTCTGGCTGGCGCTGGGCTTTGTCTTGGTGATCGAGGGCTTGTTTCCCTTCCTGTCACCGACCGCCTGGCGTCAGACTTTCACCCGCCTGCTCCAGTTGCAGGATGGTCAGATCCGCTTCATCGGCCTGCTCAGCGTGCTGGCCGGTCTGGCGTTGGTGTGGGCCCTGTCCTGAGTGGGCTGGCCAACATCTGTAAAATCACGTTTTTAACAGCCCCCCCATCACCATGTCTGCCTGGGTCCTGCCGGATCACATTGCCGATGTCCTGCCTTCCGAGGCCCGGCACATCGAAGAACTGCGCCGCGCCCTGCTTGATACGGCGCGCAGCTACGGCTATGAGCTGGTCATGCCGCCTCTGCTGGAGCACCTTGAATCCCTGTTGACCGGTACAGGTGAGGCGCTCGATCTCCTCACCTTCAAGCTGGTCGATCAACTGTCGGGCCGCACCATGGGCCTGCGTGCTGACACCACCCCGCAGGTGGCCCGCATCGACGCCCATCTGCTCAACCGCCAGGGCGTGACCCGTCTGTGCTATTGCGGCCCGGTGTTGCACACCCGGCCGGACAGCCCGCACGCCACCCGTGAGCCGCTGCAGTTCGGTGCCGAAATCTATGGCCATGCCGGCCCTGAGGCCGATCTGGAAGCACTGCTGCTGGCCCTGGATTGCCTGAAGGCGGCCGGCGTCACCGGCCTCAGCGTCGACCTGGCCGATGCGCGCATCCTTCGCACGCTGCTGGACGGTTTGCAACTGGCGCCGGCCCGTCTGCAGGCCATTCAACAAGCACTGGCCGTCAAGGCCAGCAGCGATCTGCAGGCCCTGGTGGCCGATCTGCCCTCTCCCACGCGTGAATTGCTGCTGGCCTTGCCGGGCCTGTACGGCGACATGGGCGTGCTGGATGAGGCCAGCCGGGTCTTTGCCGGGCAGCCCAAGCTGCTGGCCGCGTTGGACCAGTTGCGCTGGCTGGCCAGCCAGTTGGGTGAGGTCAATCTGACCTTCGACTTGGCCGACATGCGCGGCTATGCCTACTACACCGGTGCACGTTTTTCGATCTATGTGCCCGGCACCAGCGATGCGCTGGTCCGCGGTGGCCGTTACGACGAAGTGGGCGCGGTGTTCGGCCGCAATCGCCCGGCCGCCGGCTTCAGCCTGGACGTGCGTGAATTGGTGAGCGTGGTGGCCCCGCGTGCCCTGCGTGCGGCCATCCGCGCGCCCTGGGGCGTGGACCCGGCCTTGCGCGCTGCGGTGGCGGCCCTGCGTGCGCAGGGTGAGACGGTGGTGGGCGTGCTGCCGGGCCACGAGAGTGAAGTTGATGAGTTCCATTGCGATCGCCAGCTGGTCTCCAGCGCTGGGCAGTGGGTCGTGAAATCCCTTTGAATCAAATACTGTGATGAACAAGACAAGCGGTCGTAATGTGGTGGTGGTCGGTACCCAATGGGGTGACGAGGGCAAGGGCAAGCTCGTGGACTGGCTGACCGAAAGCGCCCAGGGCGTGGTGCGCTTCCAGGGTGGCCACAATGCAGGGCACACCCTCGTGATCAATGGCGTCAAGACGGCGCTGCACCTGATCCCCAGCGGCATCATGCGCGCCGGCGTCAAGTGCTACATCGGCAACGGTGTGGTGCTGTCGGCGGCCAAGCTGTTCGAGGAGATCGAAGGCCTGGAGAAGGCCGGTGTCGAGGTGCGCTCGCGCCTGCGCATCAGTGAGGCCTGCCCGCTGATCCTGCCTTTCCATGCCGCACTTGATGTGGCCCGTGAGGCGGCCCGCGAAGAAGGCGGTACCGAGAAGATCGGCACCACCGGTCGCGGCATCGGTCCGGCTTATGAAGACAAGATCGCCCGCCGCGCCCTGCGCGTGCAAGATCTGAAGTACCCCGAGCGTTTCGCGGCCAAGCTGCGTGAACTGCTGGCCCTGCACAACCATGTGCTGACGACCTTCCTGGGGTCGCGCAAGTTCGTGTTCGGCGAGGCACTCAAGCCCTACATCGTCGATGGCGAAGTGCAGTTTGAGCCCGTCTACCAAGAAGCCATGCGCCACGCCGAGTTGCTCAAGCCCATGATGGCCGACGTCTCGCGCGAGCTCAACGACGCCCACCAGCATGGCGCCAACCTGTTGTTCGAAGGCGCCCAGGGCACCTTGCTCGACGTCGATCATGGCACCTACCCCTATGTGACCTCCAGCAACTGCGTGGCCGGCAATGCCGCTGCAGGCGCTGGTGTGGGCCCGGGCATGCTGCATTACATCCTGGGGATCACCAAGGCCTATTGCACCCGCGTGGGTGGCGGCCCCTTCCCGACCGAACTCGACTGGGAAAAAGAAGGGACCCCGGGCTGGCACATGAGCACGATCGGTGCCGAAAAAGGTGTCACCACCGGTCGCAGCCGCCGCTGCGGTTGGTTCGACGCGGCCCTGCTCAAGCGCAGCGCGCAGGTCAATGGCCTGACCGGGCTGTGCATCACCAAGCTCGACGTGCTGGATGGCCTGACCGAACTCAAGCTGTGCACCGGCTATGAACTTGACGGCGAAGTGACCGACATCCTGCCCATGGGAGCGGACGACATTGCCCGCTGCAAGCCGATCTACGAAACCATGGAAGGCTGGACCGACAGCACCGTGGGTGTGACCGACTATGACAAGCTGCCCGTCAACGCCCGCCTGTACCTGCAGCGCATCGAGCACGTCACCGGCGTGCCGATCCATGTCATCTCGACCAGTCCGGACCGTGACCACACGATCATGATGCGCCACCCCTACCTGGCCTGACGATCTGGTCTGAGATAGGCTTCTTTTCTTTACAAATTCATGAATAATGAGCCCGTCGCAGGCTTGCGGCGGGCTTTTTAGCGATCCATCCAGGAGCAAATCAGATGCTGACCGAAGACGGTAAACACCTGTACGTGAGCTACGACGAATACCACAGCCTCATCGAGAAGCTGGCCATCAAGATCCACCAGTCGGGTTGGGAGTTTGACACCATCCTGTGCCTGGCACGCGGGGGCATGCGCCCAGGTGACATCCTGAGCCGCATCTTCGACAAGCCACTGGCCATCATGTCCACCAGTTCATACCGAGCCGAAGCGGGCACGGTGCAAGGGCATCTCGACATCGCACGCTTCATCACCACCCCCAAGGGCGAGATTGCCGGACGGGTTCTGCTGGTGGATGACCTGGCTGATTCGGGGCACACCCTGAACGCCGTGATCCAGATGCTGAAGAACAACTACGCCCCCATCACCGAGCTGCGCAGTGCGGTGATCTGGACCAAGCAGCTGTCCATCTTCACGCCTGACTATTCGGTGGAGTACCTGCCGACCAATCCCTGGATCCACCAGCCCTTCGAGAGCTACGACAGCCTGCGCCCAGAAAAGCTGCTGGAGAAGTGGAAGATCTGAGTCTTTCACACGCTCTTGCCCATCGGCCGCCGCACTTTCCAGTCGGCGGCCGATTTCGTTGGCGGGTTCAGGCCACGGTGCGTCTCAGGGGGTAGCGCAGCAAGCGCAGCGCGTTCACCACCACCAGCAGGGTCGAGCCTTCATGGAACAGCACGGCAGTGCCCATGTTCAGACCCAGCAAGGTGGCCGGCAGCAGCACCGCCACCACCCCCAGACTCACCCACAGGTTTTGCCGGATGATCCGGCTGGTCTGGCGCGACAGCCCGACTGCGAACGGCAACTGGTCCAGGTCGTCGCCCAGCAGCGCCACGTCTGCGGTCTCCAGCGCCACATCCGATCCCGCGGCCCCCATGGCAATGCCCACGGTGGCGTGGGCCATGGCGGGGGCGTCGTTCACGCCATCACCCACCATGGCCACCTGGCCACCGTTGGCCCGCAGGGCCTGGATGGCCTGTACCTTGTCCTCGGGCATCAGTTCGCCATGGGCTTCGGTCAGGCCGATGGCCTGGGCCACAGCCTCGGCCACCCGGTGGTTGTCACCTGAGATCATGATCAGGCGTTGGATGCCCAGCGCGCGCAGCGCCAACATCACTCCGGCGGCGCCGGGGCGGGGGGTGTCCATCAGCCCCAGCACGCCCAGATCACGCTGGCCCAGGCGGACCACCATGGTGCTTCGCCCAGCCTGCTCCAGGGCCTCACGGGTCTGCTCCAGGGCGGCGTCGGGGCTGTCCTGTCCCAGGCGGCTGAACAAGGCCGGCTTTCCGATGCAGGCCGTCTGATGGCCCACCCGGGCCGTCACGCCCAGGCCCGTGAGGCTTTGCAGGCCCAAGACCTCGGGCACGCTGACCGAAGGCCCCAGGCGTTCCAAGGCGCCTTCCACCACCGCGGCAGCCAGCGGATGGTCGCTGTGGCGTTCGACCGCCAAGGCCACCGTCAGCAGCTCTTCGGCGCTGACCCCGGCGGCGGGTTCGACGTCAGTCAGGCTAGGCTTGCCTTCAGTCAGGGTGCCCGTTTTATCGAAGGCCATCGCATCCAGGCGTCCCAGGCTCTCCAAGGGCGCGCCGCCTTTGATCAATACCCCGCCATGCCCTGCGCGCGCCACGCCACTGAGCACGGCACTGGGCACCGAGATGGCCAGCGCGCAAGGGCTGGCCGCCACCAGCACCGCCATGGCTCGGTAAAAACTGGCCGAGAACGGCTCATCCACCACCAACCACGCGAAGAGCAGCAGCAAGACAAAGCTCAACACGAGGGGCACAAACACGCGCTCGAAGCGTTCGGTGAAGGTCTGCGTGGGGGAGCGCTGGGTTTCGGCTTCGGTGACCAAGCGAACCATGCGGGCCATGGTCGACTCGTTGGCCAAGCGTGCCACCACCACCTCCAGTGCGCCCCGACCGTTGAGGCTGCCGGCAAACACGCGGTGCCTGGCAGGCAGGCGTGCGAAATCGCGCAGCGCGGTCTGAGGCGTGCTGACGGGTCCCTTTTCCACGGGCAGGCTTTCACCAGTGATCGGGGCCTGGTTCACGCTGCTCTGGCCAGCCAGCACAAAGCCATCGGCCGGAAAACGTTCGTTGGGTTTGATGAGGATCTGGTCACCGGGACGCAGGGTGGCCACGTCGACCTCTCGGGTGTGTTCACCCTCACGCAACGTGGCCCGTTCGGGGGCGAACTGGGCCAGGGCCTCGATGGCGCGTCGGGCCCGCCCCATGGCAAAGTGCTCCAGTGAGTGCCCCAGGCTGAACAGGAACAGCAGCAGGCCCCCCTCGGCCCACTGTCCCAGGGCTGCTGCCCCGGCGGCCGCCACCAACATCAGGGTGTCGATTTCGAAACGGCGCGCTCGCAGGTTGGCCCAGGCCTCGCTCACGGTGAACCAGCCGCCTGTCACATAGGCCATGACATAGCAGGCCAGCGGTATCCAGCCCGGTGAGGGGTGCCAGGTTTCCAGCAGCCATCCCCCGAGCACCAACACACCGGCGCACAAAGCAAAGGCCAGCTCGGCATGCTCACCCAGCGGTCCATCGTGCGCATGCTGATGCCCGTGCCCGTGCCCGTGCCCGTGCCCGTGCCCGTGCCCATGGTCATGGTCATGGTCATGGTCATGGTCATGGTCATGGTCATGGTGGCGCGCAGCCCTGGTGGACTCGGGGGTCGAAGCGGGCGCTTGAATCAAGGCCCGGGCCTGGTGGCTCAGCGCCTGTTCCGTGGTGCGTTCGCGCAGGTACTCCAGGTGCAGCAGTCCGTCCGGGCCCAGTTCGACGCCCAACACGCCCTCGAGTGCGGCAAGGTGCTCAAGCCACACGGGTGGGGGCTCATCCCCCTCGGAACGCGAATCCAGACTCAGGTGTCCGATCTGGCTGGTGATGTGTTGCCCAGAGTCCTGCACCAACAGGCGCAGGCGGGGGAGATCGATCAAATGGGGGTCGAACTGGATGCTCAACTGGGGGGGCGCCTCTTCCTGCAGCACGCGCAACAGATTGATGCCTTGTGTCTGGCGCAGCACCGCGTCCAGTCGTTCGATGCATCGGTCCCCGGCATGGGCAATGTCAGGCAGCACAAGCGACAAGTCCATTCTCAACTCATGGGGGGGCGCCATGGATTCTTCCTTCCGTTTCTGAATGCGAGGGTGAACAAGACCCATGTTCTGAGGCTTTCAACGATTGTCTTCCAGCCTGCTTGCCCCTGCGTGTTCTCATGGCAAGGCAGCCAGCCCATTCGGCATCGGGGCAGGGGGCTGTGATCGGATGGGGCGGCTTGCCATCCGGGCGGGGTGTGAAACACCTTCATGCCTATGTTTACAAATAGACAAGACCGAAGCTCCCCCTGGCGCGTTAAGGTCACATCAACACTAGGAGTCAATATCGTGCTTAACAAGTCAATGTCACTGGTCGGCTCTATCAATCCGTCTCGCTACTCCAAGGCGCTGAAATCAGGTTTGCTGGCGCTGGCCGTCGGCACCTTCAGTGCTGGGGCCGCCCATGCCCAGGCGTATGTGAACCTGACGGTGGGGGGGCCCATGGCCCCAGGCGTCTATGGTCAGATCTCGGTGGGTAACAATCCCCTGCCGCCTATCATCAATACCGCACCGGTTGTGATCGGCCAGCCCGTGTTGGGGGCGCCTCCGATGTATCTCTATGTATCAACCGTGGAGTATCGGAATTGGGGTCGCTATTGCCGCCGCTACCAGGCCTGCGGTCGGCCGGTGTACTTTGTCCGGGTGGATGACCGGGACCGCTGGTGGGAGCGTCGTGGTGATGGGCCGCATGGGCCGGGGCGAGGCTTTGAGCGTCACGAGGAGCGCCACCAGGACCGAGGCGAGCACCGCGGCTGGGACCGCGAGGGGCGCGGGCCGGGGGGTGATCGCGGCGAAGGTCGTGGGGATCGGCACGGCGATCGCCACTGACGCCGAGCCGGTGGGCTGCCTCAGGGCTCAGGCGATGTCGATCTGATGGATGTCGTAATGGCCGCGGCGTCGATCGGCAAAATAGCACTCCAGCGTTTCCTTGACGGTTCTGAACGCGATCTCGTCCCACGGAACTTCGTGCTCTTCGAACAGTCGGGCTTCGATGGTTTCATGCCCAGGATGGAAGGTGTCGCTGAGCAGGCGGGCTCGGTAAAAAAGATGCACCTGACCCACTCGGATCACGTTCAGGATGCTGAAGAGACCTTCCAGCTCGAACAAGGCCCCGGCTTCTTCCTGGGTTTCGCGCGCCGCACCCTGGGCGGTGGATTCTTCAAGCTCCATGAAGCCTGCCGGCAGGGTCCACTTGCCCCAGCGGGGCTCGATGTTGCGCTTGCACAGCAGCACCTTGGTGCCCAGGTAGGGCACCGTGCCCACCACGTTGAGCGGGTTCTCGTAATGGATCGTGTGGCAGACCGTGCAGACGGCGCGTGGTTTGGTGTCTCCGTCGTCCGGAATCCGATAGGCCACGACCGAACCGCAGTTGCGGCAGTGCTTGATGGGGCTGCGATACGTCATGCCACGAGTGTACGGGCAAGTGCGGCGCTGACGTGCCCAGGGGGATATCGCGTACGCCCGCGTCGGGATCAGGCCCGGACCAGGGCGGGCAACTCGGTCAGTCTCCGCGCCACCACGGCCGCCCAGCGTGCCTTGGACTCGGGATAGATCAGTGATTCTTCCAGGGCAATGTGGCCTTCACAAAGGCTCAGGAACACCTCGGCATAGTGCTGAAACTCGGCCGGATCGGTCCAGCCGTGGCCGTCAGCCATGGCGCGCAGTTGCGGGGCCAGTTCAATCCAGTTTTCCTCGATCCAGCCATGGTCCTGCTGCAGGGTGCGGATGGTCTGGGCCAGCGAGGCGTCTGCAGTGGCCAGCAGGGGCGGAAACACATTGCGTTCCTCTTCGGCGTGGTGCTCTCGCGAGGTGCCAGAGAAGAAGGCCTCAATGGCCGCAGCCTGCTGCTGGGCCCATGGGTCCACACCGGTCTCGGCAACGTGCTTGACCAGGGCCTTCAGGGCCTGGAGGTGGCTGGCGATCTGCTGGTGGCAGGCGTCCAGGGCTTCGAAGTCGGCGGATTCGGTGACCGTGCTCATGACGTGCTCCTGTGAATGGGATGGCTCCATCGTAGGACGCGTGCGCCTTGCATTCTTAAGCCATGTCAAGGCTTGTGCTGAAATGAAAAAAGCCCCTCGCGGGGCTCCAAGGGCGTGTGCGTTCGGTGGTCGATCAGGCAATCCGCACGTTCAGCTGGCCCAAGCCGGTCACACCACCTTCCAGCAGGTCCCCCTTGACGACGGCTGACACGCCCTCTGGGGTGCCCGTGTAAATCAGGTCGCCCGGGCTCAACTCCCAGGCGGCCGACAGGTGCTCGATGGTTTCGGCAATGTTCCAGATCAGCTTCGAGATCTGGCTGGACTGACGCTCCTGGCCGTTCACCTTGAGCCAGATCGCGGCCTGTTCCAGATCGCTGACCTGGGCTGCCGGGGTGATGGGACCGATCGGCGCGCTGTGGTCAAAGCCTTTGCCGATGCACCAGGGGCGGCCCTGCTTCTTCATTTCGTTTTGCAGGTCGCGGCGCGTCATGTCCAGGCCCACCGCATAGCCGTAGATGTGCTTGTGCGCATCAGCCGCCGTGATGTTGCGGCCGCCGGTGCCGATGGCCACCACCAGCTCGATTTCGTGGTGCAGGTTCTGCGTCAGGCTGGGGTAGGGCATGGTGCCGGTTTCGCCAGCGTTCACCACCACCAGCGCATCCGCGGGCTTCAGAAAGAAGAAGGGTGGTTCGCGACCGGTGAAGCCCATCTCCTTGGCGTGTTCTTCGTAGTTGCGGCCCACGCAATAGATGCGGCGCACCGGAAAACGGTCGCTGGTACCCAGCACCGGGACGCTCACCGGGGGAGCGGCAGGGATCACATAGCTCATGTCAGCCTTTCAAGTCGTCTTGCAGCGGGGAAGTGAACGGGGGCAAGGGGCTTCAGTTGCCGTCGGAATGGGTCACCAGCTCGAAATGCTCCACCACCGGCGGCGCCGCAAAGAAGGGGCCCACAATGGCTCGCCATTGGGCAAACAGGGGCGACCCACGGAAGCCCTCGGTGTGGTCCTCCAGGGTGGCCCAGAAAATCTGCAGCACATAGCGTTCGGGCGATTCAATGCCGTGGTTCACGGTGAAGCCTTGAAAGCCCTTGGCCTGGCTGATCACGGTGCGCAGGCCACGCTCGATGGCCTCCTCGAAGGCGGCCTGCTGGCCGGGTTGAATGCGAATGTCGGCAAGTTCGAGAATCATGAGGCGTCTCTTTCGTGGCTCGGTCAATGATGCCCCGGAGTCTACCGTCTGCCTTTATCCTTGCGCTCATGAAGCTCTTCAACTATTTCCGATCCTCTGCCTCGTTTCGCGTGCGCATTGCCCTGCAGCTCAAGGGCCTGCCTTACGACTACCAGGCCGTGCACCTGGTCAAAGGCGAACACCGGGCCCCGGCCTACGCCAGCCTGGTGGGTGACCCGCTGGTGCCCATGCTGGAGGTCGACGGCGCCCACCTGACCCAGTCGATGGCCATCATCGAATACCTGGACGAAACCCACCCCGAGCCGCCCCTGCTGCCGGCGGATGCGCTGGGTCGGGCCCGGGTGCGTGCCCTGGCACAGACCATTGCCTGCGAGATCCATCCCATCAACAATCTGCGCGTGCTCAGGTACCTGTCGCATGAGCTGCAAGTCGATGAAGACGCCAAGAACGCCTGGTACCGCCATTGGGTGCGCCAGGGCCTGGAGGCCTTCGAACGCCAGCTCGCCCAGTCGGGCACCGGGCGCTTCTGCCACGGCGACACCCCGGGCCTGGCCGATTGCTGCCTGGTGCCACAGATCTTCAATGGCCAGCGTTTCAAGGTGAACTTCGAGGGCCTGGATCGCACCATGGCCGTTTTCGAGTCCTGCATGGCCCTGGAGCCCTTCCAGCGGGCGCAACCTTCGCAGTGCCCGGACGCCGAGGCCTGAGCATGGCGCAGCCGCCCGCCTCAGCGTTGACCGCGGCCTCGGTCTCCTGGTTCGAGCCTGATTGGCCGGTACCGCCTTCGGTGCGGGCCTTGTTCACCACCCGCCTCGGTGGGACCAGCGACGCCCCATGGGATGCCCTCAACCTGGGCGCCCACGTGGGCGACCGGGCTGAACATGTGGCCCAGAACCGGGCACTTCTGCAGAGCGCAGTGCGCGAGCGCGGCGGTGGCGAGTTGGTATTTTTGAACCAGGTGCACGGCTGCGATGTGCTGGACGTGGACGCCTGTCCCGTCAGCCAGCCCTTGCAAGGCCAGGCTGCGGATGGATCCATCACTGCCCGCCCAGATCAGGCCTTGGCCATGATGGTGGCCGACTGCCTGCCCGTGTTGATCACCGACCGCTCAGGGCAGCGCGTGGGGGCTTTCCATGCGGGCTGGCGGGGCCTGGCGGGGGTGCAGGGGAGGGGCATCCTGGAGTCGGCCGTCGAGGCTTTTGTCCAGGCCCGGCCGCCGTCGCTTCCGGTGATGGCTTCAGACCTGCTGGTCTGGCTGGGGCCCTGCATCGGCCCTGCGGCCTTCGAGGTGGGTGACGAGGTGCGTCAGGTCTTCGGCAGTGCCCAGCCCGAGGCCCTGTCGCTGTTCCAGCCGGTGGCGCAGCGGCCAGGTCATTGGCTGGCCGATCTGGCGGGCCTGGCTCGGCTGCGTCTGCGCGCCGTGGGTGTCAGTGCCGTGTATGGGAACGATGGCACAAGGGCATGGTGCACGTACACCCAGTCAGCGAGCTTTTTCTCGCACCGGCGCGACAGCCAGCGGTTCGGCGGAACCGGGCGCATGGCCGCCTGCATCTGGCTCGTCTGAGCGGGCTTCCGTGCTCGCTGCAACGTTCGTCGGATCGATCGGATCGGCGAGCGGTGATGCCGCCATGGCCTGCGCGGCATCTGCCGCTTCTCGTTTCTTGGCTGCCTTTCGTCTTGCTGGTGCCCCCATCAGATACAGCACGATCGACATCGGCAGCAAGCCATAGAGTACAAAGGTGACCAATGCGCCCAGCAATGTTCCTGTTGTGTTGGTGGCTTCTGCCACGGCCATCATGACCGCGACATACATCCAGGCGATAAGAACGAGGTACATGTTGATATAAAGACGTGATCGAGTTGCAGAGTCTGCAAGAATCCGGATCAACCCCAATCAATTTTCAACGGACAGTTCATGAGGAGACAACATGAATTCTGAAGCACAGTGGGGTCAAAGCGCCCAGCAATTTCAACACATGCTGAGCGAGGGCTGGGGCAAGGCCCTGCAGGCGTTCCAGCAACTGGGCATCCCATCGTTGCCCACGGCCGCTGCGGCACCCATGCCCCAGATCAGCTTTGATGCTGAGAAACTGCAGGCCTTGCAGCAGCAGTATGTGAAAGACGCCACCGATTTGTGGAATGCCAGTCTGTCGGGTACCCCTGAGGCCCGTGACCGGCGTTTTGCGGGTGAGGCCTGGGGCGGTAACCCGGTGGCCAGCTTCACGGCCGCGGTCTACCTGCTCAACAGCCGCAGCCTGGCCGGTCTGGCCGACGCCGTCCAGGCCGACGACAAGACCCGGGCCCGAATCCGTTTTGCCGTCGAGCAATGGGCCGCTGCCTCGGCGCCAAGCAACTTCCTGGCCTTCAATGCCGAAGCCCAGAAGAAGGCCCTGGAAACCCAGGGCGAGAGCATCGCCAAGGGCCTGCAGAACCTGATGCACGATCTGCAGCAGGGTCACATGAGCCAGACCGACGAAAGCCTGTTTGAGGTGGGCCGCAATGTGGCCACCACCGAGGGGGCGGTGGTGTTCGAGAACGAACTGTTCCAGCTGATCGAATACAAGCCACTGACGGCCAAGATCCACGAGCGCCCCTTCCTGCTCATCCCACCTTGCATCAACAAGTTCTACATCCTTGATCTGCAGCCCGAAAATTCGCTGATCCGCCACCTGGTGGCCGAAGGGCACCGCACCTTTGTGGTCAGCTGGCGCAACCCCGATGACAGCATGGGCCAGAAAACCTGGGATGACTACATCGAGGATGCCGCCATCAAGGCCATCCACACCGTGCAGGACATCACCGACGCCAAGACGCTCAACGCGCTGGGCTTCTGCGTGGGTGGCACCATTCTGGGCACCGCCTTGGCGGTGCTGGCGCAGCGCGGTGAAAAGCCGGTCGAGTCGGCCACCTTCCTGACCACCTTCCTCGATTTCTCGGACACCGGCATCCTGGACCTGTTCATTGACGATGCCTTCGTCAAGTTCCGCGAAATGCAGATGGGTCAGGGCGGGCTGCTGAAAGGGCAAGAACTGGCCTCGACCTTCAGTTTTCTGCGCCCCAACGACCTGGTCTGGAACTACGTGGTCGGCAACTACCTCAAGGGCGAAACCCCGCCGGCCTTCGATCTGCTGTACTGGAACAGCGACTCCACCAACCTGCCCGGGCCGTTTTACGCCTGGTACCTGCGCAACACCTATTTCGAGAACAACCTGGTCAAGCCGGGCAAGGCCGTGGTCTGCGGCGTGCCTGTTGACCTGGGCAAGGTCGACATTCCGGTTTACCTGTATGGCTCGCGCGAAGACCACATCGTGCCCATCACGGGGGCCTATGCCTCGACCCGCCACCTGCCGGGCAAGAAGCGCTTCGTGATGGGGGCCTCGGGCCACATCGCCGGCGTGATCAACCCGCCAGCCAAGAAAAAGCGCAGCCACTGGATCCGCTCCGATGGCAAGCTGCCGGCCACGCACGCCGAATGGCTGGCCGGTGCGCAGGAGCATGCGGGCAGTTGGTGGACCGACTGGACCGAATGGCTGGCAGGCCACGCCGGCAAGCTGATCCCGGCCCCCAAGACCTATGGCAAGGGCGCCAAGTACAAGGCGATCGAACCGGCCCCGGGCCGTTACGTCAAGCAGAAGGCCTGATTCGGGAAACACCCAGGTACGTTTTCATTTTTCCCTGTCCCGGGCGAGACATACTGGGTGCCGAACACACTGATTTTTTGAGCAACACACTCTGGAGCACACATGGAAGACATCGTCATCGTTTCGGCCGCCCGCACGGCCATCGGCAAGTTTGGTGGCTCGCTGGCCAAGATCCCGGCCACGGATCTGGGCGCCTTGGTGATCCGCGACGTCCTGGCCCGCAGCGGCCTGTCTGCCGATCAGGTGGGCGAAGTGATTCTGGGCCAGGTGCTGGCAGCCGGCGTCGGTCAGAACCCGGCCCGTCAGGCCGTCATCAAGGCCGGTTTCGACAAAGGCACGCCAGGCCTCACGATCAATGCCGTGTGCGGCTCGGGCCTCAAGTCCGTGATGCTGGCGGCCCAGGCTGTGGCCTCGGGCGACAGCGACATCGTGATCGCCGGCGGTCAGGAGAACATGAGCCTGTCGCCCCACGTGCTGCCCGGCTCGCGTGACGGCCAGCGCATGGGCGACTGGAAGATGGTCGACACCATGATCGTTGACGGCCTGTGGGACGTCTACAACCAGTACCACATGGGCATCACCGCCGAGAACGTCGCCAAGAAATACGGCGTCACCCGCGAGCAGCAGGATGCGCTGGCCCTGGGCTCGCAGCAGAAGGCTGCGGCCGCCCAGGAGGCCGGCCGCTTCAAGGACGAAATCGTTCCGGTGACCATCCCCCAGAAGAAGGGCGATCCGCTGGTGTTCGATACCGACGAATTCATCAACCGCAAGACCAATGCCGACGCACTGGCGGGTCTGCGCCCAGCTTTCGACAAGGCCGGCAGCGTGACCGCCGGCAATGCCTCCGGCCTCAATGACGGCGCGGCCGCCGTGATGGTGATGAGCGCCAAGCGCGCCGCCAGCCTGGGTCTCAAACCCTTGGGTCGCATCGCCAGCTTTGCGACCTCGGGTCTGGACCCGGCCTACATGGGCATGGGCCCGGTGCCGGCCTCCACCAAGGCCTTGCAGCGTGCCGGTTGGGCGGCTTCGGAACTGGACCTGCTCGAAATCAACGAAGCCTTCGCAGCCCAGGCCTGCGCCGTCAACCAGGAAATGGGCTGGGACACCAGCAAAGTGAACGTCAACGGGGGTGCGATCGCTCTGGGGCACCCGATTGGTGCGTCGGGCTGCCGCATTTTGGTGACACTTCTGCATGAGATGCAACGACGTGATGCCAAGAAGGGCATCGCCTCCCTGTGCATCGGTGGTGGCATGGGAGTTGCCCTAACCATTGAGCGTTGATTTGCCATTCAAAATGGCAAACAGGTCGGGCCTGCTGGTCCGACAAATAGGAGGGGCTGCTGCGGCAGCGCTCCACAACAGGCGCAATAGCTATTAGTTACATAGCAAAAACATAATCAGGAGCGATTCATGAGTCAAAAAGTAGCGTACGTCACCGGTGGCATGGGTGGCATCGGAACCGCCATCTGCCAGCGCCTGCACAAAGAAGGTTTCAAGGTCATCGCTGGCTGCGGCCCGACCCGCGACTTCAGCAAGTGGCTGGCCGAGCAGAAGGCTCTGGGCTACACCTTCTACGCCTCGGTGGGCAATGTGGGTGATTGGGATTCCACCGTCGAAGCCTTTGGCAAGGCCAAGGCCGAGCATGGCTCGATCGACGTGTTGGTGAACAACGCCGGCATCACCCGCGATCGCATGTTCCTCAAGATGACCCGTGAGGACTGGGATGCCGTGATCGAAACCAACCTCAACAGCATGTTCAACGTCACCAAGCAGGTGGTGGGCGACATGGTTGAAAAAGGCTGGGGCCGCATCGTCAACATCTCGTCGGTCAACGGCGAGAAGGGCCAGGCCGGCCAGACCAACTACTCGGCTGCCAAGGCCGGCATGCACGGCTTCACCATGGCCCTGGCCCAGGAACTGGCCAACAAGGGCGTGACGGTGAACACCGTGAGCCCGGGCTACATCGGCACCGACATGGTCAAGGCGATCCGCCCGGATGTGCTCGACAAGATCGTTGGCACCATCCCCGTCAAGCGCCTTGGCGAGCCCAGCGAAATCGCTTCCATCATCGCCTGGCTGGCGTCGGACGAAGGTGGTTACTCCACCGGCGCCGACTTCTCGGTCAACGGTGGCCTGCACATGGGCTGAAGCAAGCCTTGTTTTCAGTCGACCCCGCCTCTGGCGGGGTTTTTTTTCGTCTTTTTTGGTCAATTAGGCCGACGAGCGGGAACCATGGGGAGATGATCGATTCCGACTGGGAGGCCTCGCAGCCCCTTTACAGTGCCGCCAGGGTTTTTGCCACAGCGGCATCCTGACCGCCATCACCCCAATGAGGACCTTCTGCCCATGCCCCACAGTGTTTCCCTGATCAGCACGATTGCCGTGGGCCTGGGCCTGTCCCTGATCCTCGGCTTCGTCGCCGTGCGCCTGCGCCTGCCTGCCCTGGTGGGCTACCTGGTCACGGGCATGATCGTGGGGCCCTTCACCCCGGGCTTCGTGGCTGACGCTGAAATTGCCTCGCAGTTGGCCGAGATCGGGATCATGTTGCTGATGTTCGGCGTGGGCATGCATTTCTCCTTTGCTGACCTGATGGCGGTGCGCCGCCTCGCCCTGCCGGGGGCGGTGGTTCAGATGACGGTGGCCACCCTCATGGGCATGGGGCTGGCCTGGGCCTGGGGGTGGGCGCTGGGGCCGGCCCTGATGCTCGGGCTGGCCTTGTCTGTGGCCAGCACGGTGGTGTTGTTGCGGGCGCTGGAATCGTTTGGGTTGATGGATTCTTTCACGGGCCGGGTGGCCATTGGCTGGCTGGTCGTGGAAGACCTGGCGATGGTGCTGGTGCTGGTGCTGCTTCCCCCTCTGGCAGGTGTGCTGGGGGCGTCTGACCCCGCCCACGCGGCCGCGGGCAGTGCGTCGCTGCTGGGCACGCTGGGGCTCACGCTGCTGCGCGTCGGTGCGTTTGTGGCGGTGATGCTGGTGCTGGGGCGCCGGCTGTTCCCCTGGCTGCTCAAGCAGGTGCATCGAACCGGTTCGCGCGAACTCTTCACGCTGTGCGTGGTGGCGGGCGCCGTCAGCATTGCCTATGCCTCGGCCGCTTTGTTTGGCGTGTCGTTTGCGTTGGGCGCTTTTTTTGCTGGCATGGTGATGCGGGAGTCCGAGTTCAGCCACCAGGCGGCGGAAGAATCCCTGCCCTTGCGCGATGCTTTTGCCGTGCTGTTTTTTGTATCGGTGGGCATGTTGTTCGATCCCCAGGTGCTGCTGGATCGCCCGCTTCAGGTGCTGGGGGTGGTGCTGGTGATCATGCTGGGCAAGACGGTGGCAGCGGCCTTGTTGGTGGTGGCCCTGGGCCAGTCCTTGAGCACGGCCTTGCGCATCGCGGCCAGTCTGGCGCAGATCGGCGAGTTCTCGTTCATCCTGGTGGGCCTGGGGCGCACCTTGGGCCTGCTGCCCGCAGAGGGGCAGAGCCTGGTGGTGGCGGGGGCCTTGATCTCGATCGCCTTGAACCCCTTGCTGTTCGGCGCCTCCGGACCCTTGTGCACCTGGCTGTGCCGCCATTCAGCCCTGGCGCGCCGGCTGGAGTCGGCAAGCTAGGCATCCTTCGCCGCTGAGCGTTCAGTCCTTGGGGGGCTCTTCAAGCACAAAGCCCACGCCATAGACCGAACGTATCCATTCCGGGCCCACTTGGGCTTGATTCATCTTGCGCCGCAGGTTCTTGATGTGGCTGTCCACGGCCCGCTCGGTCACGTCGAGCTCTTCCACATACACCCGGTCCAGCAGGTGGCGCCGGGAGAAGGTACGCCCAGGAGCTGCCGCCAGCACCTGCAGCAGCGCGAATTCACGTCGCGTCAGGTCCAGCACCTGGCCATGCAGGCGTGCCTCCCAGCGCTCCGGATCGAGTTGCAACGGCGCCGGGTTGCCTGCAGGAGGCTGAGGTTGACTGCGGCGCAGCACGGCCTTGACCCGGGCCACCACTTCGCGCGGTGAGAAAGGCTTGCAGATGTAATCGTCAGCGCCCGTTTCCAGGCCCAGCAGGCGGTCCAACTCTTCGACCCGGGCGGTGATGATGATCACCGGCAGCGTGCTGGTCTGGCGCAAGGTGTGCAACAGGCTCAACCCATCCAGGCCGGGTAGCATCAGGTCGAGCAGCAGCAGATCGGGTGGGCATTGCTGGAGGGCTTTTGCGGCGCTCAGACCGTCCCCGAGGCAACGCACCTCCAGGCCGGCCAGGCGCAGGTAGTCGGCCAGCACTTCGGCAATGTCAGTTTCGTCCTCGACCACATAGACGGTGGGTTTCCGGCGTGTGTTGTTCATGGCGATTCCACATCTTCATCCTGCACTGGGAGACTCAGCACGACGCGCAACCCACCCAGGGGCGACAGGGCCAGGCTCAGGTGGCCGCCATGGGCCTTGACCAGGACCTGACAGATGCTCAGCCCCAGCCCGGAGCCGCCCAGGGCCCGGTTGCGTGAGCTTTCGGCTCGGAAGAAGCGTTCGGTCAGGCGCGGCAATTCGGCGGCCGCAGGGGCCGGGGCGCTGTCGTCGAAATGCAGCTGCAGCCAACTGGTTCGGGACGCATCGCTGGCACGCTCCAGTTGGGCCGTGATGCGCAGCAGCCCCCCGCGCTGGGTGTAGCGCACGCTGTTCTCCATCAGGTTGCTGAAAATCTGGTGCAGGCGGCGCTCGTCACCGTTCAGGGTCAGCGTGCCTCGGGTCTGCCCGCAGGCATTGACGAACTCCAGTGCCAGCCCGGCTGAGTTGAATCGCTCACGCCAGCCACTGACGGTTTCGGCCAGCACGGGCAGAGGGGCCAGGTCGTCACGAGTCTGCAGCACCAGGCTGTCGGGCGGATCCAGGCTCAGGCGCAGGTCATCCACCAACTGGCCCAGGCGCATCACCTGTCGATGCAGGCGCCCCGTGCTGGCCTGTGTGAATGGACGCACCCCGTCCTGCAAGGCTTCGATTTCGGCACGCAGGGCCGCCAGCGGGGTGCGCAGTTCGTGTGCCACATCGCCCAGCCAGCGCTGTCGGGAGGCTTCGATGGCATTCAATTGTCGGTTCATGTCATTGAAGGTTTGCACCAGCAGGGCCAGTTCGTCGCGCCCCTGGGTCGGCAGCAACGGGGCTGGCTGGCCCTGGGCGACGGCGCGGGCCGCTGCCATCAGTTGGGCCACTGGCCGGAACCAGCGCCGACCGATCTGCCATGACATCAGCAATGCCAGCACCAGGCCACTCAGGCCGGCCCACAGCGCGAAGTGCAACTGCCGGGCCATGAAGGCCTGATTGGCTTCGCTCCCCAGGTCGGCCGACGGTTGCAAGGCCAGGTAGCCCACCGTCTTGCCGTCGGCCACGATGGGCACGCTGGGCATGCGAGCCAGCTCGCTGGTTGCGTAGGGCAGCGCCGCGCCCGCAATGCGTTGCTGGCGGCTGGCATCAAGCAGGGTGAGTCGGCTGTGGAGGGCGTCGGGGGCCGGGGTCCTGTAGGGGGCTGGCCTGGAGCGGTCTGGCTCAGGGGGAGGCTCGCGCCGTGGCGGCTCGATCAACAGGTTCGCGGGGGCCCACCCTTCTGATCGAGGCGGTGGCCGGTGGTAGGGGTGTCCTTCCGGTGCGGGCCCGGGCGGCATGCGCAACAGGTGCTCCCAGGCTTCGGGGTCTTGTGCCAGCGGGCCCCAGCCGTCGGTTTCGTCATGGTTCTGGGCCAGCCGACTGACCAGCCAGTCCAGGCGCTGGAGCTCGACCTCGGCCACAAATTCACCCAGGCTGTGCTGCAGCCCCCACCGCGTCATGCCCATGAAAACGCCCACCATGACCAGCAACAGGCTGAGCAGGGCGAGAAAGATTTTTCTCTGCAGGGTCAGGCGGGGCATGGGTGTGTGAAGTGGAGGGCCTGTCAGCCTGGATTGTGCGGCAGTGCCCGATTCAATGTTTGAACCGTGACGCTGCTCACGTCAGTTTGGCCCTTCATCGGGGAGAAATCTGGGAGCCCTCTCGGCCAGTTCTCAAGACGGGCCCTTTCTGGCCTTTTTTGTGAGTAGATGCTTACCCCTGAGAGCTCTTGTACCTTTACTTTGCGCCTGGGTGACATGGCTGAGCTTGTTGTGGAATCCCACAATGCCGACACGTTTCATGGGCTATACAATCGCGCCCACTTTCGAGCAGGGTCCGGTCCGTTCCGGGCTTCATCCACATGAATTCAAACCAAAAAACGCCTCAATCCAGCCCCGCTGCCAGCCCCGCCAAGCGGCCGCTGTACAAGTCCCTCTATGTGCAGGTGCTGTTGGCTGTGACCATCGGGGTCTTGCTGGGGCATTTCAACCCTGGCCTGGGGGCCGACATGAAGCCTCTGGGCGATGGCTTCATCAAGCTGATCAAGATGATCATCGCCCCCATCATCTTCTGCACGGTGGTGGTAGGCATTGCCGGCATGGAAGACATGAAGAAGGTCGGCAAGACCGGTGGCCTGGCACTGATGTATTTCGAGATCGTCAGTTCCCTGGCGCTGGTGGTGGGCCTGGTCATCGTGAACGTTCTGGCGCCGGGCGAGGGCATGCACGTCGATCCAAGTACCCTCGACACCAAGGGCATTGCAGCGTACACCGGCCCGGGCAAGATGCAGGGCACGGTTGATTTTCTGCTCAACGTGATCCCCAACTCGGTGGTGGATGCGTTTGCCAAGGGCGAGATCCTGCAGGTGCTGCTGTTCGCGGTGCTGTTCGGTTTTGCCCTGCACAAGTTCGGCGGGCGCGGCACCCTGGTGTTCGACTTCATCGAGAAGACCTCGCACGTGCTGTTCGACATCGTGGGCATCATCATGAAGGTGGCCCCCATCGGTGCCTTCGGTGCCATGGCTTTCACCATCGGCAAGTATGGCGTCGGTTCGCTGTTCAGCCTGGGCAAGCTGATGGGCTCGTTCTACCTGACCTGCCTGGTCTTCGTCTTCGTGGTGCTGGGCACCATCGCCCGTGTGCACGGTTTCAGTGTCTGGAAGTTCGTCAAGTACATCAAGGAAGAGCTGTTGATCGTGCTGGGCACCTCCTCGTCCGAGTCGGTGTTGCCGCGCATGATGGAGAAGATGGAGAACCTCGGTGCCCGCAAGTCGGTCGTCGGGCTGGTCATTCCCACCGGGTACTCGTTCAACCTGGACGGCACTTCGATCTACCTCACCATGGCCGCCGTTTTCATTGCACAAGCCACCGACACGCCCATGACCCTGGTGCAGCAGCTGACCTTGCTGGCCGTGCTGCTGTTGACCTCCAAGGGCGCTGCCGGCGTGACTGGCAGCGGCTTCATCGTGCTGGCGGCCACCCTGTCGGCGGTGGGCCACGTGCCGGTGGCGGGCCTGGCGCTGATCCTGGGCATCGACCGCTTCATGTCCGAGGCCCGAGCCCTGACCAACCTGGTGGGCAACGGTGTGGCCACCCTGGTGGTGGCACGCTGGACCGGCGATCTGGACATGAAGCGCCTGCAGGCGGGCCTCAACAACGAGACCTGGCAAGAGGCCGATGCCCCCGAGGTGCTGCTCGATCAGAAGCAGGAAAAATTCGGCGCACATTGAGCGTCTGCAGTCGCCTGCCTGAAAGACCAGCCTGCGGGCTGGTTTTTTTGTGGGCGCCGCACCTCCATTAGCATCCCCACCATGTGTGCCCACTACCAATCCTTGCGTGACCCGGCCGCCTGGCAGCGGGGTTTCGGCCTGGCGCCACCCGACGGCGGGCGCGATGATGTCTGGCCCAGTTACCCGGCCGCTTTCATCCGCCACCCGCAACCCGTGCCTGCCGTCGGGCTGCCGGCAGACCGGGTTGCGGCCGAGGCCCTGATCGGGCGCTTTGGCCTGGTTCCCCATTGGGCGCGTGACGAGGCTGTGGGCCGCCATACCTACAACGCGCGCAGCGAGACGGTGGCCAGCAAGCCCAGCTTTCGCGATGCCTGGCGCCTGGGGCGCCGGTGCGTGGTGCCCGCCGAGGCGATCTACGAGCCCGACTGGCGCAGTGGGCGGGGCGTGCCCACCCGCATCCGGCGCCGTGATGGGCAGCCTCTGGCCCTGGCGGGGGTCTGGACAGGCTGGCGCAGCCCCTCTGGCGAGGTGCTGCGCAGTTTCAGCCTGCTGACGGTGAATGCCGATCAGCACCCTTTCATGCGTCAGTTCCACAAGCCCGATGAGGAAAAGCGCATGGTGGTGGTGCTGCCCCCTCAGGCCCTGCACCGCTGGTTGCAGGCCCCGGTGGCAGACGCGGCTGCCTGGATCCAGGCCTGCGCCGACGATGTCCTGTGCGTGGATGAGGCCAGCGAGCCCTCCGCCCCATCCGTACCCTTGACCCCTTCAGGCGGGCTGGGCGACACCGACGAGACGCTCAGCCTGCAACTGCCCCTGACCTAAGCTCAGCCGGCCGCGTTGCACACATCGGCTGTAGTCCATTTCGGGCAGCAACTGCCCACCGGTGGTCCAGACGATGTGCGTGGCCTGGGGCAGGTGGGGCCTCAGCCCGCGTTGGTCCAGCCAGGCCTGACCCGCCGGTGAGCCCAGCAATCGCCCAGGCCCGCTGAAGCCCGCGGCCGCCGAAGGCTCGATGCGCAGATCGGCGTGGTCCAGGGCCAGCACCAGGTGCTCGAACAAGGTGGCATCGGCCACCGTGAACACCCCCGACAGGCGCGGGCGCATCAGGCCCGCCGCCAGCAATGAAGCCCGGGGCACGGCCAGTCCGTCGGCCTCGGTCTGGTTGCTCAGGCCGTGGTCGTACACCGAGGGGTGGGCATCCGGTGCGGCCATCATCTGCAGCAGAAAGCAGGGCGATTGCACCGGCTCGGCAAAGAAACAATGCACATGCGCACCCATCAGCTCGCGCAGCCCGAAGGCGATGCCCGCCGGTGCACCGCCCACACCACAGGGCAGGTAGACAAACAGGGGGTGTTCGGCGTCGACCTGCCGCCCCTGCTGCTGCAGTTGGTCGCGCAGGTGCAGGGCGGCAGCGCTGTAGCCCAGCAACAGTGACGCCGAGCGTTCATCATCCACAAAATGGCACAGCGGGTTGCCGGCGGCCTGGACCCGGCCGGCGGCCACGGCCTTTTCATAGTCGCCCAGGTGCTCCACCACCTCGACGCCGCGCTGGCGCAGGCGCTCTTTCTTCCAGGCCTTGGCATCGGCCGACATGTGCACCACCGCCTTGAAACCCAAGGCCGAAGCCATCACACCGATGCTCAGGCCCAGGTTGCCGGTGCTGCCCACGGCCACCTGGTGTTGGGCGAACAGCGCGCGTGCCGCACTTTGGCCCAACACCCGGTAATCGCTGCCGGCGTCGATCAGACCGGCCTGCAGCGCCAGGGCTTCGGCCTGTTGAAGCACCTCATGAAAGCCACCGCGGGCTTTGATCGACCCCGCCACCGGCAGGTTGTGGTCGGTCTTGACCCACAAAGCCCCCTGTTCAGCTCCCAGGCCCAGGGCGCCCTGAAGCCGGGGGGCCGGCAACAGCGCCGATTCGATCGCGCCCTTGCTGGCCCGCAGCTCCGGAAACAGATCGGCCAACAGCCCGGCAAAGCGTTGCAGGCGCGCGGCGGCGGCCCGGGTGTCGGCCAGGGTCCATCCGATCGGGCCGTCCGGGCCATCGGAGGGGGGGCTGCAGGGGGAGGGCTTGGACAGCTCGGGGTTGAGCCACAGGGTGGGCCGGGCCTGACGGATCTGGCCCTCCAAGGTCGCGGGGGAAGCTGGCAAAGTCATGAAGGGGCGCCGGCCACGCGGGGTGGCCCTGCCTGAAAAGCCGCGCCGCAACAGCGGCCCGGTGGGGAGAAATCGGTTTCAAACCCGGCATTCTTCACCCGCTGGCCTTGCGATGCAAGCAGCACCAGCCTGGGGCGGCCTGACCCGAAACGGTGACCTTGGGCCCGGCCGCGCTGGGCGGGGCTTTGCGCCCGCTGCAACCCGTCAAGGTGCATGGCCGGGCACCAGGGCAGGGCGTTGTTCGGGGGAGAGGCCTTGGGTGAGCGCCTGGCACGCTGCTTGCAATGAGTCGCCAGCCTCGGTTATCAAAACCTGTATAGACAGCATATTGGTGCAAATCCCGATGAGGTGCACTGACTTGGTGAGGGACACTGCGGCAGGCGCTTACGGCACAGACCGGTGGGCGTTTGCGTTCATGTGACGTGCCTTGTTGTATAGACAGGATGGGTGCCCGGATGGTCCGGGCACTTGGCGCGGCGCCAGGGGCGCCTTGTGCAAACGGGGTTTCAATCCTTACAGGAGCATCAAAAATGGGTCGTTCAATGTTCAAGCTGGCGTCGTTGGTGGGCGCTGCAGGGCTGGTGGCAGGGCTGGCGGCGCCGGTGCAGGCGCAGGAAACCAAGATCGCCCTGGGCATGTCGGGCTGGACAGGCTTTGCACCCCTGACCCTGGCGGACAAGGCCGGGATCTTCAAGCAGCATGGCCTGGAGGTTGATCTCAAGATGATCCCTCAGAAAGACCGGCACCTGGCCCTGGCCTCCAAGGCCATCCAATGCGCGGCCACCACCGTCGAGACCCATGTGGCCTGGAACGCCAACGGCGTGCCCATCGTGCAGATCTTCCAGATGGACAAGTCCTATGGTGCCGATGGCCTGGCCGTGCGCAATGACGTCAAGGGCTTTGCGGACCTCAAGGGCAAGACCGTCGGCGTCGATGCCCCGGGCACCGCGCCGTATTTCGGCCTGGCCTGGATGCTCAGCAAGAACGGCATGAGCCTCAAAGACGTCAAGGTCACCACGTTGGCGCCCCAGGCGGCGGCGCAGGCCTTTGTGGCGGGCCAGAACGATGCGGCCATGACCTACGAGCCTTACCTCTCGACCGTGCGCTCCAACCCCACCGCCGGCAAGATCCTGGCCACCACGCTCGATTACCCGATGGTGATGGACACCGTGGGCTGCGACCCCGCCTGGCTCAAGGCCAACCCCAAGGCCGCCCAGGCGCTGACGGACTCGTACTTTGCCGCGCTGGAAATGATCAAGAACGATCCGGCCAAGTCCAATGACATCATGGGCTCGGCCGTCAAGCAGACCGGTGAGCAGTTTGCCAAGTCGTCGGCCTACCTGCGCTGGCAGGACAAGGCCGCCAATCAGAAGTTCTTCGCGGGTGAGTTGACCAGCTTCATGAAGGACGCCACCACCATCCTGCTGGAGGCCGGCATCATCCGCAAGGCACCGGAAAACCTCGCCGTCACCTTCGACGCCAGCTTCATCAAGTAAGCCATGAGCCGTTCGCAAGCCATGCCTTCCGCCCTGGCCAGCCCTGTGGCCGCGGCGCCCCGCCGGCGCAGCACCTGGGCGCCGCTCGAACCCGTCAGCCTGCGTGCGCGCTGGCTGCTGGGCCTGGGTTTCTTTGTGGTGTTCGTGTTGGTCTGGGCCGGCTTCACGCTGGGCGGCTTGGTCTCGCCCACCTTTCTGGCCAGCCCCGTCACGATGGCGCAAGAGGCCTGGCTGCTCTTCACCGAGTACGGCTTTCACAAGGACATCGGCATGACGGTGTGGCGCGTGCTGGGCGGCTTTGTGCTGGCGGCTGTCATCGCCGTGCCCCTGGGCATCGCCATGGGCGCCTACAAGGGGGTTGAGGCCTTCTTCGAGCCCTTTGTCTCGTTCTGCCGCTACCTGCCGGCCTCAGCCTTCATCCCGCTGCTGATCCTGTGGGCTGGCATCGGCGAGTTGCAGAAGGTGCTGGTGATCTTCATCGGCTCGTTCTTCCAGATCGTGCTGATGGTGGCCGTGATTGTCGGCGGGGCCCGCAAGGACCTGGTCGAGGCGGCCTACACCCTGGGCGCCAATGGCCGCGGCATCGTGCGCCGCGTGCTGATCCCGGGTGCGGCCCCCGAGATCGCCGAAACCCTGCGCCTGGTGCTGGGCTGGGCCTGGACCTATGTCATCGTGGCCGAGCTGATCGGCTCCTCGTCGGGCATCGGGCACATGATCACCGACAGCCAGGCCTTGCTGAACACTGGGCAGATCATCTTCGGCATCATCGTCATCGGGCTGATCGGCCTGGTGTCCGACTTCGCTTTCAAGGCCCTGAACCGGCGCCTGTTCGTGTGGAGCTTCTTCAAATGAGCCAGTTGTCCATCCAGGGCGTCTCGCGCGTCTTCGAGTCCAGCCGCGGCCAGCGCACCCAGGCCTTGCTGCCGGTCGATTTCGAGGTGCGCGACAACGACTTCGTCACCATCCTGGGCCCCTCGGGTTGCGGCAAGAGCACCTTGCTGCGCATCGTGGCCGGCCTGGACCACCCCAGCACCGGCCGCGTGCTGCTGGACGGCCAGCCCGTGCAGGGCCCGGGCGCCGACCGCGGCATGGTGTTCCAGAGCTACACGCTGTTCCCCTGGCTGACCATCGAGCAGAACGTGCGCTTCGGCCTGCGCGAGCGCGGCATGAGCGAGGCTGCTCAGAAAGAGCGTGCCGATTTCTTCATTGCCCGCGTGGGCTTGCGTGGCTTCGAGCAGCACTTTCCCAAGCAGCTCTCGGGCGGCATGCAGCAGCGCACGGCGATTGCCCGCGCCCTGGCCAACGACCCCAAGATCCTGTTGCTCGACGAGCCCTTCGGCGCCCTCGACAACCAGACCCGGGTGCTGATGCAGGAGCTGCTGCTGGGCATCTGGGAGGCCTCGCGCAAGACCGTGCTGTTTGTCACCCACGACATCGACGAGGCCATCTTCATGGCCAACCGGGTGGCGGTGTTCAGTGCCCGCCCCGGGCGCATCAAGACCGAGCTGGCGGTGGACTTTCCGCACCCGCGCCACTACACGATCAAGACCAGCCCCGAGTTCATGGCCCTCAAGGCCCGCCTGACTGAAGAGATCCGGGCGGAATCCATGGCTGCGGCCGAGCACTGAGGTTCGACGCCCACTGTCCCGCGCCCACTACGATAGCGCCCCATGTCACCCACGCCCGCCAGTCGCCGCAAGGCCTCATCCCATCTGCCCGCCACCGCGGTGGCCTCGGCCAGCGCTGTGCCGCTGACCGCCGCCACCTCTTCGCTGCCGCCGGCGCTCGCGCTTTACCAGCAGATCAAGGACCACATCTCGCGCAAGATCCAGGACGGCTCCTGGCCGCCGGGGCACCGCCTGCCGTCCGAGCACGAGCTGGTGGCGCAGTTCGGCATCTCGCGCATGACCGTCAACCGGGCCCTGCGTGAGCTGACCGAGCAGGGCAGGGTGGTGCGGGTGGCCGGTGTGGGCAGCTTCGTGGCCGAGGAAAAGCCTCAGTCCACCTTGTTGCAGATCGCCAACCTGGCCAGCGAGATCCGCCAGCGGGGTCATGACTACCGCTGCGAGGTGCTGGTGGTGGAGCGCATCTCCGCTTCGCTGGAGGTGGCCGCCGCGCTTGACCTCCGCCTGGGCGATTCGGCCTTTCACTCGGTGTGCGTGCACCTGGAAGACGGCGTGCCGGTGCAACTGGAAGACCGTTACGTCAACCCCCGGGTGGTGCCCGACTTTGGCGCGCAGGACTTCAGCCTGCAGCAGCCCTCCGAGTACCTGGTGCGCAACGTGCCTTTCGACCAGGTCGAGCACGTGGTGGATGCCGTGCTGCCCACCCTCGAGCAGGCCGAGCGCCTGGCCATGGTGCCCACCCAGCCCTGCCTGCTGCTGACCCGGCGCACCTGGACCCGTGGTGTGCCGGTGACGGTGGTGCGCTGCCTGCACCCGGCCTCACGCTACCGCCTGGGCAGTCGTTTCAAGGCCGACGGCAACCCCGTCTTCGGCTGAGCCGGCCACGCTTTTTGGACGGCCTTGTTTTCGTTTCAGACAACTTGTATAGACAGGATGGTCAACATGACATCGAACCCCATCGCTACCGCCCCCGAGCTGCTGCTGGAGCCCGGTCAGGTGAGCCTGGCCCAGTGGCGCCGCATTGCCTCCGGCGGCCTGAACCTGCGCCTGCATGCATCGGCGCACGCCGGCCTGCTGGCGGCCCAGCGCTGCGTGCAGCGCATCGTTGATGAAGACCAGGTGGTGTATGGCATCAACACCGGCTTCGGCAAGCTGGCCAGCACCCGCATTGCCCATGAGCGCCTGGCCGAGCTGCAGCGCAACCTGGTGCTGTCGCACAGCGTGGGCACGGGCGAACCGCTGCCCGCCCCGGTGGTGCGCATGGTGCTGGCCTCCAAGGCGGTCAGCCTGGCGCGCGGCCACTCGGGGGTGCGGCCCGAACTGGTGGACGCCTTGCTGGCGCTGGCCAATGCCGATCTGCTGCCGGTGATCCCGGCCAAGGGTTCGGTCGGGGCTTCGGGCGATCTGGCCCCTCTGGCCCACTTGGCCTGTGTGCTGATCGGCGAGGGCGAGGTGATGCTGCCCGAGGGGGGGCGCCTGGGCGGCGCCCAGGCCCTGGCGCGCATCGGCTTGCAGCCCTTTGTGCTGGGCCCCAAGGAGGGGTTGGCCCTGCTCAACGGCACCCAGGTGTCCACTGCGCTGGCACTGGCTGGCCTGTTCGGCGCCGAAGAGGTGCTGGCCGCCGGGCTGGCAGCCGGGGCCTTGTCGCTGGAGGCCATCAAGGGCTCGGTCAAACCGCTGGATGCGCGCATCCATGCCGCCCGGGGGCAGCCCGGCCAGATCGCCGTGGCCGCTGCGCTGCGTGAGTTGCTGGAGGGCAGCGACATTGTTCATTCGCACGAGCACTGCGGCCGTGTGCAAGACCCGTATTCGATCCGCTGCGTGCCCCAGGTGATGGGCGCCTGCCTGGACAACCTCCAGCACGCAGCCCGTGTGCTGCAGACCGAGGCCAATGCCGCCTCGGACAATCCACTGGTGTTTGACAACGGCGATGTGATCTCGGGCGGCAATTTCCACGCCGAGCCGGTGGCCTTTGCCGCCGACATCATCGCCCTGGCGGTGTCCGAGATCGGTGCCATTTCGGAGCGCCGCATGGCCTTGCTGTTGGACACCGGGTTGTCGGGCCTGCCGGCTTTTCTCATCCGCGACAGCGGCGTCAATTCGGGTTTCATGATTGCCCAGGTCACGGCCGCGGCGCTGGCCTCCGAGAACAAATCGCTGGCCCATCCAGCCAGCGTCGACAGTCTGCCCACCTCGGCCAACCAGGAAGACCACGTCTCCATGGCCACATTTGGTGCCCGCCGCCTGGCCGACATGGTGACCAACACCGCCGTGGTGGTGGGCATCGAGGCCATGGCCGCCGCCCAGGGCCTGGATTTCCAGCGCCCCTTGAAGAGTTCGCCAGCCGTGGAGGGCCTGATGGCCGGCATCCGCCAGCGCGTGGCCTTCCTGGAGCAGGACCGCTTTCTGGCCCCCGACATCGAAGCCATGCGCCTGTGGGCTCGCCAGACCGATTGGCCGGCCTGCCTGAAGGCCGTCTGGCCCAGCGCAGCGGCTGCCGGGCTTTGACCTGACGCCTTCCATTTTTCGTCCACCGTCTTACCAGGAGTGTTGACCATGAACGCCAATGACCACCTCATCGCCGCCGCCACGGCCCCGGCCGCCGATCCCCGCCACGACCCGAGCCGCGTGATCCGCGCCCCGCGCGGCGCCGAGAAAAGCTGCAAGAGCTGGCTCACCGAAGCGGCTTATCGCATGATCCAGAACAACCTCGACGCCGAGGTGGCCGAGCGCCCGCAAGACCTGGTGGTCTATGGCGGCATCGGCCGGGCGGCCCGCGACTGGGCCTGCTACGACGCCATCCTGGAGAGCCTGCGCCAGCTCAACGACGATGAAAGCCTGCTGATCCAGTCGGGCAAGCCCGTGGGCGTGTTCAAGACCCACGAGAACGCCCCCCGCGTGCTGCTGGCCAACTCCAACCTGGTGCCCAAGTGGGCCCACTGGGAGCACTTCAGCGAACTCGACCGCAAGGGCCTGTTCATGTACGGCCAGATGACCGCGGGCAGTTGGATCTACATCGGCACCCAGGGCATCGTGCAGGGCACTTACGAGACCTTTGCCGAGGCCGGTCGCCAACACCATGGCGGCAGCCTCAAGGGCCAGTGGATCGTCACCGCCGGCCTGGGCGGCATGGGGGGCGCCCAGCCCCTGGCCGCCACCTTTGCGGGTGCGGTGTCGCTGAACATCGAATGCCAGCAGGCCAGCATCGACTTCCGCCTGCGCACCCGATACCTTGACCAACAGGCGCGTGACCTGGACCACGCCCTGGCGCTGATCGCCCAGTACACGGCTGCGGGTGAGGCGGTGTCCATCGGCCTGCTGGGCAATGCAGCCGAGGTGCTGCCCGAACTGGTGCGCCGGGCCCAGGCCGGTGGCCTCAAGCCCGGGCTGGTGACCGATCAGACCTCGGCCCACGATCTGGTCAATGGCTACCTGCCGGCCGGCTGGAGCGTGGCGCAATGGCGTGCGGCCCAGCAGGACCCGGCCCAGCATGCCAGCCTGAAGAAGGCCGCGGCCCAGTCCTGCGCCCGCCATGTGCAGGCCATGCTCGATTTCCAGGCCCTGGGTGTGCCGGTGGTCGACTACGGCAACAACATCCGCCAGGTGGCGTTCGATGAAGGGGTGAAGAACGCCTTCGATTTCCCCGGCTTTGTGCCGGCCTACATCCGCCCCCTGTTCTGCGAGGGCAAGGGCCCCTTCCGCTGGGTGGCCTTGTCGGGTGACCCGGAGGACATCTACAAGACCGACGCCAAGATCAAGGCGCTGTTCCCCGAGAACACCCATGTGCACCGCTGGCTTGACATGGCCCGCGAGCGCATCAGCTTCCAGGGCCTGCCGGCGCGCATCTGCTGGCTGGGGCTGGGTGAGCGGCACAAGGCGGCACTGGCCTTCAACGAGATGGTGCGCACGGGCGAGCTCAAGGCGCCCATCGTGATCGGCCGCGACCACCTGGACACCGGCTCGGTGGCCAGCCCCAACCGCGAAACCGAGAGCATGAAGGACGGCACCGACGCCGTCAGCGATTGGCCCCTGCTGAATGCCCTGCTCAACACAGCCGGCGGCGCCACCTGGGTCAGCCTGCACCACGGCGGTGGGGTGGGCATGGGGTATTCGCAGCATTCGGGCGTGGTCATCGTGGCCGATGGCAGCGAGGCGGCCGACCAGCGCCTGGCCCGCGTGCTCTGGAACGACCCGGCCACCGGGGTGATGCGCCATGCCGACGCCGGCTACGAAAGCGCCCAGGCCTGCGCGCGACGAAACGGCCTGAACCTGCCCATGCTCAGGGACTGAGGGCGGGAAGGCTGGAATCTCAAAAGCCGCCCCCCATTCCCAGCAGGTGGGAATGGGGTCTTGGCGGGTCTGCCCTGACGCCAGATACTGCAAGCCAAGCAACGCTTCAGCGCTCACCTCATTCCCATGACCGCCGGATCTGACACCTCCCCCGCCACCGACCGCACCCTGCAGGTGCTGTCGGTGCTGGCGCAGCACCGCGAACCACTGAGTGCGCTGGAGCTGAGTGCCGCCACAGGGCTGGCCAAGAGCACGCTGTACCGCCAGATTGCCACCTTGCGGCGCTGGGGTTTTGTCATGGAGGTCGATGGCCGCTACGGCCCGGGCCCCGCCAGTGTCGAGCTGGCCAGCGGCTTCGATGCCAACTCGCGCCTGGTGCAGTGCGCACGGGCCGACCTGCAGGCCCTGGCCCGCCTCAGCAGCGAGAGCGTGGCCCTGGTCGCGGTGCTCAACGAACGGGCGGTGTGCCTGGAGATGGTGGACAGCGTGCAGTCGCTGCGTTGCTCCTTCGACAAGGGGCGCAGTGTGCCCTTGCGTGACGGCGCCAGCGCCAAGTGCCTGCTGGCCCATCTGCCCGAGGCCCAACGCGATGCGGTCCTGGAGCGGCTGGCGCTCGATGCCACCGAGCGCGAAACCCGACGCCATGAGCTGGCAGCCATCCGTGAGCGTGGCCATGCCATCACGGCCGGCGAGGTGGATGCCGGTGTCTGGGGCGTCAGCGCGCCCCTGCTCGATGGCCAGCGCCAGTTGCAGGGTGCCATCACGCTGATGGCACCGACCTTGCGTATCGATGGCCGCGAGGCGGCCTTTGTGCACATGACCCTGGTCACCGCGGCACGCATTGCCCGCGCGCTGCAGGGCCCGTGACCCGACGCCTTGTTGTGATTCCTTTCCCCCCCCCCGCTGTTTCCCTCCAACCTGACAGGACCTCCCCATGAACTTTCGTCGCCAACTCATCCTCGCCGCCCTGGCCTTCAGCAGCTTGGCTGGCCTGCACGGCGCTGCCAGCGCCCAGACCGATGTGCTGCACGTGGCCACCGATGCCACCTTCCCGCCCATGGAATACACCGACAACGGCAAGCGCACCGGCTTTGATGTCGAGTTGGTGGAGGCTGTGGGCGCCGCCATGGGCAAGAAAGTCGAATGGGTGGACATCGACTTCAAGGGCCTGATCCCGGGCCTGATTTCCAAGCGTTTCGACATGGCCGTGTCGGCCATCTACATCACTGACGAGCGCAAGAAGGTGGTCGACTTCACCGAGCCCTACTTTGCCGGTGGTCTGGTCACCATGGTCAAGGCCGGCAGTGCCATGAAGGCTCCGATCGACCTGAATGGCAAGAAGGTATCGGTGCAGGTGGGCACCAAGTCGGTGGCTTTTGTGAAGCAGGCCTTCCCCCAAGTGCAGCTGGTCGAGGTCGAGAAGAACCAGGAGATGTTCAACCTGGTGGACATCGGTCGCGCCGATGCGCTGGTGACCGGCAAGCCCGCCGCCTTCCAGTACATGCGCACCCGCCCGGGCCTGCAGGTGCTGGAGCCCCAACTGACCACCGAGGAGTACGGCATGGCCTTGCGCAAGGACACGCCCGAGCTGACCCGCGCCGTCAATGCCGCGCTGGCCAAGCTCAAGGCCGACGGCAGCCATGCGCGCCTGGTGGCCAAGTGGTTCCCGGCTGGCAAATGACGGCTTGAGCGCCCCCTGACTGAAGGCACTCCACCCCATGGACTTCGATTTTTCACCCGTCTGGGCGGGCTGGCGCGATCTGCTCAACGGCGCCGCCGTCACGGTGCAGATCACCGCCTGTGCCCTGCTGCTGGGCTGTGTGCTCGGCCTGCTGGCCGGCATGGGCCGCCTGCGGCGCGGCAACCCGCTGGTCTACGGCCTTTGCACGGCGTATGTCGCGCTGATCCGCGGCACACCGCTGCTGGTGCAACTGTTCATCCTGTTCTTCGGCCTGCCGCATTTCGGGCTGCTGCTGCCGGCCTTTGTGTGCGGCGTGCTGGGCATGGGCATTTACTCGGGCGCCTATGTGTCGGAGATCGTGCGCGGGGCCATCCAGTCGGTGGACCGCGGACAGATGGAGGCCGCGCGCTCCATGGGCATGTCATACGGGCAGGCCATGCGCAGCGTGATCCTGCCGCAGGCCGTGGTGCGCATGATCCCACCGCTGGGCAATGAGTTCATTGCCTTGATCAAGAACTCGGCCCTGGTGTCCCTGCTGACCATCCACGACGTGATGCACGAGGGCCAGAAGATCATCAGCGTGTCGTACCGCTCGCTTGAGGTGTACCTCGCGATCGCGGCGGTGTATTTCGTGCTCACGGGCCTGACCACCCTGGCCCTGCGGCACATCGAACAGCGCCTGCGCGCCGGAGGCATGGTGCAATGAGCCCGACCCTGAAACAGACGCCGCCCGCGGCGCAGGCGGCGCAAGCGGCCGGACCCATCGTGCGCATCCGTGGCCTGGGCAAGCGTTACGGCGATCATGTGGTGCTGAAAGGCATCGACTTCGAGGTTCAGCCCTCGCAGGTGGTGGTGGTGATCGGGCCCAGCGGCTCGGGCAAGAGCACCTTCTTGCGCTGCTGCAACGGGCTGGAGCAGCCCGAGCAGGGCAGTGTCGAGATCGTGGGCCACACCCTGGTGCGTGACGGCCAGATGCTGGGCGAGCACGAGCTGAACGCCTTGCGCACCGAGGTGGGCATGGTGTTCCAGTCGTTCAACCTGTTCCCGCACCTGTCGGTGCTGGGCAACGTCACCCTGGGCCCGCGCATGCTGCGGGGCCTGAGTGCCGCCCAGGCCGAAGCCGAGGCGCGTGAGCTGTTGCAGAAGGTGGGCCTGTCGGCCAAGGCCGATGCCATGCCCGCCAGCCTGTCAGGCGGCCAGAAACAGCGCGTGGCCATTGCCCGGGCCCTGGCCATGCGACCCAAGGTGATGCTGTTCGACGAACCCACTTCGGCCCTCGACCCCGAGCTGGTGGGCGAGGTGCTGCAGGTCATGAAGCTGCTGGCCAGCGAGGGCATGACGATGATGGTGGTCACCCACGAGATGGGCTTTGCCCGCGAGGTGGCCGATGTGGTGGTGGTCATGGACGGCGGCGGCATCGTCGAGGCCGGCGACCCGGCCACCGTGTTCGGCGCCCCGCGCCAGGAGCGCACCCGGCAATTTCTGCAGGCCGTGCTGAGCCGTTCGTGAGCCTGGAGGCCAGATCCGAGATGCCAGACCTGCACTTCTTCGACCGCCGAGCCCTCGAGGCCATGCCCTGGAAGAACGGCGGCGGGCTGACCCGCGAGATCGTCTGCCAGCCCCCGGGCGCGGGCCTGGACGCTTTTGACTGGCGGGTGAGCATTGCCCACATCGCCAGCGATGGCCCGTTCTCCAGTTTCACCGGGGTGGACCGCGTGATCACGCTGCTCGAAGGCGCCGGCGTGCACCTGGCCTCTGGCGACGGCGCGGTGGCGCACCGCCTGTCCACACCGTGGCAGCCCTTTGCCTTTGCGGGCGAAGCGGCCATCGACAGCCGCCTGCTGGGCGGCCCTTGCGATGACTTCAACGTGATGACGCGGCGCGAGCGCTGCCGGGCCTCGGTCACGGTACTGCGTGGTGATGTGGGGCAGGCCCTGCCGTCGGCGCCAGCCGGCTTGTTGATGAGTCTGCAGGGGGCCTGGCAGCTGTGTGGCGCTGAAACCGTGGCGCTGGCGCCCGACCAGGGCCTGTGGTGGCAGGCCGGGGCAGGGCGCTTCGGCCCCTGGCGGCTGACGGCCGATGGGCCGCAGGCCGCACTGATCGTGGTGTTGATACAGGAGGTCTGAAGATGCTGGGTTCCACGCACGCCAGTGCCGAGGGTTTGTGGTTCAACCTGCGGGTCGCGCCCGGTGCGCTGACGGCCGATGGCCCGCCCGACAGTGACGCCTTGCTGGTGCAAGGGGGGCAGATCGCCTGGGTCGGGCGCCTGGCCGATGCCGTGCTGCCGCCCGGCACCCCCAGGCACGATGGCCGGGGCCATTGGCTCACGCCCGGCCTGATCGACTGCCACACCCACCTGGTGTATGGCGGGCAGCGTGCCCCTGAATTCGCCTTGCGGCTGGCCGGGGCCAGCTACGAAGAGGTGGCACGCGCGGGCGGGGGCATTGTCTCCAGCGTGCGGGCCACCCGCGAGGCCAGCGAAGACGAACTGCTGGCCAGCGCCAGCGTCCGACTGCAGAGCCTGCTCGCCGAGGGCGTCTGTGCCATCGAGATCAAGTCGGGCTATGGCCTGAGCCTGGCGCACGAGCGCAAGCAGTTGCGGGTGGCGCGGCGCCTGGGCGAGCTTCACGGCATCACGGTGCGCACCACCTTTTTGGGCGCCCATGCCCTGCCGCCCGAGTACGCGGGGCGCAGCGCCGATTACATCGATCTGGTTTGTCGCGAGATGCTGCCGGCGCTGGCAGCCGAGGGCCTGGTGGATGCGGTGGACGTGTTCTGCGAGCGCATCGCGTTCTCGCTGGCCGAGACCGAGCAGGTGTTTCAGGCTGCCCAAGCCCTGGGCCTGCCGGTGAAGCTGCACGCCGAGCAACTGTCCGACATGGGCGGCGCGGCGCTGGCGGCGCGCTACGGTGCGCTGTCGTGCGACCACATCGAGCACCTGTCGGCCGAGGGCATTGCGGCCATGCGCCGCGCGGGCACGGTGGCCGTGTTGCTGCCGGGGGCCTTCTACACCTTGCGCGACACCCAACGGCCGCCCATCCAGGCCTTGCGTGAGGCCGGTGTGCCCATGGCGGTGTCCACCGACCACAACCCGGGCACCTCGCCAGCCCTGAGCCTGCTGCTGATGGTCAACATGGCCTGCACCCTGTTCCGCCTGACCGTACCCGAGGCCCTGGCCGGGGTCACCCGCCACGCCGCCCAGGCACTTGGCCTGCAGGACACCCATGGTGTCCTCGGCCCGGGGCGGCCTGCCAACTGGGTGCTGTGGCCTGTGGGCGAGGTGGCCGAACTGGCCTACTGGCTGGGCCAGCGAGCCCAGCCCACGGTGGTGCGCCAGGGGCGCGTCACCCAGACCTGTTCCGAAGCGGACGTGAGATCTTCGACATGAGCACCGACATGCGCACCAACACCTTGTTTGCACCCCACGCCCTGCTGCCTGATGGTTGGGCCCGCGACGTGCTGCTGCAGTGGGATGCGGCCGGCGTGCTGACGCACGTGCAGGCGGGGGTGCCGGTGGGCGCGCAGGCACCCGTTGGGGTGGCCCCGGCCACAGGCCCCGTGATCCCGGGCCTGCCCAATCTCCATTCACATGCCTTCCAGCGCGGCTTCGCCGGCCTCACCGAGCAGCGCAGCAGCCCGGGGCAGGGCGGCGAGGCCGACAGTTTCTGGAGCTGGCGCACCCTGATGTACCGCTTCGCCGGCAGCCTGACACCCGAGCGGCTGGAGGCCATCGCCACCTGGCTGTACCTGGAGATGCTGGAGGCCGGCTACACCTCGGTGTGCGAGTTCCACTACGTGCACCACCAGTCCGACGGCCAACCCTATGCCGACGATGCCACCTTGGCGCGTTGCCTGTTGCGGGCGGCGCAGCGCACCGGCATGGGCATGACGCTGCTGCCCGTGCTGTACCAGACCGGCGGTTTTGGCGGGCAGGCGCCGCACGGCGGGCAGCGGCGCTTTCTGCGCAGCACCGACAACCTGCTGAGCCTGCTGGACACGCTGCAGGGCGAGATCCAGCAGGGCCTGCACGGCCACGGTACCCGGCTCGGTCTGGCGCCGCACTCGCTGCGTGCTGTGCCACCCGACAGCCTGCGCGAAGCTGTGGCGGGCCTGACGGCCCTCGACCCCGAGGCCCCCATCCACATCCACATCGCCGAGCAGACGCGCGAGGTGGACGATTGCCTGGCCTGGAGCGCGCGGCGTCCGGTCGAATGGCTGCTGGAGCATGCACCGGTGGACCGGCGCTGGTGCCTGGTGCACGCCACCCACATGACCGAGGCCGAATACCGCGCCGCGGCTGCCAGCGGCGCGGTGGCCGGCCTGTGCCCCAGTACCGAGGCCAACCTGGGCGACGGCCTGTTTGACCTGCCCCTGTGGCGCGATGCCGGCGGTGCCTGGGGCGTGGGGTCTGACAGCCATGCCTGCGTGAATGCGGCCGAAGAGCTGATGCTGCTGGAGTATGGCCAGCGCCTGCAGCGGCATGAGCGAAATGTGTTGGCCAGCGCCCGCCAGCCTGGCGTGGCCACGGCCATGACCTTGCAGGCCGTGGCGGGCGGTGCCCAGGCCTGCGCCCGCCCCGTGGCGGGCCTGGCACCAGGGCAGCGAGCCGACTGGGTGGCGCTGGACCCGCAGCACCTGGCCCTGGCCGGCCTGCCTGCGCCCGACATGCTCTCGGCCCATGTGTTCGGCAGCCACCGCAGCTCGGCCGTGGCCGAGGTGCGGGTGGGCGGCGTGCCCCGCGTGCAGGCCGGGCGCCACGCCTTGCACGATGAGGCGGCCCGGGCCTTTGTGCAGGCCCGCCGCGAACTGCTTGAAAGTACCTGACCTTCTCCTATCCGAGGCCCTCCCATGACCGCGACCACTTTCACCACCGATCAGGCTGCATTCCGCCTGCACCAGGGACACCGTCCGCTGTTGATCTCCATGCCCCATGTGGGGACCTACGTGCCGCCCGCGCTGGCCCAGCGCCTGACGGCCGAAGCCCGGCAGGTGCCCGACACCGACTGGCACCTGGAGCAGCTCTATGGCTTTGCACGCGCTCTGGGCGCCTCGATCCTGGTGGCCACCCATTCGCGCTACGTGATCGACCTGAACCGCCCACCCGACGGCGCCAGCCTGTACCCGGGCCAGAGCGTGACCGGGCTGTGTCCCGTCGATACCTTTGACGACACCCCTTTGTACGCTGACGGTCGGGGCCCGGACGAGGAAGAGATCGCACAGCGACGCGAAGCGGTGTGGGCGCCTTACCACGCCTGCTTGCAGGCCGAGTTGCAGCGTTTGCGGGCCCAGCATGGCGTGGCCATGTTGTGGGACGCGCACTCGATCCGTTCGGTGCTGCCACGCTTCTTCGACGGCAAGCTGCCCGACCTGAACCTCGGCACGGCGGATGGTGCCAGTTGCGACCCGGCCCTGGCGCAGCGCTTGCTGGAGATCGCCCAGGCCGCGCCGGCGCACACCGCGGTGCTCAACGGGCGCTTCAAGGGCGGGCACATCACCCGCCATTACGGCCAGCCGGCCCAGCGCATCCATGCGGTGCAACTGGAGATGACGCAGTGCAGCTACATGCAAGAGGCCTTGCCTTTTGACTACCTGCCCGGGGTGGCCGCCCGCATCCAACCCACCGTGCAGCAACTGATCGAGGCCATGCTGGCCTTTGCCGAGGGGCCTTGAACTGACCCTCAGGGGGATCCCGGGTGCTTGATAGGTCTGTTCGAGCTGGGGCATGATCCACGCCGC
The DNA here is from genome assembly GCF_058791075.1 of Curvibacter sp. EU05-FHT14A10. Taxonomy (NCBI): domain Bacteria; kingdom Pseudomonadati; phylum Pseudomonadota; class Betaproteobacteria; order Burkholderiales; family Comamonadaceae; genus Curvibacter; species Curvibacter sp. EU05-FHT14A10. The sequence goes on from NZ_JBYTDE010000001.1 coordinate 213,325, forward strand.
TTGTACCCAATCAGGAGACCCCATGTTCGAAGGCATTTTGATCACCAAGGACGACGCCGGTTACCGCGCCCAGTTGCAGTCCATCGACGAGGCACAGTTGCCCGAGGGTGACGTGACGGTCCAGGTGGCCTGGTCCACACTCAATTACAAGGATGGCCTGGCCATCACCGGTCAGTCGCCCGTGGTGCGGCGCTTTCCCATGGTGCCGGGCATTGATTTCGCGGGCACCGTGACGGCCAGCAGCCATGCCCACTGGAAGGTGGGCGACCCGGTGCTGCTCAATGGCTGGGGCGTGGGCGAAACCCATTGGGGCGGCCTGGCCGGGGTGGCCCGGGTCAAGGGCGATTGGCTGGTGCGCCTGCCCGAGGCCTTCAGTGCCCGCCAGGCCATGGCGATCGGCACCGCGGGCTACACCGCCATGCTGTGCGTGATGGCTTTGGAGCGCCACGGCATTCAACCTGGTGACGGCGACATCCTGGTCACGGGGGCCAATGGTGGTGTGGGCAGCGTGGCCCTGGCCCTGCTGGCCAGGTTGGGCTACCGCGCCGTGGCCTCGACCGGTCGGCCGCAAGAGGCTGAACACCTGAAATCGATCGGCGCCGCCGAGGTGATTGACCGGGCCGAACTGGCCGCGCCCGGCAAAGCACTGGGCAAGGAGCGCTGGGCCGGGGTGGTGGATGCCGTGGGCAGCCACACCCTGGCCAATGCCTGCGCCTGCACCCGATATGGCGGCGCGGTGGCGGCCTGCGGACTGGCTGGGGGCATGGACTTTCCGGCCACGGTGGCGCCTTTCATCCTGCGCGGGGTGACGCTGTACGGCATTGACAGCGTGATGGCTCCGCTGCCGTTGCGCCAGCAGGCCTGGGCGCGCCTGGCCCGCGACCTGGACCCCACCTTGCTGGAGGCGTTCACCCGTGAAATCCCGCTGGCCCAGGCCCCCTCGGTGGCGGCCGATCTGTTGGCAGGCCAGGTGCGCGGCCGCGTGGTGGTGCGCGTGACGGCGTGAGGCCCGGCACCCTCTGACAGGCAACATTGGCCATGTCGGCTTGGGCGGATGGCGGGAACTGGCTGGCTTTTTCAGTTCTTTTCCGTTCGTCACTTCTTATCGGCTGTGTTACGAATTGTGTTGATATGAAACATAAATGAACTTAAGATGGCGGCATGTAAAAGGCACACCCGTCCGAAAGGCGGGGTCGCAAAGCCACCGGTCTAAGCCCTCAGGGGTATGACAGCGGGGTTGCCAAGCCCCTGTGGCTTCTTCTGCGAAGCCCACCTGGATCCCCAGGTCCCAGAAGCCGGCAACCCACCCGCCCGGTGTCCTGGCTTCCCTTCTTTTGATGGCTGTGCCTCCCGTCCAACTGACCGGAGAGTGCCATGGCCTCCTTGATTCAATTCCATTCCTTGCGTTCTGCGTCAGCCGCCTGCGGCCTGGCCTTGAGCGCGATGACCTTGCTGCTGGCGGCCTGCGGCGGCGGCGATGCCGGCACGGCTGCCAGCCCCTCGGTCAGCGCGACCACCACGTTGTCGGCCGAGGTGGACACCTTGCCGGAGTCGGCAGCCACGCAGACCGCCTTGCCCACGTTTCACCTGGCACCGGTGCAACTTCAGGCGCCTGACGACGTGGATGCCTCTGGCTCGGGCGCATCGGCCCAAATGGCTCCCCGCGTGCAACTGGTGCCTGCCGAATTGGCCGGCCTGAGCAGCCGTCGCCTGACGCCCGAAGCGATGATCCAGGCCAAGGCCCTGGGGGTTCCTGCCAATGTCCAGTCCGATGATTCGACCGCGAAGGCCGGGACCGCCGTGGTCACCTATTCACCGGCGCAGATCCGGGCCGCGTACGGCTTGCCGGCTACTCCGGCGGCGGGTGCCAGCCTGTCGGCTGCCCAAGCCGCTCAGTTGGGTGCCGGCCAGACGATCTACATCGTCGACGCCATGCACAACCCGAACGTGGCGGCCGAGTTGGCCGCCTTCAACAGCAAGTTCGGCCTGCCCACTTGTACCACCAAGGCCATTGCCACCACTGCCGCGCTGCCGCTGGCCGCCCCGTCGGCCTCGGCCTGCGAGCTGTCGGTGGTGTACAGCAACACCAGTGGCGCCATGACGGCAACGGCACCCGCGTACAACTCGGGCTGGTCGACCGAGATCTCGCTGGACGTTCAATGGGCCCACGCGATCGCGCCGCTGGCCCGCCTGGTGCTGATCGAAGCCCCGGACTCCGGCGTGAACAGCCTGCTGGCCGCCGTGGGCTTGGCCAACAAGATGGGCCCGGGCGTGGTGTCGATGAGTTTTGGCGCCAACGAAGGCAACTGGACCGCTTCGGCCGACAGCTATTTCGGCACGGCCAACATGACCTACCTGGCGGCCGCCGGTGACTCGGGTGCCGGCGTGAGCTGGCCGGCCGTGTCGCCCAAGGTGCTGGCCGTCGGCGGTACCTCCCTGACCTACAGCGGCACGGGCAGCCGCAGCGAAGTGGTGTGGACCGGCTCGGGTGGTGGCACCAGTGCCTACACCGCCACGCCCAGCTACCAGACCAGCGCGGTGCCCGGCATGGGCACGGTGGCGCGTCGCACCGTGTCAGATGTGGCCATGAATGCCAACCCCAACACCGGCCAGTACGTGGCGGTGATCCCTGCCGGCAGTACCACCGCCCAATGGGTCAGCGCGGGCGGCACCAGCATGTCCACCCCGCAATGGGCGGCCCTGTTGGCGGTGGCCAACGCGATGCGAGTCCAGTCGTCCAAGGCTTTGTTGGGTGCGCCGCACTCTGTTCTCTATGGCCAGATCTCGGTCAATGCCAGCAGCTATGCCGGTGCGTTTCTGGATGTGGTGTCGGGCAACAACGGCACCTGCGCCACCTGCAGCGCGCACACCGGTTTTGACACCCCCACCGGCCTGGGCACGCCCAACGGCAGCAACCTGCTGAGTGTGTTGAGCGGTGCCACCGTGACCAACCCGCCGGTGGTGGCTTCGGCCAGCATCACAGGCCAGGTGGGAACGGCCCTGTCGTTCACCGTGTCGGCCAGCGCTCCCAATGCCGTGACCTACAGCCTGACCGGCGCACCGAGCGGCATGGCGATCTCTACCGCGGGTGTGGTCAGCTGGGCCACCCCGGTGGCGGGTACCTACGCTGTGACGGTGGTGGCCAAGGACAGCAAGACCGGCCTCAGCGGCCAGGGTGTCTACACCGTGACCGTGACCGCGCCGGTGGCCCCCACCGTGACCGCCGCCACCGTCAATGGCACGCCAGGCACCGCCTTGTCATTCACCGTGAACGCCACCGGCGCCAATGCCCTGAGCTACAGCCTGAGCGGTGCCCCCACCGGCATGAGCGTCAACGCCAGCACCGGTGTGGTGAGCTGGGCCAGCCCGGTGCTCGGCAGCTACAGCGTGACCGCCATCGCCAAGGACAGCAAGACCGGCCTGACCGGGCAAGCCGTGTACACGGTCAAGATTGCAGCCGCCACCTCGACCAGCAGCGGTTTGTCGGTCAATGCACCCGCCATCACGGGTACGGCAGGCAAGGCCGTCAGCGGCACGATCACGATCACGGATTCGGGTGTGAGCTGGGTTTCGGTGTCGATCTCTGGCGCGCCGCTGGGCATGTCGTTCTCGATGACGGGCCTGACCGTGACGGCCAACTGGCCCAGCCCGAAGACTGGCAGCTACTCGCTGACCATCGTGGTCACGGACTCGGCGGGTCGCAAGGTTCAGGTTCAAATGCCGGTGACCATCAAGTAAGCAACTCGCTTTCGTCTCCATTGAGCGGCGCCAGGGAATGCCCTGGCGCCGTTTTTTTTGTGCTGACAGACCGTCAAGGACAGTTCAAGGCCATGGCTTGTCCCTCCCAGGTGCTTTGGCGCACCGGGCCCTGGCCCGGGCAGCTGTAGCGCACGATCAGGAACTTGCGTTGGTTCGGCGCGGGGTCGCCGCACAAGCCGTTGTTCACCGCGAGCACCGGCATGGGCTGCTCGGCCAGCGTCCGGGCAATGCCGGCACGGGCATCACAGGCACGCTCGGCCGTGCCATAGCGGGCCTCGTGCAAGGTGATGGGGGCCGGGCTGGCGCCCAAGGAACCCGGCCAGCCTGGGGTCGCGCCCGGCTGCCAGGGGGCCTGGCGAGCGGCAGCCAGGCCATCGGCATAGCCCTGGTCGTAACCGCGGCGATAGGCGAAGTTTTGGCCCTCGCTCTGGGCCTGGGCCAGAGGGGCCAACAAAACAAGGCTCAGTCCGGTGATGAGCAGGGCCCCTGGCAAGGGGCGACTTGGGCGCAAAGGCATGGCGGGCTTTCAGGCCCGCGGGAAGGATGAGGGATCTGCGGGCTTGCACGCTCAATGAGTGGCGCAGGCGGGGCGTTGACACCCGATCTGTATCAACTTGTGCTGGTCTGTGAAGCGCGTCTCAAACGCCCAGGTACTGGTCCAGCAAGGCCGGGTTGGCCCGCAGTTCCTCGGAGCTGCCTTCGAAGGCCACCTGGCCTTTGACCAGGATCACGTTGCGGTTGCTGATCTGGGTGACGTGCTTCCAGTTCTTGTCGACGATCACGCTGCTGATGCCGCTTTCGCGAATCAGGCCGCAGATGCGCCAGATCTCGCGTGCGATCAGGGGGGCCAAGCCCTCGGTGGCCTCGTCGAGGATCAAGACATCGGGGTTGGTCATGAGCGCGCGGCCGATGGTCAGCATCTGCTGTTCGCCCCCAGACAGTTGCTGGCCACCGTGGTTCAGTCGCTCGGTCAGGCGTGGAAAGGTCTCCAGCACGCGCTCGTAGGTCCAGTCGCGCTGGCCCCGGGTGCCGGCGCGGGCGGCCATCTGCAGGTTCTCGCGCACGCTGAGGTTGCCGAAGATGCCGCGTCCTTCGGGCACGTAGGCGATGCCCAGCCGTGACACCTCGTAGGGCGAGCGCCCGGTCATGGCGCGGCCCGTGATGTTCACCTGGCCCGAGCGGGGCTTGACCAGGCCCATGATGCTTTTCAGCAGGGTGCTCTTGCCCATGCCGTTGCGTCCCATCAGCCCGATGGTTTCACCGCGCGCCACCGAGAAGCTGAGGTCACGCAGGATGTGGCTGGCACCGTAGAAGGTGTTGAGGCCCTGGGCCTGGATCAGCAGTTCGGGGGTGGGGCTCATTCGTCGGCTCCGAGGTAGGCGGACTGCACCAGCGGGTCGGCACGCACCTCGGCCGGACTGCCGCTGGCGATGCGCTGGCCGTTGACCATCACGGTCAGGCGATCGGCCAGCGTGAAGACAGCGTCCATGTCGTGCTCGACCAGCATCATGGCGTGGCCGGGCTTGAGCCGCAGCAGCAACTCGACCACCCGTTCGGCCTCGGCCACGCCCATGCCGGCCAGGGGTTCATCCAGCAACAGCACCTGCGGTTCGGTGGCCAGGGTCATGGCGATCTCAAGCTGGCGCTGTTCGCCATGACTGGCTGCGCCCGCGACGGCCTGGCGGCGGGCTTGCAGACCGGCCAACTCCAGGGCGCGCTCGGCGCGTTCGTTGATCGCACGGATGCTGTCGGCACGCTGGAGCCAACGCCAGGCCTGCGGGCTGCGCGACTGGGCTGCCAGCCGGATGTTGTCCCACACGCTCAAGGGGGCAAAGATGTTGGTCTTTTGGTAGCTGCGGCCCAGGCCCTGGCGCGAGATGCGTTCGGCCGACCAGCCGGTGACGTCTTGTCCGCCCAGGGTGATGCGGCCCTCACTGGGGGGCAGGTCGCCCGAAAGCAGGTTGGTCAGGGTCGATTTGCCGGCACCATTGGGGCCGATCACGGCATGGATGCAGTTGCGCCACAGATCGAGTTCGACCTGGTTGACGGCGGCCAGCCCACCGAAGCGGCGGGTCAGGCCGCGCGCACTCATCAGCACTTCGGGGGTCTGTGTGGCGTTCACGCTTGCTCTCCAGAGGGGGCTTTGCCTGCGCGCTGGGTGAGGCCCAGCAGTCCCCGGGGCGCAAACACGATCAGCGCGACGATGAACAGGCCCATCCACAGCTGCCAATGCTTGCCGGTGTCAAAGCCGCCGACGGCCGGCAGGTCCTTGAACAGGTCGAGCAGCAACTCGAAGGTGAAGGCCCCGACAATGGCTCCGGCAAAATTGCCCATGCCGCCCAGGATGACCATCATGATGGCGTGAGCGCTCATGTGAAAGCCCATCAGTTCGGGGTTCACGTAGCCACTCTGTGCACCCCACAGGTAGCCGGCCAGACCGGCCAATGCGCCGGCCAGGGTGAATGCCGCCAGCTTGTAGCCAAAGGTTCCGAAGCCCATGGCACGCATGCGGTGTTCATTGATGCGGATGCCCGCCAGAGCCCGGCCGAACGGGCTCCAGAGCAGGCGCCGAAGAAAGGCATAGACCGCCACCAGAAAGAACAGCGTGAAATAGTAAAAGCTCAGCTTGTTCTCGAGATCGAAGGGCAACCAGCCCGCCAGGCTCGCATCGGGCTTGAAGTTGATGTACAGGCCATCCGAGCCACCCAGGAGCTTGTTGTCGAAGAACAGATAGAACACCATCTGCGCAAAGGCCATGGTGACCATGATGAAGTAGATGCCCTGGGTGCGCACCACAAAGAAGCCGATCACCAGGGCCGCCAGCGCCGAGGCGGCCACCGCCACGGGCAGCGTCCACCACAGGCTGGCGGGTTCGCCTGCGGGCGTGATGAAGGCCAAGGCATAGCCGGCCAGCCCGAAATAGGCTGCATGCCCGAGGCTGACCAGGCCGGTCACGCCCTGCAGCAGGTCCAGGCTCATGGCGAAGATGGCCAGGATCATCATGCGTGCCACCATCTGCACGTAGAAATCGCTGCCCACGAAGGGGAAGCTCAGCAGGGCCAGCAGGCCCAGGGCCAGCGCGGCCTGCAGGCCACGGGGCAGGGTCTCGAGACGGGCACGGGGGGCAGACATCAGTGGAACTCCGGGCGTAGGGGGGGCAGGGCAGGGGTGTGCGTGAACGCTGCGTCGGGGGTCATTGCTTGAACAGCCCCTCAGGCTTCCACAACAGCACGGCGGCCATCAGCATGTAGACCAACATGCCCGAGACCTGGGGCAGCAGCACCTTGCCAAAGGTGTCGACCAGGCCCACCAGCAATGCCGCGATCAAGGCACCGCGCACCGAGCCGATGCCGCCGATGACGACCACCACAAAGCACATGATCAGGACCTGTGAACCCATGTTGGGGTAGACGCTCGCAATGGGGGCCGCCACCATGCCGGCCACGGCGGCCAGGCCCACGCCGAGGGCAAACACGATGGCATGGATCAGCCGGATGTTGATGCCCAGCGATTCGGCCATGTCGCGGTTGAAGGCGCCGGCCCGGATCTTCATGCCCAGCCGGGTGCGCGAGATCAGCAGGTACAGGCCGAGGGCCAGCAGCAGGCAAACCACCGACATGAACAGGCGGTAGGCCGGGTAGGAGAGGGTGTCGGTCAGTGGCAGCGACCAGTCCAGCGCCTTGGGGATGTCCACGCCGTGAACGTCGTCGCCCCACAGCAGCGAACGCAGCTCTTCGAACACGTAGATCAGGCCGAAGGTCAGCAGCACCTGATCCAGGTGGTCGCGCTGGTAGAAATGGCGGAACAGCAGCCATTCAAGCGCCAGGCCCAAAGCCACCGACAGCAGGGCCCCGAGCACGATGGCCAGCGGCAGGCTGCCCACCTGCGCGCTGAGCCACCAGGCCAGATAGGCCCCGAGCATGTAGAAGCTGCCATGGGCGAGATTGACCACGCCCATGATGCCGAAGATCAGCGTCAGGCCGGCCGCCAGCATGAACAGCAGCAGGCCGTACTGCACGCTGTTGAGCAACTGGATCAGAAGGTTGGCAAGGTCCATGGCGGGGCGGGGTTTGAAGTGGGTGGGCCGTCGGATCGGATCAGGTGTGGCGACGCGACATCAGCAGCAAGCCACCCATGAGGGTGAACAGTCCGCCCGAGATGCGGTTGAACCACTGCATGCGGCTGCTGGAGCGCAAGGCCGGGGCTAGCCGCGCCACGCCCAGGGCGCACGCCGAGAGCACGGTGAATTCAAAGCTCACGAAGGTGCCGGCCAGCAGGCTGAACTGCGGCAGAAACGTGGCGGTCGGGTTGATGAACTGCGGAAAGAAGGCCGTGAAGAACAGGATGGCCTTGGGGTTGCTACCCCCCACCATCAGGCCCTGCAGGTACAGGCGTGCATAGGACTGGGGCTGACGCTGGCCCGGCGAGTCGGTGGCCTGGGGTGAAAAGACCGTTGCCCGACTGCGGAAGGTTTTGATGCCGAGCCAGATCAGGTATGCGGCACCGACGCTTTTGAGAACCAGGAAGGCGGTTTCTGACGCTGCCAGCAGGGCGCCCAGGCCCAGGGCCGAAAGCAACATCACCCCCAGCACGGCGGTCACACTGCCCGCCACCGAGGCCAGGGCGCGGCGTGGGCCGTACTGCAGCGAGTTGGTCATGCACATGAGCATCGTGGGGCCGGGCGACAGCACGAGCAGGGCCACGGCGGCGAGGTAAAGCAAAAAGGTACTGAGGGTCATGGCGATGAGGGGGCAGGTGAGGCAAACACAGGTCGTGGCCACGGGATCCAGGCGCACGAACAACAGGCCGGCGCTCCAATCGAAGCGCTGGTCACATCATTCTTGCAAATGCCGGGCCCCGTGGGCAGGCCGCCCCCGTTCGATCAACCCAGCCGGCAACCCGCGCCGCTGTCGGCCAGGGCCTTGGCGGCCACGCCGAGCACCTTGTTCTCGCCTTTTTCAACCACCCGCAGGTAGATGTCCTGCACCGGGTTGTGGGCCCGACTCATGGTCCACTTGCCACGCGGGCTGTCGATCACAGCCGATTCGAGCGCCTTGTACAGCGCTGGCTTGCTGCCGCTGAGGTCCCCTTTGACGGCATTGGCGCCTTGCACCAGCAACAAGCCCGTGTCGTAGCCCTGCACGGCATACACATCCGGTTGCATCTTGAAGGTCTTGGCGTAGTCGAGGCGGAACTGCTTGTTGCGCGGCGTGTCCAGCGAATCGCTGTAGTGCATGGTGGTGATCACGCCGTCGGCGGCCGGGCCGGCGGCCTCGATCACGCCTTCGGTCAGAAAGCCCGATCCATAGAGCGGGATCTTTCCCTTCAGACCGGCTGCCGCATAGTCACGCATGAACTTGGCGGCCCCACCTCCGGCAAAGAAGCAGGCCACCGCATCGGGCTTCAGTGCAGCGATTTCGGTCAACAGGGCCTGGAACTCGACGTTCGGGAAAGGCAGGCCCAATTCTTTGACGATGGTGCCACCGGCCTTGGTGTAGCTCTCCTTGAAGCCCTCGTAGGCCTCGTCGCCAGCGGCGTACTTCCAGGTGATCCAGACGGCCTTCTTGTGGCCACGGGCCACCATGGCCGCGCCCAGCGCCTGGGTGGGTTGGGCATTGGTGAAGCTGGTGCGGAACACGTTCGGGGCGCACAGGGCCCGGGTCGCTGCATGCACGCCGGCGTTGGGGATCAGGCTCAACACCCCGCTGTCGCGTGCCACCTTCTGGATGCCCATCTGCACGCCCGAGTGCACGGTGCCAATCAGCACATCCACCTTGTCTCGCTGGACCAGTTTGTTGGCGTTTTCGATGCCCTTGGCGGGCTCTGATTCGTCGTCGACCTTGAAGTATTCGATCTCGCGCCCGCCGAGCTTGCCGCCTTGCTCATTGATGGCCATGCGCACCCCGTTCTCAATGGCCACGCCCAGTTGGGCGTAGGTGCCGGTGTAGGGCAGCATGAAACCCACACGCAGCTTGCCGGTTTGGGCTCGGGCCAGTTCGGGCAGCCACAGGCCGCTGGACGCTGCACCCACCAGGGCTGCGCTGCGGCTGAGGATCAGTCGGCGTGAGGTCATGTGTGTCTCCAGTTGTCGATTTTCAAAACATCGGGTGCGTTGTCAGTGCAAGGCCTTGACCGAGGGCGACACCCCGCTGAACGGCAAGCTTTGGTGCCAGCGGGTGGCTCGCTTGGCGCGACTTCGATGAAGGCGCTCCGCATCGTGGCTGGGTGATCATCTGCTTGGTATGCAATAAAGTGCCTGCACGTCTTGTGCACGCAGTATATTGCCGACATTCGAATTCAAGCGATTTTTTTCTGCCCGTGAAAACCCTGCCCGGCTTCGGCCAGTTGAGGGTCTGTTTGAGGGGGAAGTGCTTTGCTGCGATCAGGTGATGTCATCCGATGGCAGGCTGTCGCGTTGTAGGGAGGTCTTTACAGGAGATCACTCATGCAAGTCCCTCTGAGCAAGCCCCAGCGCCCAACCCTGGGCATCTGGCCGTTTGACGAACGCGACCGCAAGCGTCAACCCGCATGATCAGATGCAGGCGTGCTGAGGCCGCTGCCCCTGCGCTGGCCAGCGGGGCCTCGGTGGCGCGCCAAAAAGAAACCCGGCCAGGGGGCCGGGTGCAACCCCTTGCGGGGCCTGCGCAGGGAGTCGGACGCAGGTTCGGGTTGGCGGGGTGTGACAGCGATGTTTGAGCTTAGACGCTGGGCCCGCTTTTTTCCAGCAGAGCTTGGACTGCGCAGTGCCCCTGACCCGGGCGGCAATGCCCGAAGCGCATGCCGGCGATGAGACCCATGAGCGTCACGGCGGTGGGGCGACGCAAATGTGTCAATGCGTAAATCCAAACTGAGCGCAGCAGGCCATCGCCGCATAGGCCCCGCCCGTCGTGATAAAACCGGCGGAGTGACGGGATGCTGCTGCAACGGATATTTGCAAAGCGCTTATTCAATGGTTTTCGAGGTAACAACGAGAAACATTTGAACCTTATTTTTCACGACTCTGCCCTTAGTATCGCGCCCTGTTCATGGTGTGTCTGGCTGATTCACAAATGCCGCGTGATCTGCTTCCAGACCTGCCAGCTCTCTCGAATGCCTTGCTGGCCAGGGAGTGATTTTTCAGGGAATACGCGTGTGAAACTCGAAACCTTCGTGCCCATCGCCATGGGCTTGCTTCAGGAGCCAGGACTGCGTTTTGAGGTCTTCCTCAACAGCCGGATCCGCATTCATCGCCCCGAGGCCCCACGCACCATGGTGATGCACCTCATGATTTATGTGGTTCAGACCCTTGAGCGGGCTGATTCCGATCTGATTCAATTGGCGGCGCGTAATTTTGGTGCGATATACCGTGAAGCCTTGAAGCAGTGGGCGGCTGATCCGGAGGCGCAAGAGCCTTTTCGGTACCTGATAGATACTGAGATATTTACACTTTGATAGTGTCTTGTCAGAGTTCAAATCATTCGATGGCCCCTTGATTCGTTTGAAGGGTTGATTGAAGGGTTGATTGATAAATATCAGCGGTGTTTCTTTATCGGTTCGTCCGCTGTTTTTGTATCTGGTTACTTTTGTTGCTCACATTTGTTGGAATGTATCGTCAACGCTCCCTAGCATGAATCCCTTTCAGGAGATTCCATGGCGATTCAACCTAACTTCTTTGGCAAACGCGATCCTGATGGCGTGGCTTCCCGGGTTCAGCCCGGTGCATCGGCTCAGCCCGGTGCCGGCCTTGCGCCCTCGCAGTCCTCCAAGACGGGGGCTCCCAGTCCGGTCGCGCAATCTGTCCCGGTGGAGGCAACGGTCAAACCCGCCCCTGCCGAAGGCGGCAGTCGCCTCACCGTGGGGCCCAACATCAAACTCAAGGGCGTTGAGATCACCGATTGCGACACGCTGGTCGTCGACGGCATGGTGGAAGCCACCATGGACTCGCGCTTGATGCAGATTTCGGAGCAGGGGTCTTTCCGGGGCGCGGCTGACATCGATCTGGCCGAGATCAAAGGGCGTTTTGAGGGCAGCCTCAATGTGCGCGGCAAACTGATCATCCACGCCACGGGCCAAGTCAGCGGAAAAATCCGTTACGCCAAACTGATTGTTGAAGATGGCGGGCAGTTGAGTGGTGACATCGAGTGCGGATTGGGTGCGCCGTCTGGCCTGGCCCGCCCAAAAGCCGATGTGGTCCTGGCCTCTCAGATCACGGACGCGGTTCCTAAATCGGCCCCCGTGCTCTGAAGGCGGCGCGGGCACGCGCTGGCGTGCGGCTTGCCAGGGGCGAACGGGCTGGGGGCCGGCCCTGGCATCAGCCCGGGGGCGGTGGCTCTTGGTCTTTGAGCCACCGCCACAGGGTGGCCCGGCTCACCCCCAGGGCCCGTGCGGCGTCTTGATGGCGGCCTTGATGGTGGAGCAAGGCGTTTCTTGCCTGCTCGGTGCGACCCTTCGGGTCGCTGGCGGGCAGCGGCGGCCACAGGCGGTCCAGCCTGACCCAGTCCACGGTGTCCAGCTTGTCAGTGCCCCGCAGTGCCACGGCAATTCTGTCCATCAGGTTGCCCAGTTCCCGGACATTGCCCGGCCAGCGATGGCTGAGCAGTGCTGCCGTGGCTCTGTGCAGCACCTCGGCAGCTGGCCAGGCCAGGCCCTGCTGGCGCAGGCTGCGCTCAAGCAGGGCATGGGCCAGCTGGGGCAGGTCGGCGCTGCGTTGGCGCAATGGAGGCAGTTCCAGCCGCAGCACTTCAAGGCGATAGAACAGGTCTGCACGAAAGCGGCCTTCGGTCACCCAGTCTTGCAAGGGGCGGTGGGTGGCTGCCAAAACCCGGACATCCACGGGAATGGCGCCGGTCGCCCCCAGGCGCTGGATCTCGCCCTCCTGCAGAACCCGCAGCAGGCGGCTCTGCAGTGGCAGGGGCAGGTCACCGATCTCGTCCAAGAACAGCGTACCGGTGTGGGCTCTTTCGAACAGGCCGCGTCGGCCGCCACGCCGGGCGCCGGTGAAGGCCCCGTCTTCGTGGCCGAAGAGTTCGCTCTCCAGCAGCCCTTCGGGCACGGCGGCACAGTTCACGGCCACAAAAGGGCGGGCAGCCCGCGGACTGGCGTTGTGCATGGCCTGTGCCATCAGCTCTTTGCCGGTGCCGGTTTCGCCGGTGATCAGAACCGGCAGGTCGGTGGGGGCGAAGCGGCGTGCGTCATCCACCACGTGAAGCCAGGGAGGGCTGCTACCGATCAGGTCTTCAAAGCGATGCCGGGCCGTGCCTTGTTCTTCACGCTTGCGCATGCGCAGCCGGTTGTCCGCTTCGTGGATGGCCTGGGCGGCATACAGCGTCAGTGTGGCGCCGACCACTTCACCGCCGTCGGCCCAGGGCATCAGACTGGCGACCCAGTCGCGCTGGCGCAGGTTCAGCACGCTCTGACGCGCTTGCAAGGGGGCCGTGGCGGACCAGCCCAGTTCAGGCCAGAGTTCGTCCAGGCGCCCTTGGGGCGCCTGAGCGGATTGCCAGCCCAGTGCCTGGAGCATGGCTGGGTTGGCGGCGATCAGGCGACCCTCGCGATCGACCGCGAGCACGGCATCCTGCAGGTTTTGCAGCACGCCATGAATCTGCGCATAACGTTCGCGTTCCAGTTGCCGTACCCGGGCCAGGTCCAGCGCGTTGTCGAAGCCTTGCCGGATGCTGTCCAGCGAATAGGCCAGGATGCCTGTCAGTCCCAGCTCGTTCGCGAGTTCGAGCACCAGGCTCGATCCCACCACCACCCGACAGCCTTCGGCCCGGAACAGGGCCAGCGTCTGGCGGGCGTCCTCCGGTGTCCTGTAGGCCTGCTGGAGCACCTCGATGTTCAGCAAGGTCTTCACAGATTCCAGCTCCGGGATGGTTTGGCCGTAGGTGAGGATGCCCACTCGGTCGGTGCTGGCGCGGGCTTGGATCAGTGCCTGCAGGATGTCGAAGCCTGTCAGCTGGATCGTGGCCACGGGTGCCTGCAGGTGGCGTCGCAGCAGGCTGGCGTTCGAGCCGGCACTCACAAACACGTCCACACTGCCACTGGCCAGTCGCTCTCGCGCCAGATCCAGCGTTCGATCAAAGCTGCCATCGACCACTTCGATTTCGGCTCGATGGCGGTATTCGGCCAGCACAGGCTGGGCCAGTTGGCGGATGGCAGGGTAGCTCAGGAAGCAGAGGCGGGGCAGGGCCATGGCGTCTCCTTGTGATGTTTCATGATTGTTGCTTTAAGGTTTCATGAAACATGAGCCGCACGCGACAAAACAAGAAAATCGAGCAGTGACAAGGACTTGCGATCGTCTTCGGGTTGGCACGGGGCCTGCATTCAGTGGGCAGGGAACACACACAAGGAGACACCCATGACACCCATGACGCCCCGCGGTTTGCGACGCCGAAACCTGCTGCTGGCCACCGGTGCCGGCCTGTCTGGCCTGGCCCGGGCCCAAGGACCGACGCCGCGATGGCCTGCCAAGCCGGTAACCATCGTGGTCCCTTATTCGCCGGGTGGCGGGACTGACATCGTGGCCCGGATCGTGGCCCAGCGGCTGTCCGAGCATTGGGGTGTCTCGGTGGTGGTGGACAACCGCTCTGGCGCCAACGGGGTCATCGGGTCCCAGCACGTGGCCAAGCAGCCGCCAGATGGCCTGACCCTGCTGATGGTGGTGGGCTCGCATGCCATCAATCCGGTGCTGATGAAGGCGCTTCCTTACGACACCCCCCGTGCCTTCACCCCCATCACCCGCCTGGCTGACTCGCCCATGGTGCTCGTGGTCTCGGCCAAAGCCCCCTACAAGGACTTGCGCGAACTGATCGAGGCCGCACGCAAGGAACCCATGGCAGTCGGCTATTCGGAAGGGCAGACCCGGCTGACTGGTGAGCTGATGCGGCAAGCGGCCCAACTGAAGACCGAAGGGGTGCCTTACAAGGGCGGCGCCCCCATCATGGTCGACATCATTGGCGGGCATCTGCCCATGGGGGTGACCAGCGTTCTGACCGCGCTGCCCCATGTTCAGTCGGGCAGTTTGCGTGTGATCGGTGTGGCCGCAGCGGAGCGCATGCCCCTGTTCCCGGACGCGATGACCTTTCGCGAACTGGGCTATGCCCAGGTCGAGTCCTTGAGTTGGTATGGTCTGTTCGGACCTGCCGGGCTGCCTGCGGCCCTGGTCGCACAGATCAATGCGGACCTGCGGCGCATCACGGCCGACCCTGGGCTGCAAAAGCAGCTCACGGCGCAAGGTGCGCAGGTGGTGCTCACGCCGCCTGAGGAGTTCGCCCGCTTCCTGCAGGCCGAGACCGGCAAATGGGCCCAGGTGGCTCAGCGCGGTGGCATCCAGCCTGAATGAACGGCTGAATCGCGCCAACGTCCTCTGATTCATTTTTCTACTCTTTAGGAACCCAAGCCATGGCCGCCTCGATCGCCCAACTCAAGCAACGTCTCTCTCAACCCGGCCTGGTGATCGCACCGGGTGTCTATGACATGGTCTCACTGCGCCTGGCCGACCGCTTCGGCTTCGATGCCTTGTACATGACGGGCTTCGGCACCGTGGCCTCCCACCTGGGCCTGCCGGATGCTGGATTGGCCACCTACAGCGACATGCAGGGGCGTGTGCGGGCCATGGCCAGAATTTTTTTTTCTCTTCTCCACATCTGACGCTGCCGACGATCATAGATTGGTGTAGATCT
>NZ_JBYTDE010000001.1:228751-489592 GCF_058791075.1 Curvibacter sp. EU05-FHT14A10
CGGGGGGGGGGGGGGGAGAGGAGAGGGGGAGAAGAGACAGGGCCATGGCCACCATGGCCCGCACGCCCCTCATCGCAGACGGTGACACCGGCTATGGTGGATTGCTCAATGTGCGCCACACCGTGCAGGGGTATGAAGCCGCGGGCGCGGCCTGCATCCAACTGGAGGACCAGGAATTTCCCAAGAAATGCGGCCACACCCCAGGGCGCCGCGTGGTGCCCATGGAAGACATGGTGCGCAAGATCCGGGTGGCCGTCGAAGCCCGCCAGTCTGCCGATTTCCTGATCATTGCCCGCACCGATGCCCGCACCAGCCTGGGCTTGTCTGAGGCGCTGCGCAGGGCTGAGGCCTATGCCCGCGCAGGGGCCGACATTCTGTTCGTCGAATCCCCGGAGACCGAGGAGGAAATGCGCACCATCGGCCGCAGCTTTCACCAGCCCTTGCTGGCCAACATGGTTGAAGGGGGGCGCACCCCTGTGCTCAGCCAGGCGGATCTCGAATCGATCGGCTACAAGCTGGCGATCTTTCCGGTCACCGCCTTGCTGGCGGCGACCCAGGCCATGCAGACTGTCTACCAGGGGCTCCGTCAACAGGGCTCGTCCACCGGGGCCGGCGTGCCGTTGATGCCCTTTGGCGAGTTGACCGAGCTGATGGGGTTTCAGGAGGTGTGGGACTTTGACAAGCGCCACGCCGAGTGAACGCCGCAGAAGGTCGACGCTGACCTCAACCCCAGCCCACAAGAACAGCACAGGAGACCCCACATGTTCCACGCTTTGCGCACTCGATATTCATGGCTTCGCGCCGCCCTGTCCGGGGCGGGTCCGTGGAGTCTGGCACTTTCACTGGCCATGGCTCTGGGTCAGGCCCCGGCCGGGGCCCAGGAGACGCCGTGGCCGAACAAGCCCATCCGCCTTGTGGTGCCCTTCACGCCCGGCGGTGTGACCGACACCAGCGGCCGCTTGATTGCCGAGTACCTGGGGCGCCGCCTGGGGCAGCAGGTGGTGGTCGACAACCGCCCCGGCGCCTCAGGCAACATCGGCACCAACCAGGTGGCCCAGGCTGCGCCCGATGGCTACACCCTGGTGCTGGGCTTTGATGGCACGCTGGTGATCAATCCCCATGTGTTTGCCAAAGTGCCCTTCGACACCCTTCGGGACTTCGCGCCGATCGGCAAGATCGGCGACGCGGCGCTGATTCTGGTGGCCCATCCGGGCCTGCCCGCCAAGACCTTGCAGGAGGTGATCACCCTGTCGCAAAGTCAGGCCGGAGGTCTGTCCTACGGGACGTCCGGGACCGGTGGCACCCCCCACATCGGCGGTGAGCAGCTGGCTCAGCGCACCGGTGCCCGACTGACCCACGTGCCCTATAAAGGCGGCGGACAGGCCTTGACCGATGTGCTGGGCGGCAGCATTCCGCTGGTCTATACCGCAGTG
This sequence comes from Curvibacter sp. EU05-FHT14A10, assembly GCF_058791075.1. NCBI lineage: Bacteria > Pseudomonadati > Pseudomonadota > Betaproteobacteria > Burkholderiales > Comamonadaceae > Curvibacter > Curvibacter sp. EU05-FHT14A10. The sequence continues at coordinate 230,185 of NZ_JBYTDE010000001.1, forward strand.
GCTGGGGCCCATGGCCATGTCCGCTCGGGCAAATTGAGGGCCATCGCCGTGTCCAGCGCGCAACGCAGCGCCGCCATGCCAGAGGTGCCGACCTTCATCGAGAGTGGTGTTCCAGACTTTGTCGTCACCTCCTGGGTCGGCTTGTTGGCCCCGGCCCGGACGCCCGTGCCCGTCGTGCAACGGCTCAGCGCTGAGCTGCAGGCCGTGCTGAACGACCCCGTTGTCAAGGAAAAGCTCCAGGCCATGGGCATCGACGCCAGTCCCGGCACACCGGATCAGTTTGTTGAACAAATGCGGCGTGACTTGGCGCGTTACGGTCAGGTGGTGAAGGCGGCCAATATTCGGCTTGATTGATGGGGTCGGTGAGGTCGCGACCCCGCTGGGAATGCTGCTTGTGCGAGCTTGGCGTCGCGTTCGAATCGTGCCGTGACGTACTTCTGAGTTCTTCGCCCTCATTCGATGGGCTCGGGCCGGCGTGTCGGTTTTTCGTGCGCGGGGTGCCGCTCGGGGCGCGGCGCTGCGCATCGGTGCGGGATATTGACTTGCAAATGGAAAAGGCCGCCAACTATTTCTAGCTGGCGGCCTTTGTACAAGCCAATGGTCGGAGCGGCGGGATTCGAACTCGCGACCCTCTGCTCCCAAAGCAGATGCGCTACCAGGCTGCGCTACGCTCCGACTGACGTGATTGTAGCCTGACTTTTGAGGCTATTTGATCTCTTTGAGGCAAGAATCCAAACAAAAGTAGCCGCCATTCTGTACTTTGATGAAAAAGCTGCCTTGGTTTGTATGGCGATGAGGGGAGTCAGCTGTGCAGGCGGACCACCAGAGGCACGATCAGCAAGGCCACGATGTTGATGATCTTGATCAAGGGGTTGACGGCCGGGCCCGCGGTGTCCTTGTAGGGGTCGCCGACCGTATCGCCGGTGACGGCGGCCTTGTGGGCGTCAGAGCCCTTGCCGCCGTGGTGGCCGTCTTCGATGTATTTTTTGGCGTTGTCCCAGGCCCCCCCGCCGGTACACATCGAAATGGCCACGAACAGTCCGGTGACGATGGTGCCCATCAGCAGCCCGCCGAGGGCCTTGGGGCCCAGGATCAGGCCGACCAGCACGGGGGTGACCACGGGCAGCAGGGACGGAATCATCATTTCACGGATGGCGGCCGTGGTCAGCATGTCGACGGCGCGCCCATATTCAGGGCGACCCGAGCCGTCCATGATGCCCTTGATGTCCCGGAACTGGCGCCGCACCTCTTCGACGACGGCGCCCGCCGCCCGGCCCACGGCTTCCATGGCCATGGCGCCGAACAGGTAGGGGATCATGCCGCCAATGAACAGGCCCACGATCACCAGCGGGTCGGACAGATCAAAACTGATGTTCTGGCCAAAGCTCTGTAGTTTGTGGGTGTAGTCGGCAAACAGCACCAGCGAGGCCAGGCCGGCAGATCCGATGGCATAGCCCTTGGTCACGGCTTTGGTGGTGTTGCCCACGGCGTCGAGTGGATCGGTGACGTCTCGGACGGAGGAGGGCAGTTCGGCCATTTCGGCAATGCCGCCTGCGTTGTCGGTGATGGGGCCATAGGCGTCAAGTGCCACCACAATGCCCGCCATGCTGAGCATCGAGGTGGCGGCCACGGCGATGCCGAACAGGCCCGCGAGCGCATAGGCGGCCAGGATGGCGGCACAGACAAAAATCACGGGCCAGGCCGTGGAACGCATGGAGACCCCGATGCCCGCGATGATGTTGGTGGCGTGTCCGGTGGTGGAGGCCTGGGCCACATGCTGAACCGGTGGGTACTGGGTGCCGGTGTAATACTCGGTGACCCAGACGAGCGCCGCGGTCAGCACCAGGCCAACCGCACAGGCGCCAAACAAGCGCATCTGGCTGCCCGTGGCCGTGATGGCATCATCGGAAACCAGCCAGGTGGTCACCCCATAAAAGGCCACCAGCGACAGCACCCCTGCGACCGCTAGCCCCTTGTAAAGGGCAGGCATCACGTTTTTCATGCCGGGTGAGGCTTTGACAAAGAAGCATCCGATGATCGACGCGATGATGGACACGGCACCCAGTGCCAATGGATAGAGCACCGCTTGGGTCGTGCCATGCGTCACCATCAAGGCGCCGAGCATCATGGTGGCGATCAGGGTGACCGCGTAGGTCTCGAACAGATCAGCCGCCATGCCGGCGCAGTCGCCCACGTTGTCGCCCACGTTGTCGGCGATCACGGCGGGGTTGCGCGGGTCATCTTCTGGAATGCCGGCCTCCACTTTGCCCACCAGATCCGCCCCCACGTCGGCGCCTTTGGTGAAGATGCCGCCGCCAAGCCGGGCAAAGATCGAGATCAAAGATGAGCCAAAGGCAAAGCCGATCAGTGGGTTGAGTTGCTGGGCCAAAGGGGTGTCTGGTGCGGCGCCGCTCAGCAGGTAGAGGTAAAAGCCGCTGACGCCCAGCAAACCCAGGCCCACCACCAGCATTCCCGTGATGGCCCCGCCGCGAAAGGCCACATCGAGCGCGGGCCCGATGCCGTGCGTGGCGGCCTGGGCCGTGCGCACGTTGGCGCGCACCGAGATGTTCATGCCGATGAAGCCGCAGGCCCCGGACAGAACGGCGCCGATCACGAAGCCGATGGCCGAGGCGGGGTCGAGAAACAGGCCGATGAGCACGGCCAGAACCAGCCCGACCAGGGCAATGGTCTTGTACTGACGGGCCAGATAGGCTGCGGCACCTGATTGGATGGCGGCTGCGATCTCCTGCATGCGCGCGTTGCCGGCGTCTTTGGCCAGAATCCAGCTTCGGGCCCAGAAGCCGTAGGCCACGGCGATGGCACCGCAAGCCAGCGCGAGGATCAGCGCAGGATGGTTTGTCATGCTGTTCTCCTTGGTGAATACGCTTGGAAGAGACACAACGCACCGGGAGTGTCTCCGCTGCGTTGCTTCCTCGCAGCGCCCCTGGGGCAGCGATTGGCCAACGCTTCAATATACGGCGGAAACCGAAAAACGTCTGCTGCGCTGCATCACGCAAGGCTCGCGAAAGTAAAATCAGTCCTAATCCGGCCGGCCAACGGCCCGATCCGTTCGATCAACCCTAACCAAGACCGAAACAACATGGCTCTCGACAAAGTCAAACCAGGCGACAAGGCTCCCGACGCATTCAACGTGATCATCGAAATTCCGATGAACGCGGATCCGATCAAGTACGAAGTGGACAAGGAATCTGGCGCGATCTTCGTGGACCGCTTCATGGGCACCGCCATGCATTACCCGACCAACTACGGCTACGTGCCGCAGACCATCAGCGGTGATGGCGATCCGGTGGATGTGCTGGTGATCACACCCTTTCCGCTGATTCCGGGCGTGGTGGTGACCTGCCGTCCGATCGGGATCCTGAAGATGGAAGACGAAGGCGGCGTGGATGGCAAGGTGCTGGCGGTTCCTACCGACAAGATCCTGCCGATCTACACCCACTGGCAAAAGCCTGAAGACATCAATCCGCTGCGTCTGAAGCAGATCGCGCATTTCTTCGAGCACTACAAGGACCTGGAACCCGGCAAGTGGGTCAAGGTGCTGGGTTGGGAAGGCGTTGATGCCGCCAAGCAGGAGATCCTGGACGGCATGGCCAATTTCGCCAAGCAAGACTGAGTCTTTTGAGCTCACTGCGGCGGCGCCCCCGGGCGTGGCCCAAATATGCCCGTTGCCAGTGGTGACGGGCATTTTTGTTGGTGGCTTGAATTTGCCTGATTCGACACCCGGATGTGCGGGTTTCCAGGTGTAAAAAAATGGTGTTTTTGAATTCAATATCCCCTTGTTTCGAGGAAAATCGGCAGGCCTGAATTGATAAAAATTGACAAACAGGCGGGGGTCGTAGGTGGAAGCGATCTGTGTTTGATCACCTGACCGCGTGAGGAAAGTATGGGCTTCAACAATTGGCGTATCGGTTACAAACTGGGCGCATCGTTTTTCGTGCTGGTGCTCAGCACCTTGCTTTTGGGTGCCGTGGCGCTGACGCAGCTCTCGCACATCAATGCCAACACCCAGGACATCGCGGGCAACTGGCTGCCCAGCATCGAGTCGCTTGGCGACATGCGGATTGCGCTCAACCGCATGCGTCGGGCCGAGGGCCGGATGGCCTCGGCCTCGTCCCCGCATGATCTGGAAGTACAGGCCAAGAATGCCGCTGAGTTGAAGGCCTTGTTTGCCAAGCACGAGTCGCGGTACAGCGCCATGGTCACGCCGGGCCGCGAGACCGAGCTTTTCAATCAATACAAGGTTCAGCGAGACGCCTTTTGGGGCACCCAGACACGGCTGAGCAATTTTGCCAACGCTGGCAACATGGCCGCCACTGTGCAGTATTTCGAGGGCGAGTCCGAAACGGCTTTTGTGTCCATGGTCGATGCCATCGACAAGCTGGCACAGCTCAATGGTGAGGGTGCACGCCGTGCCAGCGCCGAGGCTGAGGCCTCGTTTTCTGCCTCACGTGGCTTGTTGATTGCCGTGCTGGTCTTTGTTGTCGTGGCGGCTTCTGTGCTGGGGTGGGTGATCACCCGCTTGATCACGGCGCCGCTGGCTGAGGCCGTGCAGGCCGCCAAGCAGATTTCAGCCGGCAACCTGGCGTTTGCGATTGCCGCCAAGGGCCGTGACGAGGTGGGCGACCTGTTGCACGCGCTGGAGGACATGCGTGACTCGTTGTCGCAGGTGGTGTCGGGTGTCCGGCGCGGCGCAGACGGCGTTGCCAATGCCAGCATGGAGATCGCTCAGGGCAACAACGACCTGTCGGCTCGAACAGAGCAGCAGGCCTCGGCCCTGGAGGAGACCGCAGCCTCCATGGAGGAGCTGGGTTCCACCGTTCGCCAGAATGCCGACAATGCCCGCGCGGCCAACCAGTTGGCCCTGAACGCATCCACCGTGGCCACCCAAGGGGGTGAAGTGGTAGCCGAGGTGGTGGACACCATGAAGGGCATCAATGAAAGCTCACGCAAGATCGCCGACATCATCGGTGTGATCGACGGGATTGCCTTTCAGACCAACATCCTGGCGCTCAATGCAGCGGTTGAGGCAGCCCGTGCTGGCGAGCAAGGTCGTGGTTTTGCCGTGGTGGCTGGCGAGGTGCGCAGCCTGGCGCAGCGCAGTGCCGAGGCAGCGAAGGAAATCAAGAGCCTGATCAGTGCCAGTGTTGAGCGGGTGGAGCAGGGGACGGCGCTGGTTGATCGTGCGGGCACCACCATGAGCGAGGTGGTGGGGTCGATTCGCCGTGTGACCGACATCATGGGCGAGATCAGTGCCGCGAGTTCCGAGCAGAGTGCGGGCGTGTCGCAAGTGAGCGAGGCCGTGACTCAGATGGATCAGGCCACGCAGCAGAATGCGGCCCTGGTGGAGCAGTCGGCCGCCGCCGCTGGCGCCTTGACTTCGCAGGCCCAGGAACTGGTTCGTGCCGTGGCGGTGTTCAAGTTGGCGGGGGATGGTTACGCGAGTGCAGCCGTGGCGTCCGGCAAGCCGGTGGCAGCGCCTGTTCGCTCATCGGTGGCACCCAAGGCCGTCGCGGCCCCGCGTCCGGCACCAGCCCCTCAGCGGGTGACGCAGGCCAAGAAGCCGGCCCCGTCGACACCGAGCCTGGGGGCACCTGGTTCCCGCGCGCCTGCAGCGCCGCCCAAGGCCGGGGCGGAGGACGACTGGGAAACCTTCTGATCTGACAAGCGGGCACCCACCCCCGGTCGGTGCCCCTGGCTTCACGGCGCCTTGAAGGGGGTGTGCCGTTGCAGGTCTTGCAGGTAGTTTTCCATGCCAGCCCCTTCGCGCTCAAGAAAGTTCTGTACCGCCTCGGCAAACGCCGGGTGAGCCAACCAATGGGTGCTAGGGGTGTCGGTGGGCAAAAGGGCCCGGGCCATCTTGTGTTCGCCTTGGGCGCCACCTTCGAAGCTGTCAAAGCCGTGTTCGATGCACCACTGCAGTGGCTGGTAGTAGCAGGCCTCAAAGTGCAGGCAATCCACGCGCTCCAAAGCCCCCCAATAGCGCCCGTAGGCTGTCCGTTTGCCGTCTTCCGCATCCAGCAGGGCGATGAGGCTTGCGGCAATGGGTTGGCCTTGTCGTTCGGCAATGAACATCAACCAGCTCTCGGCTTGGTGTGTGGCCTGCTGCTGGAAGAATTCGGGCGTCAGGTAGGGGGCATTGCCGTGCTCCAGATAGGTGCGTTCGTAGCAGCGGTAAAAAAAATCCCAATCGGTTGGGCTGATGGCTGTGCCCCGTGCGGATCTGAAAACCACGCCCTCGGTCTGGACCTTGCGCCGTTCCTGCCGGATTTTTTTTCGCTTTTCCTGGTTGAGCTGTCCCAGAAAATGCTCAAAGTCGCGGTAGTTCTGGTTGGCCCAGTGAAACTGCAGGGTATGGCGGGTCATCAGGCCCAGCGCGTCGCTGGTCTGTACATCCTCCTGACTGCCAAAGAGCAGGTGCAATGAGGAAAGACCCCTGTTCTGACAATGGGCCAAGACGGTTTCCAGAAGCCTCTGGCGCCAAACGGGGCTGCTGGCCAACAGCCGGGTTCCGGGCACCGGGGTGAAGGGCACGGCCAGCACGGCCTTGGGGTAATAGGCCAGACCATGCTGCTGGTACGCATTGGCCCACGCCCAGTCAAAGACGTACTCGCCGTAGGAGTGGGTCTTGAGGTAGACCACGCAGGCCGCTTGCAACGCAGCGCCTTCCCACAACGTGATCACCTCCGGTGTCCAACCCGTGCGGGGGCTTGCACTGCCACTGCGTTCCAGCGCAAGCAGGTATTCATGCCGCATGAAGGGCGTGGCATGGGCTTGTTGGGCCAGCAATTGATTCCAAGGGGCTTGCGGCATCTCTGCCAGCGAGTCCATGACCCGGATGAGATAATCTTTTTCATTCATGGGCATGGCCCCGCTGGCCCCGGGCGTTGGCTCAAGCCCCCGGTTACCGGTCTGGTCGTCACGCTCTGCCATCACCGCCACCTTTGTTCTCATGACTCTTCAAATCTGCGTCGTTCAGCTCAATTTCGTCGTCGGTGACATGCCCGGCAATGCGCGCAAGATCATCGATGCAGCCCAGCAGGCCTATGCGCAGGGGGCTCGGCTGGTGTTGACGCCAGAGTTGTCCATCTGCGGGTACGCGGCCGAAGACCTGTACCTACGGCCCGCTTTCATGGCCGCTTGCGATGATGCCGTGAAACAAGTGGCCGAGGCTCTGGCCGGGTTAAAGGGGCTTTGTGTGGTGGTGGGCCACCCCGCGGGTGACCATGAGCGGGCTCGCTCCGTGTCCGTGTCGCACCGCTTCAATGCGGCCAGTGTGCTCAGCGAGGGGCAGGTGCGGGCCACGTATGCCAAGCGGGAGCTGCCCAACTACCAGGTGTTTGACGAGCGGCGATATTTCACCCCCGGCGATCGGCCCTGTGTATTCGAGGTGCAGGGTGTACGGGTGGGGCTGCTGATTTGCGAAGATGCGTGGTTTGACGCGCCTGCCCGCACCAGCCTGGAGGCGGGTGCCGAGGTGCTGGCTGTGATCAATGCATCCCCTTTTCACGTTGGAAAGTCGGTCGAACGCATGGCCCGCATGGCGGAGTGTGCGCGTGCCGTGAAGTTGCCCCTGGTTTATGCCCACTTGGTGGGCGGGCAGGATGAGGTGGTGTTTGATGGCTCGTCGTTTGCTTTGCAGGCCGACGGTTCGCGCATGGCCCAGGCCCCGAGTTTTCGTGAGCGCCTGCTGCCCCTGACGCTTCAGCGCGGTGGCGATGGCTTGACTTGGCAGGCGCCTGCCGAACCATTGGCGCCGATGCCCTCCGATCTGGAAGAGCTTTGGGAGGCACTGGTCACGGGCGTGCGTGATTACATCGGCAAGAACCGCTTCCCCGGGGTGCTGCTGGGGCTTTCAGGGGGCATTGATTCGGCGTTGGTTCTGGCCATTGCCGTGGATGCGCTGGGGCCGGACAAGGTGCGAGCGGTGATGATGCCGTCGCCTTATACGGCCGATATCTCCTGGATTGATGCGCGTGACATGGCCAAGCGCTTGGGCGTTCGGTACGACGAAATCTCGATCGTGCCTGAGTTCGAGGCGTTCAAGGCCTCCCTGAAGGCCGAATTTGCCGGCCTGGCGGAAGACACCACCGAGGAGAACATCCAGGCGCGAATTCGTGGCACTTTGTTGATGGCCCTGTCCAACAAGTTTGGCTCCATTGTGCTGACCACCGGCAACAAGAGTGAGATGGCCACAGGCTACTGCACGCTGTACGGCGATATGGCCGGGGGCTTTGCGGTGATCAAGGACGTGGCCAAGACGCTGGTGTTCGAGCTGGCGCGATGGCGCAATGCGCACGACCCCTATGGCACGGGGCGCGACCCGATTCCGGAGCGCATCATCACGCGCCCGCCCAGTGCGGAGTTGCGGCCTGACCAGAAGGACCAGGACAGTCTGCCGCCCTATGAGGTGTTGGATGCCATCATTGAGCGCTACATGGAAAATGACGAGTCGATCGACAGTTTGGTATCGGCCGGTTTTGAGCGTGCCGATGTGGAGCGTGTGACGCGCCTGATCAAGATCAACGAGTACAAGCGGCGCCAGTCACCCGTGGGCATTCGCGTGACCCACCGAAGTTTCGGCAAGGATTGGCGTTACCCTATCACCAGTCATTTCAGGGCATGAGTCCTGATGGCCGGGGCGATGCCCAGGCGACGAATCCACAAAACATGAACACAGGAGAATCCATGAAACAAATCACAGCCATCATCAAGCCCTTCAAGTTGGAAGAGGTGCGTGAAGCCTTGGCCGAATGCGGCGTGACCGGCTTGACCGTGACCGAGGTCAAGGGCTTTGGTCGCCAAAAGGGTCATACCGAGCTTTATCGCGGCGCTGAGTACGTGGTGGATTTCCTGCCCAAGGTGAAAATCGAAGTGGTCGTCAAGGGTGATGACGTCGAGCGCTGCGTGGACGCCATTGTCCGTGTGGCCCGCACGGGCAAGATCGGTGATGGCAAGATCTTCATCACCGCTGTGGAGCGCGTGGTTCGCATCCGCACCGGCGAGCAGGACGAATCTGCTGTCTGAGTGACCTTGCGCTCCAGGTGTTTCTGAAAACACCTTGGAAATTTCTCGATTCGGCCCGGTGTTCCCGGGCCGTTTTCATGGGCAAATGCGTCTTGCGGTCTTAGATCTGCTGGGCCAGATCGTCGCGCTGTTGGCTCAGGCCCGCCGTTTCGACCAGCTTGGGCAGCAGCGTGTTCAGGTCGCCGCTGGTTTCGATCAGGGACATCTGCCACTCGCTCATGAAACCGTGTCGGACACCGCTGGTCAGAAACGCCAGCATCTCGTCGTAGTAGCCGTCCAGGTTCAGAATGCCGATGGGCTTGTTGTGATAGCCCAGTTGACGCCAGGTCCAGACCTCGAACAACTCCTCAAAGGTGCCGATGCCCCCGGGGAGCGCCAGAAAGGCGTTTGCACGTTCGGCCATCATGGCCTTGCGCTGGTGCATGTTGTCCACGATGTGGAGTTCATCGCAGCGCTTGTTGGCAAATTCGAGTTCGACCAATGATGTCGGAATCACGCCGACCACCCGGCCTCCTGCATCCTGCGTGGCATTGGCCACCTGGCCCATGAGCCCATTGTTGCCCCCGCCATACACCAATTGCCCTCCACGGCTGCCAATCCAGTGGCCAACGGCCTGGGCGCAGGCAGCGAATGCAGGAGTTTGTCCCATGCGGGAGCCGCAGTAGACGGCAAGCGAAAATGCAGGTGTCATGGCGAGAAGTGTTTCCAGAGGGCTGCGCCCCAAAGGGCAATGCAGGTCAGCAGGCTGAGCAGAACAGCGGCACTGCCCATGTCTTTGGCGCGTTTGGAGAGGTGATTCCATTCCGGGCCGATTCGGTCCATGGCCGTTTCAATGCCGGTGTTGAGCAACTCGACAACCAGCACGGCGACGACGCTACCGGCCAGCAAAGCCGATTCAACCCAATTCTGTCCCAGCCAACAGGCCAGTGGCACGAGCAGGGTGGCGGCGATGGCTTCCTGCCGGAATGCCGTTTCGGACCAGCCCGCCCGCAAGCCTTCCAGCGAGTAACCGGTGGCGTGCCAAATCCGGCTGAGTCCGCGGCGGGCCTTTTGAGGGTTGCTCGAATCGGCTGCTGGCGAGGAAGCAGGTTGGCCGGAAGAACTGGGCGGTGAAGACATCAGGCTATTGTGCGTCCGGGCCATGCAGACTCTGATGACAATGTGTGTTCAGCGGCTCAGGGGCTGGGAGTGAATCAGCCGAGTGCCGGCCAGCACGTCATGCCAGAACTGGCCTTCAGGTTGAAATCGGCTCAAGATGGCCCAGACGGCGACCCAGCCGCCGATGATCACGGCGGTCTCCGCGCCACTCAATCCCAGCGTGGCCGAGGCGCCCAGTGGCGGCAAGAACCAGATCCAGCTGAGGGTGTAGCGAAGCAGGGCGCGTGCCTGTGTGATGGGCCGGCCCTGCCGATCCACGACCCGAATGTTCCAGGTCTTCATGGCCAGTGTCTGGCCTTTGGCCCAAAACCAGGCGAAATAGATCCCAAAGATCACAAACAAAAAGGCTTGCAAACCATGGCGGTTGTCCATCGCGTTGCGTGTCTGGCTGAGCGTGCTGAACAGGTAGCCCGAGATGAAGACCACGCCAAACATCAACATGCCCTCATACAACCAGCAGGCCATGCGGCGCTTCAGGCTTGGCGCGTTGAGCTTGGAGGGGCTGTCAGGTGTTGGTTGTGCGGTGGAACCGATGGAGGGCATTGTGCGTTTGGTTGAAGTCAACGCCCGGTGCTGCTGGTCGCGGTTGCGCCAGAGGGGGTGGGGAGCAAGGTGTGCATGTCCACATGGTGCGGGCCAGTTTCAATTTTGCCTGTGCTGCGCAAGGTGGATTTTGAAACGGGGATCATGGCCAATTTTCTGGCAGGTACGGGCCTGATTGGTGTTGCGGCGCCCATTGGGTGGACGGGGGCATGAATCGCCAGTTCCTTGCGTTCCTCATCCGTCAGGGCTTGGTAGGCCTCCCATTGGGCTCGTTTTTCTTCGGGGGCCAGCTTCTTGGTCTGCGCAAAGTTCAGACGGGCCTGGACGCGCTCCTGTACTGTCAAGCCGACCCATTCAGCCATGCGGCTGTGCAGCTTCTCCTGTTCTTCGGGAGAAAGGCTTTTGAAGTTGTGGGATAGCGCGATCCACTTGCGTTTGTGGGCTTCGCCCAGGGTGTCCCAGCGTGCCGACAGGGGCTCCAGGGCTTCTTGCTGCGCGCGCGTGAGATCTGCCCACATGGGGCGTTGATTCAGCACTGGGCGCTTGGGGCTGGGTTTGACGGGGGCGGCCTTGTGCTTTTCAGCGTCGACCGTTTGAGGAACCGAGGATGCACCGAGCGGGGGGGTATTGATTTCGGGGTGGGGCTCTTCGGTCGCGCCCGCGGCAACCTCTGTGGCGCGAACAACAGCCATCGGGGCACTCAGGGCAACGATGCATGCCGATACGACCGCGAGTTGGCGGGCGATGGAAAAAGAGTGCCGTGGCGCCAGGAGCATACAAGCAGAGATCAATGTTCTTCGCTGGCCCGCGCCTTCAGAAATTGAGCGAAGCCGGGATCTGCATAAGCTTGCGGAGGCAGATCATCCGTCAGCAGTGCGGTGTCGACTTCGGCCAATTCGTTGGTGTGGTCTTCGTCCTGGACGACCTGAATGACAAACAAGCCTGCAATCAGTGCAATCAGGGGCAGGGCAGAGGCCAGGCGTCCCCAGATGCCGAAGCTTTCGCCACCGAAATTCAGGGTGGCAACCCCATTGCCCGCGCTGGCCACAGCTGGCGCCGTGGTGCGAACGGCCACCACTTTGCGCTTGGCAAGGGCTTGCATCCGGGCGGCGCGCAAGCGTTCGGAAATGTCGTAAGGCAGGTCTTGGGATGCCGCGTCCAGGCGTTGTGCAACCTTTTGGCCGAAGAGATCCTCTGCTGCCAGTCGAGAAGGGTTGTATTGAAGCGTCTTGTTCATGGTTGTAGTCCCTTTGCCTTCAAGGCCCGTCCCAGAGCCTGGACGGCTCTGGAGCAATGTGTCTTGACGCTGCCTTCGGAGCAGCCCATGGCTGCTGCCGTTTCGGCAACGTCCATTTCCTCCCAGTAACGCATCAGGAACGCTTCTCGTTGACGAGCGGGCAGGTCCTGAATCTCTTTTTCGATCGCATGCAAAATCTGAGCCCGGCGAGTCGTGTCTTCTGCGCTTTCCGTTTGCTCAGAGGGGTCACTGCCTCGGAAAGTTTCCAGAAGATCGAAATCCCCGTCATCGCCGGCGCCCTCGAAGTCGCTCAGGCTTGAGAACAGGGCGTTGCGTGTCTTTTGTCGGCGAAACCAATCCAGCGTGCAATTGGAGAGGATGCGCTGGAAGAGCATGGGAAGCTCGTTGGGAGGCTTGTCGCCGTAATGCTCCGCGAGCTTCAGCATGGCATCTTGAACGATGTCCAGTGCCGCTTCTTCATTGCGGACATGGTACAGGGAGCGCTTGAAGGCTCGCTTCTCGACCTCCCTGAGGAAATCCGACAGTTCTTGTTCGGTGGCCAAATGGGCTCTGACGTGTGCAGCTTTGCGGGGTTGATGTGCGTTGGCGGCAGAATCATCGCCAAGGCAGGCGCGAATTATGGCATTGGAGCAGTGAAATTTTGGGCGAACCGCGGGATTTCCATGGCCTGAGTGCGATAATGCGCGAGCAAATTAACGGCAAACGGGTCACCGTCCGGCACAAGAATCAGTGTGCCCATGGCTGTGGCCCTAAGTCCTGACGCGGCTTCACAAGAGCTCGGGAAGGGGCACCCAAGGTTTTTCGTCAGAGAAATTCACAAAGGTTGATCATGGAAATCTCAAAGGCTGAAATGGCCTCCGCTGCAGCAGCAGTGCCCTCGCAAGAGCTGATGGGCTCGGAAATTCTCATCAAAGGCCTTCAGGCCGAAGGCGTCAAGTACATCTGGGGTTACCCGGGTGGTGCTGTTCTTTACATCTACGACGCGCTTTACAAACAGGATTCGATTCAGCACGTTCTGGTGCGCCACGAACAAGCTGCCGTTCACGCTGCTGACGGGTACGCACGTGCCACCGGTGACGTGGGTGTGGCCCTGGTGACGTCTGGCCCCGGTTTGACCAATGCGGTCACGGGTATCGCCACTGCGTACATGGACAGCATCCCGATGGTGATCATCAGTGGCCAGGTTCCCACGCCGGCCATCGGTCTGGATGCCTTCCAGGAATGCGATACCGTGGGCATCACCCGGCCTATCGTGAAGCACAATTTCCTGGTCAAAGATCCGCGCGATCTGGCTTTGACTCTTAAAAAGGCCTTCCACATCGCGCGCAGCGGCCGCCCGGGCCCCGTGGTGGTGGACATCCCCAAGGACGTGTCTTTCAAGAAGGTGGCCTATTCCGGCTACCCTGAGACCGTCGAGATGCGCTCGTACAACCCGGTGCGCAAAGGCCACGGTGGGCAAATCCGCAAGGCCCTGCAACTGTTGTTGACGGCAAAACGCCCCTACATCTACACCGGTGGTGGTGTGTTGCTGGGCAATGCCACCCAGGAGTTGCGTACGCTGGTCGAGTTGCTCGGCTATCCCGTGACCAATACCCTGATGGGTTTGGGTGCTTTCCCCGCGTCGGATCGCAAGTTCCTGGGCATGCTGGGCATGCACGGCACCATTGAGGCCAACAATGCCATGCAGAACTGCGACGTCCTGCTGGCCGTGGGGGCCCGCTTTGACGATCGCGTCATTGGCAATCCCAAGCACTTCGCGCAGAACGAGCGCAAGATCATTCACATCGATATCGATCCTTCCAGCATCTCCAAGCGGGTGAAGGTCGACATTCCGATCGTCGGCGACGTGAAGGACGTGCTGGGTGAGTTGATCAGCATGATCCGTGAAGGCAGCCAGCGTCCTGATGCTTCAGCGTTGGGCGCGTGGTGGGACACCATCGAAGGTTGGCGCAAGCGCGACTGCCTCAAATACGATCGTGGCAATGGCGAGGTCATCAAGCCGCAGTATGTGGTTGAGACCCTGTGGAACATGACCCGCGACGCCGACACCTACATCACATCCGATGTGGGTCAGCATCAGATGTGGGCTGCCCAGTACTACCGTTTCGATGAGCCACGTCGGTGGATCAACTCGGGTGGTTTGGGAACCATGGGCGTGGGCATTCCTTACGCCATGGGCATCAAGCTGGCCAAGCCGGACAGCGAGGTGTTCTGCATCACGGGCGAAGGTTCGGTGCAGATGAACATCCAGGAACTGTCGACCTGTCTGCAGTACAACACGCCGATCAAGATCTGCTCGCTGAACAACCGATATCTCGGCATGGTGCGTCAGTGGCAGGAGATTGAGTACTCTGGCCGTTACAGCCACAGTTACATGGACGCCTTGCCTAATTTTGTGAAATTGGCTGAGGCCTATGGCCACGTGGGCATGTTGATCGAGCGACCCCAGGATGTCGAGCCTGCATTGCGCGAGGCCCGCAAACTGAAGGACCGTACCGTCTTCATGGACTTCCGCACGGACCCCACCGAGAACGTGTTCCCGATGGTGCAGGCCGGCAAGGGCATCACCGAGATGCTGCTGGGGTCTGAAGACCTCTGACATGCGGACCTTGGGTGCCCTTCGCGCACCCGGTCCAATCTTTCGACGAATCTATTGACCGCCGAGCTGCACCATTACCGTGGTGCGGGGAGGGCGGCGAAAAGAGGAATCCTTTTCATGAAGCACATCATTGCAGTCCTGCTCGAAAACGAGGCAGGTGCCCTGTCCCGCGTGGTGGGTCTTTTTTCGGCCCGCGGTTACAACATCGAGTCGCTCACAGTGGCGCCCACCGAGGACCCCAGCCTGTCGCGCATGACGATCCAGACCGCTGGCTCCGATGACGTCATCGAGCAGATCACCAAGCACCTGAATCGTCTGATCGAAGTGGTGAAGGTCGTTGACCTGACCGAAGGGGCCTACACAGAACGTGAGCTCATGATGGTGAAGGTCCGTGCCGTCGGCAAGGAGCGCGAAGAGATGAAGCGCATGGCCGATATTTTCCGAGGCCGCATCATCGACGTGACTGAGAAGAGCTACACCATCGAGCTCACCGGTGACTTGTCCAAGAACGATGCGTTCCTGGACGCGATCGACCGCAGCGCCATTCTTGAGACCGTCCGCACGGGCGCCAGCGGCATCGGGCGTGGTGAGAGAATACTGCGCGTCTGATTTTCTGTTCGGTCGTGTTTCGACAGGCTCAACACGAACCGATCTTTATATGGCGATTGTTCCCGAGCGTTCGCCCCGAGCCTGTCACTGGGCGTTATCGCCAAACCTCATTCATTGGAGAACATCATGAAAGTTTTTTACGACAAGGATTGTGACCTGAGCCTGATCAAGGGCAAGACTGTTGCCATCATCGGTTACGGTTCGCAAGGGCATGCTCACGCCCAAAACCTGAACGACAGCGGCGTGAAGGTGGTGGTGGGTCTGCGCAAGGGCGGTGCTTCGTGGGACAAGGTTGGCAAGGCTGGCCTGACCGTTCTCGAAGTCAACGAGGCTGTGAAGTCTGCTGATGTGGTCATGATTCTGCTGCCCGACGAGCAGATCGCTGAGGTTTACACCAACAACGTGGCGCCCAACATCAAGCAGGGTGCTTCGCTGGCCTTTGCTCACGGTTTCAACGTGCATTACAACCAGGTGGTGCCCCGTGCCGATCTGGACGTCTGGATGGTGGCTCCGAAGGCCCCTGGCCATACGGTCCGCTCGACGTATGCGCAAGGCGGCGGCGTGCCTCACCTGGTGGCTGTTCATCAGGACAAGAGTGGCAAGGCCCGTGATCTGGCACTGTCCTATGCCATGGCCAACGGTGGCGGCAAGGCTGGCATCATTGAGACCAACTTCAAGGAAGAAACCGAGACCGACCTGTTCGGCGAGCAAGCCGTTCTGTGCGGTGGTGCTGTCGAACTGATCAAGATGGGCTATGAGACCCTGGTCGAGGCTGGCTACGCCCCCGAAATGGCGTACTTCGAATGCCTGCACGAACTCAAGCTGATCGTTGACCTGATCTATGAAGGCGGCATCGCCAACATGAACTACTCGATCTCCAACAATGCTGAGTTCGGTGAGTACGTGACTGGCCCTGAAGTCATCAACGAGCAATCGCGTGCTGCCATGCGCCATGCCCTGAAGCGCATTCAGAACGGTGACTATGCCAAGATGTTCATCCAGGAAGGCCGTTTGAACTACCCGAGCATGACCGCTCGTCGTCGCAACACCGCCGACCATTCCATCGAAAAGGTGGGCGGCCAACTGCGCGCCATGATGCCTTGGATTGCCAAGAACAAGCTGGTTGACCAGACCCGCAACTGATGAAGCTTGGCATGGGCGCCATGCCTTTGCCTCGAACTGACAAGGGCCACCCTCGGGTGGCCCTTGTTTTTTGGATTCACAGGGGTCCTGTGGCTTAAACTTGGCTGACTGGGCTTGGGGTTGTACCAAGCCTTGCTGGCAGTCCTGATCGGCTTGCCGCTTTTTGGAATGGAGAACGATTCATGCACGATGGCAACGCGTCATCACCTGACAGCCTGGATGAGGTGGTGCTGCCAAAGCGCAGAAAGGGCATCTATGTGCTGCCCAACCTGTTCACGTTGGCAGCCTTGTTTGGTGGTTTTTACTCGATCGTGATGGCCATGAACGGCCGGTTTGACCAGGCTGCCGTGGGCGTTTTCTGTGCCATGGTGTTGGACAGCCTGGATGGTCGCGTGGCGCGCATGACCAACACGCAGAGTGCCTTTGGCGAGCAGATGGACTCACTCGCTGACATGGTCTCGTTTGGTGCGGCGCCTGCCTTGATCGCCTACGAGTGGGCGCTCAAGGGTTTGGGTCGTTGGGGCTGGATCGCGGCATTCGTTTACTGTGCCTGTGCGGCATTGCGCCTGGCTCGTTTCAATGTCAACACAGCGGTGGTCGACAAGCGCTACTTCCAAGGCTTGCCATCGCCAGCGGCCGCAGCTCTGGTGGCAGGCTTGATCTGGTTGGTGACCGAAGCCGGAATTCGCGCGGGTGAGTCCAGCTGGCTGACCTGGACCCAGGTGACCTGGATCA
The DNA here is from genome assembly GCF_058791075.1 of Curvibacter sp. EU05-FHT14A10. Taxonomy (NCBI): domain Bacteria; kingdom Pseudomonadati; phylum Pseudomonadota; class Betaproteobacteria; order Burkholderiales; family Comamonadaceae; genus Curvibacter; species Curvibacter sp. EU05-FHT14A10. The sequence continues at coordinate 247,275 of NZ_JBYTDE010000001.1, forward strand.
CCTTTGCGCTGACTTTGTATGCCGGCCTGACCATGGTCACCAACGTGCCTTTTTACAGCTTCAAGGATGTGCATTTCAAGCGGAGCGTTCCGTTTGCTGTGATCGTGCTGATCGCGCTCGGGATTGCTGTGATCAACATCCATCCCCCCATCGTGTTGTTTGGCCTGTTCATCATCTATGGGTTCAGTGGTTATGGCGTGTACATCTGGCGTCGAACCAAGGGCATGCAAACCAGTGTGATCAGTACAAGCACCGATGAGCCCGACGAACGCGGCTTGCACAAGTGAACAGAGCCTGTGCTACATTTGCCCGCATGCGTGTTTCCCACTTGTTGCGTGTCGGTGTTGGTGCGGCTCTGAAGCTTGAGCTGCTTGCTTACATTGGCTTGTCGCTAGTGGCCCTTCTGCTAAGCAGGGCGGGCTGAGCGCGTACATCTGACACCAGGATTACCCCGAGCGGCCCGCCAGTTTCATCTGTTGCGGGCCTTTTCTTTTTTGGGCTCAAGATTCAACCTTTCCGGAGACCTTCATGACTGACAAGCTGATCATTTTCGACACCACATTGCGTGATGGCGAGCAATCCCCTGGCGCCTCCATGACCAAGGACGAGAAGCTGCGCATCGCACGTCAGCTGGAGCGTCTTCGTGTGGATGTGATCGAGGCCGGCTTTGCCGCCAGTTCGAACGGCGATTTCGAAGCGGTCCAGACCATCGCCAACGCGATCAAGGACTCGACCGTCTGTTCTCTGTCCCGTGCCAACGACCGTGACATCTCCCGGGCTGCCGAAGCGCTGCGCGGCGCCAACAGCTCGCGCATCCATACGTTCATCGCAACGTCGCCGTTGCACATGGAGAAAAAGCTGCGCATGACGCCTGACCAGGTGCTCGAACAGGCCAAGCAGGCTGTGCGTTTTGCCCGCAATCTGGTGGCCGATGTCGAGTTCAGCCCCGAAGACGGCTATCGCAGCGACATGGATTTCCTTTGCCGTGTGCTGGAGACGGTGATCAACGAGGGGGCGACCACCCTCAACATTCCAGATACCGTGGGCTACGCCGTGCCGGAACTGTACGGCAACTTCATCAAGACATTGCGCGAGCGCGTCCCCAACTCCGACAAGGCCATCTGGTCGGTTCATTGCCACAACGATTTGGGCATGGCAGTGGCCAACTCGTTGGCTGGCGTCAAGATTGGGGGTGCCCGTCAGATCGAGTGCACGATCAACGGTCTGGGTGAACGGGCTGGCAACTGTTCGCTTGAAGAGGTCGTGATGGCGGTGAAGACTCGCCGTGACTATTTCAACCTTGATCTGAACATCGATACCCAACACATTGTTGCCGCCAGCCGAATGGTCAGTCAGACCACGGGCTTTGTGGTGCAGCCCAACAAGGCAGTGGTCGGCGCCAACGCGTTTGCCCATGCTTCTGGCATTCACCAGGACGGCGTGTTGAAGGCGCGCGACACCTACGAGATCATGCGTGCCGAAGACGTGGGTTGGTCGGCCAACAAGATCGTTTTGGGCAAACTCAGTGGCCGCAATGCTTTCAAGCAACGCCTGCAAGAGTTGGGTGTCAGTCTGGAAAGCGAGCAGGAGGTGAATGCCGCGTTCAGTCGTTTCAAGGAGTTGGCGGATCGCAAGAGCGAGATCTTTGACGAAGACATCTTGGCCCTGGTCAGTGATGAGAGTGTGGCGACTGAGAAAGAGCAGTACAGCCTGGTCTCTTTGTCGCAGCACAGCGAAACGGGTGAGCGTCCCCGTGCGAGCATTGTCTTCACGGTGGAGGGTAAAGAGGTTCGCGGTGAGTCGGATGGCAACGGCCCTGTGGACGCCTCGCTCAAGGCCATCGAGTCCCATGTGAAAAGCGGTGCCGAAATGGTGCTGTATTCGGTCAACGCCATCAGTGGTTCGACCGAGAGTCAGGGCGAAGTAACCGTTCGACTGCAAAACAGTGGCCGCGTCGTCAACGGTGTGGGGTCTGATCCGGACATCGTTGTGGCATCGGCCAAGGCCTACCTCAGCGCCTTGAACAAATTGCACAGTAAAGCTGACCGGGTAGCGGCACAGGGCTGAGCAGGCTCTTTATAATTCTCGGAAAACCTGAAAAACTCCGTGCAAGTGGTTGATCTTGTGCGGGTTTTTCTTTATCGTAGCCGTGTGTAACATATGTTGTCTGCACGGAGAGCCTGCATGATGTCCTCTTTGATCGCTCCCATGAACCGTTTCAACCGTTTGATGACTTTTTCGGCCTTGGTGCTGGCTGTTTCGGTGGGAGGGGTTCACGCTGCAGAGCGCAAAAAGACGGCAGTCGTGCGAACCCATGCGATTCAAAAGGTGGCACATGCGCCGCGCCACCACAAGGTGCCCGCGCGGGCTGCAGTCATCGTGCCGGCCAAGGCTTCCTTTGGGCAGATGGCGGGCTTGCACGGCTCGTCAGACCCTTTGGCGCTGCGGTCAAGCGTGGCGTTGGTGGTGGACCAAGACACCCACGAAGTGCTTCTGAGCAAGAATGATCAGGCCGTGCTGCCCATCGCCTCGTTGACCAAGCTCATGACGGGCGTGATTGTCAGTGAAGCTCATTTGTCGATGGATGAGAACATCACCATCACTCAGGATGATGTCGACACCGAAAAGGGAAGCAGCTCCCGCCTTGCTGTGGGCTCGACCCTGAGTCGGGGTGAAATGCTTCACCTGGCCTTGATGTCCAGCGAAAACCGGGCCGCCCACGCACTGGGACGTACCTTCCCGGGTGGTTTGGCAACCTTTGTGTCTCTGATGAATGCCAAAGCCAAGTCTTTGGGCATGGGGGATACCAGCTACGTCGAGCCGACAGGCCTGTCAAGCAAAAATCAGTCCAGTGCACGTGATTTGGCCGTATTGGTGAATGCTGCGCACACCGACCCGGTGCTCCGAGAGCTGACCACATCGCCCGGTTATCAGGTCGAGGTGGGACGCCGCACTTTGCAATACAACAACACCAATCGCTTGGTCAAAAATCCGGCTTGGGACATTGGGCTGCAGAAGACCGGCTACATCTCTGAAGCCGGGCAATGCTTGGTGATGCAGGCCAAGGTGGCTGGTCGCAAATTGATCATGGTGTTTCTGGATTCGGCGGGCAAACTCAGTCGAATTGCCGATGCGGAGCGTGTGAAGCGTTGGGTGGAGAGCAACCATCCTTTGATCGCTGCCCGCAACGGCTGATGCGTTCAATCCTGTCCGCCGAAGATCGGCGGGCCCATGAAAAAAGAGCCTGGGATGTCTTGAGACACCCAGGCTCTTTTGATTGAGCGCCTGCTTTGATCAGGCTCTGAACATCAGCCAGCGCTGGAAGGGCTGGGTTTATAGCCCAGGGCTTGTGAGATTTCACCCGCCGTTGCCTCAAGCTTGGGTAGCCAACCTTCATCCAGGCGATCTGCTGGCGCTGAAATGGAAAGCCCGGCGACCAGGCGTCCCTGGTCATCATGAATGCCGGCGGCCATGCAGCGCACGCCCAGCTCCAGTTCTTCGTTGTCGCGGGCAATGCCGTACTGGCGAGCTTTGGACAACTCTCGCTCCAACAGCGGGAGTTGTGTGATGCTGTTGCGCGTGTGCCCGGCCAGTCCTGTGCGCGTGGCATAGGCTCTGACCTTCTGCGGCTCGTCCACAGCCAGAAACAGTTTGCCCACCGAGGTCAGGTGCAGTGGTGCCCTGCCGCCAATGGCTCGAACCACCTGCATTCCCGATCTTTCACTGTAGGCGCGCTCGACATAGACGATTTCATCGCCTTGGCGAACACTGAGGTTGACTGGCTGTTGAATCAGCTTGTGCAACTCTCGCATGGGGGCGAGGGCCGCATCGCGCACACTGAGCCTGGCTTTGACCAAATTGCCCAACTCCAGCAGGCGCATGCCCAGCCGATAGTTGCCGGCTTCAGGTCGATCGACAAATCGTCCTGTTGCCAGGTCATTCAAAATCCGGTGGGTTGTGGACGGATGCAGCCCTGTTCTCTCGCTGATCTCCTTGAGCGAGATGGCCTCTTCGCGAGAGGCCAGTACATCGATCAACGCAAACATGCGCTCTATGACCTGAATGCTTGGACTGGTCGGCTGGGTGGTATCTCGTTTTCGCATTGCTAACCATGTTTGGAGTTGTTCTTATTTTACTTGGTGAAATGAATGTCCGCTCAGCGCGCCGTACTTCGAATCCACGTCTGATCCACCAAAACCTCATGGGGCAGGTACTGGGCTTTGTAGCTCATCTTCGGACTGGACTTGATCCAGTAGCCCAGGTACACATGAGGCAGCGAAAGTGACTTGGCCTGCTCGATTTGCCACATCACGTTGTAGGTGCCATAGCTGCCGCCGACATCGGGATCGTAAAACGTGTAGACCGCTGACAGCCCATCGTCCAGGACGTCCAGGATGCTGATCATGCGAAGAAGACCAGGGGTGTCCGGATGCGTGGAGGGTTCGCGGAACTCGACCAGCCGAGAATTCACGCGGCTTTGCAGCAGAAACTGGGTGTACTGATCGACGCTGTCATGGTCCATGCCGCCACCAGCGTGCCTGCCAGCTTGGTATTGCAAATAAAGTTGGTAGTGCTCAGCTGAAAAGTGCAACTTCAAAACACGCGCTTCCAGGCGCTCGTGAAGCCTTGCGGCGCGGCGTTGGCTGCGATTGGCCTTGAAGTCCCGTACAAGAATTCTCAGGGGCTGGCATTCCCTGCAACCATCGCAATAAGGGCGGTAAGTGAACATGCCACTGCGCCGGAACCCTGCAGAGACCAGATCCGAATAAAGACTGGTCTGAATCAGATGACCGGGCGTTGCAACCTGAGAGCGTGCCTGCCTTTCAGGCAAATAGCTGCAGGGGTAGGGCGCTGTTGCATAGAACTGCAGGGTTTGCAGGGGCAGGTCATTGAGCTGGGTCACGGTCTTTACCTGAGGCGGCTGACACGATCCCAGTATACGGAATTAAATTGCCAGCTTGGCGCGGCCATGGCAGTGGCCTTTTCAAGCCACGCGGTGAAGGTCTTGCGTTCTATTTCATGGGCCCCCATGGAGGCCAGGTGCCTTGTGTTTTGCTGGCAGTCAATCCACTTGATGTCGTTTTCCAGGCAAAAACCCACCAAGGCAGCCAGTGCCAGCTTCGAGCCATCAGGCATGCGAGTGAACATGGATTCGCCAAACATGGCTCGTCCAATGTTGATTCCGTACAACCCCGCTTGAAGCTGGCCATCGACCCAGGTCTCCACGCTGTGGGCAATGCCCATCTTGTGCAAAGCCAGATAGGCCTGAATCATGCCTTCGGTGATCCAGGTGCCTTGCTGTTGCGGTCGCGGGCTTTGAGCACAAGCGCGCATGACCGCCTCAAACTGGGTGTCGAATCGGACCTCAAACTGGCACTGTGAACCCAATCGGGCCAGCGTTTGCCGAAGGCTACGTCGCATTCGAAAGCCGCTGGGGGGGAGCACCATGCGAGGATCGGGGCTCCACCAGAGAATGGGCTGACCGTCGCTGAACCAGGGGAATATTCCCTGCCGGTAGGCCTCGACCAAGGTGGTCGGACTCAGATCTGCGCCTGCGGCGAGCAAGCCAGGCAGAGGGTCGATACGACCCCAACTGCGCTCGACAGGGGGGAAGGGCTCACCCGGTGCAAGAAAGGGCAGCTGTGGCGGCGTGTGAGGCTTGTTCAAGAGAATGCCCAGCACGGTTTGCCGTCAGGCGCATCCGACCCGGCCAGGCCGCCGGCCTTGGGCGGAAGGGTCAGCATGGCGTCGCAAGGTGCCTTTGCCGCGCATCCAGCAGTGCGTTGCGCAAGTGCCCCCATTGATGTTGAGCCGCGATCAATTCTTGTCGCTCTGCCAATTGTTCGAGGGCCTTGGCGATCTGGGCGCCATTTTCTTCGGCGAGTGTGTGCAGCACGGTCTTCAGGCTGTGACCCATTCGGCGCAAGGCCGGCAGGTCTTGGGCTTGGTTGGCCAGGTCGCCAGTTTCGATATCGACTTGGAATTGGGCCAAACAGGCTTGCCGATACATCATGAACAACTGCGTATCGCCATTGAAATGGGTCTCGATGGCATGGCGCTCAAGGTCTTGCAGTGAGGACGACGGTGGGGCAGTCGGAGCGTCGGTCTGGATCGATGCCTGAGAAATTGGCTGGGTAGACAAGCCCTCTTCCACGCAGGTCAGCAAATCCAGAACTGAAATCGGCTTTGACAACATGCGCCAAACCCCAAGCGCCTGCAGTTGTGTTTTCACACTGCTCGTGAGGCCGGCACTGAACACCACCACCTTGGTCTGTGGAGCCAGATCAGGTTGTTCACGAAGCTTTTCGAGCAAGGTGACCCCCGATTCACCCGGCAGCATCAGGTCGGTCAGAATCAGGTCGAACGGCGACTGACTCAGGTAGTTGATGCCTTGCTTGACGGTATCCGTGATCATCAACTCGGCACCGATGTCCTCCAGCGCGAATTCGACGAAGCGTTGTATGGAGGCGTCGTCCTCGATCAGCAAGATGCGCGGCATGCAATGGCCTTCAGACGGATGACTTGACTTGACCTGCCCCTGTGGGTAACACCTGGGCCAACAAGCCGGGCAGTTCGGCGACCAGCCTAGGTTTGTGGATGACGCGAACGCCCTTCAGTGCGAAGGCGTAGGGCCCCCGTTGGGTTTCGTCGAGCGAGGTGATGACGATCAATTGGCTGCGGGCAAACTGGGGATGCGAGCGCAAACTGGTGATCAGGGTGGGGCCATCGATGCCGGGGAGCAGGATGTCGACAATCAAGATGTCGGGTTGGAACTGCCCATAAATGGCCAAGCCCGCAATTCCATCGTCGGCGACACGCAAGTCGACGTTGGGGAAGTGCTGCCGGATCAGCATGCTGACCAGGTTCTGGAAGTGGGTGCTGTCTTCAATCAGCAGGACCCGTGATCCCCCTGAACCTGGCACTGAACGGCCCGTCGCGGGGTCGGCGCTGTGGCGGTCGACCTGGCTTCCCGCCGGTTTGCGTGAGGCAATCCAGCGTTCGACCGAGGAGCGAGAAATCCGTCGATGGCCTCCTGGCGTCTTCCAGGCCTCGAGTTCCTCCCTGTCGACCATCAGTTGAACCGATCGAACTGCCATGCCCAACAGGCCGGCTACCTCGAGGGTTGTGTAGTGATCGCGTGTGGAATTTTCTTCTTGGGTCATGATGCGCTGTATTTTGGCACGACTGCTGTAAAAAAAGACTTGACAAATGATAAAAATAATTTATATGATATCGTTATCTTGTCAAAAATCAGCTTGTCAGGCGATTTTTGAATTATCGCGAGGTACTGCATGAAAAAAATACTGATCGTCGATGACCATGCGGATATTCGCAAGCTTTTGCGAATGACCATGGAGTTTGTGGCGTACGAAATATTCGAAGCAGCGGATGGGCAGGCGGGCCTCAGCTTGGCCGAGGAGTTGCACCCCGACCTGGTGCTGCTTGACGTGATGATGCCAGGAGGCATCGATGGCTTGGAGGTTTGTCGGCGGATCAAGGCGAACGCGCAATTGGCTCGTTCCAAGGTCATTTTGCTGACGGCCCGTGGGCAGAGTGAAGACCGGGCAGCTGGTTTCGAAGCGGGGGCTGACGAGTACCTGGTCAAGCCATTCAGCCTGTTGCAGTTGATCGAAACCATCAACAAACTCGAAGAAGCTTCGTCGTGAATCCCATCGTGGGCGGTGGGCCGGCAATGGGTGACGACCGGGCGCCCTGTCTTTGTCGCCGGCAAGATAAGCGCATGCCTTGGGGGCCTTGTGCGATTCCGGCACCTGCAAATGGGGCGAATGACGGATACCAGGAGTAGATCATGATGTATCGGTTTCTGGTGAATTGGTGCCTGGCCCTGGGGCTTTCGATGGCGATGTCGCCGTTGATCGCCGGTAGCGTCCACGACCGAGTGCAAACGAGCAAGGTGGTTCGGGTCTGCATCTGGCCAGATTACTATGGTGTCACCTACCGCAACCCCCGTACTCAGCAATTGGTCGGGGTCGATATTGACTTGGCCCACGAGTTGGCGGCAGACCTGTCGATGAAAGTTGAGTTCGTCGATTCAAGCTTTGCCTCCCTGGTGCCCGATCTCTTGAGTGATCGCTGCGATATTGCCATGTTTGCTGTGGGCATGCTTGCGCAACGCATGCAGCATCTGCGATTCTCCAGACCCTATTTGCGTAGCGATATTTATGCCATCACCACGCGCGGCAGTGCCACCATCAAACAATGGGCAGACATTGATCGGCCGGGCATTCTGGTTGGAGTTCAGTCCGGGACATTCATGGAGCCTGTGATGGCTGCTTACCTGAAACATGCCAAGCTCGTCAATGTCAAGCCACCCCAGACCCGTGAACGCGAGCTGGAGGCCGGGCGGATCGACGTTTTCATGACCGATTATCCTTACAGTCGTCGATTGCTGGACAACGCAGATTGGGCCACCTTGATCTCCTCGCCAAAACCGTTTCATGTCTTGCCCTACGGCTATGCGGTGAAGCCGGGGGACGAAAGTTGGTATTCCGTAGTGGATGATTTTGTGTCCCGAATTCAAAAAGATGGTCGTCTGGAGGGCCTTGCCAAAAGGCATGGGCTGGCCTCCATGGTGGTTCAGCCTTGACGGGCGCTTTGGCACGGTTTAGATGCGCCAAGATTCCACTTTGAAACACCCGTCGGCCCAGTGGCTGTCGAGCCAGCTTGCGCTGTTCACGGGCGTCCTGTTCGCATTGCTGTTGCTGATGGCCATTGTCTGGATGTCTTGGCGTGGTCACCAGCAGGTGGTAGAGCAAGATCTCCGGCAGCAAGAGCTCTATGCGCGGGTGATCGAAGATCATGCGAGTCGGTCTTTTGACGCTGTGGCGGTGGTGCAGAACTCCATTGCAGAGACGGTTCTGTTGCAGGATTCGCTGGCCGACCTGCCGCATCTGAGTCGGCAGCTGACTCAGGCACTTGGCGGTGTTCCTTTTGTTCGTTCGATCGCTGTTCTGGATGCTCAAGGCCGGGTTCTGGTCAGTTCCACGGCAGGAGACGTTCGGCGCCAGGTCAATCTTTCATTGCTGGGGCCGCGTCCTGCCCGTGGCCAGGCTTCGTTGGGGCCGTTGATTCGTGGGCGGAGTCTGGCGGACTTTGAGGTGGGCGCGTCTCAGGCTGAATTGCGTTCAGGAATCAACAGCCTGCCCATGGTGTATGGCTTTGCTTTGGCGGGAGGGCAGCCGATGTTGGTGGTGGCCCTGATCAATCCCGATGCCTTGGTGAACTTTCAGCGTCAGGTGATTGGCGACAACCCGCTTTCAGTGCTCGTGACAAGTTACACGGGGTTGTTATTGACCAGCACCGTGGACATGGTGGGGGCTCCCGGGTTGAGTTTGGCGCACCACAGTCTGTTCAGCGAGCGGCAGGTCGCGCGTGAACATGGCAGCTACCGAGAGCATTCGGCTGCCGGGGAGGAGACGCTGGTGGCCTTTCGGGCTTCCAGGGCCTGGCCTTTGGTGGTTTTGGTTGAGCAAGCCTTGGGGGCATCCACCCAGCGTTGGTTGGCGCGTGCGCGCCCGGTGTTGGTCACGGGCCTGGTCGTGGTGTTCATGCTGTTGGGCATGGCGATTGTTCTGTATCGTAGTTTGCGGGCTCGTGAGCGCTCCCGGGTTTTGTTTGATCGGGCTCGCGATCAGGTGGTGCGCAGCGAACGCGAACTGAGTGTGCTGTTGCGTAGCCTGCAGGAATTGATTTTCCGCACGGATGCATCGGGGGTTGTGACCTACGTGAACGCCCGCTGGGCTGCCTTGCTGGGCGCGCAGGCGCACCAGGCCTTGGGTCGCAGCGTGCTGGATGTCCTGGTGCCTGAGCGCCCCACCGACCGTACCACCTTGTTCGCATTGGATCATCTTGACGGTGTGCGCCATTGCCGGGCTTCCACGGTCGGCGCTGACGGACGCACTCGCCATTTTGAATTGGCCGTGGTCCCCTTGTCGGTGGATGGGCGCATCACGGCCTTTGCGGGCAGTGCTGTGGACATCACCGAGTTGCTGGAGACCCAGCGGCAACTCCAGATGCAGTTGTCTTTGATCGGGTTGATACTTGAAATCAGTCCCGAACCCACGTCAATGGCAGATGAACTGGGTCGTCTGGTGATGGTGAACAAGGCCTGGGAGCAGTTCAAGGGTCTGGATCGCGGTCAAGTCATCGGCAAGCGCTTCGCAGATTTTCTTCCTGCCAACGAGGCGCAGTTGCATGATCATTCCGAAGCCCAGCTGGTTCGGCAGGGGGGCGAAATCCGTTTCGAGTCGCGCATCGCGCGCTACGACATGGGCATGCGAGATGTCCTGATCAGCAAGGTGATGGTGCCGGGCGAATCGGGCGCGTTGATCGGCGTGCTGACGGTGCTCACCGATGTGACCGAGTTTCGTGAGGCAGAGCGCGCCATCCGTGAGGCTCGTGACGTGGCAGAAGAGGCGTCTCGCTCGAAGTCGGAGTTTGTGGCCAACATCAGCCATGAATTGCGCACGCCGCTCCAGTCGATCATCGGGTTCTCGGAATTGGGGGTGATGCGAGGCAAAGGCAGTGATCGCATCGTTGCCATGTTTCATGACATCAATGCCTCGGGGCAGCGAATGCTGGCGTTGGTCAATGATCTGCTGGATGTTTCCAAGATCGAAAGCACGGTCGGCACGTTTCACCTTGAGAGCGTGGATCTGCGCTCACTCATCAGGCCGGTGGCCCGGGAAATGGGGCCTTTGCTCGCGCGCAAGAACCTCGCTCTCGACATGGACTTGTCGGATCTGCCCCTGGTGGCGCGGGCTGACCCGTTGCGTTTTCAGCAGGTGATCCGCAACGTGCTGGCCAATGCGGTCAAGTTCTCACCCAATGATCAAACGGTGGCACTCTCCGCCCAGATTGGTGATGGCGGTGAAATTCACATCGTTGTGCGTGATCGGGGGCCCGGTATTCCTGAGGCCGAATTGGAGAAGATCTTTGAGGCCTTCGTCCAATCGAGCAAAACCAAGAATGGTTCGGGTGGGACGGGGTTGGGGCTGGCCATTTGCCGAAAAATTGTCGAAGGGCATGGTGGATGGATCCGTGCCTGCAACGTGTCCGGCGGAGGTGCGGAGTTTCACATCTATTTTCCGGCGCGGTCAGGTGGTGTTGATAGCCAGCCGATGCCTTTGAGCTGAAGGGGGGCGCAGTCTCGTTGAGACGGATGGATGGCCCAAAAGAAAAAGGTCTTGCGGGCATGTGCCTGCAAGACCTTTAAATGGCTCCTCGACCTGGGCTCGAACCAGGGACCTACGGATTAACAGTCCGGCGCTCTACCGACTGAGCTATCGAGGAATGTCGGATACTGTCTTTATCGGATGCGGATGGCAAACAGCCAACGCAACCCGCTAGACAGAAAACTAGCAATGAAACTTGGCTCCTCGACCTGGGCTCGAACCAGGGACCTACGGATTAACAGTCCGGCGCTCTACCGACTGAGCTATCGAGGAACAAGACTTAGATTATATACACAAAAAATAGGGCTTGAGAACTCAGAAGCTTGTTTTCATCGTCAGACGCCAAGTTCTTGCCGCACCGGGGTACAGGTAGAGGTGCCCGTAGCTGGTTGGCGATTCACGCCAGTAGCGGCGGTCGAACAGATTGGTCACGCCCAAAGTCCAGAGCGTTCGGGTTTCTGGCGAGAGCTTCTGTTGAAAACTCAGCAGGGCGTCAACCCGGGTCCAAGAGGCCAGCGACACCTGCTCGGCACTGTTGTCAATCACCTTGCGTGGTCCCTCGTGGCTGAGGCCACCGCCCACGGTCAAACCTGGGAACTGGGCCACTGTGTAGTCGGCGCGCAGGCGCAGCACCCGTGAGGGCACGTTGGTGGGCGCGTGGCCATTGAGGCTCGCATCTGCGCTGTCGCGCACGGCACGTAGCCACATGGCACTTCCGCCCAGGCGCCAGGCGCCCATGCGATGGTCGCCAGACAGCTCCAGTCCTTGATGGTGGGCGTCGCCGTCAAAGCTTTGCACCCGGCAATCACTGGCGCTGGTGGGGCAGAGCTGGGCCGTGTTGGCACCTGCCGTCCCAGCCAACTGGGTTTCATACAAGGCGGGTCTGCGGATGTCGAAGTAGTTCACTTGCCAGGCGCCCTGGGTCAGGGCCTGTTTGAACCCGATTTCCTTCTGGGTACTGACCGCTACTGGAATGGCCGAGCCTGCGTTGGCGTAGTAGGGCCGGTTGGGGGCGACTGCGGATTCTGTCCCCCGTCCCCAACTACCGTACAGCGACAACCCCGATCCCAGGTCATAGCTGGCGCCGAGCCAGGGGCTGTTGAAGCTTTGCCGATAGCGGGTTTCCTGCCCGCCGTCGGTCTGGATGCTGTGACGATCCAGCTCGGTGTGGCGCAGCCCCGCCCAGGTCACAAAACGAGGGGTCCAGCGCGCCATGTCCTGCACAAACACTTCGGTCGAGTATTCGTCCCGGTTGGTGTTGGGGGTGATGAAGGCCAGGGGCGGATTGGGGCTGGGGATGCGGGTTTGTCCGTCGGTGGTGGCCTGGCCCACGGGCGCCGAGGCATCGGCCTGGAAGCCGAAGCGGTTGTTCAGCACACTGCGCAACAGGCCGGTGCTGACCTGGTGCTGCACGCTACCCCAGCGCACATTGCCGAGCAGTTTGAACTGAGCCGCCTGCTGGCTGCGCCGCTCATTGTTGCTTTCAAACTGGTAGATGTCGGCCAGGCCCACGTTGGTCTTGCCGGTGCTGCTGGATGGGCAATATCGATCCGCATAGTAGGCGCCACTGACCGGGTCGCTGCAACCAAAGGGGTAGGCCAGGCGGTCGTCGCTCTTGAGCTTCTGGCGCCCGTACTGGGCCTGCCAGCTCCAGGTTTCGTTGATCAGTTGGTCGACCCGCAGCGTGCCGGTGAGGCTGTCAAAGTGGTTGGGCTTGGACCAGGGCTGATTGTTCAAGTTGACGTTGGGGTCACCCACCGCCGGCAACTGGTTACCCAACAGGCTTTGTCCGGGCACGCTGGGCTGTGTCAGGCTGCTCCATTCGAATTCGCCCGCGACCAAGGTGTTGCGGCTGACGCGGGCATCCAATGCCAAGGCGAACAGATCACGGTGACCGTTCGTGGCATCGACCAGGGGGCGCATGTCCTCATGGGCAACGTTGAGCCGGTAGCCGATCACCTTGTTCTCGGTCCTGCCGCCCAGGTCCATCGCCATCATGCGGGTGCCCCGTTCGCTGAGGCCCAGAGTCAATTCGCGCAAGGGCGTTTCGGTGGGGCGTTTCACCACGTAATTGACGAGGCCGCCAGGCGCGCTGGTCCCGGCCTGGATGCCACTGGTGCCCTTCAGGATTTCGATGCGATCCTTGTTGTCGAGCGGGATCACGGTTTCGGCGCTGATCGGCAGGCCCTCGCGCCGGTAGTTGTAATTTTGGTTGAGCGTGTAGCCGCGAATGGTCAGAAAATCCCAATAACCCGGTGCGTTGTAGCCATCGGTGACCGAGGCATCGAGGGTGGTCAGATCGGCCAGCCGGCGCGCCCCGAGGGCGTCAAGTTGCTCCCGGCCAATCACCGTGACCGACGCGGGTACCTCACGGACTGGCACATCCCCGAAGCCCGTCACGTCGGCCACGGGCGCCGAGCTGCGCTCGTTCACGACAACGGGTTGAAGACTGGCATCCTGTGCCCAGGCCAATGGCCCCATCAGCAGCAAGGCCGCGATGGCGCAAGGCGTCAAGGGGGATGTGGGGTAACGGTGTCGGCAGGTCATGGTTCGGCTTCCGTGATCCTGGCGCAAAGCAGTCGTGTGGCGGGGCTCGCAGGCATGGGCAATGCTGCGGCCGGCACGTCGGGCTTCCCTGCGCGAGGATGATCTCAATCAGGTTCAAAGGGACTCTCTCAGTCCTGGAGGCAAACCTCCGGGACACCCCTAGCGGCCTCGCGGTCAATGTGACAGCGAGATGGCGGCATTGTAAACAGGCCGTCAAGTCTCGGCGGCCGAGCCTTTCATGGCCTGGATGAAAGCCTGTGCTTCGGCTTGGGGATTGGCGGCGGCCAGGACGGCGCGCACCACGGCCACACTGCCGACCCCGCTGGGCAAAACCTCGGGCAGGCGAGCGCGGTCAATGCCGCCGATGGCCACCAGGGGGTAGGGAGGCTGCTGGCGGTTCAGCAAATCGGCGTACGCCATCAGGCGGGCGATGCCCTGAGGCGCAGTGGGCATGGCTTTCAAGGTGGTGGGATAGACCGCGCCCATGGCGATATAACTGGGGCGGACCTGATCAGCCAACACCATTTCGGCGTAGCCATGGGTGCTGACTCCCAGGCGCACTCCGGCGTCACGCATGGCCACCAGGTCCGTATCAGCCAGATCTGACAGATCTTCCTGACCCAGGTGAATGCCCCAGGCGCCCTCATCGAGGGCGATTTGCCAGTGGTCATTGATGAAAAGTCGAATATCGGTGCCCTGGACGGCGGCGATGGCGGCCTTGATTTCTGCACGCACGGCCGACAGGTCTTGAGATTTGAAGCGCAGTTGCAAGGTGGGGATGCCCATGTGGGCCAGGCGTGCGATCCAGTCGGCATCCGGTGCCACCACATACAGCCCCAGCGCCCGAGGGCAGGGCGCAAACGCGGGCCGGTCGGTGGGATAGCGGCCCAGGCCGAAGTCCTGTGGCTGGTCGGGCCAACTCAGATCGTCGCATTGCCCGGTGCGTTCGGCGCGTGACTGCCAGGCCCGGGCCAGGCAATGGGCGTCGATGTCAATGAAACCCAGGGCCCTGCAGGCTTGCCAGGCGGCCTGCTGCAAGGGCGGCCATTCAGGCGACACGGGGGCGGGTGGCAGTCGGCCAGGCCCGCCGAAGCGAGCCTGGTGGGTGCTCAGGATGGCCTGGGCCAGCAGTTCAGGGGGGGAGGGGTGTGTCATGGTGCTCAGGCGTGGTGCCAGAATGGAGTACCCAGCACTGGGGTGCTGGGTTGGGCGTTGTCCTGGGCCTGCATGGTGCCGGCCAAGCGGGCTTGTCGCCCGGCGGTCACGGCCTGGGCGAAGGCGCCGGCCATCTGGACAGGGTTATGGGCCAATGCCACGGCCGTGTTCAGCAGCACGGCGTCAAACCCCCATTCCATCACGGTGCAGGCGTGCGAAGGCCGCCCCAGGCCGGCGTCGACGATCAGCGGCACATCCAGTCGCTCGCGCAGGGTTTGCAAAGCACTGGGGTTGATCGGGCCCTTGCCGGTGCCAATGGGGGCTGCCCAGGGCATCACGGCCTGGCATCCGACGTCGACCAGGCGCTGGCAGAGCACCAGGTCATCGGTGCAGTAAGGCAGCACGCGAAAACCATCGCGGATCAGTTGTTCGGCCACCGGGACCAGGTTCAGCGTGTCAGGCTGCAAGGTGTAGTCGTCACCGATCAGCTCCAGCTTGATCCAGTCGGTTTCAAACACCTCACGGGCCATCTGGGCCGTGGTGATGGCTTCCTGGGGCGTATGGCAGCCGGCGGTGTTGGGCAAAACGGGAACCCCCAGCTGTTGAAGCAGCCGCCAGAAGTCATTGTGCTGGGCAGCGCCTGCGCCCGTGCCCGTGCCCGCACTGGCCTGCCGTCGCAGCGAGGCGGTCAGCATCGCTGGCCGGGCCATGCGTACTGCGGCTTCCAGGGTGGCTGGCGAGGGATAGCGCGCCGTGCCCAGCATCAGCCGGCTCTCAAATGATTGTCCGTAGAGGATCAGCGGATCATGGGGGGGAGTGATGGATGGGGTCATGGTTCAGCCTCCGGTGACTGGGGTGATCACTTCGACGCGGTCGCCCGCTTGCAAGCGGGTTTGGGCATAGGCCGACCGCGGCACGAAGCGCGTGTTGATTGCCACCGCGAAGGGGGGGGTGAAACCCTGGTGGCTCAGCAGCTCTGCCAGGGTGCCTTCTTCGGGCCATTGCACGGGGCGTTGGTTGATTTCGATGTCCATGGGCTCAGTGGGCTTGTGCAAGGCAGGGCCGGGATGGGGCCGCGTGGTCCAAGTTCACCCCCAGCCGTTCGGCCAGTTGGGTATCGCCCTGGGTCATCCAGGCCATGGCGACATCCGCCAGGGCGGGCGAAATCATGAAGCCATGCCGGTACAAGCCGTTGATCTGCACCAAGCGGGGCCCGCAACGCCTCAGGCAGGGCAGGTTGTCAGGCAGGGTGGGGCGGCACTGGGTGTTGAGCTCCAGAATGCGTGCCTCGGCAAAGCCGGGGTGCACGGTGTAGGCGGCGCTCAACAACTCCAGGGTCGAGCGCACGCTGGCCGGGCTGTTGTCATCGCTTTCGATCTCGGTCGCGCCCACCACAAATACGTGGTCAGGCTTGGGGGCAATGTAGATCGGGTAGCGGGGGTGAATCAAGCGGGTGGGGCGGGCCAGACTCACCTCAGGGGCATGCAGGCGCACCACCTCGCCGCGCACGGCGCGCAGGCCTGGCCATTGAGGACGCGACCCCATGCCGCGACAGTCGATGACAAAGCTGTCTTCATCCCATTCGAAGTCAGCCGGTGTTTGCGGGCTTTGCCAGTGCATCCTGGCGCCTTCCTGTTCCAACTCGTGCAGCAGGGATTGCAGCAGGCCTCGATTGTCGAGTTGCCCCTCGCCGGGCAGGAGCAGGCCCTGGTGAAACCGCTGGGCAAGGGCTGGCTCGTGCTGGGCGAAATCATTGGCATCCAGGCGCAGCAGCTCAGGCAGGCCTGGTACCGCCTGCTGGGTTGAGCGGAGCAGACCTTCGAAGCGCGCCGCTTCAGCCCGGTCCTGACGGTGCCAGACGACCAGTGTGCCTGCACGCTGAAAGAACACAGGACGACGCAACAGCGCCAGCAACTCGGGCCAGCGCTCCAGGGCGTACTGGCCCATGCGCACGACGCAGGGTTCGGTGATCGCGGACTCGGCCAGCGGAGCCAGCATGGCCGCCGCCACACGGGCTGCGGACCCATCGGCGTCAGGCCCTGCAGCATCATGCAGGGTCACTGGGTGGCCAGCACGCAGCAATTGCAGGCCCAGCAAGCGGCCCATCAGTCCGGCTCCCAGGATGATGACCTTCTGGTGACGTCGGATCAGCATGGCGATTTGCCGCCCGGTTGCAGGACGGTAGGGCAGGTCGAAGGCGATCGCGAAATTGGGACCAGGGGCGAAGTCGCTGAGAAGCGATGGCCTGGGGCGTTCAGAGGGGGCATGTCGTCAGTCCTTTACCTGGATACAGGGGGTGAGGACGAAACGAGGCCACGCGTCGTTGATGTTTGAAACTTCCCACGCCAGCATGATCTGGATCGGGTCATGAGGGTCTTTCTCAGCCAGGTCAAAGTCGATACAGCGCTGTTCGCGCCGCATGAACCTCCGACAGGCACCCCTGTTTCATCCGCGCCCGAATTATGCAACGGGTGATCCTCCCGCCAATCGGGCCAGTGCTTTGGCATCCGATCCGAGGGACTTGCGGTGGCCATAATCGGTTACTTTGGGCTCTATCGACCTTCGTTTCATGACCTTCCATGCCGCCCCGGCCTCGCCTCTTGCCAGCGTTTTGCCGCCCCAACCTTGCCGATATGTGCGCGTGCTGAGCATCGCTGGATCCGACAGCGGCGGCGGCGCCGGCATCCAGGCCGATCTCAAGACCATGGCGGCCCACGGGTGTTATGGCATGACTGCCATCACGGCGCTCACAGCGCAAAACACCCAGGGTGTACGCGCTGTGCACCCCGTACCCGTCGAGCACCTGGTCCAGGAAATCGACGCCGTGGCTGAGGACATCGGCATTGACGCCGTCAAGACGGGCATGCTCGCCACGCCCGAGTTGGTGCACGCGGTGGTGGCTGCCATTCAACGTCACGCTTGGGGGAAGGTGGTGGTCGACCCTGTGATGGTGGCGACAAGTGGTGACCTGTTGATGGCCAAAGAGACGGTTTCCGTGATGGTCGAGAGGCTATTCCCCTGTGCCGCACTGGTGACCCCTAACCTCGATGAGGCCGAGTGCCTGCTCGGGCAACGCATCACTGAGGCAGCACAACTGCTGCCCGCAGCGCAGCGGCTGATCGGGCTGGGGGCACAGGCCGTGCTGCTCAAGGGAGGGCACCTCCCGGGAGACGAGGTGGTCGACCTGCTGTTGACAGCAGACGGTGAGCACCTGCACCTGGCCAGCCGTCGCATTGTGGGTGCGAACGTGCACGGCACGGGCTGCACGCTGTCTTCCGCAATCGCCTGCCAATTGGCGCTGGGGCAGACCCTGCCGCAGGCCGTCCGTGCCGCCAGGTCTTATGTTCTTCAAGCCATCGAGGCGGGCGCCTTCGTGCAGACAGGGCGAGGGCATGGCCCGCTGAACCACGGATTCGCGCCCTTGCCCATGCACCGCTTACCAGTCTGATCCGCCTCCCTTGGAGGGGGCTGAAGCGTGCGCCAGGCTGGCCGAGGCGCATGCCGTAAGCTGGACGTAATGATGTTTTGCGACGTATCAGTTGCATCCAGAGCATATATTTGCACTGCCGTTGATGCGATTTATCGACCCTTTTGATGTCATTTCTTCCATATGTGTGCGAAATTCACGGTGATTTCATTGGAAATGCTTTCATATTGATTCAAATATTCACATAGCAATCTGCGGCCTTCTCCTACATTGACGTCCCAAGGGCACTATTAAGATTACACACGCAACAAATGGTTTTACGGTTGTGGCCACTCGGTTGCGTTGTCAATGTTTATCGCAAAGAAGGTTTATCTATGTTTTTGAATATGCGTCATTCGGGATTGGATGCTTTCATCAAGAGATTCCTGGTGGCTTTTTTGTTGGCAGGTTTCCAGCCTGTAATCTGGGCTCAGCCTGTTTCCAAACCTGTTGATACAGCCGCGAGCGTCAAGGCCTCCCCGATCAAGGTGCGACTCGACCAATACAAAGTGGTTACCTTGGAGAATGGAAAGGAAACCCTGATGGATGCCCCATCCATCAAGCCGGGTGACGTGATTGAATACCGTGCGACCTACACCAATCAGGACGCCAAACCTGTCTCAGGCCTTCAGGCCATCCTGCCCATTCCAGAAGGCATGGAGTACCTCCCAAAAACCGCCCGGCCAGGACCGGGCAAGGCCCTGTCCGCCACTGCCAGTGGGGCCTATGCGGCCGAACCTCTGACCCATCAGGTGCGTGTCAACGGCCGTGTTCAGGTCGAACCCGTTCCCTACGCGCAGTACCGCTCGCTCAAGTGGGAGTTGGGCCAGTTGGCGCCCGGCGCCACGCAAACTGTCTCTGCACGCGCTCAGCTTGAGTCGTTCAAACCTGCTGTCAAATCGGATTCAGCCCAGGCCGTCCCGATCTCTCGAAAATAATCCCATCATGGATTGATCCGATTCTCTGAGGATCAATCCAAAACATCTCATCTTCATAGGCCGAGTGGTCGGCGTGTGGGTGTCCTCTTCCTGTTGCTATTCACTGGTGACAGGGATTTTTCTTCAAGTCGGCTTTGGTTCAAGGTATTTGGGCAATTGATGAATTGCTTTGATGTCGCTCGCCTGTGAGAAATTGGGTGGCGTGATATTTCAGCTACTTTGAACCAGGGCCGACGCAGGAGGTTATTTTGAAAATCAACTCTGGTCCACATGGTGGTGGCCGCAAGAGTTTCATGA
This sequence comes from Curvibacter sp. EU05-FHT14A10, assembly GCF_058791075.1. Classification (NCBI taxonomy): domain Bacteria; kingdom Pseudomonadati; phylum Pseudomonadota; class Betaproteobacteria; order Burkholderiales; family Comamonadaceae; genus Curvibacter; species Curvibacter sp. EU05-FHT14A10. The sequence goes on from NZ_JBYTDE010000001.1 coordinate 266,873, forward strand.
ACTGGGTTGGCACCCTGGTTCTGGGCTCTTTGGTCACCTTGGGTTCAGCCTACGCCGCACCACCCGAGGCGGGGACTGAAATTGGCAATCAGGCGCTCGCGCGCTACATCGACTCGGGTGGGACTCAGCAGGAGTCCAAATCCAACAACGCCTTGACGGTGGTTCAGCAGGTGGGGGCTTTCACCCTGGTGGACGCCAACACCAAATCAGCGTCGGCTGGCAACACAGTCTACATGCCTCACACCTTGACCAACACCGGCAACGGTTCTGACAAGTTCAGGTTGAGCGTGGCAGAGACCTTGGCCGGCGCGCCGCCCTTCACCAAGATCGCCATTTACGCAGATGCCAACGGTACCGGTTTGCCGTCAGGGACAGCGCTGTGCGCCTCGGACATCGCCACGGTCTGTACCACAGGCTTTGATCAGACAGTGGCCGGCAATGGTGGCGTGTTCCGTTTTGTGGTGGCCTACTCTGTGCCCTCGACAGCCACTGGCACATGGACCAGCAAGGCGACCGTCACGGCTGCGGCAGGGACCCCCTCGCTCTATCCGTCCAGCAACCTCACTGTCACCAACCTGGACACGGTCAACCTGACCGACGGTACCGCCTTCTCGGTCACCAAGTCCTTGAGCCTGCCCGGTGTCAAAGCACCTGGCGGCGTTGATTGGCCCAAAGCCATCACCGGTGGCCCACCGTCTGCGGCAAGCTGCTCGACCACCTGGTCGGCGGCCCTGGGTTCGGCCCCTGGCTGTACCTACGCGGTCTACACCATCAGCTTCAGCAACACAGGCGCCAAGGCCGGCGCGTTCTCGGTCCGGGATACCTTGCCTACCGGCCTGACTTACGTCACTGGTTCTGCCGTCTGGAGCGGCAACGGCGGTGTTGCATTGGCTGAGCCCGCCAACTCGGGCGCGGTGATCTACAGCGTGAACGGCAGCACCGTGCGCGCCACGGTGGCCAACGTCGCCGTCGGCCAGCAAGGCACTTTGAGTTTTGTCGTGTTGGTCAACAACACGGCCAAGCCCGATGGCTCGAACACGGCCAACGTGGCTTACTACGGCTCGGGTGATTGCCCCACCGCGGGTTCTGCGGGCGACAGCTGCACCACCACGCCGACCAACAAGGTTCCGTTCTCGCCTTCGGTGATCTACGGTGTCGTCGCTGCCAGCATTGATACCAACCCGGTGAAGGATGCGAGCACGCCTCCGGCGATCTCGACCGCCCAGAACAACCTGGTCACCCAAGCGACCGTGACCCCCAATGGTTCGGTGCGTTTCAACAACTACATCGTCAACACCGGCAATGCGGTTGATTCGTTCAACATCAAGGCAGCGACCGATCCGGCACAAAGCCCTTACCCGGCAGGTACCCGATTCGATCTGTTCAAGTCAGACGGGTTGACCCCTTTGCTGGACACCAACAACGACGGCGTCCCCGATACCGGTCCTCTGGACCCGGGGACCAGCTACGTGGTGGTGGTCAAGGCCATTCTGCCGCCTGATGCCGTCGTGGGCAGCGGGCCGTACAACGTGCTGATCACGGCCACTTCGGCGGCTGGCGGTCTCACCGTGCTGGACTCGGTCTGGGACCAGGTGGGCAAAGTGGTGCTGGTCGCCGGGGTCGATTTGACCAACACGGCCGCCGGCACGGGCTCGGGTCTGTTGGGCAATGGTGACCTCGGTGCGGGCCCCAGCCCGAGCCCGACCATGACCCTCGGGACCACCCCGGGCGTCCCTGTGGGCTTCCCGCTGTTCATCAAGAACACCGACTCGAAGGACAACACCTACCGGCTGAACGCGAGTTCCAGCGCAGCCTTCCCAGGCAATCTGCCTGCGTCGTGGACGGTCACCTACTATGCCGCCGGCACCTCCTGCGTGCCGACGCCGCCGGCGACCACCATGCCCGCTCAGTTGACCCAACCGGTGGCGGTAGCTGCGGGCGCTCAACTGCAGGTCATGGCCTGCGTGACCCCGGCCACCACAGCCACCACGGATGTGATCCAGCCGATCTACTTCCAGGCGATCTCGAGCGCTGCGGCATCGACCGGCATCATCGTCAGCGACGTGCTGCAGGATGCTGTGGAGGTCAAGCCCGCCAAGTTCAAGAAGCTGCTGCTGACTTCCAGCCAGACCGGTCAGGTGGCCACACCCGGTTCGGTGGTCTATCTGCATACCTTGAGCAACGTCGGGACGCAAACTTGCGGTACTGGCGGCTTCAAGGTGGCCGTCGGCATGCTGACGACCGACGTGTCGGCTGGCTGGAGCTATGCGCTGGCCTACATTGATGATGCGACGGGCACCACCACCCCCATCGGCACCACGGGCACCGTTCCGCAGTTGCTGGCGGGCAAGCAATGGAAGATCCGTTTGACGGTGACCGCGCCTGCGGGTGTCTCGGATGGCTACATCAACAATGCCACGCTCACCGTGACTGACAACCCCGCGCCCGGCGACGACTGCGGAACCGTCAGCAACGTGGACAGCACCACCGTGCAGACCGCCAAGCAACTGGTGGTGGTCAAGACCCAGGCGGCCGATTTGGCTTGCACAGGCTCCGCCACCGTGTTCACCACGGCCACCTTGACGCAAAAGCCAGGCACTTGCGTGATCTACCAGATCACGGCCACCAACTATGGGGCCACTCCACTGAGCAATGTCGCGATCAACGACATGGTGCCGGCCTACACCACCTGGGCTGCCAAGCAGCCGGCCAGCCAGTGCACCAGCACCAACACGACTGGCACGGTCAGCCTGACCCACCAGGCAGGTACCTCGGGTGTGATTTGCGGCGGTGCGACGACCATGGGCCCAGGGGGCATCATGACGCTGACCTTTGCCGTGCAATTGAACCAGTAAGTGTTCATCCAGCCCCCAGCGCCGACGGCGCCGGGGGCCTCCAACTTGGGGCCGGTCCGGCCTTCATCCGACGGGAAGATCCCTGATCTGTCCTGTCCCCCAATTTCGTGACATCGCATCTGCTGCAACCCGCCTCGGGCGCTCGGGTTGGTGCGGTGTCGCCTCCCTTGTTGCGCAGGGGGCTGGGTCAGACCCCGCCCCGGTGCACCTCCATCGGAATCACCTGCCATGTGGCGTTTGTTGAGCATCTTGTTTCGAGCGGTTTGTGTCCGTGGGACGCAGGCCCTGCTTCTGGCGTCGCTGTTGGCCTGCGGTGCCTGGGCGGCCGTGGCGCCCCCGGGCACCTTGATTCCCAACATCGCAGGGGTCCTGCTGTCGATTGACACGCTTCCCTTGCTCAAGCCTTCCAACGAGGTGTACGTTCAGGTTCCCTTCGACACCGACCGCATTGGCGTGGCCAAGCAGGCCAGCCAGCCCATCGTCAATCTGGACGCCTCGGGCACTCCGGATGGCACGGCCACCGTGTCCTTCACCTTGCGGGTGCGCAGTTACGCTCAGGACACCCTGTCCAAGGTCGTCCTGCTTGATCAAATCGAAGGCAGTGGGGCCAGTCAACTGGGCAGCTACACGCCCAATGCCGTACCGGGTGTCGGCCAATACACGGTCTTGCCCAACAGCCTGGTGCTGCTGTTCACCACGGCCCCGATCAACGCCAGCTCGCTCAATCAAGGCTTCACCGGCCAGACCGCTGCCAGCAACCTTTTGCAAGGGGAGGTGAGTCTGCCGCGCGGGGCCGAGTTCACCCTGCGCTTTGATGTGCGGTACAACCTCAGCGGCCGTCGGGGCCTGCTTTACAACAGCGCCCGGGCCTGTGCACAGACCGTGGGGCTTCCGCCGACCACGGTGTGTGATGATTCAGTCGACGGCTTCAACCCGGACGTCAATGGCGACGGAGACCCCACGAACGATGGCTCGCCCACGCCCGTACCCACCCAGTTGCCGGCACTGGCCCTGCTCAAAAGTGTCAGCAGCCCGCGCCCCACCGCCACGGCAGGGGTCTATGAGGTGGACTACACCCTCAGTGTCAGCAACATCGGTGGCGCCATCGCCCCCGCGCTGCACCTCATTGACAACCTGGACTGCACGTTCCTGACTGGCCAAGCGGAAGGCGCGGTGGCCTCATGGCGTCTGCTTTCCGCCCCCTTGTCCAAAACCGGGGTCCTGACGCCGTCTGCGGCCTTCACAGGTCGTGGGGTGGGAGATTGCGGAAGCGCGGCACCATTGGATTTCCCAAGTTCAAGCACGCTGGACTTGCTCAACGGCACACAGGGCCTCGCGCCCGGCCAAAGCGATGCCATCAGCATCACGGTCGAGCTCACGCTGAAGCCTGAGTTTGTCACCACCGGTGCGCTGGTCAGCAACAAGGCCTGGGCCTGGGCGGGTGGCACGGTCGCAAGGGCTCAGGCCAGCCGGGCTGGCAGCGCCAATGTGCTCGCATGGGCCTATTCCAGTGTCGACCTGATTTTGCAGGCGGTCACCCCCAGCGTGACCAGCTTCACCCTGCGCAAAGAGGGCTCAACCGCGCAGGCCGAGATCGGCGATCAACTGGATTACACCCTGGTGCTGCAGAACAACGGTGCTTCCCCTCTGAAGACGGTTTCTGTGCGGGATCAGTTACCGCCTGGCTTCACCTATGTACCCGGGTCGGCTCGCGCCGCGTTGCTGTCGTCCAGTGCAGGAGAGCCCGTGTGGGCGCCGGTGGCCGAACCTGCACGTGGCGCAGCCTTGATTTTCAGCGCGCCTGGCCTTGAACTGCCTCCGCAGGGCCAGTGGGCCGTGCGCTACCGCGTTCGAATTGGTGCCGGGGTGCCCAGCAGCGGCGTAGCCATCAATCAGGCCCAGGCTACAGCCAATGGCAGCCTGTCCAACCTGGCCACCTGGCGCGTCCGGGTGAGCGGCGGTGTGTTTGCCGACGACGCTTTTGCTTTCGGCAAGGTCTTCCTGGACTGCAACCGCGATGGCATCCAGTCTGAAGGTGAACTGGGCATACCGGGGGTGCGCCTGATGATCGAGGATGGCACCAGTGTGATCACCGACATCGAGGGCAAGTGGAGCCTGTATGGCTTGCGACCGGTGACCCATGCCCTCAAGATCGATGCCACCACATTGCCCCAGGGCGCACACCTGTCTGTGCTCTCCAACCGCCACGCGGGTGTCGGCGACAGCCAGTTCCTGGATCTCAAGAAGGGTGAGTGGCATAAAGCCAATTTCGCGGTTGACAACTGCGAGGCCCCCGAACTGCTGGCCGAGGTGGCAGAGCGGCGCCGACTCATCGAGGCTCAGCCCGTCCGTGAGGGCGACGCCGGAGCCCGCCTGCGGGCCCGCCTCGATCCCAAAGCACAGCCTATGCCGCGCGCCGAACCTCGAGCGTTGCCGGCCAGCGGTGAGTTTGGCAGCGATGGCGCCATGCGTGCCAACAGCGTTGCGCCGCGTCCCTTGATCGACCTGCCCGGGGCTGGTTCGTCAGCTTCTGGGGCCGCTTTGGCCACGCAGCAGGCGCAGGCGTTCACCTCGCCTTTCCCGCCCGACGATGAGCGGGCTGTGGCTGGGGTGGTGGTGGTCCCCGAGGACTCCTCTGCCGTCGACGCAACCGCCGCCAAGCAACCGGCTGAGCCAAGTCTGGAGGAGGTCTTGGTGGACCAGGACAACGCGCTCGCCTTCTTGGGCCTGAAAGAGGGGGATGTGTTGTCGACGCGCCAGGTCAACCTGCGTGTGAAAGGGGCTGTGCAGGGCAGCATCAGCCTCAAGGTCAACGGAGAGGCTGTGCCGGACAGCCGCGTTGGCAAGCGCGTGGTGCTGGAGGCCAAGGCGTTGCGGGCTCTTGAGTTCGTGGCTGTCCAACTGAAGCCGGGCCGCAATCAACTCGAAGCGGAGTTGCTCGATACCTTTGGCAATCCGCGTGAGCGTGTCACGATGAACGTCACAGCCCCGGGGCCCCTGGCGCGTCTGCTTCTGAAAGTGCCCGAAACCGCTCAGGCCGATGGCAAGACCCCCATCAAGGTCCAGGTGCGCCTGGTCGATGCTGCCGGCGTGCCCGTGCAGGCCCGTACCGTGTTGAACCTGGACACCTCGGCAGGACGCTGGAACGTCAAGGATCTGAACCCCGCTGAGGCGGGTGTTCAGGTGGTGGTGGAAGGTGGCCAGGGCGAGTTCGACCTGTTGCCGCCCACCGCGCCTGGCGATGGCCGCATCAGCCTGAATTCGAACCTGGTCTCGGCCAGCGCCCGTTTGGTCTACCTGCCCGACTTGCGTCCCCTGACCGGTATCGGGGTGGTGGAAGGCGTGATCGACCTCAGCGGTCGGGGGGCCATCAACCTGGGGGGCGCGGCCCGTGGAGCCTTTGAGTCAGAGCTCAACAGCTTCTCCACCCAATCGGGTGATCTGCATGCGGCAGCCCGCACGGCGTTCTTCTTCAAGGGGGCGATCCGTGGCGACTACCTGTTGACCACAGCCTATGACTCGGACAAGCAGAAAAACGTGCAGATGTTCCGCGACATCCAGCCCGATCAGTTCTACCCGGTGTACGGTGACTCGTCAGTCAAGACCTTCGATGCCCAAAGCGTGGGCAAACTGTATGTGCGCATCGACAAGAACCGATCCTTCCTGCTGTATGGTGATTTTGTCACGGCCTCCTCGCCTGAGGTGCGCCAACTCAGCCAGATCAACCGGGCTGTCAGCGGCGTGCGCCACCACTATGAGGACGCCGCGACGCGGGTCGACACTTATGCCAGTCGTGACACGCTGACACAGCAGATCCAGGAGTTCCCCGCCAACGGTACCTCGGGTCCCTTCAGCCTGCCCGGTCTGGGCGACATGGTGGCCAACAGCGAATCGGTGGAAGTGCTTGTGCGGGACCGCAGTCAGCCGCAAACGGTGCTCAAGACCACCGCGCTGACCCGCTTTGTCGACTACACCATCGAGCCCATCAGCAAGACCCTGCTGCTCAAGGCCCCGGTGAGTTCGCTCGACCCGGAACTGAATCCACAATCCATCCGCGTCAGCTACACCGTTGATGCCGGCGGCACGCCATTCTGGGTGGCCGGCGTGGACGCTCAGCGCAAAGTCAATGACGCGCTTCAGTTGGGAGCCGTGGCCGGCATCGACAACAACCCCAACGGAGGGCGAAAACTGATCGCAGCCACCGCGCTGGCCCGGTTGGGAGAGAAAGCCACGGCGTCCGCTGAGCTGGTGCAGACCGAGTCTGACCTGAAAGGCAGTGGCAACGCGGCCCGCCTGGAACTGCGCCGCGACGACGAGCAGACCCGCTTGCAGGTCCAGTTGACCAAGACCAGTGAATTTTTTGACAACCCCAATGCCACCACAGCACCAGGCCAGACCCTGGGCAACCTGAAGCTGGAGCACAGCCTCAGCCCCAGCACCAAACTTCGCGCCGAAGCACTCTACAGTGCCAGTGATGTGGCCGGTGCCGCGGCCAATATGCGGGGCGCGGCGGTCAGCGTGCAGGAACGCCTCAGTGACATGGTGGTGGGTGAGCTGGGCCTGCGCACGGGTCAGCAGTCGGGCCAAGGTGCCGGGGCGTTCAACTATGGAACGGTTTCGTCGGCCAACGGGCCTTCCATGTCGCAAACAGGCGTTTCGGCCAGCAACCTGGGCTTTACCAGCGTGCGGGGGCGTTTGACCAGCAAGGTGCCCGACGTACCGGAGGCCGAGGTCTTTGTCGAGGCCGAACAAGGCCTCAATGAGTCGCAGCGGCGTGCGCTCGCGGTGGGGGGCAATTACCGCCTGACCGAGAAGACCCGCGTCTATGGACGTTATGCACTGATCTCCAGCCTGTACAACAGTCCTTACGACGCCAACTCCAGCCAACAGAACAATGTGGGCCTGATCGGTTTCGAAAGCCAGTACAGCGAGGGCGGGCGCCTGTTCAACGAATACCGCATGGTGGATACCATCGACGGCCGAGGGGCGCAGGCGGCGATGGGTTTGCGTCAGACCCTCAAGCTCACCGAGCACCTGCGTGGCACGGGCGGCATCGAGCACACCGGCGCCCTGGGCGGCGTGGCAGGCCAGGCGTCCACCGCATTGACGGGCGGCTTGGAGTACGCACTCGAAGACACCTTGCGCGCCACAGGCACCCTGGAGCTGCGCCATGGCACCGATTCAAACGGCTTTCTCAATACCCTGGGTGTGGCCCTCAAGATCGACCGAGACTGGAGCCTGCTGGCGCGCTCCATCGTCAGCGACACGCGCAGTCGAACGCCTTCGGGAACCAGCGCGTTGCTGCAGCGCCAACAAATTGGCTTTGCCTACCGTCCGGTAGAACAGGACGAATGGAATGCGATCGCCCGGTACGAGCATCGACTGCAGCGCAACGACAACGGCAACGCCTCACTGATGGTGCCTGGCGTCACCGATCTGGCGGCGCACATCGTCAGTGCGCAGGCCAACTGGCAGGCCAACCGGTCTTTGCTGGCCAGCGCCCGTTATGCCATCAAGTGGGGTTCCCTGCGTTCTGACACCCTGCGCAGCAGTGCGCTGACCCAGTTGGTGATGGGGCGGGTCACCTACGACATCACCTCGGAATGGGATGTCGGCGCCCAGGCGGGCCTGGCCGTCACGAGGGGCGGGTCGCGGGAGTTGGTGTTGGGGGCCGAGGGTGGTTATCAGTTGATGCCCAACCTGTGGATGTCGGCGGGCTACAACTTCCGTGGTTTGAAGGACCCCGATCTCGGTGGGTCTTCGTTCACCAGCAAGGGGCCCTACATGCGCATGCGCTTCAAGTTTGATGAGAACACGATTTCACCGCGTGCTCTCCGCACAGGCGTTGCGCCGTGAGTTGGAACGGTGCTCGCGCAGAACGCGCCCCCTGGTGCGCTCTGCATGACTATGTACTCAATGCTAACTTCAGCGTGAGGATTTGATGACTATTCGAATTTTCGGCTTGTTGCTGTGGATGTTCACCCTGTGGGGCATGAGCCCTGTGGCCCGTGCCGCACCGGCGCCGGCTTCCTTGGCCTGGAACATCACCATGTTGTCCGACAATGGGGTGCCCTATGTCTTTGCAACCACTGCAGGGCCCAGCAGCCCGAACGGGCTCACCAGCATGGGGCCGATCAGTGTCCCGCCCTCGGGCTACACCTCCGCGTACACCCCTTTGACCAATCTGTACACAGACACCCAGATGGGGGGCTACAACGGCAAGGGGAGCTTCGGCGGGGCGACCAGCACTTTTGTGGGCGGCAGCTTTGACAGCAGTTGGGGCATCCAGGAGGTTGTTTGTACTGACACGGCCGCCAGCATCAGTGGCAACCCCAGTGGCAGCTGGAGCCTGCCCTTCACCTGGCCGCAGGCCAATTTCACGGTGCCGGGCACGTACATCCTGCCCGGGGCCAAGATTCTGTGCAAGATGATCTACGGCCCCAGGGGCTTGAGCCTGAGGAAGACCAACCCGCCTCAGTTGGTGCCCGGTGTCGCGGCCACCTACACCCTCAATGTGGCCACCTCCACCATCCCGACCTTGATGGACCCCGTGCTGTATGTGGTCGACCAACTGCCTCCCAATGTCGAATACATCACGGCCCGACCTGTGGCCGGCGCCGGGTTTTCCGACACCAGGTGCACCCCTTCGGGTGCCCTGAGCACTGGCTTGTTACTGACCTGTCAGGCCACCCGACTGCCACCGGTGCCTTACGGTGGCATCATGTCCTTCGAGATCGTCGTGCGACCCACCGCAACGGCGAACGGGCTGGCGCTGCGCAATGTGGCCGTCACCAATCCCACAGGCTCGGGCCCCTCCCTCAGCCCGAGCTCCTGCATCGGCGATGGCAACCCCCAAGGCTGTGCCGTCACCGGCACGCTGACGGTGGGCGGTCGAAGCCTGGGGCTGATCCTTCAGGGCAGCCAGCCTGGTACCTACACCTTCAGCGGGAACAATGGCTGGGCTACGCAGGCCTTGACGATCAGCACGGCAGGCACGCCTGTGGTGGGCGAGACGCAGGCGCTGACAGCTTCGGCCGTCACCACGCTCAACCTGAGCAGCAGTGTCAGTGGCCAGACCATCAGCGGCGTCACTTGCACGGGTCTGGCGGGGGGGAGTGTCAGCTTCACGGCCACCAGCCTGAGCCTGGATGCCAAGGCCACCGCCTTGGGCAACGCGCTGAGCTGCCGCGTCACTTTGGGCAGCGTTTTCCTGAACCTGAGCAAAAGCAACCCACCAAGCCTGCAGGTCGGGGCCTCGAGCAGTTACAGCCTGGTGCTCAGCAATAACGGCACGGCGGCGACCACCACACCCTATATCGTGGTGTTTGATCAGTTGCCGCCCAACGTGCAGTACACCGGGATGACCGTGTTCACGCCCCCAGGCGGCCTCACCCTGACGGCCTCCAGCAGTTGTTCGTCCACGGGCACGGTAGCGGCTGGGCAATTGATCAGGTGCAACCTGTACCCGCCCGCTGGCGGAGTTCCGGCCAATGGCGGGCAGGTGGGCATCAAGCTCAATGTCACGCCTCAAGCCCCTGCGCCGTCAAGCATCAACAAGGCAGCGGTCGATGCCTTGGGGGCCAACGCCGCTCAGACCCCTGAGAATTGCACCGCCGATGGCGTGCCGCTGGCGGGGTGTGCCGTGGCTCCGGCGCTGTCCATCGGCTCTCCCAAGCCTTTTGTCAGTTTCACCGTGGTGGGCCAAGGCGGTGGCGGTCTGAGTGCCAGCTTCAACAACCCCGCTGGCAGTGGTAGCGCCGCGGCGGGCGGCAGCGGGGGCGCGGGCTGGGTCAATGCCAGTGTCACCACAGGCGCTACCTCGGGTGGCGCGTTGGGAACCCCGGCGCAAAGCCTGGGCAGTACACCGGCACAAGGCTTGGTCACGGGCTTGGGGGCACGCATCGTGGTTGGGTCAGGCCGCCTGGTACTGGGCGGCAGATGCACCATCACCGACACCCTGGGCAATCCTGCAACGGGTTCTGCCACGTTCAATGCAGGCGACCAGAGTTTCCGTTTCGACAGCGCAGCGACCGCGGCTGATCGGCTGATCAACTGTACCCTCACGCTGGCCCAGCGCAGCACCTTGAGCTGGTACGCGGCGTACAAGAGCCCACCGGGCCCGCCGTCGACCTCCACGGGGGTCAATTGGTCAGGGACCTGGATGATCCCTGGCTCTGCCAATGCCAATGGCTATGGCACAGCAACCCCCGGTGGTACGAACGGGCAGGCCTTGGTGAAGACGGGTGATCCTGGAGGCCCGTCAGCGGTCAGTTTCGACTCGGAACTGGCGAATGTCTACACGCTGACCCAGGTGGCTGTGAACGCCCGGTCCAAGCCGTATCCCAACAGCGAAGCCAACTACCTGGGCTACACGGGGGTTTACAGCTGCACCGACCTCAATGCGGTCGACAGCGGCAACCCGAGCGTACTGCCGGCTTCGGCCATCACCCAATTGGGTCTCTATCCCTATCCAGGCGCCGGGACGCCCAACATCGAGTTTCAGATTGCTGCGGCCTATATCGCCCCTGGTGCCCGTTTGCTTTGCTCGGTTCTGTACACCAATCCGAGCGGCTTGGTGCTCAGCAAGACCAATCCACCGTTGTTGATTGCAAATCAGACTTCGTCCTATGCCCTGAGCTTGCTCAACCTCAACAGTGCGGCCAGTCCCACCACCATCAAGGTCTATGACCAGCTTCCCCCCAACCTGGCCTACGTGGGGGCAGCACCGGCCAGTGGTGGCTCTGTGGTGCCCAGCGGAGTCAGTTGCAGCGCTAGCGGCAGCGTGGACACCGGCCAACTGCTGACTTGCACGGTCACTCTGCCCGCCGGGTTGGGGTCCGTCGGTGGTAATGCCAACTTCCGCATCGATGTCAAGCCAACCCTGGCGGCTGCAGGCCAAAGCCTGATCAACAGGGCCATGCTTGATCCTAGCGGGGCCAATGCTGTCCAGAATCCGGCCAGTTGCACCGCCAATGCCGTGCCGGCGGGTTGCGCGGTGACCCCGGCACTCACGGTGCAGGGGCCCCTGTTGTTGCTGCAGTTGCAGCTCAACAGCAGTGTGCCGGGTACGGTGACCTTCACAGGCAACAATGGCTGGGCGAGCCAAAGCCTGAGTGTGGCCACCGCAGGCACACCTGTCACGGGGGCAGCCCAGGCGCTGGCACAAACCGGTGTGGCCACTCGACTGACCCTGACCAGCCCGGCGGGTTGGTCGTTGAGCAGCGTGAGCTGCCTTGACCAGAATGCGGCCAGTTCGGGGAATCCGGCCAGTGTGATCAACCCATCCATCAGCGGCGGCAACAGCTTCGAACTGCCCGCCAGCGTGGTGCGCAGCGGCGCCGCACTGGTTTGCACGGTGACCAACAGTTACGGGGGCTTCATCCTCAGTGGCCAGGTGCTGCTGGACAACGGGGTAGGGACGGGCGGCGTGGCACACGATGGTGTGCAAAACGGCAACGAGGCCGGCCAAAGCGGTGTGGTGTTGCAACTCACAGACTGCGGCAAGACCGTGTATGCCAGTGCCATCACCGACGGGGCTGGCCTGTTCGCCCTGGGCACGAGTGCGGCGCCAGCGGGCCCGGTGTGTGTGACACAGACGCTGCCGGCAGGCTATGTGAGTGTCAGCGCTCAGGTGGGTAACACGGGGGGCAGCTACAACCCAGCGACCCAGACCTTGCGTTTCACGCTGGTGGCGAGCACCAGCTACAGCGGTGTGCTGTTCGGTGAGGTGGCCATGAGCCAGTTGCTGGGAGAGGGCGCCCAGCAACTGGTGCCGGGGCAGAGTGTGTTCTATGCCCATCACTATGTGGCGGGCAGCACGGCCAGTGTGGCGTTCTCCAGCAGCGATCAACCCAGCGACAGCACTGACCGCTGGAGCAGCCTGATCTACAGCGACAGCAATTGCAACGGTCGGCTCGATGCGGGCGATTCGGTGCTGGCCGGGGCCGTCAGCGTGCAGGCGGGGCAGCAGCTTTGCCTGCTGCTCAAGGTCAACAGCCCGGCGGGTCTGGGGGTGGGGGCGCGCAACCTCAGCACGCTGCAGGCCCTGGAGACCTACCAGCCGGCGCCGGTTTGGGGCGCCCTGGTGAACCGGCTCAGCCGCTTGGATGTGAGCACGATCGGCACGGCCCAGGGAGGAACGTTGAGCCTGCTCAAGCAGGTTCGGCGCGTGGCCAGTTGCCCGAGCACGGCGGCCGACACCCAGCCCTTTGCCACGGTGAACCAGGCGCAGCCAGGCCAGTACGTTGAGTACCAGGTGGTGTACAGCAACAACTCGGCCGGGCCGCTGACGTCCATCCGCCTGTCTGACTCGGTGCCGGCCTACACGGTTTACCGTTCGGCTGGCTGCGGCACGGTGCCCTCTGGTTTGCAGGCCTGCAACCTGCTCCAGCAGCCCGCCGTCGGCGGCACAGGAGGCCTGTTGTGGGAGCTGACCGACGCCCCATCCACAGCCGCCGCGGTGGGCCTGCAGCCCGGTGCCAGTGGTGCGGTGGTCTTTTGCGTGCAGATCCAACGCTGAAGACCCTGCCAATCAAGCCTCAGGCCGGCGTGACGCCGCCGGGTCTTCTCCCGTCGCAGGGGCCATTGGATGGGGGCCTGGCCCCCTGCGGGCGTTGGCACACCTCGCCTTGGCATTCGTGGTCAGACGGATGCCGCTCAGCGTCATTTTTGGGGTGTTCTCGCCGGGCCCGCCTTGACCGGGTGCCAGGGGGCACTCATGGCTCCACCGTGTGCCTCTGCGACAAGGCTTGAGCTGCCGAGTGGGGTCTCTGCAGATCCACCCAACCTCCTATCGTCGCCGTTCGGCTCGTGACTCGGGCTTCCTAGCGCCATATGCCGGTTCCGCATGACCGCCCGGGTATCGTGACCGCCGGGTGTCGAGGACGACTTGCGCTTGATTTCAAGATGTCGATGCGCGCGGAGCATGGAATGAAAAACAACTATGGCGGGCTTTTACTCGTCGCACTGGGTTTTGTATTCGGATCGACCAGTGCTTGGGCAAGCCGAACGACGGCGGGCGGGTGCGGGGCCTTCGATTCGGTAGGCTGGCGGTTGACAAACACCGGCCTTTCGATTCCTGACAATGCAGTGGTGGGGCAGTCTTTGGGGGTGGTCGCCACCGCTGATGTCGCGGTCTCCAATTCGGTCTATGCCTGCAACACGAGCAACGACGCGGGGGTCTTCAACATCGGATTGGTGGGGGCTTTCACCAATCAGTGGCCCGTGACCGGTGCCGACGGCTTGTGGGCCACTTCCACGCCGTACATCAATTTCAAGGTCACAGGCAATGGGGCCTCGATCCGGTCATTTGTCGGCAATGCGGCCAGCCCGCTGGGTGTCAGCATTTCAGCCGGCCAGGTTCCGCCGGTGTACAGCTTCAACGTGTCACAGGGGGTGATTCACTTCAGTGTGGAGGCCGTGGTGGGGGCCATCGGCAAGCCACCTGCCGGAACCACGATTTCGACCGGCTATTTGCCTGAGGCCAGCTACCTACTGGGCTTGTTGGGGGCTGGCGATGTGCTGACCTACAACGACGTGGTGAAGGTGGTCGGCACGGCCGACAGCTCCACCAGCATCCCGATTCTGAGTCAACCGACCCCCTCGGCTCCCAGCCTGTGGTTGGGCAAAAACCTTTTCAGCGCCTTGCAGGTCGGGGTGCCTGTCCAGTACCAGATCGACGTCATGAACGACGGACCAGGTGCCTCGGGTGCGACGGTGGATGTGTATGACCAGTTGCCGCCCAACGTGGCCTATGTTTCGGCCAGCAATGCGGCCTGCGCCGTGATCGCCGGCCAAGTCAGCACGGGTCAGCTGCTGAAGTGCACGGTCAGTGGCAGCATCGCGGCCAAAGCCGGCAGCACATTCAAAGTGACCGTCACGCCGCAGGCTGCGGCCTTGGGGCAGGCCCTTAAGAACACGGCTGCAGCCGATTCATCGGGCGCCAATGCCGTGCTCAGCCCGACAAGCTATTGCGTGGCCAATGGCAACCCCAAAGGTTGTGCCATCACCGTGCCAGCCACCGTGTCTGCGGGCACAGCGCCTCCGACGCCAGCACCGTCATCTACTTTCCAGTACACGGTGCCGGCGGGCATCTACCAGATCAGTGCCTCTTTGACGGGGGGGGGCGGCGGCGCCGGGGGAAATGACGGGACCACGCTGGGGGTTTCGGGTGGGGTTGGCGGCAAAGTCACAGCGCTCATCAACGTGATGCCCGGGCAGGTCTTTTCGGGCGTGGTCGGTGGTGCCGGCGGTGTCGGGGCTTCGTCCAGCCTGGTGGCGGCGGGCGGGGCCGGCGGTGTTGGCGGCTGGGTGGGCGTGGGGGTCGCTGCTGGGGCTGGCGGAACGGGCGGTGGTGTCGGGACGTCTGGCGGTGGCGGCGGCGGCGGCGGGGCTTCCAGCCTGACCCTGGCTTCGCCGGCCGGTCCCACTGTGCTGGTCGCCGGTGGGGGTGGCGGGGCGCAGGGAGCGGCATACCTGAGCACGGCGTGGGTCGGCGGCGCTGGCAGTGCCCCGGCTTTGGCCACTGCGGCCAGTTGTTCCATCCTCCCCGGCACCGCGGGGCAATCCCTCGGAAGCACTCTGGATGGCGGTGGCGGCGGTGGCGGAGGGTCCGGGGCGGTGGCGGGTCTTGGGGGGACGGGGCACCGGGATCGCACAGCCGAGGGCACTCAATCGTCTGCCGGAGCCTCGTGCTACAGCACGGCCAGTGGGCAGTTTTATGGCGCTCCGGCGCTGGCCGCCGGTGCCAACGCTGGCCAGGCTGGGGCCTGGGCAATCACACCGTTGCCAGCGCTGCTCAGCATGAGCAAGGCCACGACCGGCTTGATGGGCGGTGTTCGCGGGGTTTACACGCTGACCATCAGCAACAGCGGTACCGGCGGCAGCAATCCGACGCTGACTTTTTACGAGCAACTGCCCCCCAAGATGGCCTACGCCGGGGCGGTGGCAAACCCCGGCGGCACGGTGAACCTGCTGAGCGCACCGGTGTGCACGGTGCTCAACGGCACGAGCTTGGACACGGGCCTGTTGCTAGCCTGCTCGGTGCAACTGCCGCCAGGAGGGGTTCCCGCAGGGGGCAATGTGCAAATTGATTTGCAGGTCACGCCGGCGGAAGTGTTGATCGGCCAGGCCGTGACCAACAAGGCCCAAATCGATCCCAGCAGCCAGAACGCCGCCCAGAACCCAGTGGCTTGCACGGCGACCAACAACCCTGCTGGGTGCGCGGTGTTGGCTCACACGGTCACTGCGCCTCCTTTGAGTTTGAGCAAGACCAATCCCGGTCGCCTGATCGTGGGCTTGCCAGCGGTCTATTCGCTGTTGCTCAGCAACGGGGCGGGCAGTCGGCCTACCGTGAACAACCTGGTGGTGTACGACCAGTTGCCGCCGAACTTTCAATTCAACACGGCCTCGCCTGCCAGCACGGGGACAGTCACCCCGAGTGCGGTGAGTTGCGCGGCCAGCGGGGCTCTGAACACCGGGCAGCTGTTGACCTGCTCCATCACCTTGCCAGCCGGAGGCCTGCCCGCGGGCACGGGCACCGCCGGTTTCAGCATCAGCGCCACTCCCCTGCTGGCGGCCAACGGCGTGCCAGCCGTCAACAAGGCCGCCGTCGACCCTGTGGGGGGCAATGCTGTGCAGACGCCGAGCAATTGCATTACGGCTCACACCCCCCTGGGTTGCGCGGTCACGCCGGCTTTGTCGCCCTTGCCACTCAGCTTGCAACTCACGGTGGCCAACGGCGGCGTCGGAAGCTACAGCGTCTCAGGCAACAATGGCTGGGGGGCGCAGAGCCTGAGTGTGGTGAGCGCAGGCACCTCTGTCAGCGGTGCTCCGCAGGGGCTCAATCAGGTGGGCGTGGTCACTCGTTTGACCGAGACCGTGCCGGCCGGCTGGGCGTTGGTCAGCGCCAGTTGTGTCGACCTGAATGCGGCCAACTCGGGGAACCCGGCCAGCCTGATCAGTGTGCCCGTCAGTGCCGGCAACGGCTTCGAGTTGCCCGCTTCGGTGGTTCGCTTGGGCGCCACCTTGGTGTGTGTGCTTTCCCACCAGGCGATTGGCTACAGCCTGAGTGGCCAGGTGCTGCTGGACAACGGGGTAGGGACGGGCGGCGTGGCGCACGATGGTGTGCAAAACGGCAACGAGGCCGGCCAAAGCGGTGTGGTGTTGCAACTCACAGACTGCGGCAAGACCGTGTATGCCAGTGCCATCACCGACGGGGCTGGCCTGTTCGCCCTGGGCACCAGTGCGGCGCCAGCGGGCCCGGTGTGTGTGACACAGACGCTGCCGGCAGGCTATGTGAGTGTCAGCGCTCAGGTGGGTAACACGGGGGGCAGCTACAACCCAGCGACCCAGACCTTGCGTTTCACGCTGGTGGCGAACACCAGCTACAGCGGTGTGCTGTTCGGTGAGGTGGCCATGAGCCAGTTGCTGGGAGAGGGCGCCCAGCAACTGGTGCCGGGGCAGAGTGTGTTCTATGCCCATCACTATGTGGCGGGCAGCACGGCCAGTGTGGCGTTCTCCAGCAGCGATCAACCCAGCGACAGCACTGACCGCTGGAGCAGCCTGATCTACAGCGACAGCAATTGCAACGGTCGGCTCGATGCGGGCGATTCGGTGCTGGCCGGGGCCGTCAGCGTGCAGGCGGGGCAGCAGCTTTGCCTGCTGCTCAAGGTCAACAGCCCGGCGGGTCTGGGGGTGGGGGCGCGCAACCTCAGCACGCTGCAGGCCCTGGAGACCTACCAGCCGGCGCCGGTTTGGGGCGCCCTGGTGAACCGGCTCAGCTGCTTGGATGTGAGCACGATCGGCACGGCCCAGGGAGGAACGTTGAGCCTGCTCAAGCAGGTTCGGCGCGTGGCCAGTTGCCCGAGCACGGCGGCCGACACCCAGCCCTTTGCCACGGTGAACCAGGCGCAGCCAGGCCAGTACGTTGAGTACCAGGTGGTGTACAGCAACAACTCGGCCGGGCCGCTGACGTCCATCCGCCTGTCTGACTCGGTGCCGGCCTACACGGTTTACCGTTCGGCTGGCTGCGGCACGGTGCCCTCTGGTTTGCAGGCCTGCAAGCTGACGCAGCAGCCGGCGCCAGGCGGGACCGGTGCCCTGCAATGGGACCTGAGTGATGCGCCGGCCAGCGCCCTGGCAGTCGGCCTGCAGCCAGGAAGCAGCGGGTCAGTGATGTTCTGCGTGCAGATCCAGAGCTGAACTCCGGTGCTGCCGTGCCTGGTGCTCACGCTTGACCCAGGCCGAACCCAGCCGAACCGCTTTGCTGGCCGTCTAGAGGACGGTGTCATGAGCCCTGCAATTGCAACTGGCCGCTGAGCTGGCGTAGTTCATTCAAGGCCTTGGCAAATTCGCCGGCCTCGATCAACGAGGCCACCCGTTTGAACGCGCTGGCATTGGGGTGGTCATGCAGCAGATGGGCAATCGGGCGGGCCAGGCTGGCCGCATGGGTGTCACGCTCGGACAGCAGGGTTTCAAGTTCGGCCCACAGGGGGCTCACGAGGTTTCGCAGCGCCTGGCTGAGCGGGCTTCGCACAGTCATGCTATTTGCGACACCGGCCGGTCTGCCTTGGCCCGCATGGCGGCCCCAGCGTGCCGCCATGCTGACCAGCAGCACGGGGTCAATGGGTTTGCTCAGGTGGTCATTCATGCCGGCCCGCAGGCAGGCCTGCTTGTCACTGGGCAAGGCGCTGGAGGTCATGGCCACAATGGGCAGATCAGCAAAACGGGGGTCGGCTCGCAGCCGGCGGGTGGCTTCAAGACCGTCCATTTGCGGCATCTTCCAATCCATCAACACCAGATCGCAGGGCATTTGATGCAGTTGGTCCAGTGCTTGTTGGCCATTGGCGGCCGTGCTGACCACGGCGCCGGCCTCGGTCAGCAGGGTGGTCGCCAGCTCTTGGTTGACATCGTTGTCCTCCACCACCAGCACGCGAAGCCCCGCCAAGGGCAGAGGCTGGTGTTCGGTGGGCGGGCAGGCCACGCCTTGCGGCGAGGGCATTGCAGACCGTTGCAACTCATGCAAAGCCTGGTGCAGTGCATCCTGGACCGATCTCGGACTGACCGGCTTCTCCAGGACCGCGGCCAGCTTCATGCCTCGGGCCGCCTCCAAAAGGTCATCTCGGCTGTGGGCCGTGACCATGATGACGGACAACGGCGGCCCTTTGTCAGCCGATTGCTGCATTCGGCGCACGGTCTCGAGTCCGTCCATGTCGGGCATCTGCCAGTCCATGAGCACCAGGTGGTAAGGCTCACCCCGGTTCCGGGCGTTCTGCAGTTCGGCCAAGGCTTGCTGGCCATTGGTGACGGCATGGACCTGAGGGTGCAGGGAGCCGAGGATGCTGACCAGCACCTCCCGAGAGCCAGGTTCGTCGTCGGCGATCAGCACCCGCAGGTCCTGCAGCCGGGGCGGTGGAGGGAGGTGAGGGCTGCCCACGCTGGGTACACCCAGCCTGCAGGTGAAGACAAACCGAGTCCCTTGCCCTGGTTCGCTTTCCACCCACACCTGCCCTTGCATGATCTCGATCAGGTGGCGCGAGATGGCCAGGCCCAGGCCGGTGCCCAAGGGGGAGCGGACCGGTGCAGCGTCGACTTGGACCAGCGCTGAAAACAGGCCGGCAATCTGCTCGGGTGTCAGGCCCAGGCTGGTATCGCGCACCTCGAAACGCAGCAGTGCCTGGGTGTCGTCCTTGTCCAGGCAATCGACGCGAACTCGGATTTCGCCCTCTTCCGTGAATTTCAGGGCGCTGCCCACCAGGTTCAGCAGGACCTGCCCCAGACGCATCTGATCACCCACCAGGGTCGGGGGCACCTCGGGGCTGACCTCGAAACGCAGGCCCAGGCCTTTTTCGTCGGCCTCCAGCACGGTCTGGCTGGTCAGCGTGTCCAGCGCCTCGCACAGCAAAAAGGGGCGGTGTTCGAAGGAGAGCTTGCCGGTCTCGATCCTGGAGAAATCGAGCACGTCATTGATGACCCGCATCAAACTGCGCGAAGCGGCCACCACGCGGTTCAGGTGATGACGGGCCCGTTCGGGCAGGTCGGTGCGCAGGGCCAGTCCGGTCATGCCCATGATGACGTTCATGGGGGTGCGAATCTCGTGGCTCATGCCGGCCAGAAAATCGTCACGACTGCGGTGGGCGGCCTCGGCGGCGGCCATGGCGTCGCGCAGGGCCTTCTCGGCCTGCAACTGTTCGGTGACGTCGATGCCGAACGAGATCTCAGCCACATCGCCATCCTCAACGTGCATGACGTCCTGAGGCAAGGGTTCGGTGAAACGCCAGATGATGCGCCGCCGCTCGCCACTGAGGTGGGTGATGTCGTAAGTGCGTTCCTGCACGGCATTGCGCTGATCGGACCCGATGTCGTCCAGGCGCAGTTCGGGGTTCAGGCGGGCCTGGATGGCGGACCACTCCAGACCCAATACTTCGCCGCGCTGGTAACCGCTGGCACGGGCCGCTGCGTCGTTGAACAGGGTGATGTGGCCTTGAGGATCGACCCCCACCACGATGATGTCGGCCGACTCGATCAGCTTTTCCAGCAACTCGCGTGCGTGGCGGGACCGGGCCTCTGATTTGCCCAGAGCCTCCATCTGCTGGTGCAGCTTCGCCGCCATGGCGTAAAGGGCCGTCAGCAACTGCCCGGGCTCATCGTGGTACCCCTGGCATTCGGGGGTGGGCTGCCAGTCGCCGGCGGCCACACGTTGCGCCACCTCCACAGCCTTGGCCAGCGGGCCGGCAATGCTGCGCCGAATCAGGTGGGCCAGACCGATGGCTGCCAACAGCGACAGGGCCAGCACCCCCAGCAGCCACAGGGTTTCTGAAGTGACACGTTGGGCCACCCACTCTTCTTCCCGGGCACTGTGGGCTTCGGCGGCCGGGATCGTCATGTCCACGGCATGACGATGTTGCTCATACAGGGCGTTGAGCTTGGCAAGAGAGGCCTTGTGGGCCTGAGGGGCGTGGTTTTCCAGGCTGGGCAGGTAGTGTTGCCACACCTCGTCAAAAAATGCGTCTGCGGCAAAGTTCAGCTCGTCCAGCATCGTGCTGGGCAGTCCCAGATCGGCAAGGCGTTCCTGCCAATGGGCATGGCGCTGCCGGTACTGGGTCTCCAGATACCTCAAACGCTGCACCAGATCCGAAGAGGGGCTTGAATCGGCTGCACGCTCCAGTTGCAAGCACAGCAAATACGATTCAACAATATAAAGCGGTGGCGGCAGCAGATCGGAGACCAGGTCTTTTGATTCTCCGATGCGGTGAAAGACCTCCCCGCCCACTTTGATTTCATGCAGTGTCTTGAACGACCAGAGTCCGAAAATGGAAAAACTGATTGTGAACATGACAATCAGCAGGTACAGGCGTCGAGATAAATTCAAAGACCGAAGCATGAAAAATTCCATTCTGGATTGAGAGGGTCTTGAATGCCGAGCTTGAAGCGGGTTCTGGTCAGTAAAGCGCTCGATCCTCTATTTATTGGCTTGATTTGTCAATAAATGTCCCAGTCGCTGGCACTCAGGCGACCCATTGGCAATGGCCTATGCTGCCTGCCTGGGCTGGATATTCAAGCCCTTGAACTGTTAATTTATGCAAGTTCAAATGTTTTTAATAAACAATTAAATGCGTCGATGGTCAGGGGCATTTAAAAAAATGAGACATTCATGCGCTCTTTCGCGATGAAAGAGACAGGAAGATCGCCTGAAGAACAAATATGAGATCCGTGAATCTGGATCTGCTGTGCGTTCATCTGCGCTGCCGATGCCGTGGTGCCCTCTGGGGCCGGGCCCCGGACCACAGGGTGTCTGGCGTGGCCGCGTCAGTGCGTCACGCCCAGGCGCTGTTGCAGCAGGGTGCTGGTGGTGGTGTATTGCAGGCGCACCGGCTGCTCCGGGTGCACCAGGGCCACGGCGGCAAAAGCTGCCAGGGTGGCTTCATGGAAGCCACACAGAATCAGCTTGCGCTTGCCTGGGTATTGGTTGATGTCGCCCACCGCAAACAGCCCGGCCTCGGCCGTGCTGAAGGTGGCCGGGTCGACGGGCAGCAGCTTGCGCTCCATGGCCAGGCCCCACTGGGCCAGCGGGCCCAGGCGAGGTGACAGGCCCAGGTAGGCCTGAAGACTGTCCAGAGGCAGGGTGTGCTCGGTGTCGTCATCGGTGGCGATCAGCAGCCCTGTCAGGCGCTCACCCTGCGGCGTGGCATGGGTTTGCACCCCAATGGGCTGGCCTAGCTGCACGCGCAGCAGGCCGGCCTGACGCAGCTGTTGCAGGGTTTGCAGCAGGGCTGGTTCAGCGTCAAAAACATCTTTGCGATGCAACAGCGTCACCTGACGCGGGCCAGAGGCCCCAGCCTGTCCAGCGGCGGCCAGCGTGATTGCCGCCTGCACGGCCGATGCATCGCCCCCCGTCACGACCACCCGTTGTCCCGCCAGGGGGGCGGCGTCGGGCGTCTGGTTGTAGTGCACCTGGGTACCTTCAAAGGTCGCCAATCCTTCAACCCGCAGGGTCCGGGGCACAAAAGCGCCGACGCCGGCGGCAACGAACGCCGTGCGGGCCAAAAAGCGCTGGCCCCGGGTGGTGTCGGCCAGCCAGCGGCCGTCGACCTGCCGTTGCAGGCTGCAGACTTCCTGGTTGAAATGGAAACCTGGTGCAAAGGGGCGCAACTGGGCCAGCAACTGGGCCGCCAGTTCACGACCGGTGCAGCGCGGGATGCCCGGAATGTCGTAGATCGGCTTGTCGGGGTACAGCGCGACGCACTGCCCCCCAGCTTCGGGCAGGGTGTCCACCACCTGGGCGCGAAGGCCCTGCAGGCCCAGTTGAAAGGCCTGGAACAGCCCGACCGGGCCCGCCCCAATCACCAGGGCATCGGTTTCGATGGGGAGGGCAGGGCTCATGGGCTGCGGCGGCTCCGTGGGGCTGGTGCCCCGCCGGATCAGCGGATCAGGTCAGCCAGCTTGCCGGGCTTGTTGTTCCAGGCGTCGGCGTCAGGCAAGGCCGGCTTGCGCTTGGTGATGCTCTTCCAGCCATCGGCCTGGGCCAGTTCGGCATTGAGCTTGATGAAGGCGATCTGATCCGAAGGGGTGTCTTCTTCTGCAAAGATGGCGTTGGCCGGGCATTCCGGGATGCAGACGGCGCAATCGATGCACTCGTCCGGATCGATGACGAGCATGTTCGGGCCTTCGCGGAAGCAGTCCACGGGGCACACATCCACGCAATCGGTGAATTTGCACTTGATGCAGTTTTCGGTAACGACGTGAGTCATGAGGGGCTCTGTTCGGTGGGGTGGGCATCCCGGATGCTGCCGCGCATCGGCTCAGCATTCGGAAAAACCCTGGATTTTAGGGATTTTCACAAGCCCTGCCGGCATGTGGGGCCCACATGCCGGCGTCAAGGGCATATTTTTTGCGTCGGATCAAGCGTTCACGAGCACCGCAGCCGCGGTTTTGTTGCTCGCGGTGTCCACCAGGATCAGGGAGCCGAGGGCCCGCGCCTGGGCAAAGGGCAGGGTGGCCACGGCCTCTTGCAGCGCCAGTTCGATGTGCCCGATGCTGTTGGGGGGCAACTCGGTGGCGTCTTCCTCGGCCAGGGTGTTGATGTCGAGCTTGTGCACGATGCGGCTCACCTTGGCCTTGACCCAGCGGTGCCCGTGCAGTGCCCAGTAGACACGGCCAGGCACCAGCGGCTCGTCGTCCAGCCACGACACGGTGGCCTTCAGGCTGCGCTGGGCTTCGATCTGGCCTGGAGCCAGCAACCAGTCGCCGCGCGACACGTCGACCTCGCGGTCCAGCACGATGCCCGCGCTGTGACCGGCTTCGATGTCACCTGGGCGGCGGGCGTGGTCCAGCACCTGGGCCACCGTGGCACTCTGCCCGCTGGGCAGCACGGTGATGGCCTGGCCGGGCTTCACGCTGCCGGCAGCCACACGGCCCCAGAACACGCGGCGGCCCTGGCTGGTGTCGGACGAGGACGAGAACTTTTCGACCCACTGCACCGGGAAGGCAAACGGCTGCTCGACGTCGGCGTGGGTGATGGGCAATTGCTCCAGCAACTGCAGCAGGCTGGGGCCCTGGTAGCCGCACCAGTCGGCTTGGGCATCGACCACGTTCCAACCCTTGAGGGCCGACACCGGGATGGTGGCGCGCACGGTGATGCCCGCCGCGGCTGCGAACTTGTGCAGGGCCGCACCGATGTGCTGGAAGGCCAAGGCTGGGTCTTCCACGGCATCGAGCTTGTTCACGGCAAACACCAGCGAGGTCACGCGCAGCAGATTCACCAGCAGCGAGTGGCGGCGCGTCTGCACCAGCAGTTCGAGCTCCGGGTTCTTCCAGTCCAGCTTGGTGGCATCCACCAGCACCACGGCGGCATCGGCGCTGCTGGCGGCGGTCACCATGTTGCGGGTGTACTGCTCGTGGCCAGGCGCATCGCCAATGATGAACTTGCGGCTTTCGGTGGCGAAGTAGCGGTAGGCCACATCGATGGTGATGCCTTGTTCGCGCTCGGCCGACAGACCGTCGGTCAGCAGGGCCAAGTCGGTTTCGCCTTGGCGCTGCACACCGGCCAGGTGGTCTTGCAGCACGGCCTTGCTGTCCACCAGCAGGCGCCCGATCAGGGTGCTCTTGCCATCATCGACCGAGCCGCAGGTGATGAAACGCAGGGCGGGGCGCAGCTCGGTGCTGCTCACGGGGGCGGTGGGGTTCAATTCAGTCGTGCTCATCAGAAGTAACCGTCCTTCTTGCGTTTTTCCATCGAGGCGTCAGAGGTCTTGTCGTCCATGCGGGTGGCGCCGCGCTCGCTCACGTCGGCGGCCAGGGTTTCGATCACGATGTCGGCCGGGGTGGCGGCCGTGCTCTCCACCGGGCAGGTGCAGGTGATGTCGCCCACGGTGCGGAAGCGCACGTCGCGCAACTGCACCTCTTCGCCGTCCTTGGCAGGGGTCAGCTCGGTCACCGGCACCAGCAGGCCACGGCGGTCCACCACCGGGCGCTGGTGGGTGTAATACAGCGAGGGCAGGGCGATCTGCTCACGGTCGATGTACTGCCACACGTCCAGCTCGGTCCAGTTGCTGATCGGGAAGACCCGGAAGTGCTCGCCCGGGGCCAGGCGGGTGTTGAACAGGGTCCACAGTTCGGGGCGCTGGGCCTTGGGTTGCCATTGGCCGAAGCTGTCGCGGTGCGAGAAGATGCGTTCCTTGGCGCGTGCCTTCTCTTCGTCGCGGCGGGCGCCACCGATCAGGGCGTCAAAGCGGAATTCTTCAATCGCTTCCAGCAGGGTGACCGACTGGTGCACGTTGCGCGACTCGCCCGGGTGGGCCAGGCGCACGGTGCCGCGCTTCATCGAATCCTCGACGTTGCGCACGATCAACTCGGCGCCCAGTTCCTGGGCCCGGAAGTCGCGGAAAGCCGTCACCTCGGGGAAGTTGTGGCCGGTGTCGATCATCAACAACGGGTAGGGGATGCGGCCCGCGCCAAAGGCCTTTTCGGCGCATTTGAGCATCACCAGCGAGTCCTTGCCGCCCGAAAACAGCAGGGCGGGGCGTTCGAAGGCGGCGGCCACCTCGCGCAGGATGAAGATGGTCTCTTCTTCCAGCGCGTCCAGGTGGGCGTTGCTGAGGTGGCTGAGGTTCTGGGTGCCGTTGACGGTCATGTTCTGAGGCTCAAGCAATTGGGGATCGGTTCGGGTGTTCATGCGTTCACCGGGCGGATGGGGATGATGCTGGAGGCGGGCGCATCGTCTTCCTTGGCAACGTGCAAGCCGCATTCCTTGGCCGACTCGTGTTGGCTCCGGCCGTTCGCTGGTGCGAACTTGACTTCGCTGCTCGCGAAGTCAGCCTGCGCCGAAACTTCGCCGGCACCGCTGCTGCTAGGCAGCAGCGACGATGCTGGCGCATCGTTGGAATCCGTCTTGACATGCAAGCCGCATTCCTTGGCCGACTCGTTTTCCCACCACCAGCGGCCCGAGCGGAAGTCTTCGCCCAGGGTGACGGCGCGGGTGCAGGGGGCGCAGCCGATGCTCGGGAAGAACTGGTCGTGCAGCGGGTTGTAGGGCACGGCGTTCAGCTCGATGAAGCGCCAAACATCGCCCAGGGTCCAGTTGGCCAGCGGGTTGACCTTGGCACGCTCGCCGCTGGTGTCGATGTCGGGTACTTCGGCGCGGGCATTGGATTGCTCGCGGCGCAGGCCGGTGATCCAGGCCTTCTTGCCTTCCAGGGCCTGGGCCAGGGGCACCATCTTGCGGATGTCGCAGCAGGCCTTGCGCAGTTCGATGCTCTTGTACATGGCGTCTTCGCCGTTGGCCGCCACAAAGGCGTCTGCAGCAGCGGCGTCGGGGCGGTAGACGTCAACGGTGTTGCCGTAGCGCGCCTCGATCTGCCCGATCAGGGCCAGGGTTTCGGCATGCAGCTTGCCCGTGTCCAGCACAAAGACGCTGACGCCTTCGGTTGTGAGCACGCCGGCCTGGTGCATCAACTCGGTGATCACCATGTCCTCCACCCCCAGGCTGGAGGCCTGGGTGATGGGCGTGTACTCGGCCACGGCGCGCTGCAGCAGCGCGATGCTGGCCTGCACCTTGGCCTCGAAGTCTTTCGAGGCGGTGTGGGCGTAAAGGGAAATGGCACTCATGGTCGCGGGGGGCTTTGTTTTGTAGGAGTGTTGAATGCCATCAGGCTCAGGCGGCCTGGCGTGCGAACAGCGGCTGGGTGTTCACCGCGTCGGCCTGGTAGAAGCCCGAGAAGCGGTCGAACTGGCGCTGGGCATCGGCGATGTCCACGCCGGCACGCAGCACGGCCACGTCAATGCCGCTGCGGCTCATCTGCACCAACTGGTCGATCAGCACGTCGCCGGTGGCGCGGATTTCGCCGGTGAAACCCAGGCGACGGCGCAACAGGTAGGCCTGGCTGTAGGCGCGGCCATCGGTGAACTTCGGAAAGTTCAGATCGACGCGGGTCACGCCATCCAGCGACAGGGTTTGGGGGTCAACGGTGTTGTCCAGCACCAGCACGCCGGCTTGGCCTTCCGCGCTGGTGTGGTCTTTGGCTTCAATGATCTTCATGGTCTGACTCGCAGGTGTTGGGGGCTCAGGCGGCCACGTGGGCGTGGGCCGGTACGGCGCGGGCGGCGTTGGCGGCAAGCTTGAACGGGTCATGGCCGACGCGGCGCAGCGTGGCGATGAAGGTTTCGCCGTTGACGCGCAGGTCGCGGTAGGTGCTGAGCACGGCTTCGACCACGTCCGGGACTTCGGCAGCCGAGAACGAAGGCCCCACCACCTTGCCGGGCATGGCCGTGCCGCTCAGCTCGGAACCGTCCGAGCCGCCCAGGGTCACCTGGTACCACTCCTTGCCGTCCTTGTCGACGCCCAGGATGCCGATGTGGCCGGTGTGGTGGTGACCGCAGGAGTTGATGCAGCCGCTGATGTGCAGGTCGATCTCACCGAGGTCGTCGAGTTCGTCCAGGTCCTGGTAGCGCTCGGTGATGGCTTCGGCCACCGGGATCGAGCGAGCGTTGGCCAGGGCGCAGAAGTCGCCGCCCGGGCAGGCGATCATGTCGGTCAGCAGGTGCACATTGGGGCTGGCAAAGCCGGCTGCACGCGCGGCGGTGTACAGCGCATGCAGTTCGCTGGCCGAGACCCAGGGCAGCAGCACGTTCTGGTCGTGCGTGACGCGGGCCTCGCCGGCGCTGAAACGATCCACCAGACCGGCCAGGGTGTCGAGCTGATCGGCATCGGCATCGCCCGGGGCCTGGCCGCGGCGCTTGAAGGACAGGGTCACCGCGCGCAGTGCCGGGTTCTTGTGCGGCGCCACGTTGCGCGCCAGCCAGCGGGCGAACATCGGGTCGGCATCGGCGGCGTGGCGCAACTGGGTGTCCACGGCTTCGGCGCTCACCACTGGGCGATCGGCCAGGCTCGGGGGCACGAAAGAGGCGGCCACGCGGTCGTACTCGGCCTGCGGGATGGTGTGGGCGCCGCCATCGTGCTCGACGATGGCCTTGAACTCGGCTTCCACGTCATCGAAATAGCGCTGGCCCTCGGCCTTCACCAAAATCTTGATGCGGGCCTTGTACATGTTGTCGCGGCGACCGTAGCGGTTGTAGACCCGCACCACGGCTTCGAGGTAGTTCATGATCTGGTTCCAGGGCAGGAACTCGCGGATCACGGTGCCGGGGATCGGGGTGCGGCCCATGCCGCCGCCCACCAGCACGCGAAAGCCGATCTCGCCGGCTTCGTTCTTGATCACGTGCAGGCCCACGTCGTGCCAGGCCGTGGCGGCGCGGTCTTCGCTGGCGCCGATGATGGCGATCTTGAACTTGCGCGGCAGGAAGGCGAACTCTGGGTGCAGCGTGCTCCACTGGCGCAGGATCTCGGCGAAGGCGCGCGGATCGGCCACTTCGTCCACCGCAATGCCGGCGCGTTCATCGCTGGTGATGTTGCGGATGCAGTTGCCGCTGGTCTGGATGCCGTGCATGTTCACGCTCGCCAGCAGGTCCATCACGTCGGCCGACTTGGACAGCGGGATCCAGTTGAACTGCACGTTCTGACGCGTGGTGAAGTGGGCGTAGTGGGTGGGCAGCTTGGCCGAACCCAGGGCACCCTGGATCTTCAGGGCCTCGGCGTACACGCCGGCTTCGGGTTCGTCGTACTCGCGGGCGATAGTGCCCAGCACGCGCAGCTGGGCGCTGGAGAGCTCACCATAAGGCACGGCCACCCGCAGCATGGGGGCGTAGCGCTGGACGTACCAGCCGTTTTGCAGGCGCAAGGGGCGGAACTCTTCGTCGGCCAGCTTGCCGGCCTGCCAGCGTTCGAGCTGGTCACGGTGCTGGGCAGCGCGCAGCTTGACGAACTGCTTGTCGAAGTCGGTGTATTGGTACATCGTGGGTCTACTTCTTGATTTTCAGAGGGCGATCAGTTTGCTGCCGGCATAGGCCAGCAGCAGCGATAGAACAGAGCGGATGAAACGCTCGGGCAATTTGTGGTTCAGGTGCGAGCCGATCCAGATGCCTGGGATGGAGCCCGCCAGCAGCTTGGCCAGCAGCAGCCAGTCGACCGTGCCCAGGCCCGCATGGCCCAGGCCGGCCACCAAGGTCAGCGGCACCGCATGGGCGATGTCGGCAGCCACGATGCGCTGCAGCGGCAGCGCCGGGTAGACCAGCATCAGCACCAGCACCCCGATGGCACCCGCGCCAACGGAGGTCAATGTTACCAAGCAGCCGATGACCGCGCCGAACAGCACCGGCAAGGCACCGTGCAGCGGTCGGGCCGGGTCTTTCAGTTGAGGGCCCGAGGCATGGCTGCCCTGGGTCTTGCCGAACAAGGCCTTGTACAGGGTGGCCACGGCGGTCAGCAGCAGGGCGGCACCCAGCGTGCTCGTCATGGCGTGTTGCACCGCCGCACTGGTCGCCCCGAAGTGATGCAGCAGAAACAGCGTGATCAGCGAGGCCGGCACGCTGCCGTAGGCCATGTGCAGGACCACCGGCCAGTCGATGGTGCGGCTGCGGGCCAGCTTGACCGACCCGCTGAACTTGGTGCCGGCCGCAAACAGCAGGTCGGTGCCGATGGCCAGGTGCGGCTTCATGCCGAAGAAAAAAATCAGGATCGGGGTCATCAGCGAGCCGCCACCCACCCCGGTCAGGCCCACGACCAGACCAACCGCCAAACCTGCCACGATGAAAGCCAATTCTTGCATGGGGCGGTATTGTGGTGAGGGCCCTTATGGACACAAACGATTTTTTAGTTCGCGCTTTATGCGGATAAGCTTATGCGCCTTATTTCATGCGGCCTGGCGAGGGATTGGACGCGTCATCTGGATATAGAAACCGGGCCCGATCATTCGTCGCCGGCAGGGGCTTGGCGCCCGGGTGCCGGGCGGCTGGCCAGCAGGGCGCGGGCCTGCGACAAGGGCACGGGCAGGGGGTCGCCCACCAGCTCGGAGGCCAGCAGTTCCCCGCACAACAGGCCCCAAGTGAGGCCGCGCGTGCCCAAGGCGGTGCACAGCCACAGGCCCGGGCGCCGGCCGGGGTCCACTGGGCCGACCAGGGGCAGGCGGTCAGGCGAGGTGCAGCGGATACCGGCCCAAGCCTGCAGGCGCCCGGCAGGCTCACCCAGACTGGCTGCCGTGGCCGGCAGCAGCGTGGCCAGCTTGCTCAGGTTGGTGGCGTGATCCTCGGGCTTGCAAGGGGTGGGCTCGCCCGCAGCTTGCGCGGGGTGCCCGCGGTCAAAGGTCGAGCCCGTGTGCCAGCTCAGGGCCCCATCGCCCGGCAGGTGCGGGATCAGGCTGCCCTGGCCGTTCACCGGCAGCGGGGGCAGTCGGTCGCTGTCGGCTTGCCGGGCGCTGGTCAACTGGCCGCGCAGGGCTTGCAGCGGCACCTGGGGTTCGGCCAGGGCCCGGCTGCCCGGACCGGCGGCCACCACCATCAAGGCGGCTTGGGCCAGCGGTCGGTCGGTCTCATCCAGGGCCTGCCAAAGGCCGGTGGCGCCATCGTGCTGCAGTCGGGCCACCCGGCTGTCCCCCTGCCAGCGGATGCGGCCTGATACGGGGGCCGTCAGCAGGGCCTGCACCAGGCGGGCCGGGCGCACCCAGCCGGCATGGCGATGCCAGGTGGCCGGCGCATCGGGGGGCAGGCCGGCGGCCTGCTTCAGGGCGGCGCTGGCCTCTTCGCTGCCGGTGGCTTCGCCATCGGCATCGGCGCGAGGGCCGGCCTTTCCATGCACCCGGTGCTCCAGCACGCCGCTGGGGGCCCAGTCTTGTCGTTCGGCCAGCAGGCGCAGGGCGGTTTGCCGGGTGATGCGCAGGCCGGTGCGGGTCAGGCGGGAGATGCGGTTGTCGTCAGGAGACACATGGGGCGAGAACAGGCCTGCCGGCAGGCCCGAAGCCCCGCCAGCGGGTTCGGAGCAGGCGTCGAGCACCGTCACCTGCCAGCCGCGTCGGGCCAAGGCATGCGCGGTGCCCAGGCCCGACAGGCCGCCACCGATGACCACCGCATCGCGTGCCGTGTCTCGCGGCCAGGGCGCCACCAGAGGGGGCGAGCGACGCGGCTCCCAGGCCGGCAGATAGCTCGCTTGCAGGCCCGAGGCCTCGCTGGACAACACAAAGCCCAGCCGCTTGAGCCCCTCGCGCAGCTCAGGGGTGTCTCGGTCGGCCCTCAACCGGGTGCCACGCCGGCACAGGCGGGCCAGGGCCTTGAGCAGGCCCTCGTCCCAGGGTTCGGGGTTGGTGGGGGCGGTGGTGGGGGGGGTGGGGTCGCACCAGCAGAGGCTGTCGGCCTCCAGTTGCAATTCGCGCAGGGTGTCGGGCAGGGGCCCCACACACAGGGTCAGTTCAAGCTGCCCCTCCTCGAAGCTCAGGCGATGAAAGCCCGGCGCCAGGCCCCACCATTGGGCGCACAACTGTTGCGCCTGCGGGCTGTTGTCGCCGGTGCGGGCCAGGTGTTGCTGCAGGCCTGCCAGATCGACGGGGCTGGGCTCGATGGCCACCACGTGCAGGTGGGCCGGGCGCCGAGGGTCCTGTCGCAAGGCTTGCCAGCGGGCCAGAAAAACCTCGCCCAGGCCAAAGCGGGTCTGCAATTCGACCCAACGGGGCTGGCCTTGCCAGCCCGGGGTGTCATCAGGAGGGAGGGGGGAGCGGTCGGAAATGGTTCAGGTCCTCAGGCCGAAGGGGGCACGTAGCCTTGGGCCACGTCGGCGCCGCCGCCGAAGAAATGGCTTTCCATCTGGCGCACCAGGTACTGGCGGGCGCGCGCATCGGCCAGGTTCAGGCGGTTTTCGTTCACCAGCATGGTCTGTTGCTTGAGCCAGGCGGCCCAGGCTTCCTTGCTCACGCTTTCCCACAGGCGCTTGCCCAGTTCGCCGGGGTAGGGCGGGAAGTCGAGGCCTTCGGCTTCCTTGCCGAGCTTGATGCAGTTGACCATGCGTGCCATGTGGGGATCCTTGTTGCGGTGTTGGGTTCAGTGAGCTTGGGCGGGTGCGGCGCTGGAGGCTGCCCCGGATTCGGCGCCGATTATCCCATCGGATGCCTGTCCCCTCAGGGCCGGGGTGTTCTGTGTGTGCGCGGGTTTTGCGCTGTGTCAGTCAACAGAAATCAGATAAATAAATGATTTCTTATGCGTTTGAGTTTGAAGCAGGTGTTTCCAGAATCGAGCCCAACTTCAACCCCCGCCGCAAAGAACCCATGTCTGTTTTATTGATCGCCGGCAGCCCGTCGGCCCGTTCCCGATCCCAGGCCCTGCTCGACAGCGTGGGCCATCGCCTGCAACGCCGCGGTGCCCAGGTCGGCAGTGTGCTGGTGCGTGAACTGACGCCACGCTCGCTTTTGCTGGCCGATGTGTCCGAGGCCAGCATCGCCGCAGCGGCCGATCAGGTGGCCCAGGCGTCGGCCATCGTGGTGGCCACGCCCGTCTACAAAGCCGCCTACAGCGGCTTGCTCAAGGTGTTTCTGGATCTGCTGCCGCAGACCGCCCTGAAGGGCAAGACCGTGCTGCCCCTGGCCACCGGCGGCAGCCCGCACCACATGCTGGCGCTCGATTACACGCTGCGGCCGGTGCTGCAGTCGCTGGCGGCACGCCACATCCTGCCGGGCGTGTACGCCACCGACGCCCAGATCACCGTCACACCCGAAGGCGCCTACCAGGTCAGCCCCGAGATTTCGGACCGCCTCGACGACGCCGTGGGCTTGCTGCTGGCCGAGGCCTATGAGCGCAGTGCCGCTCCCTTCGAATTCGAACCCATCCCCTTTGCCCAGGTGCGATGCAGCGTCTGAGGTCTCCGTGCTTGCACCCGTCACGGGTCTGAGCTGAATCCCCCTATTGAAAGAAATCCCATGAGTTCCTCCCTCTCGTCTTTTTCCGCCCACCGGCGTCAGGCCCTGGCTGCCGCCCTGGCCCTGGCGGGGTCTGCCGCCTCCTTGCCGTCCTGGGCACAGAAAGCCGACAAGGTGTTCCGCATCGGTCACCAAAAAGGCTGGCTGTCGTTGCTCAAGGCCCGCGGCACGCTGGAAAAGCGCCTGGCTCCACTGGGCGTCAGCGTGACCTGGACCGAGTTCAACGCGGGACCGGTGCAGCTCGAAGCCCTGAATGTGGGATCGATCGATTTCGGCGACGTGGGCGAAGCCCCGCCGATCTTTGCCCAGGCCGCCGGCGCGCCGCTGGTCTATGCCGGTGCCACCGTGCCGCGCCCGGGCGTCGAGGCGGTGGTGGTACCCAAGGATTCGCCCATCCGCAGCGTGGCCGATCTCAAGGGCAAGCGGGTGGCCTACAACAAGGGCTCGAATGTGCAGTACTTCCTGGTCAAGCTGCTGGAGAAGCACGGCCTGAAGTACAGCGACGTGCAGTCGGTGTTTCTGGCGCCGCCCGATGCCCGTGCCGCCTTCGAAAAGGGCGCGGTCGATGCCTGGGTGATCTGGGACCCCTTCCTGGCGGCTGCCCAGAAGACGCTGGACGCCCGCCTGCTGGCCGATGCCAAGGGCGTGGTGAACAACCGGGCCTACTACTTCACCTCGCGCGACTTTGCCACCCGCCACGCCGAGGTGCTGCGCATCGCGATCGAAGAGATCAACACCATCGAGCAATGGATCTCGAAGAACAAGCCTGCCGCCGCAGTGGAGTTGTCGGCCGTGCTGGGTCTGGACAAGAGCATCACCGAGCTGTTCCTGAACCGCGTGGCCTACGGCGCAGCGCCTGTCACCCGCGACATCCTGGCCGAGCAGCAGTCGATTGCCGACACCTTCTTCGACCTCAAGCTGATCCCGCGCAAGCTCAACCTGCTGCATGCCGCACCGGTTGATCTGTGAGGGCGCGGCGACCCCACCCTTGATCTGAAAGGCGTTTCCATGAGCGCAGAGCTGTCCGATACCACTTCCCGTGCCTGGCGTGTGTTGTGTGTC
Source organism: Curvibacter sp. EU05-FHT14A10 (assembly GCF_058791075.1). Lineage (NCBI taxonomy): Bacteria > Pseudomonadati > Pseudomonadota > Betaproteobacteria > Burkholderiales > Comamonadaceae > Curvibacter > Curvibacter sp. EU05-FHT14A10. The sequence goes on from NZ_JBYTDE010000001.1 coordinate 300,579, forward strand.
ACTGCGGCCGATTGGGGCTTGCCTGCGCCCGTGTCGCAGGGCGGGCGCCTGCTGAGCCGCCACGCCCCTTCTCCGTTGAGGTCGCGGCATCGCCGCCACGCCCATGAGCCCGCCAACAGCCCGGCCCTGTGGGCCACACCGGACGCTGTTTCCGGCTGGGCTGTGTGCGGCTTGGCCTGGTAGGCGCTTCAGAGCACCACGTCACTCAGTTTCTGGACCTATTCAGGACACATCCCATGAAGATTTTTTGGTTCATCCCCACCCATGGCGACAGCCGTTACCTCGGCACGCAAAAAGGTGCCCGTGAGGTCAGCCTTGACTACATCCAGCAGGTGGGCCGTGCGGCCGACAGCCTGGGCTATGAGGGCGTGCTGATCCCCACCGGGCGCTCCTGCGAAGACCCCTGGGTGATCGCCTCCAGCCTGATCCCGGTGACGCGCCGGCTCAAGTTTTTGGTCGCGGTGCGCCCGGGCCTGCACCAGCCGGCGCTGGCCGCGCGCATGGCTGCCACGTTTGACCGCCTCTCGGGTGGGCGCCTGCTGATCAACCTGGTCACTGGCGGTGATCAGACCGAACTCGAAGGCGATGGGGTCTACCTGAACCATGCTGAGCGCTATGAGCAGTCGGCCGAGTTCATCCACATCTGGCGTGAGATTCTGACCCGCAGCCATGGTGATGAGACCTTTGACTACGCCGGCAAGCACTTGCGGGTGAACGGCGCCCGTTTGCTGTACCCGCCCTTGCAAAAGCCTTACCCGCCGATCTACTTTGGGGGCTCGTCTGAGGCCGGCCACGAACTGGCCGCCACGCAGACCGACACCTACCTGACTTGGGGCGAGCCTCCGGCCGAGGTCGCCAAGAAGGTGGCCGATGTGCGGGCCCGCGCCGCCCGCCATGGCCGCGAAGTGAAGTTCGGCATCCGCCTGCATGTGATCGTGCGTGAAACCGAGGCCGAGGCCTGGGCTGCCGCCGATTCGCTGATCAGCCACGTCGACGATGCCACGGTGGTGCGGGCCCAGGCGGTGTTCGCCCGCATGGACTCGGCCGGCCAACGCCGCATGGCCGAGTTGCACAAGAACCCGGCCACTGCCGAAGGCCGCAGCCGGGCCGCGCTGGAGATCAGCCCCAACCTGTGGGCGGGCGTGGGCCTGGTGCGGGGTGGTGCCGGAACGGCCCTGGTAGGCAACCCCCAGCAGGTGGCCGATCGCATTCAGGAATACGCCGCCCTGGGCCTGGAGAACTTTGTGCTGTCGGGCTACCCGCACCTCGAAGAGGCCTACCGCTTTGCCGAGCTGGTGTTCCCGCTGCTGCCACAACGCTTGCGCGACGCGCTGGCCGCCCCGCTGGCCGGTGGGCCGCGTGGCGAGGTGGTGGGCAATCTGTATGTGCCGCAGGCCTCGGCCAGCTGAAAAGGTGTTTTAAATGACGTCACCTGTCCGTGAACTGAACGTAACCCCCGTGCCTGAGGTCTTCGACGCGCCCGGCCTGGGCTTCTTGAATGCCGCTCAGAGCGGGGCCCCGGCGCTGGCCGCGCTGCTGCGCCTGAGCCGCCAGCTGGGCCAGCGCCTGCTGCCCTGGCTGGTGCCGGTGGCCCTGATCGTGGGCTGGCAGATCGCCTCGGCCCAGGGCTGGATCTCGACCCGGGTGCTGCCCGCGCCGCTCGATGTACTGAAGGCCGCCTGGACGCTGACAGCGTCTGGCGAGCTGTGGACCCACGTCAAGGTCAGCGCTGGGCGGGCCCTGCTGGGCCTGGCCATCGGCGGCGGCCTGGGCCTGCTGCTGGGCTTGTTGACCGGCTCCGTGCGCTGGGCCGAGACCCTGCTCGACTCCACGCTGCAGATGGTGCGCAACATCCCGGCGCTGGCGCTGATCCCGCTGGTCATCCTTTGGTTTGGCATCGATGAGTCGGCCAAGCTGTTTCTGATCGCGGTGTCGGTGTTCTTCCCGATCTACCTCAACACCTTTCACGGCATCCGCAATGTGGACCCGGGCCTGATCGAGATGGGCCGCACCTACGGCCTGGGGCGCTGGGCACTGTACCGGCAGATCGTGTTGCCCGGCGCCATGTCGTCCATCCTGGTGGGCTTGCGCTTTTCGCTGGGCCTGATGTGGGTGATCCTGATCGTGGCCGAGACCATTTCGGCCCAGGCCGGCATCGGCTACCTCACGATGAATGCGCGTGAGTTCCTGCAGACCGACATCGTGCTGGTGGGCATCCTGCTGTATGCCTTGCTGGGCAAGCTGGCCGACCTGTTTGCCAAGGGTCTGGAGCGTTACTGGCTGCGCTGGCACCCCGGCTACCAGAAGAGCGCCTGAGCCAGGACGAATCGAACGAATCACCCCACGGACCGCTGACATGAGCACCTCTTCATCCAACACCTCTTCGGGCGGCGTGCGCCTCAAGCTGCGCGGCCTGACCAAACGCTATGGCGAGCGCGAAGTGCTGCGCCAGGCCGACCTGAGCATCGAACCCGGCGAATTTGTGGCCATCGTGGGCCGCAGCGGCTGTGGCAAGAGCACCTTGCTGCGCCTGGTGGCCGGCCTGGAGTCGGCCACCCGGGGCCAGCTCGACATCGATGGCCGGGCCGTCAATGGCCTCAACCCCGACACCCGCATCATGTTCCAGGATTCGCGCCTGCTGCCCTGGAAGCGCGTGCTTGACAACGTGGCCCTGGGCCTGCCGCCTGAGCAGCGCCCGCGTGCCGAGGCCGTGCTGGCCCAGGTCGGTCTGGCCGAGCGCGCCCAGGAGTGGCCGGCTCGCCTGTCGGGCGGGCAACGCCAGCGCGTGGCCCTGGCCCGGGCCCTGGTGCACCAGCCGCGTCTGCTGTTGCTGGACGAACCGCTGGGGGCCCTGGATGCCCTGACCCGCATCGAGATGCATGAGCTGATCGAGGGCCTGTGGCGTCGGCACGGCTTCACGGCCCTGTTGGTCACCCACGACGTGCAAGAGGCCGTGGCCCTGGCCGATCGCGTGATCCTGATCGAGGATGGTGCGATTGCCCTGGACGAGCGCGTGGCCCTGGCCCGCCCGCGCTCGCGCGGCGATGCGGCCTTTGCCGCGCTGGAGAAGCGCATCCTGGACCGGGTGCTGCAGCACGAGGCGGCCGAGCCTGAAGCTGCCGACCCGCAATGGCCGGGCGTGCCGGCCCATGGGCTGCGTTGGGCGGTTTGAGCGCCAGACCCAAGAAGGGCAGGGCCAAGCCTGCGCCCCTCTTCAGTCTTTCAGATCGATTGCGTTATATGAACACAGGTTTTAATGACGTAATTAAATAATATTTAGCAATTAAGGGGTAAACCCTTAAATTCGACGCCTTCCTCTGGCCTCCCGCTGGGGTGACAGACCGTTGAACAGGGTTTCATGATCGATTTAGAAGGTATCTACCAGACCTACCCCGGCCCACAAGGCCCGGTGGAGGCCTTGCGCGGCATCGACCTGCGCATCGCGGCCGGCGAGGTGTTCGGCATCATCGGGCGCAGTGGCGCGGGCAAAAGCTCGCTGGTGCGCACCATCAATCTGCTGAACCGCCCGGTGCGGGGCAGCGTCAAGGTCGCAGGGCGCGATCTGCTGGCCCTCAACGACGCCGAACTGCGCGAGGCCCGGCGCGACATCGGCATGATCTTCCAGCATTTCAACCTGCTGTCCTCGCGCACGGTGTTCGACAACGTGGCCCTGCCGCTCGAACTGGCGGGCTGGGACGCCCGGCGCATCCGTGACCGGGTGGCCCCGCTGCTGGAGTTGGTGGGCCTGGCGGCCTTCAGCGATCGCTTTCCGTCGCAGCTCAGTGGTGGGCAGAAGCAACGTGTGGGCATTGCGCGAGCCCTGGCCAGCCAGCCCAAGGTGCTGTTGTCGGACGAGGCCACCTCGGCGCTCGACCCCGAGACCACCCGTTCCATCCTGGGTCTGCTGCGCGACATCAACCGCGAGCTGGGCCTGACCATCGTGCTGATCACCCACCAGATGCAGGTGATCAAGCAGGTGGCCGACCGGGTGGCCGTGATCGATGCGGGCCGCATCATCGAAAGCGGACCGGTGCTGCAGGTGTTCAGCCAGCCTCAGCAGGCGCTGACCCGCAGCCTGATCGAAGACGTGGTGCCCCAGGCCCTGCCCGAGGCCGTGCGCGAGCGGGTGCGCGCCCAGCTGGCAGCGGACCCCGATCACAGCGCCCGCCTGTTGCGCCTGGTGTTTGCCGGCGCCGAAGGCGAGCGGCCCATCCTGTCCGAGGCGGTGCGCCGCTTCGACCTGGACCTGAGCATCGTGCACGGTCAGGTGGATGAGGTGCAGGGTGAGCCCTTCGGCTCGCTGTCGCTGCTGGCGCGCGGCCCGGCCGGCCGGGTGGCTGAGGCGGTGACGCATTGGCGTCTCGCCGGCCTGCAGGTGGAGGAGTTGAGCCATGTTTGATCGCTTCACCGCCGAGCTGCTGCAGCTCATGCTCGATTCGTTCTGGGAGACGGTGCTGATGGTGGGCATTTCAGGCCTGCTGGGCACCCTGATCGGCCTGCCACTGGGCGTGTACCTGCGCCTGACCGATGCCGGCGGGGTGCTGGAGAACCGCTGGACCAACCGCCTGGTGGGCACGGTGGTGAACGCCGTGCGTTCCACCCCGTTCATCATCCTGCTGGTGGCGGTGATTCCGCTGACCCGCTTGCTGACGGGGTCGTCCATCGGGACCGCGGCTGCCGTGGTGCCCCTGACCCTGGCTGCCGCCCCGTTTGCGGCGCGCCTGATCGAGGCCTCGCTGCGCGAGGTGGATGGCGGCCTGATCGAGGCCGCCCAGGCCATGGGGGCCAGCACGCGGCAGATCGTGTTCAAGGTGTTGTTGCCCGAAGCCCTGCCGGGCATCGTGGCTGGCATCACCATCACCCTGGTCAGCCTGACGGGCTACTCGGCCATGGCGGGCGCCATCGGCGGCGGCGGCCTGGGGGATCTGGGCATCCGCTACGGCTACCAGCGCTTTTTGCCCGAGGTGATGGCGGTGGTGGTGCTGGTGCTGATCGTTTTTGTGCAGGCGCTGCAAAGTGCCGGCGACTGGTTGGTGCGCCGCCTGGCCCACCGTTGATGAACCCCTGGGGGGGCTGACCGCCCCCCTGTCCCCTGTTTCTACCCGCTCTTTCTCACAAGGAAATCCCATGAACAAGCGTTTTGCCCTCAAATCCCTGGTGCTGGCTGCCGCCGCACTCTCCACCGGCCTGACCCTGGCCCAGGACAAGCCCCTGAAGATCGGCGTCACCGCCGGCCCGCACGCCCAGATCATGGAGCAGGTCAAGAAAGTGGCCGAAAAAGACGGCCTGAAGATCCAGATCGTCGAGTTCAGCGACTACATCCAGCCCAACGCCGCCCTGGCCTCGGGCGACCTGGATGCCAACAGCTACCAGCACAAGCCTTTCCTCGACCAGCAGGTGAAGGACCGCGGCTACAAGATCGTGTCGGTGGGCTACACCGTCAACTACCCGATCGGTATCTACTCGAAGAAGATCAAGGCCCTGAGCGAGCTCAAGCCCGGTGCCCGCTTCGGCCTGCCCAACGACCCCACCAATGGCGGCCGCGTGCTGCTGGTGTTGCAGGATCAGGGCCTGATCAAGCTGCGCCCCGAGGCCGGCCTGAAGGCCACCCCGCTGGACGTGATCGACAACCCGAAGAAACTCAAGTTCATCGAACTCGAAGCCGCGCAACTGCCGCGGGCCCTGGATGACCTGGACGCCGCCGCCATCAACACCAATTTCGCGCTGTCGGCCGGCCTGACCCCGGGCAAGGACGCCATCGCCCAGGAAAACGCCAAGAGCCCTTACGTCAACATCATTGCCGTGCGCGAGCAGGACAAGGACAAGCCCTGGGTGGCCAAGTTGCTCAAGGCCTACCACTCGGAGGACACCCGCAAGTTCATCCAGACCGAGTTCAAGGGCTCGGTGCTGGCCGGCTTCTGAGCGCCCTGGGGTCTGAAGACATCACGGACTTCGCATAAGCAAGCAGGGAAAACGTCGTACGCCGACCCCATGGTCGGTGTTCCAATCGGTGCACCCCCGTGGGGGGCATCGATGACCGGGGAGGCCGGTCCATTCACTTGCTCATAGAAAGCCCGAGATGTCTTCTGAAAACTGGAAATTCGAAACCCTGTCGGTCCATGCGGGCTATTCGCCCGACCCCACCACCAAGGCGGTGGCGGTGCCCATCTACCAGACCGCGGCCTATGCCTTCGACAGCGCCCAGCATGGCGCCGATCTGTTCGACCTGAAGGTCCCGGGCAACATCTACACCCGCATCATGAACCCCACCACCGACGTGCTCGAAAAGCGCGTCGCAGCCCTGGAGGGGGGCATCGGTGCCCTGGCCGTGGCCTCGGGCCAGGCGGCCGTCACCTACGCCATCCAGACCATTGCCGAAGCCGGCGACAACATCGTGTCGTCCACCGCGTTGTACGGCGGCACCTACAACCTGTTTGCCCACACGCTGCCGCAGTACGGCATCACGGCCCGCTTTGCCGACCACCGCGACCCGGCCAGCTTCGAGGCACTGATCGACGAGCGCACCAAGGCCGTGTTTGTCGAATCGCTGGGCAACCCGCAAGGCAACGTCACCGACATTGCCCGCGTGGCAGAGATCGCCCACCGCCATGGCGTGCCCCTGATCGTCGACAACACGGTGGCCACGCCCTACCTGCTGCGCCCCTTCGAGCATGGCGCCGACATCGTGGTGCACTCGCTCACCAAGTACCTGGGCGGGCATGGCACCAGCATCGGCGGCGCCATCGTGGATTCGGGCAAATTCCCCTGGGCTCAGCACAAGGCGCGCTTCAAACGCCTCAACGAGCCCGACGTCAGCTACCACGGTGTGGTCTACACCGAGGCCTTGGGGGCCGCCGCCTACATCGGCCGGGCCCGCGTGGTGCCCTTGCGCAACATGGGCGCAGCCCTGTCGCCGTTCAATGCCTTCCTGATCCTGCAAGGCATCGAGACCCTGGCGCTGCGCATGGACCGCATCAACGAGAACACCCTGAAGGTGGCCCAGTTTCTTGAAAAGCACCCCAAGGTGGGTTGGGTCAACTACGCCGGCCTGCCGGGCAATGTGGACCATGCGCTGGCGCAAAAGTACCTGGGTGGCAAGCCTTCCGGCTTGCTGACCTTTGGCGTCAAGGCCAGCAGCGGAAGTGGCCGAGAAGCCGGGGCGCGCTTCCTGGATGCGTTGCAACTCTTTACCCGACTGGTCAACATTGGCGACGCCAAGTCACTGGCCACCCACCCGGCCTCGACCACTCACCGCCAGTTGTCGCCCGAAGAGCTGAAGAAGTCGGGTGTCGGTGAAGACACTGTGCGCTTGTGCGTGGGCATCGAGCACGCAGACGACCTGTTGGCTGACCTGGCCCAGGCACTCGACCAGGTCTGAGGAGGGGCACTTCAGGAGGGGGCTTTACAAAGCGTTAATGTCGTGACGGTTTCGGCATAATTGATACCGTCATGAAAAAAAACGTCTCCATTGCACTGGGTGGGGCTCTGACCGCGCTGGCCCTGGTGGCCGCCTGGGATGGCGTCACCTACCTGCGCCATGCGAACCCGCCGTCCATGGCTTCGGTTCACCGCCCCCTGACCTCCTTCAATGTGAACCCCGAGTGGGTGCTGGAGGGTAGCCCGAACTTCCGCGCCACCGAGATCAGCAGGTCGCCCGACGGGCGCACCACCACCGGGCTGTGGGCTTGCGACGGCCCCAGCACCTTCGAGTGGCAGTTTGGTGTCGATGAAACTGTGCACCTGCTTGAGGGCTTGGTCGAAGTGAAGTACCAGGGACGCGAATTCACCCTCAAGCCGGGCGACACCGCCACCTTCATCGCCGGAACGCGAGCGGTCTGGCATGTGCCCCAACACGCGCGAAAGGCCTTCAGCCTGCACGAGCCCGGGCGCCTGGTGCGGGCGTTCAGGCGCTTGCAACGGCCTGACTGAGCACGGCCGAGCGCAATTGGGTACAAAAAAGCCCACCGCACGGATGGGCTGGTGGGCTTGTGGGGGGGCAGGGCGGCCGATCAGGCCGCGCGCCATCAGGCCAGGGCGGTGGCCAGGTCTTTCTCGGCAGAGGCCAGGGCTTCTGCCTTGACCTCGGGGCCCATGTTCAGGCCTTCGGCACGAACGATGCGCACGTCGGTGATGCCCAGGAAGCCGAACACGGTCTTCAGGTAGCTTTCCTGGTGTTCCATGGCATTGCCGGCTTCCGAGATGGAGTACTTGCCACCCCGTGTCGACACCACGACCACGGTCTTGCCACCGGCCAGGCCTTGGGGGCCCTTGTCGGTGTACTTGAAGGTGCGGCCCACCTGGCAGATGCGGTCGATCCAGGCCTTGAGCTGGCTGGGGACGCTGAAGTTGTAAAGCGGGGCACCGACCACGATCACGTCGGCCGCCAGAAATTGCGTCACCAGGGCTTCCGAGATGGCGTTTTCACGTTGTTGCACTTCGGTCAGCGCGCTGCCTGCGGGCAGACGAAAGCCCAGCGAGTCGCCGTTCAGGTGGCTGGGAGCTTGCGCGGCCACATCCAGGTAGCTGACTTCGGCGCCCGGGTTGCGTGCTTTCCACTGGGCCACGGTCTGAGCCGTCAGTTGACGCGAAACCGAGTTGTCGCCGAGCACGCTGGAGTCAATGTGAAGCAGTTTCATGGAATCTTCCTTCGAGGGTAGAAAAGGGCCCGTTGGGCGGTGTGTGAATTGTCACCGGCGCGCCAATTGCTGATAAGCCAGCATTTTTGCAATGCATTGTTCCATTGGTGAGTCCAATCGACGGGGTGCACCTTGGATGGCGGTTGCAAGACGGCCGCTGACTCGGACGGGTTGGTGCTCTACATGCGAAATTTCGCATAAACAAACAACGAACTATTCGTTCTCGTTTTAAAGCCTTGTTCGCAGAATGCGTCCGACGCTTCTAATCAGGATGTTTGCATGACGGCTTTTGACCTTTCCGCCCAACCGGCCTGTGCCCAGGCCTTGATGGCGCGTGGCGCCCCGGTGTGGGGCTGAGGCCGTGACCCGCTCAACCTCTGTGATCATCGTGCCGGGCTGGCGGGATTCCGGCCCCGGCCATTGGCAAAGCCTGTGGGCTGAGCGCCTGCCGGCAGCGCGTCGTGTGCGCCAGGATGACTGGATCACGCCGAGCCGGGCGGCCTGGGTGCGCACGCTGGGGGAGACCATCGAGGCCGCTGAGGCCCCGGTGGTCCTGGTGGCGCACAGCCTGGGGTGCATGGCGGTGGTGCACTTGCCTGCCGACCTGCGTGAGCGCGTCAAAGGGGCGCTGCTGGTGGCTCCGGCCGACCCGGAACGCCGCGCCGTGCTCAGTGACTTTGCCCCGGCGCCGTGTGAGCGTTTGCCATACCGAAGTATCCTCGTGGCCAGCAGCAACGACCCGTTTTGCCCGATCCGGCTGGCCGGCGCCTATGCGCGGTCCTGGGGAAGCGAGCTGGTTCGCTTGCAGGACGCCGGCCACATCAATGTGGAGTCCGGGCATGGCGAGTGGCCCTTGGGCCTGGCCCTGTTGCAATCCCTGGCGGGTGATCTGGCCCTGGGCCAACCTGTCACCCCACACCCTGTTTCCTCGACACAAGAATGACCATGAAGACAAAAATCAAACTGGCCCTGGCCACCCTGATGCTGGCGACCGGCACGCTGGCAGGCGCACAGACCACCACTTTGCTCAATGCCTCGTACGACGTGGCCCGCGAGTTCTACAAGGACTACAACGCGGCCTTCGTCGCCCATTGGAAGAAGACCACGGGCAAGGACGTGAAGATCGACCAGGCCCATGGCGGCTCCAGCGCCCAGGCGCGCGCCGTCAACGACGGGCTGGAGGCCGACGTGGTGACCATGAACACCACCACCGATGTCGACTTTCTGGCCAGCACCGGCGTGGTGGCCAAGGATTGGGCCAAACGCTTCCCGGGCAACGCCTCGCCCACCACCTCGACCATGCTGTTCCTGACCCGCAACGGCAACCCCAAGAACATCAAGGACTGGGACGACCTGATCAAACCCGGCATCCAGGTCATCGTGGTCAACCCCAAAACGGGCGGCAATGGCCGCATGGCCTACCTGGCGGCCTGGGGCTATGTGCGCAAGAAGGGCGGCACGGATGCCCAGGCGGCCGAATTCGTCAGCAAGCTTTACAAGAACGTGCCTGTGCTGGCCAAGGGCGGGCGCGATGCCACCACGATCTTTTTGCAGCGCAACATCGGCGACGTGCTGGTCACCTTCGAATCCGAAGTGGTGTCGGTCGACCGCGAGTTCGGCGCCGGCAAGGTGGATGCGGTGCACCCCTCGATCAGCATCATTGCCGAGAACCCGGTGGCCGTGGTGGAGCGCACCGTGGCCAAGAAGGGCACGGGCGAACTCGCCAAGGCCTACCTGGATTACCTGTATTCCGAAGAGGCTCAGGAAATCGCGGCCAAGCATGCCCTGCGCCCCCGCTCGGCCACGGTGCTGAAGAAGCACGCCGACGTCTTCAAGCCCATCCAGCTGTTTGCCGTGTCGGACTACTTCGGCTCCCTGGCCGAGGCCCAGAAGGTCCACTTCAATGACGGTGGCCAGTTCGACAAGCTCTACGCCCCTGGCGCCCGGTAAACCCCATGACCACTTCTGTCAGCCATGCGCCCCCCAAGCGGGGGGGCGCGAAACGGGTGCTGCCCGGTTTTCGTCTCACGCTGGGCTACACCCTGATGTACCTGGCCGTGATTGTGTTGATTCCGCTGTCGGCGCTGCTGTTCAAGACCAGCACCCTGAGCTGGGATCAGTTCTGGCATGCCGTCACGGCACCGCGCGTGCTGGCCTCGTACCGCCTGACGTTCGGTGCCTCTCTGATTGCGGCCCTGGTCAACGTGGTGTTCGGCCTGTTGGTGGCTTGGGTGCTGGTGCGCTACACCTTTCCGTTCAAGAAGATCGTCGACGCGCTGGTGGACCTGCCTTTCGCGCTGCCCACCGCCGTGGCCGGCATCTCCTTGACGGCATTGCTGGCCGGCAATGGCTGGGTGGGCCAGTACCTGGAGGCCTGGGGCATGCCGGTGGCCTTCAAGCCGGCGGGCGTGGTGATCGCGCTGATCTTCATCGGCCTGCCTTTCGTGGTGCGCACCGTGCAGCCCGTGCTCGAAGACGCTGAAAAAGAACTCGAGGAAGCCGCCACCTGCCTGGGCGCCACCCGCTTGCAGACCTTTTTGCGGGTCATCCTGCCGTCCATCGCCCCCGCCTTGCTGACCGGATTTGCCATGGCTTTTGCGCGTGCGATCGGCGAATACGGCTCGGTCATCTTCATTGCCGGCAACATGCCCATGATTTCCGAGATCACCCCCCTGATCATCATTGGCAAGCTGGAGCAGTACGACTATGCCGGTGCCACGGCGGTGGCCGTGGTCATGCTGATGATCTCGTTTGTGCTGTTGCTGGTCATCAATGCGCTGCAAACCTGGCAGCGCCGTCATTCAGGAGCTCCGGCATGAGCGCACGCAAGCCCATCGCCCGCGTCAAGGCCGGCACCACCGAGGCCGTGTGGGTCAAATGGTTGTTGATCGGCCTGGCGCTGGTGTTCATGACCCTGTTCCTGTTCCTGCCGCTGGCCGCGGTGTTCACCGAGGCCTTGCGCAAAGGCCTGGGGCCCTTCGTTGAGGCCCTGAAGGAGCCCGATGCCTGGTCGGCCATCCGCCTCACCTTGCTGACCGCCGCCGTGGCCGTGCCGCTGAACCTGGTGTTTGGCATCGCCGCAGCCTGGTCGATCGCCAAGTTCGAGTTTCCGGGCAAGTCCTTTCTGACCACCCTGGTCGACCTGCCTTTCTCGGTGTCGCCTGTGGTGGCCGGCCTGATCTATGTGCTGATGTTCGGTGCACAGGGCTGGTTCGGCCCCTGGTTGCAGGCGCACGACATCAAGATCGTCTTTGCCGTGCCCGGCATCGTGCTGGCCACTGTGTTCGTGACCTTTCCCTTCATCGCCCGGGAGCTGATCCCGCTGATGCAGGCCCAGGGCAGCGACGAGGAGCAGGCCGCCATCGTGCTGGGCGCCAGCGGCTGGCAGACTTTCTGGCTGGTTACCCTGCCCAAGATCAAGTGGGGCTTGATCTATGGCGTGATCCTTTGCAATGCCCGCGCCATGGGCGAGTTCGGCGCTGTCTCGGTGGTGTCCGGCCACATCCGGGGTCAGACCAACACCATCCCCTTGCACGTCGAGATCCTTTACAACGAATACCAGTCGGTGGCGGCCTTTGCCGTGGCCACGCTGCTGGCCTTGCTGGCGCTGGTCACCCTGCTGATCAAGTCGGTGGTCGAGTGGCGCCACGAGAAGGAAATGCGCGACGCCGAGGCCCAGCCGCCTGAAGCCCCGGCGACCCCAACCGCCCCATCCGCCGTCCAGGCCCGCCAGGGCGCCATCGCCTGAGGAAGAAGAACATGAGCATTCAGATCCGCAACGTCAGCAAGCATTTCGGCGACTTCCATGCCCTGAAGGACGTCAGCCTCGACATCGACTCGGGCGAACTCATCGCCCTGCTTGGCCCCTCGGGCTGTGGCAAGACCACCTTGCTGCGCATCATCGCCGGCCTGGAAACCCCCGACACCGGCAGCATCCTGTTTTCGGGCGAGGACACCACCGACGTGCATGTGCGCGAGCGCGGCGTGGGTTTTGTGTTCCAGCATTACGCGCTGTTCCGGCACATGACGGTGTTCGAGAACGTGGCCTTCGGCCTGCGCGTCAAGCCGCGCGGCGAACGCCCCAGCGATGCCCAGATCAAGACCAAGGTGCACGACCTGCTCAAGCTGGTGCAACTGGATTGGTTGGCCGACCGTTACCCCAGCCAGCTCTCGGGCGGCCAGCGCCAGCGCATTGCCCTGGCGCGCGCGTTGGCGGTCGAGCCCAAGGTGCTGCTGCTGGACGAGCCCTTTGGTGCGCTGGACGCCAAGGTGCGCAAGGAACTGCGCCGCTGGCTGCGCCGCCTGCATGACGAGCTGCACGTGACCAGCATCTTCGTGACCCACGACCAGGAAGAAGCCCTCGAAGTGGCCGACCGCGTGGTGCTGATGAACCAGGGCCAGGTCGAGCAGAGCGGCTCGCCCCAAGAGGTCTGGGATCACCCGGCCAGTCCCTTCGTGTATGGGTTCCTGGGCGATGTGAACCTGTTCCATGGCCGGGCTCACGAAGGCCAGGTGCATCTGGAGGGCTTGCAGATCGATTCACCCGAACACGCCAGTGCGCAGAACGCCAAGGCCTCGGCCTATGTGCGCCCGCACGACTTCGAGGTCGAGCGCCACGTGCCGGGGGCCGGCATCGATGCGCAGGGCCGCCCGCGGGGCATCGTGGCCCAGCTCAGCCGGGCCATCGTGGTGGGGCCGATCGCCAGGTTGGAACTTATTCCGTCCGAAGATCACCAAACAGCGGAAAATCGCACCCAGGACACGATCATCGAGGCGCAAATCCCTGCGCAACAATACCGTGATCTGGGTTTCCGTGAAGGCGAGCTGCTGGTGGTCACGCCACGCCGCGCTCGCGTGTTTGTTGAAGGACACTGATTTGTTTTTGCTGAACTGGTTCGACCGCGCACCGCGCCTGTTGCTGGCCCTGGCCAGCGCCACTTGCCTGGGCATGCTGGCCTTCGGGCTTTACCTGCAACACGTGGTCGGGCTGGAGCCTTGCCCGATGTGCATCGTGCAGCGCTACGCTTTGCTGCTGGTGGCGGTCTGGGCCGGGCTGGCAGCCTTGTCGCCGCGCCGCGGCGGCTGGCTGGCCGGTGGTGTGCTGATCCTGCTGACCTCGGGCTTTGGCGCCTTTGTGGCGGCACGCCAGAGCTGGCTGCAATGGAACCCGCCCGAGGTGCTGACCTGCGGCCGCGACCTCTACGGCATGATCGAGGCCTTTCCGCTGCAGCGCGTGATCCCCATGGTGTTCAAGGGCAGCGGTGATTGCTCGGCCATCGACTGGACCTTTCTGGGGGGCTCGATCGCCAACTGGTCGTTCGTGGTGTTTGTCGGCCTGGCCTTGGCTTCGGTGCTGCTGCTGCTGCGCCAACGCCGTCGTTGAGCCGTTTCAACCGTTGCGACCCCTCAGCCAAGAAGCCGCCCTTTGGGGCGGCTTTTTCACGTCTGGAGCCGTTGGCCGGTGCGTTTTTAGCGACGATCGGAGCAATACGAGGTGTTCGCTGACAAGCCAGCGCCTCCTTTGGGGCCAGAATCCGCGCCGTTCCTGCGCCGGAACTGGGTCAGTGATCCGCCGCATGACACGCACTGGAGCGCGGCACATGGCCTTGGAAATTGGTTCGGCATTTTCACTTGACGACAGCAATCTGCCTGAGGCCACGCCGGCGGCTGCGCCCGTTGGGCCGCCTCGCACCCTGGGCTGGCAGGTAGAGCGCATTGGCTTTCCGGCCGAGTTGCCTCTGCGCCTGTTTTTCCACGATGTGCGAGACGTGGGGCTGCACCTGCATTCGGCCTTCGAGCTTTTGCTGGTGCTCAACGGCGAGGTCGAGTTGCACACCGCGATGGGCTTGCAGCGGGTACGGACGGGTGATTTGGCCCTGGTGCATGCGGGCGAGCCCCATGCCAGCCACGACCTGGGGGGCGCCAATCTGGTGTTGTGCCTGCAACTGGACCCCGCCGGTGCGCGGCATGACCCGGAGTTTCGACGCCGGCGTTTTCAGATCGAGGGGCTCAACAGCGAGCCCAGCCTGCGCCCCTTGCGAGACCGACTGCGCGGCCTGCTGGCGTCCATGATGTGGGAGCAGCGCCTGCAGCGCCCGGGTTGGAAGCTCGAAATCGAGGCCGGTGTCTTGCAAATGGTGTCGTGCCTGATCCGTGGCCTGCCCTCGGCGCTGGGGCCCGAGGCCCATCCCATGCTGCTGCCCGAGGAGGAGCAGGCCCTGGGCCGGCGCCTGCAGCGGGTCTGCCAGTATGTGCAGGACCATGTGGCCGAGCCCATCTCGGTGGGGGAGGTGGCCCAGGCCCTGGGCTGGTCGAGCGGCTACCTGGCCCGGCTGTTCAAGGCCGAGACGGGCAACACCTTCGGCCAGTTCATCACCCTGGTGCGGCTGCGCCGGGCCCTCGATGCCCTGAGTCGGCCCGTCACCGGCACCTTGCTCGATGTGGCGCTGTCCTGTGGCTTTCCCAATGCCAAGGCGTTCAACCTGGCCTTTCGCCGCGCGCTGGGTTGCACCCCAGGTGAATGGCGCCTGGCCCATCGGGTGGTCCCCGGGCGCGCTGGCAGCGCCTACGGCGCGGCGAACGAGTTGGACGCCATGCGTCTGCTGCAAGCTTATGTCCCGCCCTCGAACAGTTGAGCCTGCAGACGCCTTGCCGGCGTCGGGACCACTGAGCCTCAAGCCCTGGCAGCGTGCCTGGGTGACGCAGCAGTTGCAAACCCTGCCGCCACGTCAGCGCTTGTGGCGGCTGTTGGTGCTGGCCCTGGCCGACGGCACCCCGGTGCGCTATCAGTCCTGGGTGGCACAAGGCGTGGGTGGATTGTTTGTGCCGGGCGCCCCTGATGAGCACAGTGCCCGGTTGGTGAGCCAGCTACAGTCCCATGCCCGCTCATTGGGGCGGGCGGATGTGCTGGTCGCAGCCGACATCGAGTTTGGTGAGCACACCGGTGCCGATGGGCTGGGTTTTCCGAACGCCATGGCGGTGGCTGCCACCGGGCGCACCGTCTGGGCCCGCCGCATGGGGCAGGCTGCGGCCCAGGCGGCGCGGCGTTGCGGGGTCAACTGGGTGCTGTCGCCCGTGGTCGATCTGGACCTCAATCCGCACAACCCGGTGGTCAACACCCGCTCCTTCGGTGTCGATCCGGCCCAGGTGGCGGCCTTGTCGCGGGCCTTTGTGCAAGGTTTGCAGGCACAGGGGCTGGCCGCCAGCGCCAAGCACTGGCCCGGCGATGGTGTGGACTGGCGGGACCACCACCTGGAGCCCAGTTGCAACAGCCTGTCGCGTGAGGCCTGGCTGGCCCGCTATGCCCCGGTGTGGCGCGCCGCCATCGAGGCGGGCGTGCGCACCGTCTTGTGTGGCCACATCGGGCTGCCCGCCCTGGACGGAGGGCTGAACCGGCCCGCCAGCCTGTCGCCGGTGCTCAGCACCGAGTGGCTGCGCGGTGAACTGGGTTTTGAGGGGCTCTTGCTGTCGGATGCCACGCTGATGGCCGGCTTTTCAGCCTGTGGTCCCCGTTGGCAGACCCTGCCTCAGGCGGTCGCTGCGGGTTGTGACATGTTGCTGTTCTCGGGGCAGCCCGAGCTCGATGTGGCGTATCTGGAGCGTGCCTTGGCCGAGGGGCGCCTGAGTTGGGCCCGGGTCAACCAAGCCCTGGCGCGGGTGCTGGCGCTGCAATGCGTGCTGGGCCTGGTACCGTCACCGCGACGCTCCGGTGCCCCCCCTTCGGTTGGGCCCGATGAGACCGCCGAACGCGACCAGGAACAGCAATGGGTCCGCGAATGTGCCGCTGCGGCCCTGACCCGGGTGCGCGACCTGGACGGCCTGCTGCCCCTGGTGCCCCAGCGGCATCGCCGCATCCTGCTGGTGGAAGAGGGCGAGCGACAAACCCCCTTCGGCCAGCCCTTGCCCGATCTGCGCATGGCTGAGCTGCTGCAGGCCGAGGGCTTTGTCGTGACCCGCTACCGTCCCCACACCTTGGTCGATCCCGACCTGCACGACGTGCTGATCTATGTGCTGGCCCGTGAGGCCGGCATGTGCCGGGGCAGCCTGCGCCTGGACTGGAAGCGCCTGCACGGCGACACCGCCCGCGCCATGGAGCGCCACTGGCACACCCTGCCACACCTGCTGATCTCCTTTGGCAACCCCTATCACCTGGCGGATGCCTCGGGTTGCCGCTGCTGGATCAATGCCTACTCGCCCGTGCCGGCCATGCAGCAGGCCTGCGTACAAGCCCTGCTGGGCCGGGCACCCTGGTCGGGGCGCAGCCCCGTGGAAGTGGGGGCCGCGATGGCGGCTTGGGGCGCTTTGCGCTAGCGTCCCCATGCGATTTTCACTGAGCGAACACCCTGCACACCCAGGCCGTGGGCGCGCTGTTTGAAAAGATCAGGGCCCCGACACCTCGACAGGTGCTTGAAGTCCGAGTCTTCCTGAGGATTCTCGCCCCTCAATCCCAAAGGACGTGGGCGCCTGTGTCGGACGCGCCATGAAAAAAGGCCTGCTCGCAAGAGCAGGCCTTTCAACTGTGCAGTTCGGAGATCAGTAGCGTCCGCCGCCGTATCCGCCCGTGCCATAGCCAACATCCTTGCGTTGGGTGGCGGTGTAACCGGCAGCGCTGTAGCCGCCGGACTTGTTGTTATCTTCGCGCGGGCGGGCCAGGTTCACCACAATGGAGCGGCCATCGACAGACATGCCGTGCAGGCCGGTGATGGCGGCCTGAGCCACCTCAAGGGAGGCCATTTCCACAAAGCCGAAGCCCTTGGAGCGACCGGTTTCGCGGTCCATCATCACCTTGGCGGATGAAACGCTGCCGAACTCGGAAAAATTGCTTTTCAGGCTGGCGTCGTCGACGGAATAGGGCAGATTGCCCACGTAGATTTTGGTGCTCATGTTGGAGCCTTTCTGAGGTGCGGTGCGCAGCTGGTGGCACCCATTCATGATGCTGGCGGGCGCCACTGAGGCGCGCTGCAGCTGGGGGGGATTGGATCGGATCTGCCTGGAGCGAGTCGTCAGCAAACGGGAGGCGAGGCCATGCACGTTTGCAACCAGCCCTGTGTCACGGCAAAGAGCCGGGCCGCATCACGCGAGGCGAAGGCCTTGTCGAAGCGGAAAACGCGGCAGTAGCTGCCGTTGCCGAGAGAGCGGTGGACCGAAAAAGAGGCACGGAAGCGGCCGCAATCGGTCTGATATGTCGTGGGCGAAACGACGTACTTGCCCATGGAAATGGAGGTCTTTGAAATCTGATTCATTCAGAAGCGCAGGCTCGAATCGAGCTGCGTGAGCATTGGAAACGCTGTTGGCTGCAGCTCTACAAACCAACTGGAGGGGCTGCATCAACAATGAGGCGGCGCACTCTTTTGTGTGTGGTTCCTGGTTTTTGCCAGCTTTGTTGGCTCCGGCCACCACCCGGCGAATATAACAGTAATTCATGTTGTTCCATGAATAAATACTTTTTTGGAATAAAAGAGTGCTTTCACAAAAAGAGTGCTTTGACCAACCAGCAAGGCGTGGCCGGGCTGGCATTGGGCCGGCACGTCCAGGTCTGATCGTGCCTGGACACAAACAAAATCTGCCCCCCCCTGGCGTCTTACCAGGGGATTGGGATTGTGGATGCCGCAGTTGCTTTGCGGCGCCTGGTGCCCTGAGGCCTCACGCCTGCGACGTGGTCACCTCAAACCCCGCGCTCGGCCCCGAGGCCGAATCGGGCCCGATCCACAGCTCGTAGCGTCCGCTCTCGCAGACCAGACGCAGGTGCCGGTCATGAAAGCGCAGTGCGTCGGTGTGCAGTTCGAAGCTCACGCGCTGGCTTTCGCCGGGTAGCAGGCTGATGCGCTGAAAGTCTTTCAGCTCGCGCACCGGGCGGGTCACCGAGCCCACCAGATCGCGCACATAGAACTGCACGACTTCGGTGGCGCTGCGGTGCCCGGTGTTGCTCAGCAGCACCGAGGCGCACAGGGTGCCGCCCGGTGTGAGTTGGCTGGCCGACAGTTGCAGGTCGCTGTACTCGAAGCGGGTATAGCCCAGGCCGAAGCCGAACGGGAACAGAGGCCGGTGGTCCTCATCGAGGTAGGCGGCAAAGAAGCCGCTCGGGTCCAGCGGGGTGCCCGAGGGGATGCTGGGTGCATCGGGATGGGGCGGGCGACCTGTGTTTTTGTGGTTGTAGAAGATGGGGATCTGGCCCACGCTGCGCGGAAAGCTCACCGGCAGGCGTCCGCTGGGGGACTCGCCGCACAGGACATCGACGATGGCCGGGCCGCCCTGGCTGCCCGGGTGCCAGGCGTACAGCACGGCCTGGGCGTGCGGCAGCACCGGCCCCAGCACCAGGGGGCGGCCGGCCATGATCACCAGCACCACGGGCACGCCGGTGGCGGCCACCGCCTCCAGCAGGGTCTGCTGCGCGCCGGGCAAGTCGAGGTGGGCCCGGCAGTGGGCTTCGCCGCTCAGACCGGCGTCCTCGCCCAGGCACAGCACCACCACCTCGGCGCTGCGGGCCAGGGCGACCGCCGCGTCCAGTCCGTCCAGATCGTGGCTGCGGCAGTGCTCCAGGCCGCGGGCATGCACCACGCGCCGGGGGCCCAGGCGCTCCTGCAAGGCCGCGAAGACGGTCTGGCTGTGCTGGCGTTCGCCATCGAACACCCAGCAGCCCAGTTGTTCGCCCGGGGCATCGGCCAGAGGGCCGATCGCCGCCACACGCCGTGCGTGCTCGCCCAAGGGCAGTCCGTGCTCATTTTTCAGCAGCACGCAGCTGTCGCGAGCCAGGCTGCGTGCCAGTTGGGTGGCCGCCGGGCGCTGGGCTGGGGTGCGGTCAGGTGCGCCATAGGGGTGCTGGAACAAGCCCAGCCGGGCCTTGATGCGCAGGATGCGGCGCACGGCGTCGTCGACCAGGGTCCCGTCCAGAAGGCCTTGTTCGATCAGGCCCGCAATGTGGTCCCCATAGCTGGTGCTGGCCATTTCCATGTCGACGCCGGCGCTCACGGCGGCATGGGCGGCCGCGGCGGCGTTTTCGCAAAAGCCGTGGGCAATCATCTCGGTCACCGAGCACCAGTCGCTGACCACCAGGCCATCAAAGCCCCAGCGTTCTTTCAGCGTGCCACGGATCAGGTCTTCGTGGCCGGTGGCGGGCACGCCGTCGAGGTCGTTGAAGGCGCTCATCACCGTCATCACACCGGCTTGCTGGGCTGCCAGGAAGGGGGGCAGATAGGTGTCGAGCAAGGCCCTCGGGGCCAGGTCGGTGGCACTGTAGTCGCGCCCGCCTTCGGCCGCGCCATAGCCCACAAAGTGCTTGGCGCAAGCCGCCACGCCTTCTTGCTGGTAGCCCTGCACCATGGCCACGCCCAGGCGCGAGATCAGCAGCGGGTCTTCCCCAAAGCTCTCGGCAATCCGCCCCCAGCGCGGGTCACGGGCCACGTCCAGCATGGGTGAGAAGGTCCAGTTCACGCCGGCTGCACCGGCTTCGCGCGCCGAATGCGCGGCGGCCAGGCGCACGCGCTCGGGGTCGAAGGCGGCGGCCTGGCCCAGGGGGATCGGAAACACGGTCTGAAAGCCGTGGATCACGTCCCGGCCCAGCAGCAGCGGAATGCCCAGGCGGGAGTGTTCCACCGCCAGCCACTGGTAATGGTAGGCATCGTCACCCACCACGTTGATCAGGGAGCCGGCGCCGCCCCGGCGCACGCGCTCTTCCTGGTCGCGGCCATGCGGCTGCACCTGGGTCATCTGGCCCAGCTTCTCGGCCAGGGTCATGCGGGAAATCAGTTGCTCGATGTCGTGTTCGGTCATAGGGAGGGCAGGGCCGGCACCAGGCCGACCCGGGGGTTTGAGTTTCGCCAGAGCCCGCAGATGGTCCGCAGAAGGCCTGCAGGGTCTGGCGAGGCTGTGTTGGGCAATTCAGAACAGCACCTGGGTCGTCAGGCGCAGGTCGCGTGAGGAGCTGCCAACCTCCACCCGCAACGGGCCGCGGGCACATTGCCAGCCGCTCTCGGTCCAGACGCTCAGGGGGTGGCCCGGGTCGTTGCGGCTGATGCGGCGGTGCACCCGGTGGCTTTCGCCGGCAGCCAGCGACAGGGATGCAAAGTCGACCAGGCGATGGGGCGGCTGGCCGGGCACGGGCAGGCCGAGGTAGACCTGGGCCACTTCGCGGCCGGCACACGCTCCGCTGTTGCGTACCGTGAAGCTGAGCTCCAGCCCGTCGGCATCGGCTTGCACTTGCAGATCGCTGTACTCAAAGCGGGTATAGGACAGGCCGTGGCCGAAGGCAAAGCGCACCGGCAAGGCCCGTGCATCGAAGCCCCGGTAGCCCACCTGCAGGCCTTCGCTGTAATGCACGGTGCCGTCCTCGCCCGGGTACTGGGCGCGGCTGCGCAGCAGGCCATGGGCGCTGAGTGGAAAGCTCACCGGCAGTTTGCCCGAGGGGTTCACATCGCCGACCAGAATGCGCGCCAGGGCACTGCCTTGTTCCTGCCCCAGGTACCAGGCCTGCAGGATGGCGGGCACGCCGCTTTCCCAGCTTTCGGTCTCGACCGGGCCGCCGCTCATGTTGATCACCACGGTGCGCGGGTTGGCCGCGGCCACGGCGCGCACCAGGGCGGCCTGGTTGTTGGGCAGTCGCAGGTCGGGGCGATCCATCTGCTCGGTTTCGTAGCTGCGCACTGCCACCACCACCAGGTCCGCGCCTTCGGCCAGAGCGCAGGCTTCGCGCACCGACGCGGTAGGGCTTTCACTGGGCGGGCGCCAGCCCAGGCGCACCTGGGCGCCGGTCAGCCAGCCTTGCGAGGGGGCGTTGGCCAGGTACTCGATGCACAGCTCATGGCCCTGGGCACCCGCCTGCAGTTCCAGGGCGACGCCGGCTGTTTCGGGGGGCGGGCCCGCCTCGCCGCCGCCGCTGCCCAGTGGCTGAGGTGGCAGTTCGCGGGCTTCGGGCAGGCTGTCGGCGCGCAGGTTCATCTGGGCCTGGGCCACGGGCCAGTCGGGTGCCACCGGGCTGTCACTTCCATCGGTGGCGCGTTTCACGTCAGCATGGGCGCCCCAGGCAGCGCCGGAGGCACCGGCCCCACTGGCCGAGCCGCCGCCAGCGCGGAAGGCATCCAGCACCAGCTCGCCGTCGAGCCAGATGCGCAGTGTGCCCAACAAGGTGGCGCAGAGCTCGTAGCGGCCACTGGTGGGCACCACCAGGCGGCCTGTGAAGCGCGCCGAGATGCCTCCCGACAGTTCATTGGGCAGCTTGGGGTAGCGGCTGGAGTTGGCGTCAAAGCCCGGGAAATTGAAGAAGCCGCCGTTCAGGGCCACCTGGGGCATCACGCATTCAAAGCAGGACTCGCCGCCCAGGTGGGGGTTGTTCCAGAAGCGGGTGTGCAGGCCGGGCCCGGCATCGGCCTCGGGGCCGCTGCGCAGGCAGTCACTGGGCAGGGAATCGGGCCCTGGCAGCAGATCGGCCGACGAGATGGGGTCGCTGCCCACGGCATGCTGTACCAGCACATCGGAGCCCAGGCGCTGGCGCAGACCCTCGAGCAGGCTCACGGCATGCGCCGGTTGCACCCGGCTGCTGCCGCCACCGGCCACGCTGGCGTTGTCGACGTCCGGGCCGATCACCACCACGCGGCGCAGGGTCTCGGGGCGCACCGGCAGCAGAGCGTCGTCGTTCTTCAGCAGCACCACCGCCTGTTCGGCCACGGCCTGGGCGACGCTGCGGTGGGCTTCGTCGTTCAAGGGGGCGATGACGGGCGGGCGCTCAATCAGCTGCAGGCCGACCATGGTGCGCAGGATGCGGCGGCACATCTCGTCCAGGGTGGCCAGGGGCACCTGGCCTTGCTCCACGGCCTGTTGCAGGCGCTCACCATAGTGCTGACCCGAGGGTTGCTCCTGGTCCAGGCCGGCCAGGGCCGAGGGCGCCGTGCTGTGGGTGGCGGCATAGTCGCTCATCACCCAGCCCGCAAAGCCCCACTCGCGGCGCAGCACCTGG
Source organism: Curvibacter sp. EU05-FHT14A10 (assembly GCF_058791075.1). Lineage (NCBI taxonomy): Bacteria > Pseudomonadati > Pseudomonadota > Betaproteobacteria > Burkholderiales > Comamonadaceae > Curvibacter > Curvibacter sp. EU05-FHT14A10. The sequence continues at coordinate 323,163 of NZ_JBYTDE010000001.1, forward strand.
TCCAGCAGCCAGTGGTTCTCGCAGGCAAAAACGCCGTTGACACGGTTGAAGGCCCCCATCAGCGAGGCCACGGCACTGTGGCGCACCACGGCCTCGAACGGCCGCAGGTAGATTTCGCGCAGGGTGGCTTCGTCCACCGCGGCGTTCACGCTGGCGCGTTCGTGCTCCTGGTTGTTGACGGCGTAGTGCTTGAGGCAGGCGGCAACCGAGTGAGCCTGGATGGCCGGAATCTCGGCCAGCGCCATGCGGGCATTGAGCAGGGGATCCTCACCAAAGGATTCGAAGGTGCGCCCGCCCACCGGCACACGTGCGATGTCCACGGCCGGCGCCAGGATCACGTTGTGGCCGCTGGCGCGGGCCTCCCAGCCCAGCACGTCGCCATAGCGCTGGGCCAGTTCGGTGTTCCAGCTGGCGGCCAGGGCGATCGGCGCTGGCAGGGCGGTGGCGCGGCCACCATGCACGGCGCCATTGTTGATGCGCACGCCGCAAGGGCCGTCGGCCATGGTCAGTTCGGGCAGGCCGGGGCCGGCCACGGCCGCGCTGTAGAAGCCGAAGTTGTAGTTGAGGTCACCGCTGACCAGTTCGATCTTGTCGTTCAGGCTCATGCGGGCCAGCAGTTCGGCCACGCGTTCGTTCAGGCCGGGTTGGTGGCGCCAGTCGGCGTGCAGGGGATTCAGGGTGTTCATGGGATCAGGGCTGCAGGAAGTTTCTGTTGAAGAGAGGGGATCAGCGCACCTTGCGGATGGGCAGCACGGCCAGTGCGCCCAGCAAGGCGAACACGGCCGCGGCGGTGAACAGCGCGCTGTAGTTCTGGGGGCCGCCCAAGGCCAGGAACAGGGGGGCGATCATGGGCGCCACGGATTGCGGCATGGCGCTGGCCAGGTTGAACAGGCCCAGGTCTTTGGCGGCCTCATCGGGGTTGGGCAGCACTTCGGTCACCAGGGCCAGGTCGACCGCCACATACATGCCTTGGCCCAGGCCGCACACGCCCACGCCCAGCAGCAGGCCATGAAAGTCATGGGCCACGCCGATGACCAGCAGGCCGGCCGCGTAGATCAGCGCGGCCATCAGCACAAAGGCCTTGCGCCGCCCGCTGCGATCGCTGAGCCAGCCACTGGCCAGGCTCGACAGCACGATGGTGATGGACGACACCAGGGTGGAGCGGAACATCATGTCGGGCACGGCCTCGGTGCTCGCCCCCAGCTTGTCGAGCATGTAGAACACCTGGTAGGTCATCAGGGTGGCGATGCCCAGCAGCAGCATGAAGCGGCTGGCAAAAGCCCACAGAAAATCGCGGGCGCCACGCGGGCTGATCAGGAAGCTGCGGGCAAAGCCCGACAGGCCCAGCGCTTCGGGCAACTGTGCGGGAGCCATGCGGTCGCGCATGCTGGCGCACAGCACCAGCACGAAGACCGTGAACAGGCCCGCGGGCAACAAAAACATCTGGGCCAGGCTGCTTGTCTCCTGGGCCACGTACACCCCGGCGAGGATGCCGGCCGGCATGCACATGCCCAGCAGGCCGCCGACGGCGCCACGCTGAGATTCAGGAATCTGGTCGGGCATCAAGGCCATCAGGGCCGCCAGGACGGCGTTGTAGGCCAACTGGGCGATCGACCAGCCGACCATGAGCATCCACACCGACGGGCTGATGGCCACGATGGCCAAGCCGGCCAAGCCCAGCAGCGCTCCGCCGACCAGCCAGGGGCGGCGCATGCCGAAGCGCGAGCGGGTGCGGTCGCTGAACAGTCCGGCCACCGGGTTGGCAATCATGGCCACGAAGGCCCCGATGCCGAGCACCCAGGCCAGGGTGGACTCTTTGCTGTCGGGGGCCAACTGGTTCACCTTGAGGGCCATGGTGACGATGACCGGGGTCATCACGGCCATCCAGAAGCCGAAAGTGGCCAGGCCGTACAAAGCAATGAAGCGGCGTGAGGCGCGCGCCGGGGCGGTGCGCCCGGGCAGCAGGGTGTCGGGGGCGCGTTGGGCTGTGGTCATGGAGGTGTGGGGGGGGTGAGGTAGGGGCGCGTCGGGGCCCGGCCCCGGGCAGGGGCCTGCTGGAGCCGGGCAGGGGCGCACAGGCGTGCGCGGGGGCTGGGTTACGGCTTGCCCTTGGCGGCTGCCTGGCCTGCCTTGACGTACTTCATTTCGTTGAAGGTCAGCACCTCGAAACGGCCACCGCGGTAGACGACCTCGGTGATGCTGGCGTTGGACAGCGGCTTGTGCAGCGGGTAGTTGTTGCCGGGGGCCAGGGTGTCCACCACGGCCGCGATGGCCAGGCCATGCGAAACCACCAGCACCTTGCCGCCACCCTTGAGTGCCTGCTGGCTGGCGATGTCGGTCAGGGCACTGGTCAGTCGCTGGGTGATGGTGGCGTAGTCCTCGGCCGGCCAGGTCTTGCCATGCGTGGTGCCACGCTGGCGGTCCATGGCAGCGACGGTGTTGGCAAAGCGCTTGGGCGTGAACTTTTCAAGCCAAGGCCCCAGAGGCAAGCCGTCAAAACGTGCCGCGTCGTCCCACAGGGTGGCGTTGAGGTCGGCCTCATAGCTGCCGAAGTTGAACTCGCGCAGGCGCGAGTCGATCTGCAGGGGCAACTGCGTCTGGCCGCTGAACTGTTGCACCACGCGGGCGGTTTCCATCGCGCGTCCGCTGTCGCTGCTGTACACCGCCGCGAAGGGCGTGTTTTTCAGGCCGCGGCCCAGGTCTTGCGCCACCGCGATGCCCTCGGGGGTCAGCACGGCATCCGACCAGCCCTGGACGCGGTCGCTGATGTTGAGCATGGTCTTGCCATGGCGGGTCAGGAAGAGATGGACTTCCGCTTCTTCGGCCGGTGCGGCTTGGGCCACGGGGGCGCCGAGGGCCAGAGCGAGCAGGCTCAGGCCAAAGCTCCGGCGCAGGATGTTCTTGAGGATCATGAGGTGTCTCCTGCGGGTTTAGAAGAATTCGTGCCGGTAGTCGAGGCGGATCATCGGCCCCGTCTTGCTGGCATTGAGCTGTCGGCCCTGGGTGACGTCGGGCACGCCCTGAACTTCGCGCCAGTTGCGCGACCAGTCATAGGCCACCACGGTGTGCAGGCCCTTGAGGAAGCTGGGCTTGTATTCGACGAACACCATCACGTCGCCATGCGACAGGCCCACGCCCTTGAACTTCATGCCGCTGCCGTAGTAGGCGCCGGCGCCCACGCTGAATTCGCGGTCCAGTGGTTGTACCGCTGTGCCGAACACCATCAGCTCGCGGTGGTTCATGTAGTCGATCATCCCGTTGTAGGCCGGGCTGACGAATCGGCCCACGGCATTGCGCGCGATGTTGTACTCAAAGAAGCCCATGCCGTTGGGGTTGCTGTTCGGGGCGTGGGTGTAGGTGGCACCGCCCTGCAACAGGGTTTTGTCGGCTTGGCCGCTGAAGCGAACCGCCGTGTGGTAGGCGTCACGGTCGAAGCCGCGGCGGGAATTGGCGTTTTCCTGCTGCCACACGCTGAGGGCGCGGTTGTGGTACAGAAAGCCTTCGGTCTTGAGCGAGCCCTTTTGGCTGGGGTCGGCCTGCCAGACGCCTTCCAGGCCTTCGCGCATCACGTAGTGCGGTGCGGCACCGGCAAAGTACAGCAGCGAGCGGTTCTTTTGCGGCTCCCACTTGACCTGCGCGGTGGCCAGGTAGTCGATGGCCGTGCCCTTGGCGGTGGTGAAGCGGCGCTTGAAGGTCTCGTTGCGGTCGATGCTGGCATCCACCACGGCGACCAGCCCGCTCCAGGCTCCTTGCTGGGCATCGAGGCGGGCGCCGCTGTAGAGCTTCTCCAGCGCACGGCTGTCGCGTGCGTGCAGCATGCCCATGTTGGACACCTTCTGCACCCCCAGGCGCGACTTGAAGTTCGTTTCGTCGGCCTGCCACTTGAGCTTGAGCGCGTGTTCACCGATGCGGCTGAAGCTGGCCGGGTTGCGTGGCAGGGTGCCGTCGGTGAAGCCGCTGGCATCGGTGCCGGTGCTGATGTTCAGCGCGGTGTCGTAGGACAGGTCGAAGCCGACCGCATCAGCCCAATAGCCGCTGCTGAAGTCCAGCGATGACGCCTGAACCCAGGTGTGGTAGTTGGGCGGCAGCGCGGCATCGGGGGTGCTGGTGCCGGCCTTGTACAGGTTGCGCAGGTGCAGGCTCAGGTGGCTGTCGTCGATCAGGGCGTATCCGGTGTGCCAGGCGGTTTTGGCCGCGCTGCTGGTGTTGTCGGCTGCACTGTCCTGAGCCATCGCGGGGCCGCCGATCAGGGCGAAGGTCGCGAGCCCGAGCAGGGGGCGCAGGCGGGTGGGGGCTTGAATCAAAAAGAGTCTCCTTGTGGTCGTCGTCCGACCCGCGCTGTGCTGGCGTCACGCAGGGTGGCCTGCGTCACGCAGCGACGAATCCGCAGCTGCGAATCGGACGAGCGCATTCTTCAAAGAGATCGCCATGGCGTCTGCGCCAAAAGCTGACAGGCACAGGGGCAAATCCTGACCTGTGCGGGAAAGTACGGGGGTATTCAGGCCGATGCGGCGTGGCGCCGGGGTGGCGCGCCGGTTGGGCAGGGCTGGCCCGGGCGGTGGCCAGGCCGATGCGGGAGGGCGCCGAAGCGCCACAGAGGGGTTGGAAAGGGGCTCAGAATCCGAGGCTGGCCAGCAGGTCATCCACCTGCGACTGGTTGGTCACGACCTCGCGGTTGGCCTGGCCGTCCACCACCGGGCCTTGCAGGTCCTTGGTCGCCGGGGCCGGGCTGCTGCTGCCGTCAGGAGCCGTGCTGACCAGCAGGTCCAGCAACTGCTTTTCGATGTCGGAGGCCAGATTGACCACCCGTGCGATGACCTGGCCGGTCAAGTCGTGGAAGTCCTGAGCCATCATGATGTCGGTCAGGTTTTCGTCCATCGCCGCATTCGACTGGCTGACCAGGTGCAGGTAGGTCAGCAAATCCTTGCCCGTGAAGGTGGTGCCGGGATAGCGCTCGATCAGCTCGGTCAGGCGCCGGGTTTCCACATCCACCGGTTCGCGCGCCGCCTTGGTCTTGTCGACCGAGTTCAGCACCTTTTCGGCGGCCTCGCCGGTCAGGCGGGCAATGTAGCTCAGTCGGCTCTTGGCATCGGGCAGCTCTTCGGCCGCGCCGTGCAATTTGTCGGCAATGCCCAGGGCATTGAGCGAGTCATGCAACTGACGGGTGAGCTGGCCCAGGCGAAAGTGGACATCGACTTCATCCTGGTTGTGGGCAATTTCAGGTCCGTGGTCGTCGGTCATGGGCGTTGGGGCTGGGCTGAAGCGTGGGGGCACGCGGTTGGTCACACCGGGGTTTGTAGACTTTCGTCACAATTTTCACAATATAGCCTGCCCTGGGCACAGGTTCAGTGATTTCAATCGAGTGAATCTCTGCAAGCGGTCGATTTCCGGGTAAACCCCGCCGAGCGGAAGACCGAGTTCCATGCGGGCCATATGCGCTCACCCATCGCGGGTTGAGGCACTGATTCAGGGGCGGCGATGGCCGCGTGGGCTAGCTTGAGCGCCCGCGCTTGGTGGCCACCATGCCCAGGTAGGCCTCTTCCAGTTGTTTGGTAAATGCCACAGGCTTGAACAAAGAAGAGTGCCGCACTCCGTCCCGGGTTCGTTGGCGTGCCTCTACCAGTCTTTCAGGAGACCGTGCCAACGCCAGCGCCAGCGAGCAATACTGGTCCAGGCTGTGGGTGATCAGATCCTCGCAGCCGATGGATGTCAGCAAACTGGCCCCGACCCGGGCCGGGAAGCTGTTGCCCTGGCAGGTGATCATCACCCCGCCCATGCGCAGGGCATCGCTGGCCGTGGTGTGTGCGCCATAGGGCAAGGTATCCAGAAAAAGGTCTGCCAGGGCATGTCTGGCCAGGTGCCTGTCTCGGGGCTCGCGTTTGGCAAACACCAGCCGCTCGGCGGCAACACCGCGTGATTCGGCTTCCTGCCGGAGAAGGCGCTGGGCCTCAGGCTCGTTGCCCAGCAACCAAAGGACACTGCCCTCGACGCTCCGCAACAGCGCACACCACACGTCGAACAGTGCGGGGGTGATCTTGTAGCTGTTGTTGAAGCAACAGAACACAAATCCTTCGTCTGGCAGGCTTTCGTCCGCAGCCGACGGGGGCGGGGGCAGGGTCTCGGGCATCAGCCTGGTGTTGGCCTGGTAGCAAGCCGGCAACTGCCAGATGGTTTCGCTGTAAAAGCCCTGATGATCCAAGGGGGTGACGATGGCGTCACCCAGGATGAAGTCCATTGAACCCGAGCCCGTGGTGCCTGGGTGGCCTAGGTAGTTGACTTGAACGGGGGCGATCCGTTGATGGAACACCTCAAAGCGCGCATCTCGGGTGTGGCCCTTCAGATCAACGGCCAAATCCAGCTCCAAGCCTCGCAGCAAGTCGATCAGCGCGGCATCGTCCATCGCGTTGGCATCGATCAACTGATCAAAATGGCGCTGCATCCAGGCTTGGCGTTCGGGTGCCAGTGGCGGGCCGATGGTGACGGCGATCACCTCAAATCGTTGCCGATCATGATTTTCAAATACCTCCTGCATCAGGTGCATGGTGGCGTGGTCATGAAAGTCACCAGAGACATAGGCCAGGCGCAAACGCGGCCTGCCTGTGGCGACCGCCTTCCAGGTGAGGGGCTGGGGTGGCTTGAGTCGGCTGACGCTTTGTCGAGCGGCTTCCTGTTGCAGGGCCAGATCATCAAAGCAGGTCAGTGCGTCGAATGGGAGGAGTCGATGCCGGCCATCCTTCAATCCATCGCTAAGGGCGGCACGCCGCTGCTCCAGGTCCGTCCAATCGAAGCAGCGCATCTGGTTGGTCAGAAGCCCAGCCTGCGCGAACTCGGCCATGGGATCGAGGGTGCACAACGTTCGATAGCTCTGAACGGCACGATGGTGATGGCGGAATGTTGCATGCAGATCGCCCACATGGCGCAACAGCGTTGTTTGCTCGCCGCCCAAATCCATGGCTTTCTGATAGCTGGCCAGCGCTTCCCCATAGAGGCCACGCTCTTCCAGCAAGGACGCGAGGTTGGCGTGCGCCTCTGGTGCGTCCGGCGCCAGCGCGATGGCCTGGCGGTACGCCTGGTCGGCAGGGGCGTACTGGCGCAATGTCTGCAATGCCAGTCCTTTGACGTTCCAGGCTGGAGCATGATGAGGGGCTTGTGCCAGTGCCTGCGTCAGCGCGTCTAGTGCCTGGCGTGGCTGGCCAGCCTCTTCAAGTACAGCCCCCAGGGCGTAGTGGGCTTCCGTTTGGTGAGGGTCCAGCGCCAGGGCTTGCCTGAGCACTGCAGCCGATTCCTCAAGCCTGTCCAGGGCTTGCAAGGCCAGTCCCTTGCCTAGCAACAAGCGGGGTTCTGCAGGGTGTTGTTGCAAGGCTTTGTCACTGTGGACAAGGGCCTCCGACCACCGATGGGTGCGTCGCAAGGTGTTGCCTTTGTTGATCCAGGCTTCGAGGTAATCGGGCTTGAGTTCCAGCGCCTGATCGGAGGCCGCGAGCGAATCGTCCACCCGCCCCAGCTCACGCAGCCCGATGCTCAGGTTGTTGTAGACGGGGGCAAAGTTGGCATGGATGGCAATGGCCTTTTGCAGGGCATCGACTCCGGCTTGCCAGCGTTGGCCCTTGAGGTGCAACATGCCCAACATCTGCAGTGCATCGAAATGCTGGGGAGCCCCTTGAAGCAGCAATTTGAGGGTTGTTTCGGCTTCCATGCTCCGCCCCTCACGCATCAGGGCCACAGCCTGGGCAAAGCGTTGCTCGGGGAGAAGCGTGGATGCGGTGGGGCGCTTCAGCAGTGAGGGGGCGGCCCCGAAGAGTTTGATCCCGGATTTCGGCGTGGACATGGCTTGATGAAGTTTCTGGCGAGTGCTGAGCGGTGCCGGCTCTGAAGGCTCAGAGTTTCTTGACCAATACCTGGCTCTTGCGGTCCCAGTTGTACTTTCGCTTGCGGGCTTCGGGCAGCCAGTCGGGGTCCACGGGCTGGAAGCCGCGCTTGATGAACCAGTGCATGGTGCGGGTGGTGAGCACAAATATGCTTTGCAGGCCCATGGCACGGGCCCGCTGTTCGATGCGTTTGAGGATTTTTTCGCCGTCGCCCTGGCCTTGGCTTTGGGGGGAGACCGTCACGGCAGCCATTTCGGCGGTGCGGGCCTCGGGGTAGGGGTAGAGGGCGGCGCAGGCAAAGATCACGCCGTCGTGGTCGATGATGCTGTAGGCCTCGATGTCGCGTTCGATCTCGGTGCGGCTGCGCTTGACCAGGGTCCCGTCCTTTTCAAACGGCTCGATGAGCTGCAGGATGCCGCCCACGTCGTCCGCCGTGGCTTCGCGCAGTTCCTCCAGCTTTTCGTCCACCACCATGGTGCCGATGCCATCGTGAACATAGACCTCGAGCAGCAGCGAACCGTCCACCGCAAAGGGCAGGATGTGGCTGCGCTCAACGCCGCCCTTGCAGGCCTGAACGCAGTGCTGCAGGTAGAAGGCGGTGTCGGTGGGTTGCTGCGGCTTGGGCAGCAGGGCCAGCAGCTTTTCGGCGGCGGCCAGTGGCAGTTCGGTGTCGATGGGGTTGTCTTCGCCCTCGGGGGCCAGCGGGTCCTGGCGGATGCCGGGCACCTCGGTCAGGAAGATCAGCTTGTCGGCCTGCAATTCGGTGGCCACGCGGGTGGCCACTTCTTCCATGCTGAGGTTGAAAGCCTCGCCGGTGGGTGAGAAGCCGAACGGCGACAGCAGCACCATGGCGCCAAAGTCGAGCGAGCGCTGGATGCTGGCCACGTCGACCTTGCGCACCAGGCCCGAGTGCTTGAAGTCGACGCCGTCGACGATGCCCACAGGCCGTGCGGTCAGGAAGTTGCCCGAGATCATGCGCACCGTGGAGCCCGCCATGGGGGTATTGGGCAGGCCCATGCTGAAGGCGGCTTCGATCTCGTAGCGCAGTTGACCCGCGGCCTCCTGCGCACAGTCGAGCGCGATTTCGTCGGTGATGCGGATGCCGTGGGAGTAGCGTGGCTCTTGGCCCTTGGCGCGCAGTTGCTCGTTGACCTGGGGCCGGAAGCCATGCACCAGCACGATCTTCACCCCCATGCTCTGGATCAGCGCGAGGTCTTGCGCGATGTGCGGCAGCTTGCCCGCCGCAATCGCCTCGCCCGCGATGCCGACCACAAAGGTCTTGCCCCGGTGCATGTGGATGTAAGGCGCCACCGAGCGGAACCAGGGCACGAAAGTGAAATTGAAAACAGCGGACATGGTGGGCGTGGGCGGAGGGGCTACGGGGATATCCGGCCTGTTTTCAGCAATTTCCGGATGCGAGGGCGCAAAGTGTAGCGCCCTCGTTGCACTGCAGCACGGCCCCGCCCGTCCCAGTGTGGGGGGAGGGGCCGGAGATCAGGCTGCGCTCAGCGCGCGCAGGCTGGACACGGTCTGCACGCAGGCCAGGGCCGCCTCGGTGCCCTTCACATTGAAGTGGTTCTGGAAGTACTTGCGATGTTCCAGATGTTCGTGGAAGTGGTGCGGCGTGAGCACGGCGGAGATCACCGGCACATCGGTTTCGAGTTGCACCCGCATCAAGGCCTCGATCACGGTCTGGGCGACGAACTCGTGGCGGTAGATGCCGCCATCGACCACCAGAGCGCAGGCCACCACCGCCTGGTAGCGCCCACTGCGGGCCAGGCGCTGCGCATGCAGCGGGATCTCGAAGGCCCCGGGCACGCCGATCACGTCGATCGCGCTGGCCGCCACACCATGGCGTGCCATCTCGTGCAGGAAGGCCGCGCGGGCCTGCTGAACGATGTCGGCGTGCCAGGCTGCTTCCACAAAGGCGTAGCGGGCATCGGGGGGCAACTGCAGAGGGGCCTGGGCGGCTTGCAGGTCGAGGGGGGGAAGGGAAAAGTCTTTGTGACTCATGACTGACTCGTGGTTTCCATGAAGGGCCCCGAACAGGGGCCGCAGGTTCCAGAAATCAGGGTCGCACGAACACCCACCCCTCCGGCGCGCAGGCAGGCTGGCGCTGGTGGGGCGGGGTGGTCGCGCTCTCTTTCATCCGGACTGTGACCGTCGGCCCCGGAGTCACACCGGGTCTGCTGACCCCGGCCACGCAGCGGTGGCCGGGCGCTCGCGGGCTTGTGCAGCCAAGGCTGCCATCACCGCCGGTGGGGAGTTTCACCCCGCCCTGAGAACGCTTGTTGCTGGCGCAACAAAGCGCCAACGGTCGGATTCTAGGCCCAGATTTGAAGCGTTGCCGGCACGCCCGCGACAGGCCTGACGCTGAATGGGCATTGGCCCGCCGGGCAGGGCGGGTCAGACGGAGAGGGATAATCACGGGTTGTCCATTTTTGAACCGGTCACGCCCTTGTCCACAGCCCCGCTCCAGATCGACTTTCCTGAATCGCTGCCCGTCTCGGGCAAGCGCGACGAGATCATGGCGGCGCTGGCGCAGCACCAGGTGATCATCGTGTGCGGCGAGACGGGCTCGGGCAAAACCACGCAGCTGCCCAAGATTGCCCTGGCGATGGGGCGCGGCCGGCTCAATGCGGCGCCAGGCCAGAAGGGCCAACTGATCGGCCACACCCAGCCGCGCCGCATTGCGGCCAGTTCAGTGGCCAAGCGCATCGCCGAAGAGCTCAAGACCTCGCTCGGGGATGTGGTGGGTTACAAGGTCCGTTTCCAGGACCGCTTGTCCAAGGATTCTTCGGTCAAGCTGATGACCGACGGCATTTTGCTCGCTGAGACCCAGACCGATCCGCTGCTCAAGGCCTACGACACGTTGATCATCGATGAGGCTCATGAGCGCAGCCTCAACATCGACTTTTTGCTGGGCTACCTGCGCCAGATCCTGCCGCACCGCCCGGACCTGAAGATCGTGGTCACCTCGGCCACCATCGACGCCAATCGCTTTGCCGAGCACTTTGCCTCGGCCAAGGGCCCGGCCCCGGTGATCTACGTGTCGGGCCGCACCTTTCCGGTCGAACAACGCTACCGGCCCTTTGAAGAGTCGCGCGACTACGGCTTGAACGAGGCGATTGCCGATGCGGTCGATGAACTGTGGCAGGGCAATGCGGGTGGCGACATCCTGGTGTTTCTGCCTGGCGAGCGCGAGATCCGCGAGGCGGCCGACCACCTGCGCGGCCACCTGGCCCACCTGCCGCATTTGCGCAATGCCGAGGTGTTGCCCCTGTTTGCGCGGCTGTCGCAGGCCGAGCAAGACCGCATCTTTGACGGACACACCGGGCGGCGCATCGTGCTGGCCACCAACGTGGCCGAGACCTCGCTCACGGTGCCAGGCATCCGCTACGTGGTGGATGCCGGCACCGCGCGCGTGAAGCGCTACAGCTTTCGAAGCAAGGTGGAGCAGTTGCTGGTCGAGCCCATCAGCCAGGCGGCGGCCAACCAGCGGGCCGGGCGCTGCGGCCGGGTGGCCAACGGCATTTGCATTCGTCTGTACGACGAGAAGGACTTCACGGCCCGCCCCCGATTCACCGACCCTGAAATCCTGCGCAGCTCGCTGGCCGGCGTGATCCTGCGCATGAAGTCGCTGCACCTGGGGGTGGTGGAAGAGTTTCCGTTTCTCGAATCCCCTTCGGGCCGTGCGATTGCCGACGGTTACCAGCTGCTGTCCGAACTGGGCGCGGTGGACGATGCCCACGAACTGACGCCCATGGGCCAGGAGCTGGCCCGCCTGCCGCTGGATCCGCGGGTGGGGCGCATGATCATCGAGGCGCGGGATCGCAACGCGCTCGAAGAGGTTTTGGTGATCGCGGCCGCGCTGTCGGTACAGGACGTGCGCGATCGTCCCATGGAGGCCCAGGCCCAGGCCGATCAGGCGCACGCCAAGTGGGACGATGAAAAGAGCGAATTCAGCGGCTACATCCGCCTGTGGCAATGGTTGGCCGACGCGCGGGGCGGCGCCATCCCCCTGACCCGGCGCGGCCAGGCGGTGCCGCCGCCGCCGCCCCAGCGCCGTGCCAGCGCCGCGGTGCTGCCGGTGGCCCAGCGCCTGCAGGCGCCCGCCATCATTGCGCCGCCCGAACCGGCAGCGGCCACCCACAAGTTGAGCAATCGGCAGTATGAAAACCTGCTGCGCCAGAACTTCATCAATGTGCGCCGCCTGCGCGAGTTGCGCGACATCCACAGCCAGTTGCTGACCGTGGTCACTGAGCACCGGTGGGTGATCAACCGCAACCCCGCCAGTTACGAGCAGATCCACCTGTCGATGCTCGCCGGCCTGCTGGGCAACGTCGGCTGGAAGATGGATGAAGAGGGGGGAGCAGGCGCCTCCGGCGAATACCTGGGCGCGCGGGGCATCAAGTTTCATCGCCACCCCGGGGCCCACCTCAAGAAGAAGCCTGGCCGCTGGATCGTCTGTGCCGAACTGGTGGAGACCACGCGCCTTTTCGGCCGCGGTATCGCCAACATCGAGCCGCAATGGCTGGAGCAGATTGGCGGCCACCTGCTGAAAAAGCAGATGCTCGACCCGCACTGGGAAAAACGGGGTGCCGAGGTGGTGGCCTACGAGCGCGCCACCCTCTATGGGTTGGTGGTGTACAGCGGGCGGCGCATCAGCTATGGCCGCATCGATCAGGTGGCGGCGCGCGAGCTCTTCATCCGCCAGGCCCTGGTGGAGGGTGAATACGACACCAAGCTGCCCTTCCTGGCCGCCAATCAGAAATTGATCCGCCAGGTGGAAGACCTGGAGCACAAATCCCGCCGGCAGGACGTGCTGGTCGATGAAGAGCTGATCTATGCCTTCTACGACAAGCTGCTGCCGCCCGACGTCTACAGCGGCGCCACCTTGGAGCATTGGTACCGCGAAGCGTCGCGCCTCAATCCCAAGCTGCTGCACCTGACGCGCGAAGAGCTGATGCGCCACGAGGCCGCCGGCATCACCACCAGCGCATTTCCACGCCATGTGCGCCTGGGCGGGGTGGACTGTGTGGCGGCCTACCTGCACGAGCCCGGTGATGCCAAGGATGGCGTGACCGTGGATGTGCCACTGTTCGTGCTCAACCAGGTCAACGACGAGCGCTGCGAGTGGCTGGTGCCCGGCATGCTCAGGGACAAGGTGCAGGCCTTGCTCAAGAGCCTGCCGCAAAAGCCGCGCGCACGCCTGGTGCCCTTGCCCGAGAGCGCCAGCCGTTTCACCGAGCGCTTGATCGAGCCGGCCGTGTATGGCCATGGCAGCTTGACCGATGCCTTGCTCAAGCTGGTGCGCGAGCAGGTGCAATTGGATGTGAAGCGCGCCGACTTCAAGCTCGACATGCTCGCCGCACACCTGTTCATGAACGTCCGGGTGGTCGATGAGCACGGCCGGCAACTGGGCATCGGGCGCAACCTCGGGGCGCTCAAGGCCGAGCTGGGGTCGAAGGCGCGAGGTGCTTTCCAGGCCCTGGCTGGTCTCAAGGTGGCGGCGACACCGGCTCCTGTGCCCACGGCAGAAGCCCGCCAGCCCGAGCCGGCGGGCCGGGGCAAGGCGGCCCCCGCAGCCGCTGCCCCCCCGGCGCGCAGTGCAGAGCAGCGCTACACCGCCTGGACCTTTGGCGAATTGCCCGAGCTGATGGAGATCCGCCGCGGTCAGCAGACGCTGATCGGCTTTCCGGCGCTGATCGATGGCGGCGATGCCGTCAGTATCGAGGTGTTCGACGAGCCTGATGTGGCCGCAGCCCGGCACCGCGCCGGCCTGCGGCGGCTGTTTGCGCTGCAGATCCGGGACGCGCTCAAGTACCTCGAAAAGAACATCCCCGACCTGCAGAAGATGGCGGTGGCCTACATGCCGCTGGGCACGCAGGAGGAACTGCGCGAGCAGATCCTGGACGTGGCGCTGGAGCGCGCTTTTCTGCTGGAGCCATTGCCCACCGACGAGTACGCCTTCAAGCGTCGCATCGAAGAAGGCCGGGGTCGCCTGACCCTGATCGCCAATGAGGTGGCGCGCCTGGCCGGGACCATTCTTCTGGAGTACGCCGCAGCGGCGCGCAAGATCAAGGACACCAAGAACGCCCCCGAGGCCACCGCCGATGGGGCCCAGCAACTGCAGCGCCTGATGCCCAAGAAGTTCCTGGCCCTCACACCCTGGGCCCAATTGCAGCATTTTTCTCGCTATCTCAAGGCCATCACGCTTCGCCTGGACAAATACCGAGCCGACCCGGCGCGTGACGCCTCGCGACTGGCCGAACTGCGCCCGCAGGAGCAGCGCTACTGGCGTCTGGTGGCCGAGCGCAAAGGGGCCGTGGATGCCCGCATGCAGGAGTTCCGCTGGCTGCTCGAAGAGCTCAGGGTGAGCTTTTTTGCGCAGGAGTTGCGCACCCCGCAGCCGGTCAGCATCAAGCGCCTGGACAAGGCCTGGGCCCAGATCAACAGTTGAAGAGTCGAGCGCTCGGGCTTGATTGCAGCAATAAAACCGCCGGAAGATTGGTCACGAATGTGACGACCAGGCCCCGGGCCTTCCCCGATGCGTGCGGGGGAGCACCTCGGTAAGCTCCGCGCAAGGAGATCTTATGAGCCTGCATGACAAGTTCTGGCCCAAGCGGCTGCCTCGCCAAATCACGCCTCCGGCCACGCCGCTTTGGGACAACGTGGCTGTGAACGCCCGCCGTTTTCCCGACAAGCCGGCGCTGGTCTTTCTGGGGCGTAGCACGTCCTACCGCGAACTGCTGGCGCAGGTCGAGCAACTGGCCGCCAAGCTGCATGCCCTGGGGGTGCGCAAGGGTGACCGGGTGCTTTTGAACATGCAGAACTGCCCCCAACTGGTGGTGGCTCATTTGGCCATCCTGCGGGCCAATGCGGTGGTGGTGCCGGTCAATCCCATGAACCGTGCCGAAGAACTCAAGCACTACATCACCGACCCCGACGCCGCCGTGGCCCTCACCACCGCCGATCTGGCGGCTGAACTGGCCAAGGCCAGCAACGAGCTGCCTGAAGCCCAGCGCCTCAAGCACCTGATCGTGACCCGGTTCACCGATGCCTTCGATCCGACGCAAGTAAATGGTGATGCCTTGCCCCCGGCCTGGGAGCCCTGGCTGCTGGCCGAGCACCCGGCCCCGCCGCTGGCAGGCGGGGCCGTGCACAGTTGGCAAGAGTCGCTGGCCGGGCAGGGCCCAGCCCCCGCGCCCGAAACCGGCGGTGCCGACATGGCCGTGTTGCCTTACACCAGCGGCACCACGGGTTTGCCCAAGGGCTGCATCCACATCCATTCGAGCCTGATGCACAACGCCGTGGCAAGCGCCGCCTGGGGCAGCGCCACCTCGGAGAACGTGGTGTTGGGGGTGGTGCCCATGTTCCACATCACCGGCATGGTGGCTGTGATGCACGCCACGCTTTATGTGGGGGGCACCCTGATCCTGATGCCTCGCTGGGACCGGGATCTGGCCGGGCGCCTGATCTCGCGCTACCGGGTCACCAACTGGACCAACATCCCCACCATGGTGATCGATCTGCTGGGCAGCCCGCATTTCGATCAGTACGACCTGTCCTCGCTGACCTACATCGGCGGTGGCGGGGCCGCCATGCCTCAGGCCGTGGCTCAGCGCTTGTTCGAGAACTATGGCCTGCGCTATGTCGAAGGCTATGGCCTGACCGAGACCTCGGCGCCCTCGCACACCAACCCGGTCGATGCACCCAAGCAGCAGTGTCTGGGCATTCCGTTTCTCAGCACCGAGGCCTATGTCATCGACCCTGACACGCTGCAGGAGTTGCCGCAGGGCGAAGCCGGCGAGATCATCATCCATGGGCCTGAGGTGTTCCAGGGCTACTGGAAACGGCCCGATGCCACGGCCGCAGCCTTCATCGAATTCAAGGGCAAGCGTTTCTTCCGCTCGGGGGACATGGGCCGGGTGGATGAAGACGGCTATTTCTTCATGACCGACCGGCTCAAACGCATGATCAATGCCTCGGGCTACAAGGTCTGGCCGGCCGAGGTTGAAGCCTTGATGTTCCGCCACCCAGGCATCCAGGAGGCCTGCATCATCGCCACCAAGGATGCCTACCGCGGGGAGTCGGTGAAGGCCGTGGTAGTACGCCGCGCCAGCCATCAAGAATTGACCGAGGCCGACATCATCGATTGGTGCCGCGAGAACATGGCCGTCTACAAAGTGCCCCGGGTGGTGCAGTTTGTTGACGCACTGCCCAAGAGCGGTAGCGGCAAGGTGATGTGGCGCCATCTGCAGGAGAGCGAAGCCGTCTGATCAACGTGATTCAAGGCGGACCAGGTGTGGGCCTGGTCACGGCCCTGCAGCACGGCACAGACCCGGCCGGGGGATCGAGTGATCGATTCGCCGGCCGGGTTTTTCGTTGTACGCACAAAACCGCTAAATATCATATTTAATCAATATATTGTTTTAGTGAGATCTTGTTTTCATAAATATCAATTAAATTTAACATTGATCATATAATTTACTTCAGACGGCTGTGAGCTGTCGCACTTGACGACCTGCCATCGTTGACCTTGGTCCGACCTTGGTTGCTGTCATGTCATCCGATGCTTTTTGTGCTTGTTGCTGGAGTTGCCCCATGAAGTTGTCCCACGTGTCCATCCGTCAGCGGTTCGTGGCCTTGCTGGCCTTGTTTCTGCTGGGCTTTCTGGTGACCGGCTTCTGGTCGCTGCGAACCCTGAGTTACCTCAAGGTCAACGGGCCGCTGTATGCGCACATCGTGCAGGGCAAAGACCTGGTGGCCGACATCCTGCCGCCACCCGAATACGTGCTGGAGCCCTACCTGGTCTGCTTTCAGTTGGCCAGCACCACCGACCCGGCTCGCCAAGCCCGGCTGCTCGACCAGTGGGGTGCCCTGCGCAAAGCTTATGACCAGCGTCATGCCTACTGGGAGCGTGCCGGCCTGGGTCCTGAATTGACCGATCTGCTCCTGAAGCGAGCCCATGAGTCGGCACAGGTCTTTTTTGGAGCTGCCGAGCAGAGCTTGTTGCCGGCGGTTCGCCAGGCAGATGCTGCCGCGACCCAACAAGCGCTGGAGCGCCTGAGCGGTCTGTACGACCTGCACCGGCAGGCCATTGACGCCACCGTGCTGGTCGCCAGCCGCCAGACCGAGCAGGATGAGGCGGCGGCTGCCCAGGAAATCGAACGCAACACGGCCCTGCTGATACTGATCTCGGTCGTGTCGGTGATGGCGAGCCTGGGTTTGGCGGTGTTGATCATCCGCAGCATCACGGGGCCTTTGATGGAGGCCGTCAAGGTATCCCACCGGGTGGCTGCCGGTGACCTGAGCCAACCCATCGAAGTGAACGGACGCGACGAGACCGCGCAACTGCAGGGCGCCCTGCGCAGCATGCAGGACAGCCTGGTTCAGACCGTCGGTCAGGTCAGGGGCAACGCCCGCCAGGTGGCCCTGGCGAGTGCCGAGATTGCCAGCGGCAACCATGATTTGAGCGATCGCACCGAACGTCAGGCCTCGGCCCTCGAAGAAACGGCGGCGGCCATGGCGACGCTGGACGATGCGGTACGCCAGAACGCGGACCATGCGCGCCAGGCCAAACAACTGGCCCATGGGGCCCGTGAGGTGGCTGCCCGGGGGAGCGCGGTGGTGGGCGAGGTGGTCGACACCATGAAGACCATCAACGACAGCTCGCGCCAGATCTCAGACATCGTGGGCACGATTGACGGGATTGCCTTCCAGACCAACATCCTCGCGCTGAATGCGGCCGTCGAGGCGGCCCGAGCCGGTGAGCAGGGCCGCGGCTTTGCCGTGGTGGCCGGTGAGGTGCGACGCCTGGCTCAGCGCAGCGCGGAATCGGCGCGCGAGGTGCGCGCCTTGATTGGCGCCAGTGTCGAGCGGGTGGATCAAGGCAGCCGCCTGGTCGATGCGGCAAGGCGTGCGATGAACGATGTGGTGGTCGAGATCGAGCGGGTCAGCGAAGTGGTCGGCGCCATCAGCGACGCCAGTGCGGAGCAGAGTACCGGTGTGTCCGAGGTGGTGGCGGCCGTCGGGCAGATCGATCAGGTCACCCAGCAGAATGCGGCGCTGGTGGAAGAGAGCGCCGCGGCGGCATCCAGTCTGCGCCAGCAGGCGCAGGAATTGCTGGATGGTGTGTCGCTGTTCCGCTTGCCGGACGGGCAGGATGATGTGCAGGCCTTGGGCGACGGCACAGACCGCTCCAGGCAAGGCAGATTGGCCTGGTCAAGCTGAGTTTCCCCGGGTTGAAAGGCGGGCCCGCTGCAACGGCGAGTCTGCTTGCCATCGTCTTTGGCGATGGCTGGCGGAGGCGCGCGGCAGCGCCTGTGATGCCACGAAGTCATGGGTCCGAGAAAGCGGCGGGTAGCGCGCAAATTGAGCGCAGTTTGTGTGCGTCAGGTGGACACATCCGCTTGATTTTGATTCAGACAGGTTCGGCGCTCTGCGGGCCTGGTTCTTTGGCTTCGTCATTCGAGGGGGCAGGCGGCACTCCATTGGATTGGGCGCCTCGGCTAGTGGAAAACCTTAACATGTGAGTGGACATAATGTAAGGAAATGAAACTTGTCATTTCTGACATTTCTGTTCACCCCACTGAAGCTCATCCGCATGTCAGCCCTGATCCCCTCTGCAGCACCCCAAGTGTCGACACCCGCGTCTCGCGGCGTTGGCCATGACACCGGCTTTTTTGCTTACCACGGCGCCTGGGCGCCGGGGGTGCGCTTGTTTCGCAAGTTGCGATTTGCCTCCAAGGCCCTGATCATCTCGCTGGCCTTTCTGTTGCCGCTGCTGGCTTTGCTGAGTTGGCAACTGGATGACCACGCCGAGAAGGCGATGGAGGCTCGCAAGACTGCCACCCGCCAGCACGTCGAGATCGCCTACGGCCTGCTGGAATGGGCCCATGAGCAGGAGACATCGGGCAAGCTGAGTTCAACCCAGGCACAGGACATGGCCAAGGAGGCCATCAGCCGCCTGCGTTACGACAAGCAGGAGTATTTCTGGATCAACGATCTGCAGCCACGGGTGGTGATGCACCCGTTCAAGCCTGAGCTCAATGGCCAGGACGTGTCGGGCCTCAAAGACCCCAATGGACTGGCCTTGTTCAGTGCATTTGCCGACATGGCCAAACGCCATGGCGAGGGCTTTGTGGATTACCAGTGGCCCAAGCCCGGGCACGACAAGCCCGTGGACAAGGTCAGTTTCGTCAAGGGCTTTGCCCCTTGGGGCTGGGTGATCGGCTCAGGCATCTATGTCGATGACCTGCGGGCCGACGTGCAGCGCACGGTGATGTACAGCGTGGCCATCGTGCTGGCTGCGGTGCTGGTGGCGGGGTATCTGTTCCTGAGCTTTTACCGTGTGATGGACGGCGGTCTGAAGGAGACCCGCCGCCATCTGCGCGCCATGACCGATGGCGATCTCACCACCTCACCGTCCCCCTGGGGGCGTGACGAGGCGGCCCAGCTCATGCTCGAGTTGCGCAACATGCAGGCTTCGATGCGGGACATGGTGGCCTTGGTGCGGCAGTCGAGCGACCAGATTGTTCATTCGAGCAACGAGGTGGCCCTGGGGTCGATGGACCTGTCATCGCGCACCGAGCAGGCAGCGGCCAGCCTGGAAGAGTCTGCCGCCTCGATGGAGCAGATCTCGGCCACGGTGAAGGTGACTTATGCCAACACCGACGAGGCGACCCGCGTGGCCAATGCCAACGCCGAGTCGGCCATGGAAGGTGGCCAGGTGATGGGCGAGGTGGTGTCCACCATGGACCGCATCCGGGGCTCGTCGGCGCGCATCGCCGAGATCATCGGCACCATCGACGGCATTGCCTTCCAGACCAACATCCTGGCCCTGAATGCCGCCGTGGAGGCTGCGCGTGCCGGTGAACAGGGGCGTGGCTTTGCCGTGGTGGCCGGCGAGGTGCGCATGTTGGCTCAGCGCAGCGCCGAGGCGGCCCGCGAGATCAAGAGCCTGATCAGCACCAGCGTCGAGCAGGTCGAGCAGGGCACGGGCGTGGTCCACCGCGCGGGCAGCGCGATCCAGGGCATTGTCGATTCGGCACGCCGTGTGAACGTGTTGCTGGGCGAGATCTCGGTGGGTGCGCGTGAGCAGGCCCAGGGGGTGGGGCAGGTGGGCCAGGCCTTGCAGGAACTGGATCGCATGACCCAGCAGAACGCGGCCCTGGTCGAGCAGACCGCCGCTGCGGCCAGCGCAATGCGCGACCAGGCCACCCAACTGGCAGGGCAGGTGTCCCGCTTCCGTCTGCCTGCCTGACGCCGAGCGGCGACGAACGGTCGGGCCCGCCCCCTAAACTCTGGGCCCATGTCTTCCTCTCCTCCGGGCGCTGCCCGTTTCGTCCACCTGCCGGCTGATGGCTGGCGTGAGCGCCTTTTTCGCATCGTCTTCGAGGCCGATACCCGAGCCGGCCGGGTCTTTGACTACAGCCTGATCGTCACCATTTTGCTCAGCGTGGCCGTGGTGATGGCTGACAGTGTGGAGGCCTTGCGTGGCCGCTTTGGCCCGACATTCAATCTGCTGGAGTGGTTGTTCACCGCCATCTTCACGGCCGAGTACCTGTTGCGCCTTCTGTGCGTGCGTCATCCCTGGCGCTACGCCCTGAGCTTTTTCGGTCTGGTGGACTTGCTGGCTTTGCTGCCCACCTACCTGGCCTTGTTCGTGCCCGAGCTGCATTTGCTGATCGACGTCCGCGTGCTGCGTCTGTTGCGGGTGTTCCGGGTGTTCAAGCTGGCCGCCTACGTCAACGAGTACCAGATGCTGACCGAGGCCTTGGTGGCCACCCGGCGCAAGATCCTGATCTTCATGTCGGTGGTGCTGATGATCGTGCTGGTGGCCGGCACGGTGATGTACCTGGTGGAGGGGGCCGAGAACGGTTACTCCAGCATTCCCACCTCGATGTACTGGGCCATCACGACCATGACCACGGTCGGGTTTGGCGACATCACGCCCAAGACCGATCTGGGGCGTTTCATCGCCTCGGCCATGATGCTGCTCGGCTGGGGCACCCTGGCCGTGCCCACAGGGATCGTGACCAGCGAAATGGCGCAAAAGCGCCGTCAGGCCGCACCGCTGCCCAGCACCCGCAGCTGTCCGGAATGCCTCAGCGAAGGGCATCTCGCGGCGGCTCGGTATTGCTACCACTGCGGTGCCGCCTTGCCCTGACGCAGGCGTGCCATGGTGACATCTGTCACGGCCTGGCCGGGTTGTGTGGCGGTTTTGTCGTCGAAATGGGTTACAAATATCGTTTTCTGATGACAACTCGCTGCCCGATCGCAGCACGATACCCATGGCCCTGTTTTCTCTGCTTCCCTGGCTGGCCCTCCCGGCTGCACATCGGTCTGCGCTGCCCGGGGTGGCGCCGTGATCGGTCGGTGGCTGTTGCAAGTCGGCCTGGGCTGCGGGGTCGGCGTGCTGGCCTGGGCCGGGCCATTGGGGGGTACCCCCGCTGCGGAGGGCGTTGTCGCTGGAGTTTATGGCCGCGTCAGCGAATGGGGCGAGCAGACACCCCCTGTGCTCAATGATCGACCCGTGCAGGTACGCAAGACACCCGGGCAAGCTGTCGAGCCGATCTATCTGAATGTGCCTCCGGCCGAAAGTCGCCACTGGGCCCAGCATTGCGCCCGTCACAGGGCCTGTGCGACGCCGGTGTATTTTGTCGATGCGCCGCGCTGGGCCCAGGTCCAGGCGGCTCGCACTGAGCCGACGGCGCCGGCGGCCGAGGCCACGGGTCCGAGCTCAGGCGCGGCTGAATAAGAAGAAGTCACGTTGCTTGAGTGGTGGTGTGGGCGCCGGCACGCGGTAAGCTCCAAGGCCATGACCACCCCCACTTTTCCTCCTCCGGCCGTTGAGGCCGATCAAGTGCTGCACCAGCTTCGTGAACGCGGTTATGCGGTGTTGAACGCGGCCACCGTCAGCCAATGGGCCACCTGCGCACTGCCTGACCTGCAGGGGCTGCGGCCGGACTGGGACGGCTTGCCGCCGGACAATTTCCTCAAGGACGGGGGCCGGTATCGGCGGCGCCGCCATTCCTGCTTTGTGGTGCAGGGTGAGCATGTCGAGCAGGTGCCTCACCGATCCCATTGGCAACCGTTGGAGTACAACGCCTTGCATGGCGGCATGGAGCGCTGGTTTGAACCCATGTTGCCTGGCACCGTGGCCCAGCCCGTGTGGGCGCAACTGTTGTGCGCGGTGGCCGGTACCACGGCGGCCCTCAAGCGGCCGGCAGGTGCCCGCCCCGAGCCCTGGTTCATCGAGGCGCACCAGTTCCGCATTGACACCACCGACGGCATCGGCCGTCCCACCCCGGAGGGGGCCCACCGTGATGGCGTGGATCTGGTGGCTGTGTTCCTGATCGAACGCAGCGGCATCAAAGGCGGCGAAACCCGTGTCTTTGAAGCCGACGGCCCCAACGGGCAGCGCTTCACCTTGTCCGAGCCCTGGTCCCTCTTGCTGCTCGACGATGCGCGCGTGATCCACGAGTCCACCCCCATTCAGCCCTTGGCTGAGGGCGCCCACCGCGATACGCTGGTGTTGACCTGCCGCGCTGGCGGGTTCCAGGGATTGCCGGTTTGACACCGTTCTTTTTCCGATTTGATGCGTGTCAATGCGGCTGGCGAACATTCCGGCACACTTCCTGACATCAACCCACAAGGAGTTCTCCATGTTCAAGCACATCCTGATTCCGGTCGACGGTTCTGCCACGGCGACGCTGGCTGTGGACAAGGCGATTGGTCTGGCCAAGGCTTTTGCCAGCGATGTGACCGTCATCTACGTCATCGATCCTTACCCGTTCACCGGCGTCGGCGCTGATTTTGCCTATGGGCAATCGCAGTACCTGAGTGCTGCCACGGCTGAAGCCAATGCCGCGTTGGCCAGCGCGCGTGCTGCCTTCGAGGCCGCGTCTGTGCCGGTGAAGACGACCGTGGTTGAAGGCCATGCCATCCATCGTGGCATCCTGGACACGGCCCAGAGCCTGGGCACCGACCTGATCGTGATGGGCTCGCACGGCCGCCGCGGTATCGAGAAGCTGGTGCTCGGCAGCGTGGCCCAGAAGGTGCTGTCGGATGCCCACCTGCCGGTGCTGGTGGTGCGCGACTGAACACCGCCTGTCTGGCCCTTCGGGGCCTTTGAACCAGGGGCGGGAAATGGCTCTCATGGTTGTCCCTAGGTTGGGGCACCTGGGGGCTGTCTCCGTTGGTCAGGCTTGATAGCATGGTTGCACGATCTGCACTTTGCGCCCCAGGCCCATACCACCATGTCTTCCACCCCGGAAACGCTTCCCCTGGTTCGTACCATCGGCATCATGCAACCCTTGACCTGGCTGGCATTGGCCTGGCGCGACATGGCTCGCGCGGGCTGGATCAGCTTCGCCCATGGCCTGGCGATGACCGTCTTCGGAGGGCTCATCATCGCCGTCGCCGGTAACCGTTTCTGGTTGCTGGCCGGGGCACTGTCGGGTTTTCTGGTGGTGGCACCTGTGTTGGCCACCAGCCTGTATGCGCTGAGCCGGGCCCTGGAGCGCGGTGAACCGGCCTCGATGCAAGTCGTGTTCAAGACCTGGTTCAACTGGCAACACAGTCATTTCAGCAAGTGGACCCATCAATACTGGTGTCTGGTGCAGTTCGGCCTGTTGCTGGCCCTGGCCGCCACCACCTGGGTGCTGACCTCGGCGGCCCTGATCACCTTGCTGGCGCCTGAGCCGGTGCACACGCCGGTCGATTTCCTGCGGGTGGTGGTGGCCGACCCCGAGTCGGGGCTGTTCGAGCTGTGGTTGGCATTGGGCGGCTTTCTGGCAGCGCCCATCTTTGCTTCCAGCGTGGTGTCGATCCCCTTGCTGCTGGACCGCCGTATCACCCTGATGCAGGCGGTGCTCACGAGTTGGCGCACCGTGCTCTACAACCCGATTCCGATGGCTTTCTGGGCGGCCTTGATTGCCGGCTTCACGCTGCTGGGGGTCGGGTCTCTTTTGTTGGGCCTGATTGCGGTCATGCCCATGTTGGGGCACGCCAGCTGGCATGCTTACCGTGACCTGGTGGACGTTTCGACGCTGCCCTCCCGGGATGCAGCGTTGGCCCCCGTTTTTGTTCAGGTCAGACACTGATGTTTGGTTTTTCAGAAGAGCAGATCTCCACCTTCGGCCTCACGTTCGGGGTGGGGGGCTTCATGCTCTACATGTTGTTCATCATTGGCCACCTGGCCTGGGAGTCGAAGGCCGGCAAATTCGGCACCTTTGTGCTGTTTCTGGGGCTGGGCCTCGGCATGGTGGGTTTTGCCGCCAAGTTTGTGATCCAGTGGTACATGACCAAGTAGGCTGAGGCCCTAGCCACGGCCCAGCGCCTGAGTGCGTCCAGGTTTCAAAGCAATTCTTCAGGCACCAGCGGCCCGAGCAGCCAGGCCTTGAGCCGCAGTTTCAAAGAGGCATCGGGCTCGGTGTCCAGCACCATTTCACTGTCGTCCTGAAAGCCCAGCCATTGCAGACCGCGGCCATCCGGGGCCAGGCGCAGTCGGTAGGCGCTTTGAAGCCGGTCGATGTCGATGATGCGGATCAGCTCACGCGCCACCTCAGGGCTGTCGATCACGGCACCGAACTCGGTGTTGATGGTGGCTGAGCGGGGGTCCAGGTTCATCGAGCCGATGAAGGAGGTACGCCGGTCGATGACGAACAGCTTGGCATGCAGTCGCCCCAGGGATTTTCCGAACAGGAAGGGATGCTTGTTGTTGCTGACCTTCGAGGGGCTGAGCTCGTAGAGATCGACCCCCATCTTCAGCATGTCTTCCCGGTAACGGCTGTAGCCGACATGGACAGCAGGTTCGTCGGTCGAACTCAGCGAGTTGGTCAGCACCGTCACCTTGACGCCCTGGTCGCGCAGGGATTTCAAAAACGCCATGCCTTTCGGGCCAGGCACAAAGTAGGGCGACGAGGCGACCACTTCCTTCTTGGCCTTGGCCACGGCTTCCAGAACGTTGTAGGTGACACTGGTTTCCAGAAGCTCGCCACCGGCGACCCCGTCGAAGGGCTTGTCGGGATGGTCGGCAAAAACATAGGCCTGGCCCCAGTTCAGGCCCAGGCGGCCGGCATCCAGGTCATCGGCAATCGGCGCGTAACCCAGCACATCATTGGGTGGCAAGGGGGCCGGTGCCGCAGTGGTGGCTGGACCGGTGGCGGTCTCGAACTGTTGCCGCAGCGCCTCGGGGCTCAAGGGGCTGCTGGCAATGCTGGTCAGGGGGTAGACCGCCAGACTGTTCCAGTAACGGTCGAACAGCGCTTGCATGGCCGGCAGTACTGCCCCGGTCGTGAAGGCATCGACATCGACGAAATTGTCAGTGGCGCCTCTCAGGTAGTACTCATTGGCCACATTGCGTCCACCGATGATGGCCATCGCGCCGTCGGCGATGAACATCTTGTTGTGCATGCGGTGATCGAGCCGACTCCAGTCGCCGGTAGAAGCCAGGAAACGGGTGACTTGCCCTTTCCCTCGGGCACAACAGAAGGGATTGAAAAGCCTCACCTCGACGTTCGGGTAGGCCGTGAGCCCGAGAAACAAAGGGTCGTGTCCCCCGGTGTAGAGATCGTCGATCAGCAGGCGAACCCGCACGCCTCGTTGTGCCGCGTCCCGCAGGGCACGCAGAAAGTAGCGGCCGGTGGCGTCGGCCTCGATGTTGTAGTACTGCACATCAAGTGAAACCTCAGCGCGGCGAGCCAGTTGCAGCCGCGCATCGAGCGAGAAGGTGCCCAGCGGCATGAGTCGGAAGCCCGACTGATCGGGGGCCGGTTGGGATTCCTGCGCGATGCGGCCCAGGGTGCTGGTCGCCGCGGCTGGGATGGCTTCGCTGGCCAGCCGCTCCCGGTCCACTTGTGGCAAGCGGGTGGCGCAGCCCCCAAGGGCCAGCAAGAGGAGGGCGAATGCCCACAACAGCAGTCTTGTCGGCCATCGGGTGACAAGCCACCTCTCCAACCGACCCAAGAGCCTGTGCTGGCGCTCAGGGTATGAGCCAGACACCAGACCCATGTCATGGTGCTCGCTATACTGACATGGGTACAAAGCTGCCATCAGGTAACGCAATGAACGCATGGTCTAGGACGGTTGTCTTTTGCGGGATGAGCCTGTTGTGGGGCTCGGCCCAAGCCGCGCTCGACATTGGGGATGCTGCGCCGGAGTTTACGGCAAAGGTGGCTCTGGCCGGCAATCTGCAGAGCTATTCTCTGCATGATGAATTGAGCCGGGGCCCGGTGGTGCTGTATTTCTTTCCGTCTGCATTTTCCGTGGGCTGCTCGATTGAAGCGCACCAATTTGCCGAGGCGCTGGACGACTACAAAGCCTTGGGTGCTTCGGTAGTGGGGGTGTCCCGCGACGACCTGGAGACCCAGAAGAAATTCTCGGTGCAGGAATGCCGGGGCAAGTTCCCGGTGGCTTCGGACGCCGATCAGTCGATCATGAAGGCCTATGACGCGGTGCTGCATTTCCGGCCCGACTATGCGAACCGGGTGTCCTATGTGATCGCCCCGAATGGCAAGATCATTTACCAGTACACCAGCCTGAACCCGATGAAGCACGTCAGCAACACGCTGACGGCTTTGCGCAACTGGGCCAAGACGGGCATGGTTCAGCAGCCCTGAGGCCCTGGCCTGCCGCTGGGGGCAGACGGCAGGCCAAGCGCCTCAGTTTGGCTCGATCAGAGTCGTTCGAAGATCGCGGCGATGCCCTGGCCGCCGCCGATGCACATGGTCACCAGCGCATAACGGCCCTGGATGCGCTGCAACTCGTACAGGGCTTTCACCGTGATCACGGCACCGGTGGCACCGATCGGGTGGCCCAGCGAAATGCCCGAGCCATTGGGGTTGACCTTGGCCGGATCCAGACCCAGGTCGCGGCTCACGGCGCAGGCCTGGGCAGCAAAGGCCTCATTGGCCTCGATCACATCCAGGTCGTTCACGGTGAGGCCAGCCTTCTTGAGCGCCAACTGGGTGGCCGGCACCGGGCCGATGCCCATGTACTTGGGGTCAACGCCGGCGTGGGCATAGGCCACCAGGCGGGCCAGGGGCTGCAGGCCGCGCGCCTTGGCGGTGCCGGCTTCCATCAGCACCACGGCGGCGGCAGCGTCATTGATGCCCGAGGCGTTGCCGGCCGTGACCGTGCCATTCTCCTTGACGAACACAGGCTTGAGCTTCTCCATGTCGGCCAGCGTGGCGCCGGCCCGGAAATGCTCGTCGGTGTCATAGGCCACCTCACCCTTGCGGCTTTTGAGCATCACCGGGGTGATCTGCTCCTTGAAATAGCCTGCCGCCGTGGCGCGTTCGGCGCGGTTGTGGCTTTCCACGGCCAGGGCATCCTGGTCGGCGCGGGTGATGCCCCACTTGGCGGCAATGTTCTCGGCCGTCACGCCCATGTGAATGGTGTGGAAGGGGTCGTGCAGGGCCCCCACCATCATGTCGATCATCTTGGTATCGCCCATGCGGGCCCCAAAGCGGGTGGCCAGGCTGACATAAGGGGCTCGGCTCATGTTCTCGGCGCCGCCCCCAATGGCGATGTCGGCGTCACCCAGCAAGATGGCCTGGCTGGCCGAGACAATGGCCTGCAAGCCAGAACCGCACAGGCGGTTCACGTTGAAGGCCGGCGTTCCTTCAGCGCAGCCGCCGTCGATCGCGGCCACGCGCGACAGGTACATATCGCGTGGCTCGGTGTTCACCACATGACCAAACACCACGTGGCCCACGTCGGCACCGTCGACCTGCGCACGTTTGAGCGACTCGCGCACCACCTGGGCGCCCAGGGCGGTGGGCGGGATGTCCTTCAGGCTTCCGCCAAAGGTACCAATGGCGGTGCGCACACCGCTGACAACGACGACTTCACGGGACATGTTGACTCCTCGGGTTGAAATTGAATTGAATTCTTAATTACGAATTCAGCCTGCTGATCTTAGCTGCTGCCGAAGGCCACCCGGCCTGGGTGCTGTCACGGGCGCGGCGCGGAGGGGCTTGGCTCGTCAAGGGATTGTTAAGTTGGTTACACTCGCACCCGTTTCAGGTGCCTGCCGTCGCTCTCGACGCGTGGGTTAAACGGGAAGCCGGTGACGTTGACGTGATCAACCATTCCGGCGCAGCCCCCGCTGTAAGAGCCTATTCACGATCTCCCACGGGTCACGCAGCGGTCTTTTCGGGATGGGATGCAAGGCGCGGTGCGCAGTCGATAGCCCGGCTATCGACAAGCGCCGCAACGCCGCAGACCGCCCGAAAAGACCACTGCCCGAAGGGTTGGAGCGAAATCGGGCGATTGGGCGCCCCGACTGCTTGCATGGGCACGAGCCCATGCGGCGCATCCGGGCCACCCACTCATCCCGATTGCGCTCCAACGCGACCTGTGCGAGATCGTGAATAGGCTCTACGCCAGACGACGCCGGACGACGCCACTGTGCATGAACTTGCATGGGAAGGCCCGGGGAAGGATGAAGGCGAGCCAGAAGACCGGCCTGATCCACGCGTGGTGCCAGTCCTCGGGGTGAGGGAAGGGTTCTGTCGGACACCCTTCGGGGCCCTGGGCATGCTTTTGCCTGGGCGCCAGCGCGTGGGTGCCCGTGGGCTTTTCCGGTTCGTCTTGGCGCGGTGCCGCCTCTGCAGTCCCACCGGAGATGCTCTTGTTCTCATGTCTCGGCCCTGTTTTTGCAGGCCACGTTCAACCCGCCTGCCGCCCTTGGCGGTTCGGCCCCTTGCTGGGCTGCCTCGCCACCTTCCCAGTGCTGGCCCAGCCCGCCTTGCCACAACTGGCCGAGATCCGCGTGACGACGGGCGAGGCTCTCGCGGCGGGGGAGTCCGACAGCGCCAGTGAGGGTTACGTCACGGCCACACGCCTGGCCCGGCGCCCTTTGCTTCGCCCGGCGGATCTGATGGAGTCGGTGCCTGGGCTGGTGGTCACCCAGCATTCGGGCGATGGCAAGGCCAACCAGTACTTTCTGCGGGGTTTCAATCTCGACCATGGCAGCGACTTTGCCACCCACCTCATGGGCATGCCGATCAACATGGTGTCGCACGCCCATGGCCAGGGCTACATGGACCTGAACTTCCTGATCCCTGAGCTGGTCAGCAGCCTGCAATACCGCAAGGGCGTGTACCACCTTGAAGACGCCGACTTTGCCGTGGCCGGCAGCGCCCGGATCGACTATGTGCGGCAGTTGCCTGCGCCCTTCATCGAGCTGGGTCTGGGGCCCAGGGGTTACCGGCGCAGCCTCGTGGCAGACAGCCGGGTGATCGATGACAAGCAGCTCCTGATGGCCCTGGAGCTGACGCACAACAATGGCCCCTGGCAGCAGCCCGAGCGCCTGGGCAAGCAGAACGCGGTGCTCAAGCTCTCGTCTGGCACCGTGGCGCGCGGTTATTCGATCAGCGCTCTGCTGTACCAGGCCGACTGGCAGGCCACCGAGCATGTGCCCGAGCGGGCCATCGTGTCGGGCGAAATCGGGCGTTACGGCGTGCTGTCCCCCGGCGACGGCGGGCGCACCCACCGCTACAGCCTGTCGGCCGAATGGGCCGACAGCGGCGCTGCCAGCGCCAGCCGGGCGCAAGCCTATGTGGTCGACTACGGACTGAATCTGTTTTCGGCGCCTTCAGGCTTTGTGAACGGTCTTTCGGGCGACCAGCATGAACAGGCCGACCAGCGTGTTTTGTGGGGCGGCGGGTGGCAGCACAGCTGGTTTCTGGGCGAGGGTGTCGGGTCCACCGAGCTGACGCTGGGTGGCCTGCTGCGGCAGGACCGGATCAGCAACGTGGGCCTGTTCAGCACGGTGAACCGCCAGCGCACCGAGGTGATTCGGCAGGACCGCATCACCGAGACCGCTGTCGGCCTGTCGCTCGAGGCCCGTACCAGCTGGCAGAGCTGGCTGCGCACCAGCCTGGGCCTGCGCCAGGACCACCTGCAGGCCCGGGTCACACCGCTGGCGGGGGCCTTCAATGCCGACAATGGCGGCAACGTGTCGGCACGCCAGCTCAGCCCCCGTCTGGGTCTGGTGCTGGGGCCGTTCCCGGCTTTGGGCGGCACCGAATTCTTTGTCAATGCAGGTCAGGGCTTTCACAGCAACGACGCTCGTGGGGCCACCACCCGCACCAGCCCGCAGGATGGCAGCGGCGCCAGCCCGGTGCCGTTGCTGGTCAAGGCCCGCGGCCATGAAATCGGCCTGCGCACCCAGCCCCTGCCGGGTTGGCAGACCCGCCTCAGCCTCTGGCAGATGCAACTGGCCTCTGAGTTGGTGTTTGTCGGTGACGAGGGCGTCACCGAGCCCCGGGGCGCCTCACGGCGGTGGGGGCTGGAGTGGGCCCAGGACGTGCAACTGGCGCCCGGTCTGGCGTGGGATGGCAACCTGGCCTGGTCACGGGCGCGCTTTGTGCAGGCGGTCAATGGCGGCAGCCACGTGCCCAACGCCGTGCCGCTGACGGCTTCGATGGGCCTGAGCTGGGATCCCGGCGGGCCTTGGTTCGGTGGGCTGCGCCTGCGTTACCTGGGGGCCTATGACCTGGAGGAGACCGGGCAGCAGCAGTCGCGCGGGTACTGGCTGGGCAGCCTGAAGCTGGGCTACCGCTTCCAGGCCGGGTCAAACCGATGGCAGGCCAGCCTGGATGTGCTCAACCTGTTTGACCGGCGTGCCAACGACATCGAGTACTGGGGCGGCGCCTGCACCCAGCGCGAGGCCCTGGGCGGCACCGGCGGCTGCGGCAGCGGCTCGGCCATCGAGGGCCGGCTGATCCATCCCCTGGAGCCGCGCACCCTGCGCGTGGGCCTGCGGCTCAGCTTCTGAGCCGGGCGTTCAGGCGTCGCGCACGTCGGCCACAGGCTGACTGCCGAAGTCGGGCCGTTGCAGGTAGGCCAGCAGGCGGGCGGCGGCCTCCTGGGGCGACGTCAGCTGGCCCTTGTCCTTGAGCGCGGCAAAGTTGCCCTGATCAGGGAAGGCCTCGGCCGGCGCGCTGCGCAGTTGCACCTGCATGTCGGTATCGATCACGCCCGGCGCGAGTGAGCAGACCCGGGCCCCGTTGGGCTTCAGGGCCTCGTCCAGTGCCAGGCAGCGTGTGAAATGGTCCATGCCGGCCTTGGCGGCACAGTAGGGGGCTTGCGAGGCCATGGCCCGCCGACCCAGGCCCGAGGAGATGTTCAGCACCTGGCGTGGCAGCGCCCAGTCGGCGGTGCCATTCAAAAAGGCCGCACACAGCAGCATGGGCGCTTCCAACCCGATGCGCAGTGCCGCCGCCACCAGCGCCGGGTCGCTGTCGGAGAGCGGTGCGATCGGCGGGATCACCCCCGCATTGTTGATCAGCACGGCTCGCTGGTAAGCGGCCGCGTCCTGGGTGCGCAGCCACAGGCCCAGTTCGTGGGCGGCGCCTGTGCTGTCAGCCAGGTCGACCGACCAGCTCAGCAAATGGGCCCCCCGGGCCTCGGCCAGGGCCGGCAGGTCGGGGTGGGGGTTGCGCTGCAGGGTCAGCAAGGTGTTGCCCGCTTGCAGCAGTTGCTCAGCCAAGGCCAAGCCCATGCCGCGCGAGGCGCCGGTGAGGATGTACAAGGAGGTGGTCATGACGCCATGCTAGCGCGATGCGACCGAAGGTGTTGACAGGGTTGTTCCGGCCCAACACCTTCGCCTTGGCGAACGGCTCAGAGTTCCACGTCCAGTGCGGAACCCACCTGGTAGAAATGACCTCCTGCCACGTAATGCAGGCTGCGCAGCTCGTCCGGGGCGTCTTCGAAATGCCAGTGCCCGTCGCGGAACACGCGCTCATCGGCCCAGGCGGCCAGCACCTCGGCCAGGAACAGGTCGTGCGGGCCGGCCACGGCGGCGCTGGTGGGCAGCACGCGGCATTCGAGCCAGCCGATGCAGCCCTGCACCAGCCCGGCCTGCACACGGCTGGCCGGGTCCAACTGGATGCTGCTGCGAGCCAGTTTGTCGGGTTGCTCGTGACCGCTTTCACGCCCCAGGCGCAGGGTGGCCTGGGCCATGGCGGTCGGCGGGATGTTGAGCACGAACTCGCCCGAGGCGTCGACCAGCTCGCGCGTCAGCGTGGCCTTGTCGATCACCACCGCCACCTTGGGCGGCTCGAAGTCCAAAGGCATGGACCAGGCTGCGGCCATCACATTGTGGCGCCCGGCGTGCGCGCTGGACACCAGCACGGTGGGCCCATGGTTGAGCAGGCGGGTGGCTTTGGCGAGGTCGACGGCAAGGCGTGTCATGGGGTCGGGCTCAGAAGGGAACCGGGCTTTCAATGAACAGGGGCGCACCGCTGTCCGGGTGGGGCAGCCGGATCTGGGTGGCGTGCAGCAGCAATCGCGGCGCGCGGGGGGTGGCGATCGGGCCGCCGTAGAGGCGGTCGCCCAGAATGGGGTGGCCGAGCGCCTGCAGGTGCACACGCAACTGATGTGACCGTCCGGTGAACGGTTCCAGCAGCACGCGCGAACTGTTGTCCACCTCGTCGACGGCCAGCAGATGCCAATGGGTCTGGCTGGGTCGGCCCGTGGCCGCGTCGACGATGTGCAGCGGCCGGTTGACCCAGTCCAGCGCGATGGGCAGGTCGATCAGGCCCCAGTCATCGTCGGGGGCCTGCAGGCAGCCTAGCACCACGGCCACATAGCGCTTGTCGACCTCACGCTGCTCGAAGCTGCGGTTGATGCGGCGCTGGGCTTCGGCACCGCGGGCCATCACGATGATGCCGGAGGTGTCCAGGTCCAGCCGGTGCACCACACGGGCCTCGGGGAACAGGGCTTGCACGCGAGCAGACAGGCAGTCCTGTTTGTCCTCCCCCTTGCCGGGCACCGAGTGCATGCCCGCTGGCTTGTCGAAGGCCAGCACGCTGGCGTCCTCATACAGGCAGGTGATGGGCCCGGCCGGGGTGTCCAGCTCCCGGGCTGGCTGAGTGTTGCCGCTGCCCAGTTCAAGGCTCGATGGGGCGACCACGGCGGGAGGCTCGGGCCGGGCGGCTGCCGCCAGGGCGGCCCGCTCTTTGCGGGCGGCGCGGCCGGTCAGGGCAGGCCGGGGTTCAGGCGCTGGGGCGCCCTGGGCTGGCGCGGCGGGGAGAGGGGCTTGCAGGCTGCCGTCGGCAGCGCGGACATGAAAGGTCGGCATGGGGATTCAGAGGGGCTTTGCAGGCCAGGCGGCTTCAGCTCAGCAGGCGCTGCACTGTCGCGCACAGCTCTTCGACATCGTTGGGTTTGTGGATCAGGGCCCTGGCGCCTTCGGCCAGCGCGCTGCGCTCGATCTCCGCCGTCACGTAGCCCGAGGCCAGCGCCACGGGCAGATCGGCGCGGATGCCACGCACCTCACGCAGCAGGTCGACGCCTGAGTAGCCGGGCATGTTGTAGTCGGTCACCAGCAGGTCGCAGGCCTGAGGGTCGGCACGCAGCGCGGCTGCGGCCTCCTGGGGGTCGGTGTAGGTGGTGACGTGGTAGCCGCGGCGGCGCAGCAGGCGCTCCACCAGAAACACCAGGGCCGTGTCGTCATCGACATAGATGACGCGCTGGCCCCGGCCTTCAGAGGTTGGGGGCGCGGTCTTCGCGGCAGCGTTCTGGCCGGGGGCCGGCGCCGCGGCTGGCGGTGTCGGTTCGCTCGCGGTCGTGTGCGTCTCGTGGAACGGATTGATGGCCTGGGCCCCGCGCAGCGCAGGAAAGTACAGCGAGAAGGTGCTGCCCTGGCCGGGTTTGCTTTGCACGTCGACCGCGCCGTCGTGGGTGCGCATCACCCCGTGCACCACGGCCAGGCCCAGGCCGGTGCCTTGTCCCACGGGCTTGGTGGTGAAAAAGGGCTCGAAGATGCGCTGCAGGGTGGCGGCGTCCATGCCCTGGCCGCTGTCGTGCACGCTCAGGCACAGGTAGGGGCCTGGGGTCAGGCGCAGGCGCTCGCGCAAGCGGGCCTCCGGCATCAGCGGGGCCAGCCGGATGGTCACCCGGCCCGGCCCCGGTTCCATGGCGTGGATGGCGTTGGTGCACAGGTTCAGCAGGGCCTGCTCAACCTGGGTGGCGTCAGCCAGCACGCGCGGGGTGTGCGGTGCCAGGTCCAGGTTCAGGGTGATGCCGGGCGGCAAGGTGACATGCAGCAGGCGTTCGGTCTCGTGGACGACCTCTTCCAGCGCCAGGGGGCTGCGCCGCGGTGCCTCGTTGCGGCTGAAGGTCAGGATCTGGCGCACCAGTTCGCGGGCGCGCCGGCCGGCCTTGTCGATCTCGTTGAGGCTGATCAGGGCCGGCGATTCAGTGGCCAGGTCGCCCCGGGCCAATTCGACATTGCCCAGAATGGCACCCAGGATGTTGTTGAAGTCGTGCGCAATGCCACCGGCCATGGTGCCCACCGCCTGCATCTTCTGGGATTCGCGCAGTTGCACCTCCAGCTCGGCCCGGTGGGCCTCGGCCCGTTTACGGGCCGTCAGGTCGCGTGCAAACACGGTGATGGTCTCGCCCTCGGCATGCCGCTCGACCGAGACGCTGACTTCGACCGACAGCTCCTTGCCGCCGGCCGTGCGTGCCGTGAGGTCGCCCAACAAGGCCTGGCTGGCGGTCTGGGTGAAGGCCAGGGCCTCGCTGGCGTTGGGCAGAAAGCGCTCCAGCGGGCTGCCCAGTGCGTCACTGGCGGGGCACTGGAACAGGGCCGCCGCCGTGGGGTTGAACACGGTGATGCGCTGGTCCTTGTCCACGCACACGATGGCATCCAGCGCCGAGTTGATGATGGCTTCCAGGCGCCGTTCGCTGGCGTGCAGTTGTTCGTTGCGCTCCTGCAGGGCCGCGGCGCTTTCCTGCAACGCGCGGCGTTCCGCCAACAAGGGGCCCTGGTCGATCACCGCGCAGATGTACTGCACCAGGGGGGGCGCGCCATCCTGGTGGGTTTCGAGCCGGCGCACATGCAGGTCGCCAGTCAACTGGCCACTGTCACCGATGGCAAACACCACTTCGGTGGCCTCGGCCTGGCCTTCGCTCTGGGCCAGAGCCAGGGCCTGCTGAACCTTGCCGACATGGGCCTCGCTCACAAAAGGCATCAGTGACACCAGTGGACGATCGGCTTCGGTGGGCTGGAAGCGGCGGTGCGCCATCGAGTTGGCCTGGGCCACGATGTCGTGCTCGTCAATCACCATCAGCGGCAGCGGCACACTCGAAAACAGGGTCTCGAAGCGCTCTGAGGCACTCTCAGCATTGGCCTGGCTGTAGCGCAGGATCTCGTTCTGGCTTTGCAGCTCGGCCACAAGCTGGCGCAGCACCTCGGCACCGTCGGTCGGCAAAGGGCGTGCCGGATCGGCCATATCCTGGGAGTAAAAGGCGGGTGATGTCATGGGCGGTCGAAACTGAGGCCCAAGTGTAATGACTGACGGCTGACACTGTGGCGTGCTAAGCCGGTTGCTGACTCGCTGAGGCAATAGGATCAGCGCGGCTCCGAACAACAAGCAGCCATGCCATATGGGACGGCAATGCGCTTGGAGATCAAGGCACGGTTCCCGCTGGTGGCCTGTTGATTTTGAAACACCGGTCTTGATTGCCTATCATCTCGACAATTGGCCTTAACAAAGGGTTTCCATGCGACCGTCCGTTGCGCTTGAGTTGAAACGATGCGAAGTGCGGGAAACCGCAGGCCGCTATCGTGTGGAAAACCCACGCGTCTTCGGCTCGGTACTGCATGGCAGCGATCAGGACGGCAGCGACATTGACATCCTGGTCGATGCCTTGCCGGGTACAACATTGCTGGATTTGGGCGATTTGCAGGAGGAGCTGAAATCACTGCTTGGTGTGTCCGTCGATTTGCTGACACCCGGCGATCTGCCCTCCAAGTTTCGTGACCATGTCCTGGGAGCGGCGCAGCCGGTATGAACCGGAATCGCCTTCCTGAGTATTTGGAGCATATCGAACTGGCCGCCACCGATGCCTGCAGCTTTGTGGAGGGCATGGGGCGAGACGATTTTCAGGCTGACAAGCGCACCCAAATGGCGGTCATCATGTGTTTGATCGTCATCGGCGAGGCGGCCACCAACGTCATGGATTCGTACCCCACGTTTGCTTAAAAGCACCCCGGTGTGCCATGGCGCAGCATGCGCAATATGCGCAACCGCATGGCATGGCTACTTTGAAATCAACCTGGATGTCGTCTGGGAGACCGTGCAGGCATGGTTGCCAGCCTTGCTTGGGCAACTGCCCTCGGTGCGCCAGGATGCCGGGGGCTGAAGAGGCGCTCGGCCCGGTACCTTAGGCTTCAGCAAGCGATGCCCTGCAGGGACAGGGCGCATCGCTTACTGAGCGTACTCACTCACCGGCACGCAGCTGCAGAACAGGTTGCGGTCGCCCCACACGTTGTCGACCCGGCCCACGGGCGACCAGTACTTGGTCTGGCGCAGGCTGGCCACCGGGTAGGCGGCCACCTCGCGCGAGTAGGGGTGGGCCCAGTCGGCGCCCATCAGGCTGGCGGCGGTGTGGGGGGCGTTCTTCAGCGGGTTGTCGTCTTGTGGCCAGGTGCCGGCTTCGACCTGGCGAATCTCTTCGCGGATGGCGATCATGGCGTCGATGAAGCGGTCCAACTCGTCGCGGGTTTCGCTCTCGGTGGGCTCGACCATCAGGGTACCGGGCACGGGGAAGCTCAGCGTCGGTGCGTGGAAGCCGTAGTCGATCAGGCGCTTGGCCACGTCTTCGGCAGCCACACCGGTGGCGTCTTTCAGGGGGCGCAGGTCCAGGATGCACTCGTGCGCCACATGGCCGTTCTCGCTGGCGTACAGCGTGGGGTAGTGGTCTTTCAGGCGGGCGCTGATGTAGTTGGCCGACAGGATCGCGGCCTCGGTGGCCGCCTGCAGGCCTTCGGCGCCCATCATGCGGCAGTACATCCAGCTGATGGGCAACACGGCGGCATTGCCCAGCGGCGCTGCGCTGATGGCGCCCACGCCATTGACTGGCAGGCCTGCGGTGGCATGGCCGGGCAGGAAGGGCATCAGGTCTTCAACCACGCACACCGGGCCGACACCGGGCCCGCCACCGCCGTGCGGGATGCAGAAGGTCTTGTGCAGGTTCAGGTGGCTCACGTCGCCGCCGAACTCGCCCGGCGCCGCCACGCCGACCAGGGCGTTCATGTTGGCGCCGTCCACATAGACGCGACCACCGTGTTGATGCACCAGGGCGCACAGCTCTTTGACGCTGGTCTCGAACACGCCGTGGGTGCTGGGGTAGGTGATCATCACCGCGGCCAGACGCTCGCTGTACTGCTCGCATTTGGCGCGCAGGTCGGTCAGATCGACGTTGCCGTTGGCATCACAGGCCGTGACCACCACCTGCAGGCCCACCATCTGGGCGCTGGCCGGGTTGGTGCCGTGGGCCGAGGAAGGGATCAGGCAGATGTTGCGGTGGCTTTCGCCTCGCGAGGCGTGCCAGGCCTTGATGACCAGCAGGCCGGCGTATTCGCCCTGGCTGCCGGCATTGGGCTGCAGGCTGATGCCGGCATAGCCGGTGGCCTGGCAAAGCCACTGGCGCAGTTGCTCGTCCAGTTCTTTGTAGCCCTGCAGTTGGTCGGCAGGCGCGAAAGGGTGCAGATTGGCGAACTCGGGCCAGGTGATGGGGATCATCTCGCTGGTGGCGTTGAGCTTCATGGTGCAACTGCCCAGCGGGATCATGCTGCGGTCCAGGGCCAGGTCCTTGTCGGCCAGGCGGCGCAGGTAGCGCAGCATGCTGGTTTCGCTGTGGTGGCTGTTGAACACCGGGTGCGTCAGGTAGCGGCTGCTGCGGCGCAGTTCGGCCGGGATCAACGGTTCGATGCCTTTCTCGAACGCGGCCATGGCGGGCAGTGCCTGGCCATCAGCGGCAAAGAAACGCCACAGGTCTTCGATGTGTTCGCGGGTGGTGGTCTCGTCGAGCGAGGCGCTGAGTGTGCCGCCCTCTGACAGGCGCAGGTTCACACCCGCGGCCAGGGCCTTGGCCAGGATGGCCTGGGCTTGTGCGCCGGCAGCAACGCTCACGGTGTCGAAGGCACCGCTTTGCTGGATCGTGTGACCCAGCTGCTGCAGGCCGGCGGCCAGCACCGCCGTGTAGGCCGCGATGCGGCTGGCGATGCGCTTGAGGCCGGCGGGGCCGTGGTAGACGGCGTACATGCTGGCCACCACCGCGGGCAGCACCTGCGCGGTGCAGATGTTGGAGGTGGCTTTCTCACGGCGGATGTGCTGCTCGCGGGTCTGCAGGGCCAGGCGGTAGGCTGGTTGGCCGTGGCTGTCGACGCTGACGCCCACCAGGCGGCCGGGCATGGAGCGTTTGAACTCATCGCGGCAGGCCATGAAGGCAGCGTGCGGGCCGCCCGCGCCCATGGGCATGCCGAAGCGCTGGGTGCTGCCGATCACGATGTCGGCGTTCCATTCGCCGGGCGGCGTGAGCACGGTCAGCGCCAGCAGGTCGGCCGCCACGATGAAGGCGGCCTGCTTGGCGTGCACTGCAGCCACGTCGGCACTGAAGTCGCGCAGTTCACCGAAGGTGCCGGGGTATTGGGCCACGGCGGCAAAGTAGTCGCGCTCAGTCAGGGCGGTGGCCCATTCTGCAGCGCTGCGGGCCACGATGACTTCGAAGCCCAGCGGTGCGGCACGGGTCTGGATCACTTCGATGCTTTGCGGGTGGCAGTCGCCGGCCACCACGATGGCGTTGGCTTTGGATTTGACCGAGCGCTTGGCCAGGGTCATGGCCTCGGCAGCAGCCGTGGCTTCGTCCAGCATCGAGGCATTGGCCATGGGCATGGCGGTCAGGTCGCACACCAGGGTCTGGAAGTTGACCAGCGCCTCCATGCGGCCTTGCGAGATTTCGGCCTGGTACGGCGTGTAGGCGGTGTACCAGGCGGGGTTTTCCAGAATGTTGCGCAGGATCACGCCAGGGGTGTGGGTGCCGTAATAGCCCTGGCCGATGTGGCTGCGCAGGATTCTGTTCTTGGATGCCATCGCCTTCAACTCGGCCAGGGCGTCTGCTTCCGTCACGGGGGCGGGCAGGTCCATGGCCGTGCCGCGCGCAATGCTGCGCGGCACGATGCCTTCGATGAGGGCCCGGCGCGAGGCGGCGCCCACGGTGCTCAGCATGTGGGCTTCGTCTTCGGGGCCGATGCCGATGTGGCGGGCCCGGAATTCGGCCGGGTTCTCAAGTTCAGCGAGGGGAAGGGCGGATTGCATCAGCATGGGAAAACTCGGGGTGGGGCGCCTGGGCTCAGGCGTTCTTGGTGAAGTCGGAGTAGGTGGTCTCGTCCATCAGGCCGTCGAGTTGGGCCGGGTTGGACAGCTTGACCTTGAAGAACCAGCCACTGGCCAGCGGGTCGCTGTTGGCCAGCGAGGGGTCGTCGCGCAGGGCTTCGTTGACTTCGACGATCTCGCCGTCCACCGGCATGTAGACGTCGGCCGCGGCCTTCACCGACTCGACCACGCCGGCCACGTCGCCGGCCGCAAAGGTCTTGCCGACTTCGGGCAGGTCGACGAACACCACATCACCCAGCGCATCTTGCGCATGGACCGTGATGCCGACCACGGCGGCGTTGCTGTCGGCGGCGTTGATCCACTCGTGCTCTTTGGAAAATTTGACGCTCATGAATTTCTCCTGAAATAGGTGTGTTGCTTGGGAGGCTGGATGCAAATCAGCCCCGGTAGTATCGGTTGGGAACGAAGGGCATGGCAGCAACTTGCATCGCCACGGGCTTGCCGCGCACGATGGCGTTCAGCCGGGTGCCCAGGGCGGCCTGGTCGGCGCGCACATAGGCCATGGCCACGGGTTGGTTGATGCTGGGGCCGAGCAGGCCGCTGCTGACTTCGCCAATGCGCTCGCCCGCCAGGGTCTGCAACTCGGTGTGTTCGCGCACCGGCACCCGGTCCAGGGCCACCAGGCCTACGCGCTTGCGGGTCAGCACGCCAGCAGTGCCCTGCAGATCAGCCAATTGGGCCAGGACCTTGGCGGCACCCGGGAAGCCACCTTCGCGCTCACCACCGGTACGTCGCACCTTCTGGATGGCCCAGGTCAGGCCGGCCTCGACCGGGGTGGTGGTGGTGTCCAGATCGTTGCCATACAGGCACAGCCCGGCTTCCAGGCGCAGTGAATTGCGGGCGCCCAGGCCGATGGGCTTGACTTCGGGCTGGGCCAGCAGCGTGCGTGCCAGGCTGTCGGCCTGGGCCGCGGGCACGGAGATTTCGAAGCCGTCTTCGCCGGTGTAGCCGCTGCGGGTCACGTAGCAATCGATGCCGCCGATGCTGAAGACGCCGCCGGTCATGAACACCAGTTGCTCCACGCCCGGGGCCAGGCGGCTCAGGGCGGTCACGGCCTGCGGGCCCTGCAGGGCCAGCAAGGCTTGATCGGGCAGGGGAATCACCTGGCAGCGCTGGCCGATGCGGGCCTGGATGTGGGCGATGTCAGCCACCTTGCAGGCGCCGTTCACGATCACGAACAGATCGTCGCCCCGGTTCACGAACATCAGGTCGTCCAGAATGCCGCCCTCCTCATTGAGCAGCAGCCCGTAACGCTGCTTGCCGACGCCCAGGCCGATGACATCGACCGGCATCAGGCTTTCGAAGGCTGCAGCAGCGTCCGGCCCCACCAGGCGCAACTGACCCATGTGCGACACATCGAACAGACCGGCGGCGCTGCGGGTGTGCAGGTGCTCGGCCATCAGGCCGGCCGGGTACTGCACCGGCATCGAGTAGCCGGCAAAAGGCACCATGCGGGCGCCGAGTTCAAGGTGCAGGGCGTTCAGGGGGGTGGTCAGCAGAGCGGAATCGGTCACGGTCAAGCCTTTGGCAGAGGGGGCACGGCACGCGCAGCCACAACGGCTGCTGCGCAGGGGCCCCGGCTGTCCGCTTTACCTGAGAGATTCACCCGGCGATGCGGGCTTGCTCCTTCGGTGGGCTGCGCCATGCGTTGATGGTGGGCAGCCTCTCTCCAGCTGGGAAACGTCTGTTGCCAGACGGCTGTCAGTCCTTCTGCCTGAGCGTTAGGGCGATGCACCGGTTGTTGCGCTTCGCTTTCGCCTTCGGCGGCCCGATTCGGGATCGGGCTCTCTCCTGACGGGCGGCAGTATAACGTGCGCGCCCAGGCCTGGGGCCGATTATTTGAAACCGAGCACGTGCGGCAGCCAGCTGCTGAGGGCCGGCACGAAGGTGATCACCACCAGCACCACGCCGTGCGCCCACAGGAAGGGCATCAGCTCGCGCGTGAGATCGGACAGCGGCACCTTGGACACGTTCGAGGTCACGAACAGCAAGCCCCCCACGGGCGGTGTGATCATGCCCAGGGTCAGGTTATAGATCACGATCATGGCGAACTGGATCGGGTCCACGCCGAGCTTCAGGGCCACCGGCGCCAGGATCGGCACCAGCACCATCACGCCGGGCAGCGGTTCGATGAAGATGCCGAACACCAGCAGGAACACGTTCACCACGATCAGGAACATCCAGGGTGACAGGTTCATGCCGATCAGCCAGTCGGCCATCAACTGGGGCATGCCCTCGATGGTCAGCAGCCAGGCAAACGAACCCGACAGGCCGATGATGATCAGCACCGAGGCGGTCAACAGCGAGGAGTAGGCCAGGATGTTGGGAACGGCCGACCACTTCAGGGTGCGGTACACGTATTTGCCGCAGAACAGCGCGTAGAACACCGCCACCACCGAGGCCTCGGTGGGGGTGAACCAGCCGGCGCGCATGCCGCCCAGGATCAGAATGGGCAGCATCAGTGCCGGCAAGGCCTTCCAGGTGTTGACCAGGATCTCTCTGAGCGGGGGCAGTTGGCCGGCCCCTTTGTAGTTGCGCTTTTTCGAGACATGCCAGTTGACAAC
The DNA here is from genome assembly GCF_058791075.1 of Curvibacter sp. EU05-FHT14A10. Lineage (NCBI taxonomy): Bacteria > Pseudomonadati > Pseudomonadota > Betaproteobacteria > Burkholderiales > Comamonadaceae > Curvibacter > Curvibacter sp. EU05-FHT14A10. Next base: position 364,803 of record NZ_JBYTDE010000001.1, read on the forward strand.
GCACATGGCGATCGAAATCAGGATGCCGGGCAGAATGCCCGCCACGAACAGTGCGCCCACCGAGACGCTTTCGTCTTGCAGTGCGTAGACGATCATGGTGATGGACGGTGGGATGATGGGCCCCACGATGGCGGTCGAGGCGGTCAGGGCGGCGGCATACGACCTGTCGTAGCCGGCCTTGTCCATCATGCGGATCAACATCGAGCCCGGGCCGGCCGCATCAGCCAGGGCCGAGCCCGAGATGCCCGAGAAAAAGGTGAGCGACACCACATTGGTGTAGCCCAGGCCGCCGCGTTTGTGGCCGACGAACTGGCCGGCAAATTTGAGCAGCACCTCGGTCAGAGAGCCGCCGCTCATCAGCTCGGCGGCGAGGATGAAGAAGGGCACGGCCATCAAGGGAAAGCTGTCGACACCGGTGAAGGTTTCCTTCAGCAGCACCAGCAGCGGATAGCTGTCGGTCAACACCAGGGCGGTGGCGGTGGCCAGGCCCAACGCAAAGGCCACGGGCACGCCGATGGCCAGGTACACGCAGGCCGCAATGATCAGAACAAAACTGGGGTTCATGGGGAAGGCTCTGCGAGGTCAGATAGAGGCGCTGGCCGTGGCATCGAACTGCGCATCGGTGGCGAATTGGCGATCGGTGATGTAGTGGCGCAGCACCAGCAGGAAATGGATGCACAGCAGCAGCCCGCCCACCGGGATGGCCATGTAGATGTAGCCGAAGGGGATCTGGGTCGCGGCCGTCAACTGGAACATGGCGCGCTGGGTGTATTGCCAGCCGATCCAGGTCATCATCACGAAGAAGGCCATCAACAGGATGGCCACCAGCACGCGGATGGCCTGGCCCACCGGGCGTGGAAAAGCATCTTGCAGGTTCTCGACCGCGATGTGACCCCCGTAGCGCATCACCATGCCCGAGCCGATGAAGGTCAGCCAGATCATCATGTGGCGGGCCACCTCTTCGGCCCATTCGATCGAGGCATTGGTCAGGTAGCGCAAGGCCACGTTGGCAAAGATGATGACCGACATGGCCGCCAGCAGCACGATCAGGGCCCAGCGATTGGTGGCCACGAAGTAGCGTTCAAAGGTGTTCATGAGGATTCAGCGCGGTGCGCCCAGGGCAGGGGAGAGCGCGCTGCCAGCAAGGCGGCGCGGGGTCCGGCCCGCTTGCAGCTGAGGCAAGCCGGCCGGCAGGGCGGTGCTCAGCGCACGTCCTGGATCTTCTTGATGTTGTCGGCGCCAAATTCCTTGGCGTAGCTCACATAGGCGGGCTTGAGGGCTTCGCGGAAGGCGGCACCGTCGACCTTGCGGGTCACGGTCATGCCGTCTTTTTCCAACTGGGCAATGCCGTTGTTCTCGTCGTCGTTGACCTTCTTGCGCTGGGCCACGGCGCCTTTCTTGGCGGCCTCCTGGAACACCTTTTTATCGGCGTCGCTGAGCTTGCTCCAGACACGCTGGGACACCAGCAGCAGGGCGGGCGAGTAGACGTGGCCCGTCAATGAGAGGTGTTTTTGCACCTGGGCGAATTTGGACGACAGAATCACCGGAATGGGGTTTTCCTGACCGTCGACCGTGCCCTGCTGCAGGGCGCCGAACAGCTCCGGGAAGGCCATGGGCGTCGGCAGGATGCCGAAGGTCTTGTAGCCCTCCATGTGCACCTTGTTCTCCATGGTGCGCATCTTCAGGCCGGCCGCATCGCTGGGCTTGACGATGTCGCGCTTGTTGTTGGTCATGTGGCGGAAGCCGTTTTCCGTCCAGGCCAGGGCGATCAGGCCCTTGGAGGGGAACTTGCTCAGCAGGTCCTGGCCGATCGGGCCGTCCATCACCTTGCGGGCGTGGTCGTAGTCGCGGAACAGGAAGGGGATGTCGACAATTTTCACCTCGGGCACAAAGTTGCCGACCGGGCCGGTCGAGGTGTTGACCAAGTCCTGGGTGCCCAACTGCACCGCCTCGATCATCTCGCGCTCACCCCCCAGGGCAGAGCTGGGGAACTGCTGGCATTTGTAGCGGCCTTGGGTGCCTTTTTCGATCTCGTCGCAGAACACCGTGGAGCCGACACCGTAATGCGAGTCCTTGGTGGTGGCGTAGCCGATCTTCAGCGTGGTGGTCTGGGCGAAGGCGGTGCCGGTGAGGCCGGCGGCCAGCATCATGGACAGGGCGGTGCGGGAAAGGGTCATCTTGTCTCCTTGCTTGTGCTTGTTTCTGTTGCGATTCAAAGTAAATTTGTCATACAACTTTTTCATTATGCGGGGCAGGGACAGACGGCTGAATCCGGGTTTTCGCTAGCTTTGGCGGGCCACCAACGCCTGCGGGTCGTCCAGGTGACTTCCAGCCGCCTTCAAGGGGAGGTGGCAAAGAAAAAGCGCCCACAAGGGGCGCTTTGAAGGGGGGGAAGGGGGGGGAGAGGGGTCTGCCGCGTTGGCAGCCCCCATGCTCACATGCCCGAGTAGTTCGGGCCGCCGCCGCCCTCGGGGGTCACCCAGACGATGTTCTGGGTCGGGTCCTTGATGTCGCAGGTCTTGCAGTGCACGCAGTTCTGGGCGTTGATCTGCAGGCGGTCGCTGTTGTCGTCGTTCTTGACAAACTCGTACACGCCGGCCGGGCAGTAGCGGGCCTCGGGGCCGGCGTACTTGGCCAGGTTCACCTTCACCGGCACAGACGCGTCTTTCAGCGTGAGGTGGGCGGGCTGGTTTTCTGCGTGGTTGGTGTTGCTGATGAAGACACTGGACAGGCGGTCAAATGTCAGTTTGCCATCGGGCTTGGGGTAGTTGATCGGCTGGCACTCGGCGGCCGGCTTCAGGTAGGCATGGTCCGGCTTGGTGCGGCGCAGCGTCCAGGGGATGTGGCCGCGCAGCACGAACTGCTCGAAGCCGTTCATCAACGTGGCGGTGGTCAGACCGTACTTGAACCAGTTCTTGAAGTTGCGGTCCTTGTTCAGTTCGGTGTGCAGCCAGCTGTGCTCGAAAGCCTCAGGGTAGGCCGTCAGCTCGTCGTGCTGGCGGCCGGCCACCACGGCGTCATAGGCCGCTTCGGCGGCCAGCATGCCCGTCTTGATGGCGGCGTGGCTGCCCTTGATGCGACCCACGTTGAGGTAGCCGGCGTTGCAGCCCACCAGCGCGCCGCCCGGGAACACCGTCTTGGGCAGGGCATTGATGCCGCTGGCGTTGATGGCGCGGGCGCCATAGGACAGGCGCTTGGCCGTGACCTCACCCTGGTCGTTTTCGAAGTAGTAACGCACGTTGGGGTGGGTTTTCCAGCGCTGCAGTTCTTCGAACGGGCTCAGGTAGGGGTTGGTGTAGCCCAGTCCGGTGACAAAGCCGAGCGCCACCTTGTTGCCTTCAAGGTGGTACAGGAAGGCGCCACCATAGGTGTCGGACGCCATGGGCCAGCCGGCGGTGTGCATCACGAAACCGGGCTTGTGGCGGGCGGGGTCGATCTCCCACAGCTCTTTGATGCCGATGCCGAAGCTCTGCGGGTCGCGACCCTCGTCGAGCTTGAAGCGGGCAATCAGCTGCTTGCCCAGGTGGCCGCGGGCGCCTTCAGCGAACACGGTGTACTTGGCGTGCAGTTCCATGCCCAACTGGAAGTCGCCGGTGGGTTCGCCTTCCTTGTTGATGCCCATGTTGCCGGTGGCCACACCCTTGACCGAGCCGTCCTCGTTGTAGAGCACTTCGGCGGCGCTGAAGCCCGGGAAGATTTCCACGCCCAGGGCTTCAGCCTGCTCACCCAGCCACTTGGTGACGGCACCCAGGCTGACGATGTAGTTGCCATGGTTGTGGGCAAACGGAGGCAGCAGGAAGTTGGGCACGCGAAAACCCGATTTCTCGCCCAGAAAGATGTAGGCATCGTCGGTCACCGGCTGGTTCAGCGGGGCGCCGTCGGCCTTCCAGTTCGGCAGCAGTTCGGTCAGGGCCTTGGGGTCCATGATGGCGCCCGACAGGATGTGGGCACCGGGCTCGGAGCCTTTTTCCAGCACCACCACCGACACGTCGGTGCCTTTTTCGGCGGCCAGTTGCTTGAGCCGAATCGCGGTGGCCAGCCCGCCCGGGCCACCCCCAACGACGACGACGTCGTATTCCATGGCCTCTCGCGGGCCGTATTGGGACAGGATTTCTTCGTTGGTCATGGGGCGTCTCGCTGGATAATGATTTGGGTTCGGTGACTCAGTTGTAACCGGCTGCGCGGCATTTTATTCGCAGCATGGCTGAATTAGAACGGTCGTTCGTTTTTTTGTCCTTGTGGAGACACTGTAAATGGCTTTCAGCATCGATTTGTCGGGCCGCGTGGCCTTTGTCACCGGCGCCTCCAGCGGCCTGGGTGCCCAGTTTGCCCGCACGCTGGCCCGGGCCGGTGCTGCGGTGGTGTTGGCCAGCCGCCGCGTCGAGAAGCTCAAGGAGCTGCGTGCCCACATCGAGGGCGAGGGCGGCAGCGCCCATGTGCTGCCCCTGGATGTGACCGATCTGGACAGCATCCGTGCCGCAGTGGCCCATGCCGAGACCGAGGTAGGCTCGATCGACATCCTGGTCAACAACTCGGGGGTCAGCACCACCCAGCGCATCCAGGACGTGGGCGAGGACGATTTCGACTTCATCTTCAACACCAACGTCAAGGGTTCGTTCTTTGTGGCGCAGGAGGTCGGCAAGCGCATGCTGGCCCGTGCCCGCGGGGCGGCGCCCGGCACCTACACCGGCGGGCGCATCATCAACATTGCGTCGATGGCCGGCCTGAAGGTGCTGCCCCAGATCGGCGCCTACTGCATGAGCAAGGCCGCGGTGGTGCAGATGACCAAGGCCATGGCGCTGGAGTGGGGCCGCTTTGGCATCAACGTGAACGCCATCTGCCCCGGCTACATCGACACCGAGATCAACCACCACCATTGGCAGACCGAGCAGGGCCAGAAGCTGGTCAACATGCTGCCACGCAAGCGCATCGGCAAGCCCGAAGACCTGGACGCCTTGCTGGTGATGCTGGCCAGCGATCAGAGCCATTTTGTGAACGGCGCGATCATCGCCGCTGACGACGGCTTTGCGGTCTGAGGGGCGGCGCGGTGCGGATCGAAATCCCTGAGCGCAAGCGCCTGGTCCATGAGATGCGCATCCCCATCCGATGGGGTGACATGGACGCCATGGGCCACGTCAACAACACCAGCTATTTTCGTTACCTCGAAACCCTGCGCATCGACTGGATGCAAGCCATCGGCTGCCCGCCCGCGCCGCAGGGCGAAGGGCCGGTCATCGTCAACGCATTCTGCAATTTCTACCGCCAACTGGAGTACCCGGGCGAGGTGCTGGCGCGCATGTATGTGAGCGACCCGGCCCGCACCACCTTCGAGACCTGGGCCACGCTGGCGCGGGTGGACGAGCCTGATGTGATTTGCGCGGCGGGCGGGGCCACCACCATCTGGGTGGATTTCCCCAAGCAGAAGGCCGTGGCACTGCCCGACTGGATGCGCGCCCACGTGGCGGATTGAGGTCTCAGCGCAGCACGCGGTAACGATCGGCGTTGGCCTGAAGCCAGCGCTCTGCCAGTTGTTGGGCCGAGACGCCCGCGTGCTCTCCTTGGGCAGGCTGGCTGTCGGCCTGATGCGCGGGATGGAAATCGGCCCGGTAATAGCGCAGCAGGGCCGGTACGGAAAGCCGCAACACACCGTGTCGACCCAGCATGAAGTGCAGGGCGCTGCGCCAGGTGCTCAGGCGCCACAGGCTGCCGTCCCGCTTCAGGTTGAGCACGGCCTGGCCCAGGCAGTCCAGGCTGAAGAGGATCAGCACATAGGTGAACCAGCGGCGGCGCCAGGTCAGGTTGCCGCCCAGTGCCTGGTAGAGGTCAAATGCCACGGCGCCATGCTCGGTCTCTTCGGCGGCGTGCCAGCGCCACAAGGTCTGCATGCGGGGCTCGGCACCGGCCAGCAAGGTGTCGTGGCGCAGTGTGAGGTCGGCCAGCACCGCTGTGCAATGCTCATAAGCGCAGGTCACGGCCAGAGGGTGCAGGGCCTTGAGGTGGCGTGCTCGCTCAATGCGCCGCTGCGCCCAGTGCTGCCAGCGATTGACCAGTCCTTGGCGCTCCAACTGCTCGTTGTAGAGGCCATGCACCCGCCGGTGGGTGGCTTCCTGCCCGATGAAGCCCTGGATCGCCTCGCGCAAGGCAGCGTGCTGCGGCCCCTCGGGCAAGGCCTTGAGCGCTTCGCGCACCGAGTCGATGAAGAACTGTTCGCCGACCGGAAAGCTCATCGACAGCGCATTGAAAAACATGCTGCGAAAAGCGTCGCCGCCATGCCAATGGCGCTCAAAGCCGGCGCTCAGGTCGATATCCAGCCTGCGAACGTTCAATGGGCCTGGGGTCGTCATCGCACCCCCCTCAAGCCTTGGCCTTGGGCACGCGCCCCATCAGGTAGAACTCGGGGTTGGGCAGCATGCCGCTGAAACTGGCGATGCGGTTGGACATGCCGAAGAACGCGGTGATGGCCGCGATGTCCCAGATGTCCTCGTCCGAGAACCCGTGCGCGTGCAACGGTGCGAAATCCGCTTCGTCCACTTCGTGCGAGCGTTCGCAGACCTTCATGGCGAAGTCGAGCATGGCGCGCTGACGCGGGCTGATCTCGGCCTTGCGGTAGTTGATGGCCACCTGGTCGGCCACCAGCGGCTTTTTTTCATAAATCCGCAGCAGCGCGCCGTGGGCCACCACGCAGTAAAGGCATTGGTTGGCGGCACTGGTGGCGGTGACGATCATCTCCCGGTCGCCTTTGCTCAGGGAGCCTTCTTCCTTGAGCATCAAGGCATCGTGGTAGGCAAAAAAGGCCCGCCACTCGGCAGGGCGGCGCGCCAACGTCAGAAAAACCTGCGGCACAAACCCGGCTTTGTCCTGCACGGCCAGCATTTTTTCCCGAATATCGTCTGGGACATTGTTCAACTCTGGTGGCTCATAGCGTGAACGGTTCATTTCGGTCTCCATAGTGCTTGTGCTTGCCATCATAGGGTTGCAAGGGGAGGGGCTTTCCTCGATGAAAGTCTTGGGTTGATAAAAACTATTGAATATTTAGAAGCAATTTGTTTTGTTTATTTTGAGTGGTTTCCTACCATTCCTTCATCCAGGTCCCTTTGCATCCAAGGACAACATCATGAGCCAGCCCACCCTGACCACGGCCTCCGGCATTGCGGTCGCAGACAACCAGAACAGCCTCACGGCCGGCCCCCGGGGCCCGATCCTGCTGCAGGACTTTCACCTGATCGAAAAGCTGCAGCATTTCAATCGCGAGCGCATTCCTGAGCGTGTCGTGCATGCCAAGGGTTCGGGGGCGTACGGCACCTTCACGGTGACCCACGACATCACCCGCTACACCAAGGCCAGCCTGTTCAGCACGATCGGCAAGCAGACTGAAACCTTCACCCGTTTCTCGACCGTGGGTGGCGAGCGCGGGAGTGCCGACACCGAGCGCGATCCACGTGGCTTTGCCACCCGCTTCTACACCGAAGAAGGCAACTGGGATCTCGCGGGCAACAACACCCCCATGTTCTTTATCAAGGACCCGATCAAGTTCCCGGACTTTGTGCACACCCAGAAGCGCGATCCGCAGACCAACCTCAAGTCGCCCACCATGATGTGGGACTTCTGGAGCCAGGCGCCCGAGAGCCTGCACCAGGTCACCATGTTGTTCAGCAACCGGGGCACGCCCGATGGCTACCGCCACATGGACGGCTTTGGCAGCCACACCTTCAGCCTGATCAATGCCGCAGGTGAGCGCGTCTGGGTCAAGTGGCACTTCAAGACCCAGCAAGGCGTCAAGAACCTGTCTGCTGCCGAGGCCGGCCGCCTTGCGGGTGCTGATCCCGACTATGCCCAGCGCGATCTGTTCGAGGCCATTGCCCAGGGCGATTTCCCCCGCTGGAATGTGTTCATCCAGGTGATGACCGACGAACAGCGCCTGGCCTGGGAGGCCCGCACCGGCTGGAACGCGTTTGACCTGACCAAGGTCTGGCCGCACAGCGATTTTCCGCGCCTGCCCGTGGGCGTGCTTGAACTCAACCGCAACCCCGCCAACTACCATGCCGAGGTCGAGCAGGCCGCGTTCAGCCCTGCCAACGTGGTGCCGGGCCTGGGCTACAGCCCCGACAAGATGTTGCAAGGCCGCTTGTTCGCTTACCACGATGCGCAGTTGTACCGGGTGGGTACCAACCACCAGCACCTGCCGGTGAACCGCCCGCGCTGCCCCTTCCACAACCAGCAGCGCGACGGCGCCATGGCCATCGACAACGGAGGCTCGGCGACCCATTACGCCAACGTGGCCGCTGCGGGCACCGCGCCGCAAGGCATGGGCCATGGTGAGCCGGGGTGGGACCTGGCGGGGGCCGCCGCTCGCTACGACGCTCGTGGCACCGAGGACGACTTCACCCAGGCCGGCAATCTGTACCGCCTGCTGTCCGTTGCCGAGAAAGACGACCTGACCAGCAACATTGCCGGTGCCATGTCCAGCGTGCCGCGCGAGATCCAGGATCGCCAGATTGCGCACTTCAGCCGGGCCGATGCCCAATACGGCGCCGACGTGGCCCGTAAACTCGGCCGGGGGGCATGATGCGGGCCCGCCTGTGGTTGGGGCTGGCCCTCAATGTCGGGGGTCTGGCGGTGGTGTTGCAGCGCCTGGCTTCGCACGGGGCGGGCACATGAAGGCCGACATCAGCCTGCCGGGCCACCTGCGGCCCTGGTGCGATGAGTTCTGGCAGGCTTTGCAGGGCTGGGCTGCGTCCGTGGGGCAAGGCACAGCGGCCTGAGGGCCTGCAAGGGCTTGCACGGTCCAGAGCGTGTGGGTCTGGTCAGGCGGCTGCAATGACCGTTGTTTTCAAGATCCGGGTTGCGCAACGACCCGGCTCGCGGCCACCCTGTTTCAGGGTGGCCTTTTTATGGAGACCCAGGGCGTAGGGTCAGGCTCAGCGTGCGCCCAGGTAGTCCAGCTTGCCCAGGGGCACGCCCTGATGGCGCAGCAGGTCGTAGGCCGTGGTCACGTGGAAGAAGAAGTTGGGCAGTGCAAAGCTCAGCAGGTAGTCGATGCCGGTGAAGTGTCGGTCGCCGCTGCGCAGCTTCAACACCACCTCACGGGCTTCCGAGCCATCGATCTGTGCCGGGGCGATGGTCTTCAGGTAGTCCAGCGTCTTGGCGATGCGGGCCTGCAACTCGGCCAGAGTGACTTCGGTGTCCGGGAAGGCCGGGGCTTCCAGACCGGCCAGGCGTGCGGCGCAACCTTTGGCGGTGTCGGCGGCGATGAAGACCTGGCTGGTCAGGGGCAGCATGTCAGGTGCGAGGCGCAACTGGCTGTAGGTGGCGGGGTCGATCCCCTGGGTGGCGGCATGGGCCGCCGCTTTTTCCAGAATGCCGGACAGGGCGCTCAACTGGCGCACAAAAACGGGCACGCTGGCCTGGTACATCGAAATGCTCATGGGGCTTTCCTGGGGGTGTTGCTTGAAAACCGCCATGATCCGCCAAAACCGGTCTTCGTGCCGATCGGTGCCGCATCACCCCGCCAGCAGCCGGTGCACCAGATCGGCGGTGGTGTTGGCCTTGTACTTGCGCATCAGGCGGGCGCGGTAGATCTCGACGGTGCGGTGGCTGATGGCCAGCGCCCGGCCAATCTCCTTGGACGTCAAACCATTCATCAAATGGGCGGCCACCTCGCGTTCACGGGCCGTCAATTCGGCCTTGACCGGGCGGCGGGAGCTCAGGTCTTCAAAGGTCCAGATGCCGGCTTCATGCGGGTTGTCCCGATTCAGGGCCCGGCCGGTGACGTGGCACCAGAAGGTCTCGCCCTTGAATCGACCATCGACCCGCTTCATGACCCGGTCGTCTGAATAATGCCCATGGACATTCAAAATGGGGGCGATGCGCTCGCCGGTGCGTTCGTATTCGTCAGCACTCGGGTACAGCACCCTGAAAGACTGGCCCACCAACTGGTCCCGCGTGGTGCCGAACATCTCGCACACATGGAGGTTGCAGTCCACGATGGCGCGGTGGCGCGACAACACCAGGCCCACGGGGGCGAGGTCGAAAGCCAGGCGGTAGTCGAGTTCGATCAAGGGCGTCCTACAGAGTCTTGCTTACGAGCTTCTACGTATCCAAATAAGTAGTATCTTCTGCATTCTAAGTTCCACCTGCACGCATCTTCAGGAGACATTTGTGAACAAACTTTTTCCCTCCGCCACCGAAGCGCTCAAGGGCGTCGTCAGTGACGGGCAATTGCTGGCCGTCGGCGGTTTCGGCCTCTGCGGCATCCCCGAGGCCCTGATCGACGCCTTGCGCGACACCGGTGCCAAGAACCTCACCGTGATCTCAAACAATGCCGGCGTTGACGGCTTTGGCCTGGGCAAGCTGCTCGAAACCCGCCAGATCAAGAAAATGATCTCCAGCTACGTGGGCGAAAACAAGGAGTTCGAGCGCCAATACCTGGCTGGCGAACTTGAGTTGGAGTTCACGCCCCAGGGCACGCTGGCCGAAAAGCTGCGCGCTGGTGGTGCCGGCATCCCGGCCTTCTTCACCAAGACCGGCGTGGGCACCGTGGTAGCCGACGGCAAGGAACTGCGTGAATTCGATGGCGAAACCTATGTGATGGAGCGCTCGCTGGTGCCCGATGTGGCCCTGGTGAAAGCCGACGTGGCCGACAAGGCCGGCAACCTGCGTTTCCGCTACACCGCGCGCAACTTCAACCCCGCCGTGGCCATGGCCGGCAAGCTGTGCATCGTCGAGGTCGAGAAGATCGTCGAAGTGGGCGAGATCGCCCCCGATGACGTGCACCTGCCCGGCATCTATGTGCACCGCCTGGTGCTCAACGCCCAGCCCGAGAAGCGCATCGAGAAACGCACCATCACCGAAAAGGCAGGAGTCTGAACATGCCCTGGAATCAAGACCAAATGGCGGCCCGTGCCGCGCACGAACTGCAAGACGGCTTCTACGTCAACCTGGGCATCGGCATCCCCACCCTGGTGGCCAACCATGTGCCGTCCACCATCGAGGTGTGGCTGCAGTCCGAGAACGGCATGCTGGGCATCGGCCCCTTCCCGACCGAAGACGAGGTCGACGCCGACCTGATCAACGCCGGCAAGCAGACGGTCACCACCATCAAGGGCTCGTCGATCTTCGGCAGCCATGACAGCTTTGCGATGATCCGTGGCGGCAAGATCAACCTGTCCATCCTGGGCGCCATGCAGGTCAGCGAAAAAGGCGATCTGGCCAACTGGATGATCCCCGGCAAGATGGTCAAGGGCATGGGCGGCGCCATGGACCTGGTGGCGGGCGTCAAGCGCGTGATCGTGCTGATGGAGCACGTGGCCAAGAAGAAGGACGGCACCGAAGACCTGAAGATCTTGCCGCAATGCACCCTGCCTTTGACTGGCGTGGGCGTGGTGGACCGCATCATCACCGATCTGGCCGTGATGGACGTCACCCCCGAAGGCCTCAAGGTGGTGGAACTGGCCCCCGGCGTGACCCGCGAGTTGCTGCAATCCAAGACCGGCGTCACGCTGATCTGATCGCGGCCTGAATCCGCCAGCACCTGCTGACCGCCCCGAGTGTTTCGAGGGGCGGTCGCCCTGAAGACGAGCTTGGCCTCGTCTTTTTTTTCGTGCCACGCCAGCACCCTGGGGGGCAGATGGGCAGAATCGGGCCCATGGAACATGAGCACAGGATGGCCTTCGACGTCACGCCAGCCCCGCCCGGCCCGGTGGTGCTGGTGCTGGCCTCGGGCCGCGGCGAGCGTTTTCGCGCCTCGGGTGGGCTGATGCACAAGCTGCAGGCCGACCTGGGTGGGCGCACGGTGCTGCAGCGCACCCTGGACGCGGTGCGCGCCAGCGGGCTGCCCTGGCATCTGGAGGACCGGGGTCACCCCGGCATGGGCGACAGCATCGCGGCGGCCGTGCAGGCCACGGCCCAGGCGGCGGGCTGGCTGATCCTGCCCGGTGATCTGCCCCTGGTGCGACCTGAGAGCCTGCAATCCGTGGCCCGGGCCTTGTCGACCTGGCCGGTGGTCCTGCCACGCCATGGGGGTGAAAAAGGGCATCCGGTGGGGTTTGGCCCGGCCTGTCGCGACGGCTTGCTGGCCTTGTCGGGCGATGTGGGGGCGGCCTCGGTGCTGCGCCAGTGGCTGGCCCTGGGGCAGGTGCTCACGCTGGATCTGGACGACGCCGGCATCGTGACCGACATCGATACCCTGGATGACCTGGCTCGCGCGGCCTGCCGGCTGTCCAGGTAGGGGCCTGTCGACAGGCCCCTATTCGGTGCTGTGGGGGGCCAGGCGCAGCAGGCGGGCCAGGCTGCGGTCATGGATGCCCAGCTTCAGCAGCCCCTCGTGCGTCTGGCGCACGTAATCCAGGGTGGTGCCGAATTTGCCGCAGGACTGGCTGAAGATGCGCCGGTAATCGGCCTCGCTGAGGTTCCCGGTGTGGCTGGGGCTGCGTCGCGACAACGTGAAGGCCAGCGCCGACACGGTGCCCGTCGGGGTTTGGCAGCGCAGCCAGCGCGGGTCGTAGACGCCGGTCATCATTTCGCGGTGCCACAGCCGAACCAGGGCCGACTCGGCCTCTTGGCGTGGAATGCGGAACACCGCACCCTGGCAGCTACCGCCCGACAGCATGCCGAACACCAGGCCCGGGCACTCTGGTGTACCCCGATTGATGCGGCTCCACATCTTGAGGGCGCGGTGCCAGCCGTGCACACGCGCCGGCCGCTGCTCGTCAAACGCAAATTCGGGGCGCCAGATCAGCGATCCGTAGGCAAAAACCCACAAATCGTGTTGCCCGCCCCATTGGCGTCGGGTGTGCTCCAGCATGGGACCAGGGTCGCGCAAGGCGGTCATGCCTGCCGGGGTGAATTCACTCATGGCTGCTTCGAAATCCAGGGCACTGGGGTCGGAATGAAGGTGGTATTTTGCGCCCGCTCGGCCGGCTGGTCAGCCGGTGTGTGGTTTTTGGAACGAGCCTGCCGACATTCCCATCGATTTGAAAGCGCGAAAAGCGTTGAATTCATCGTTGGCGACAGCAATTAACCAGATTGTTCGATTCAATATGATATTTTCGAGCACTGATCTCAAAAAGGATCTCATGGAGTCTTGGAGCAATGAAGCGCTGGATGCCCTGCGGTACGCGGGCGATCCACTGGCGGACGCCACGGTGGCCCGGCTGATGCACGATTGGGTGTCCCCCCCGGCCGGGCCGACTCTGGAGCAGTTGCAGCAGCTCAATCAGGTGCCTCTGGAGCGCCTGAATGCGGCCACGCGCCTGCTGCAACAGATGCCGGTCAATGGTGGCCTGGCCGATTGGCGGCCGCTGCCGCCCCCGGCCTATCCCGATCTGGCCGACGTGCTGGTCGACTATGTGCGGCAGGCCCTGCAGGACTATGACTGGGCGCCGGACCCCCTGGTCAACCAGGCCGAGCAGGTGTTTGCCGAGCTGGGCGTGTTGTCCTGCCTGATTCAATTCTGTGCCAGCCTGCCTGAATGCTATGTGGTGCCCGATTTGTCGGACGTCCTGCATGTGGCGGGCCAGCTGGAGCAGCACACCGACCACCGCATCCGCGCCACCGCCGCCATGATCTTTCCGGTCATGTTGCCGGGGGGGCTGACCTCGGCCAACGGGCGCGGGGTGGGGCAGATCCTCAAGGTGCGTCTGATCCACGCCACCATCCGCCACCTGATCCTGCGCGGGGAACCTCAAGCGGTGCTCGCCTCGGTGCGCAGGGCCGCTGGTACCCCCCAAGGCATGGTGCCACCCCTGTCGTCTCCCACGCCAGTGCAGGGTCTGCAGTCCAGCCTGTTGTCCCATGGCTGGGATCTTCAACAGCACGGCATGCCCTGCAACCAGGAGGAGCTGGGCTACACCTTGCTGACCTTCAGCTACGTCTTTCTGCGCAGCCTGCGTCGCCTGGGGCTCGGGCTCTTGCCCGAGCAGGAGACCGCCTACCTGCATTGCTGGAACCGGGCCGCGCGTCTGCTGGGCGTGAGCGATGCCATGCTGGCCAGCCGCTACGACAGCGCGGCCGAGTTGTTCGCCCTGATCCAGCAACGGGCGCGGGCTGACCGCCCCTTGCCAGACGTGCGCCCCCTGCTGGGTCAAGCACTGGTGGCCAACCTCGAAAGTGTGGTTCCCTTGCGCCTGCTCAAGCCGGTGGGCCCTTTGATGATCCAACATCTGTGCGGTCAGGAGGTGGCGAGCGAGATCGGCGTGATCACCCCGGCGGGTGGTTTGAGCGTGTTGATCTTCAATTTGGGCATGGCGCTCACGCGGGGGCTGGATGCCCTTGTGCGCGTGTTCGTGCCCGGGTTTTCGCTGGCGCGCTTCTTCACCCGTCTGATTGGGCAGCAGTATGTGTGGGCTTTTCTGCTCAGTCAGACACGGCCTCTGGTGTTGCCCACCGAGTTGCTGGGCGAGGTCCATGCCACCCTGAACACCTGGTCGGTCGACCCCAAAGCCCCGCGTTGGCTCAATGCGATCGAACGGTGGGTTCATGGCCCCCGATTGGCCAGCGCGTCCGGTACCACCCAACCATGAAGGTCTTGTTGGCCCGGCCGTCTGTTTTTTGGCTGTCGCCATGTCCTTGAGACGGCCCGTGTCGCGTCCACCAGGAGTTCGTTAGATGTTGTGCATTGCCTGTCACGGCGTGTTGGCCGATGGAGATCCGCAGTGCGCTGGCTGTGGACAGGACCAGCGCATGCGCTGTTCAACCTGTGGCACGCCGGCGGCCGCGACCCATCGGTTCTGTGCCTCGTGCGGTGCCCGACTGAGTTTTCAACTGCAAGGTCAGTCTGACGGAGCGCTGAAAGACTCGGCCGAGAAGCGCCACCTGACCGTGTTGTTCTGTGACCTGGTCGACTCGACGGCCCTGTCTGGGGTGGTCGACGCGGAAGACCTGCGCGAAATCATCCAGGCCTACCAGGCAATTGCGGCCGACATCATCCGCCAGTACGACGGTTACATCGCCCAGTACCTGGGCGACGGTCTGCTGGTGTACTTTGGCTATCCGCGGGCGCACGAGGATTCACCGACACGCGCCTTGCGCGCGGCCGAGGGCATCATCTCCGCGCTGCCCCGCCTGAGTGCCCGCCTGCGCCACATCACCACGCTGGATCTGCAGGTGCGCATCGGCATTCACACCGGCATGGTGGTGGTCGGGCAGGTCGGGGCAGGGGCCCGCCACGAGCGCCTGGCCATCGGCGAAACCCCCAACATCGCAGCCCGCCTGCAGGCCGTGGCCCAAGGCAATGAGGTGGTGGTGTCGGGCAGCACCCATCAGGCCATCCGCGATGCCTTGCCCTGGCAGGCGCTGGGCGAGCTCCACTTGCGCGGGGTGGCCCATCCGGTGGAGGCCTGGCGCCTGTGCCGGCTTGGCGAGTCCGGCACGGTGGGCGGGCCCGGCCCGGCACGGCGTCAGATCGGGCGTGACGGCGAGTTGGGTCAGCTCTTGCAGGACTGGCAACAGGCGCTGCTTGGCCAGCCGCGGATGGTTCTCATCGAGGGCGAGCCCGGGATTGGCAAGTCGCACCTGCTGGCCCAGTTGAGGCAGAAGGCCCGGGGCGATGGTGCCCTGTCGCTCGTGTTGCGCTGCTCGCCGTACCACGCGGCCAGCGAATGGTTTCCGGTGATTGAAGGCATGGAGCGCCTGGCCCAGTTCCAGCCCCAGGACGACGCCCACGAGCGCTACCGCAAGCTGCAGGCCTGCCTGCCCCCCAGCATGGCCGAGCATGAGCAAGACGTGCTGTTGCTGGCCCGGCTGCTCCGGGCGTCTCCCGACGGCCCAGCCGTTGCCTTGAACCTGGCGCCCGCATTGGCCAAGAAGCGCACCGAAGCCGCCGTGCTGCGCTGGTTGAGTCTGGTGGTGCGGCAGCATCCCATGATGCTGGCAATCGAGGACCTGCACTGGGCCGACCCTTCCACCCTGGCGCTCGTCGAATCCCTGGCCGAGCAGATGGCCTCGCAGCGCCTGCTGCTGGTGCTGACCCAGCGCGCTGGCGACAGTGCCCGCTGGGCCCCGACGCCGAGCACCCGACACCTGGTGCTGGACCGCTTGCCCAGCGAGGCGGCCGAAGCCCTGCTGCTGCACTGCATGGGTGGCAAACGCCTGCCCGCCGTGGTGGTAGCCCGGATCATCGAAAACACCGATGGCGTGCCTCTGTTCATCGAGGAGTTCACCCGCACCGTGCTGGAGTCCGATGTGCTGCAAGAGACCCCGGGCGGCTTCGAGTTGCGTGTGGCCCTGCCGGTGGCGCTGATCCCGGACAACCTGCGTGACTCGCTGGCCGCGCGTCTGGACCGGCTCGATGCCGGCCGCGCTGTGGCGCGCCGCGCCTCGGTGATCGGCCGGCGCTTCCGGCGCAGTCTGCTGGCCGCGCTGTGCGGTGCCGACGAGGCGCTGGTCCAGCAAGGGTTGCAGGAGCTGCTGGCGGCAGGCCTGGTGTTCGCCCTGGAGGGCAGCGACCAGGATTTCGAGTTCAAACACGCGCTGGTTCAGGCCGCCGCCTACGACTCGATGCTGCGGCGCGACCGGCTCATGCTGCATGGGCTGCTGGCGGGCGAGCTGCTGCGGCGCGACCCCGGCCTGATGCAGCGCCAGCCCGAGCTGCTGGCCCATCACCACAGCGAAGCCCATCAATGGTCCAAAGCCGTGCAACTGTGGTTGCGCGCCGGGCAGATGGCCCTGGCCCGCTCGGCCAACCACGAGGCGGTGCTGCACCTGCGCGCCGGTCTGGCGCTGGTGGGCCATCTCACGCCAGAAGAGGGGGCTCAGCTCGAACTCAGCCTGTTGAGCACGCTGGCCCCAGCCATCAAGGTCACGCGGGGCTTCACCGCACCCGAGCTGGAAACCTTGTATGCCCGGGTCGAAGCCCTGTGCCAGGTCATGCCGGATCGGCCTGAGATCTTCGTGGCCCTGAATGGCGTCTGGGGGTATCGGCAGGTCAAGGGGCAGCAGGCCGGCCTGGTGCAACTGGCGGAGCAGAACCTGGCCTTTGTGCAACGTGCCGGGGCCCCCACCATGCTGGCCCAGGCCACTTTCTCGGTGGGGGTGTCCCTGCTGTGGACCGGCGATTTCCGGGGTGCCAACGAAACCTTTTTGCGCGCGGTCGAGGTCTACGACCCCGTGCGCGATGCCGAGACCTGTCGCATCTATGGCTCCGACCCGCGCGTAGCCGCCGAATGCTACCGGTCCTATGCCTTGTGGGCGCTGGGCCTCACCGATCAGGCCCAGGCTGCCATCGAGCGAGCCGGGCGCTGGTCGAGTGCGCTGAACCATCCCTTCAGCCAGGCCTGGACCCTGGCCTTCCGCAGTGCCTACAACGTGATGGTTCATGAGCCTGAACGCCTGTTGCAGGAGATCGACCAGCACATCGCCTATTGCCGCGAGGTCGGCCATGTGTTCTGGCTGGCCACCACCACCGCCAGCCGAGGCTGGGCCCTGGCCATGAGCGGCCGCCTGACCGAGGGCATCGAGGCCCTGCGCGCAGCGCTGGCCTTCCAGGGCTCGATTGGCGTCGGCGTCATCCAGCCGCAGTGGCGATGCAAGCTGGCCGAGGCCCTGATGCTGAATGGCCAGTACCAGGATGCCTCCGATGAGATCGAGTCGGCGCTCAAGGCCTGCGAGGCCAACGAGGATTTCTTCTGCCGCATCGAGATCCTGCGCGTTCGGGGCGAGATCGAATGGCGCCGCCACCCTCAAGAGCCCGAACTGGGCTTGGGCCACCTGCGTGCCGGTCTGGAGCTGGCGCTGCGCCTGCACCAGCTGCCCTGGGGGCTGCGCATCGCCACGCAGTTGTGGCGGGCCGCGCAGGCCGGGGGCCCGCCGGCGCCCTGGTTGCCCGAGCTGCTGGCCCAGGTGACCGAAGGTCAGGATACCTGGGTCGTGCGCGAGGCGCGCGCGGCCCTGGCGGCCAGCACCTGCCCGCTCAGCACAGATCCTGCCCTGTAACCCCTTCGTACAGCGGGCGGCCCAGCACGGCGTTGCCAGCCTGCAGCCCGGCCATGGCGGCCGCCTCCACGCAGCCGGCGTTGAAGCCGTTGTCGATCCAGTCGCCCGTGATCACCAGGTTGTCAAAGCCGGTTTCATTGGCCTTGATGCGCGCCGAGGCGCTGCCCGCCACCGACATCACGTAGCGCTCCGAGGGATCGACGTTGGCACGCTGGTAGACCTCGACCACGGCGTCGGCGGGCAGGGCGCCCGCACCGTTCACGGCCTGGGGCCACAGCAGGCGCACGTGCTCGCGGGTCAGCACCTCGGTGGCGGCCTTGACCTTGTCCAGTGCCCGGTGGGGTGTGGCCGCGTCTTGCGGGTCCAGTGGGGGCTCATCCAGTGCGCCGCAGAAGTAGGCGACGTTGCGCGGTGCCTGGCCTTCGGGCCAGATCTCCATGGGCAGCAGGTGGCTCATGTCGGCCCAGCTGTCCAGCGGCTCGATGAAGGAGTCGACGATCGGCGGCGGGGCGGTCCAGCCCAGTTCGGCCAGAGGGGGGCGAAGCCAGAACTGCACGCCCTGGGTGCACACGGTCTTGACCCGGTCGACCATGGTCTGCCAACGCGGCTCGGCCCGGCACAGCTCGTCGCACAGCAAGGGCACGCTGCCCAGTGAGATGCCGAACACCACGGTGTCAAAGTCACGCCCGCGTTGCAGCTCGAACTCGGCTGCGTTGTCCCAGCGGAACCACAGCGACTCCAGGTCCAGGCCCTGTTCGGTCGCGGCCTGGCGCAAGGCCTCGCCCTGGCTCAGTTGGCTGTAGTCGGGCTCGGCCGGCCAGCAGTCCAGGCCTTTCACGTTCACCAGCGGTTGGTAAGGGCTGGGGGTGTCGACCTGGCGGGCCATGCCGATGCGTTCGATGGCGCGGCGGTCCTCCGACAGGCTCAGGCGCTGAACTTTGTGGAAAAAGCGGAACTGCACCCCGCGCTGGGCCAGGGCCTTGTACAGCGGGGTGAAGATGGTGTCGCCCATGCCGGCACGCATCTTCCAGAAGATCGCACCGTTGTAGGTGCAGCACATGCGGAACAGGGTGCGCACCGTGGGGGCCGTGGCGTAGTTGGCGCTGCGTTCGGTGTCCTGACTGTCCCCTTGGTCGAAGGCGAACACAAAGTCGTAGAACAGTCGCAGCAAGGGGTTGACACGGGTGTCCAGGGTGGCGGGCATGGCCCCGTGGCGCCGCAGCCAGACCCGGATCTCCTCGTCCAGCTCGCCCAGCGGCCGGCCTTCCAGCACCTGGTCGATCAGCAGGCCCCGCAACACCGACACCACCAGATCGACCATCAGCAGATGGCGCAGGGCGGCCAGGTCGTCCGGGTCCAGTCGTTCGTACTCATGGGCCACCCAGGTCTGCAGGTGCCCGAGCAGGCTTTCGATCAGTTCGCGCTCGCGCGCCTGGTGTGCCTTGGGGTCTTTGGCCAGGCGGGCCAGCAATTGCTGCAGCAGCACCAGGGCACCCAAGCCAGCGCTGACGGCCACCTCTTCCACTGTCAGGGCCAGCTCCTCGGCCTGCTCCTTGATCCAGCCGATCAGGCCATGGTGATGGATCGGGTGCTCGTTGCGGTACACCCGCGCATGCACCGACTGGCCGGCCTGCCCCAGCAGCAACTGCACCAATTCGGACAGGTAGGACCACAGTGAGGGCAGGGCACCACCTTGCCAGGGCCGTTGGCCGTTGGTGGGCATCTGCATCATCCAGGGCGTGGGGTCGCCGTCGAAGGCTTCGTAAGCCCCCACATAGCTGTGCGGCTCGAAAGCATCCTCGCACCGCAGGAACACGCCCTTGGCGATGCGCGGCGGGGTGTGGCCCACAGCCACGGGTTCGGCGTCGGGGTTCAGCTCGGTCAACGCCTGCTGCATCATGCGAAACGCGTTGTGGTAGAAGCCCAGCCAGATGTGCAGCCCGTGTTCCTCGATGCGCCAATGCGGGGCGCGTCGCCCGCTGGCCCCCTTGCCGCCCAACCGCCAACCCATCTGGTACACCGTGACCTCGTAACGGTCCTGCCAGCCCGGTTCGCTGGTGATCTGGAAGGCGCTGGTCATGGCGCCGACGCCACCTCCCAGAATCGCGATCTTCTGCTTGCCTGAAGCGTTCTGCGCTTTGTTCATGGAGCGTTCTTAATTGTTAATAATGATCATTTTTCCGATCAGCGGCGAGTATCCGGGGACGTTCTGTATGGGGTCAAGTCGTTTTTTGAGGCAGGGCCAGCCTCTGCAGGCCCTGCCGCATGGCATGGGAAATGCATGATCCGGGGCAGGGCAGCGTGCCGTCCGGGCCCGTGCCTTCTGTGTTCCTCTGTCCCCTGGGCCTCCACCTGATGACCTCTGATTCCCCTCTGACAGCCCCTGCTGCTGCCGCTGACCTCTTGCCCACTGAAGTGCTCCTGGATGAGCGCGACGGCCGCTACCTGCGTCAGGCCATTGGTCTGGCCGACCTGGGGCGCTCGCGCGGCAACCGGCCTTTTGGTGCGGTGCTGGTGTCGCCTGAAGGCGAGGTCATGGGCGAAGCCTGGTGCAATACCACCGAAACAGGCGACTGCACCGGGCATGCCGAAACCAGCCTGGTGCGCGCGGTCAGCCCGCGCTACACCCGCGAGGTACTGGCCCAGGCCACCCTGTATTCCTCGGGCGAGCCCTGCGTGATGTGTGCCGGGGCCATCTATTGGTCCAACATCCGGCGCGTGGTGTACGGCATTGACGCCTGGCGTCTGCGTGCCTTCCGGGGCGAACGCCTGGACCAGCGCGATGCCGAGTTGTCATGCCGCGATGTGTTCGAGGCCTCGCCCTATGCCATCGAATGCATCGGCCCAGCGCTGATCGACGAAGCCAGCCGCTCGCACGTCGGCGCCTGGAAGGCTTGACGGGCCTCGCATGAACGCCCAGCCCAAGGCCCTGGACGACACCGGCCCTCAGACCCGACAGCGGCTGGGCCGTGAGCGCACGTTGGCCCTGATCCGTGAGGCGGCGATTGCCGAGTTCAGCCTGCACGGCTTCAAGGGCGCGTCGACCCAGGCGATTGCCGAGCGGGCCGGCCTGACCAAGCCCCAGTTGCACTACTACATCCGGGGCAAAGACGAGTTGTACGAAGAGCTGCTGGGCTCGGTGCTGGCCGGCTGGAGCAACGCCTTCGTGTTTGACGGCAATGCCGACGAGCCGCGCGAGGTGCTGCGGGAATACGTGCGCCGCAAGCTGGACTACGCGCTGGACAACCCCGGCCTGTCGCGCATCTTCACCAGCGAGGTGCTGGCCGGCGGACGCAAGCTGGGGCGCTACTGGCCGGTAGCACGCCAGTCCACTGACGACAAGGTGGCCGTCATCGAACGCTGGATGTCCCGGGGGCTGATCCGCCCCCTCAACCCACGCGTGCTGCTGATGCAGATCTGGGGCATGACCCAGCATTACGCCGACTACGGCGTGCAGGTGCGGGTGATGCTCGGGCTGGCGCCCGATGCACCGATCGAACGCGAGCCCATCGTGCATGAACTCACCAATTTCGTGCTGCTGGGCTGCGGACTGCCCGCGGATGACGCAGCGGTGCATCGCCCTGGGGCATCCGGGCCTGCTTGACCCGGGTCATGCCCGCTGCCACCTCGAATTCAGCCTGGCACAGGCTTTGCAAGTGATTTGACCGATTGATCAAATCAAACGGTCAACTTTCAGCCGATGGGGTCTTGCTGGGGTTGATGCCTTCGCCACGAAAGGGGAGAAGTCGATGCGGATTCTGGTGATTTATGCCCACCCGGTGGAGACCAGCTTCAATGCGGCGCTGCACCGCCAGGTGCTGGAAAGCCTGCGGCAGGCGGGCCATGAGGTCGATGACTGCGATCTGTACGCGGAAGAGTTCAATCCGGTGATGTCGCGCGAAGAGCGGCTGGGCTACCACGAGGTGCCGCACAACCAACGCCCGGTGCAACGCTATGTAGACCGCCTGATGTGGGCCGAGGCCCTGGTGTTCTGCTTTCCGACCTGGTGCTTCGGCTTGCCGGCCATCCTCAAGGGCTTTTTTGACCGGGTGCTCATGCCCGGCGTGGCGTTCGACATCAGCGACCCGCAGAACGTCAAGCCCTCGCTCACCCACATCCGGCACATCTCGGCCGTGGTCACCTATGGCCGCCCGCGCTGGACGGCGCTGCTGATGGGCGACCCGCCGCGCAAGGTGATCTCTCGCTACCTGCGCCTGCTCACTGGAGGTGGGGCCAAGGTCAGCTACCACGCCCACTACCACATGAATGTGGCCACCCCGAAGACGCTGGAGGCCTTCAAGGCCCGTGTCGGCCAGGCCATGAGGCGCTTCGCATGAATCTCTCCGATCTGAATCCATCCGTCCCGATGGCCGCTGTGGGCCAGGGCGATGCACTGCCGGCCCTGGGCGGAGCGCGCCTGCCGGCCTGGGCGTTGCCGGCCGACTGGCCGCGCAGCCAGGGCCTGCCCGCGCTGGCCGATGTGCTGCTGGAGGGCGGGCGCATCAGCGCTGTTCGCCCCCAAGGCAGTGGGCCTTTGCCCCCAGGCGCCTGGGCCCTGGGCGGCGCGCCCGTGTTGCCGGGGCTGGTGGATGCCCACACCCACCTCGACAAGGCCTTCACCCTGTCGCGCATGGGGCAAGTCCAGCCCGGTCTGTTGGGCGCCATCGAGGCCATGATGGCCGACCGCGCCCACTGGAGCGTCGAGGACGTGCGCCAGCGCGCCAGCCAGGGCCTGCAATGGGCCCATGCCGCCGGGGTGGTGCACCTGCGCACCCACTGCGACTGGTGGGAGCCCGAGGTCACGCCCGTGGCCTGGCCCGTGTTGCGCGAACTGGCCGAAGACTGGCGCGGCCGGCTGCAGCTTGACCGCGTCAGCCTGATCCCGCTGCACCTGTTTGCCGAACTCGACACCGCGCTCTCGCTGGCGGCCCGGGTGGCGGCCTCTGGGCCCGGGGCCTGCCTCGGAGGGTTTGTGCACAGCACCAACTGGAACCCGCAGGCCCTGCGCCACCTGCTGATGGCGGCCCGCCAGCACGATCTGGACGTGGACCTGCATGTGGACGAAGAATTGCACGCCGAGGCTCAGGGGCTGGCCCACGTCGCCGAGCTGGTGCCGGCCCTGGGCCTGCAAGGCCGGGTGGTGTGCGGCCACACCTGTGCCCTGGCCGCCATGCCCGAGGAGCGGGCGCTGCCCATCCTCGACGCGGTGGCCCGCGCCGGCCTGACCCTGGTCACCCTGCCCATCACCAATCTGTTGCTGCAGGACGCCGTCACCGGGCGCACGCCGCGCCAGCGCGGGCTGACGCTGGTGAAAGAGGCGAGGGCGCGCGGCATCCCGCTGCTGCTGGCCAGCGACAACGTGCAAGACCCGTTCTGTCCGCTGGGCAGCTTCGACCCGCTGGAGGCCTTTGCCACCGGCGTGGCCATGGGCCAATGGGCCCAGGCGTCCCAGGCCTTCGACGACTGGACCGACACCTTGTGCCGCCGCGACTGGCTGGCGCGCGCCGGCTCAGCCCGCCCCTGGGGCGTGGGCAGCCCGGCTGACCTGCTGATCTTTCCCGAGGCCAACGCCTGGGGCTTTCCCTCGCGCACAGCCCGGCGGGTGGTGCTGCGCGAAGGCCGGCGCCTGGCTGCGCCCCACCCATTGCAAGAGGTCGCACCATGAGCCCGCAAGCCACCATCGCCCAACCCCTGGCCCGCTATGCCGCCTGGCGCCGTGCCGGTGATTTCATCTTCCTGTCGGGGGTGATTGCGGTCGAGCCGGCAGAACAGAAGATCGTGCGCGGCTTTGGCGACATCCCGGACGAGGCGGCCGAACTCATCGGCCGCACCGGTGAGTTCTCCAGCGATTACAAGGACGGCCCCATCCTGGCCCAGAGCTGGTTTGTGCTCGACCGCATCCGCCTGACCGTCGAGGCTGCGGGCGGCCAGATGAGCGATGTGTTCAAGCTGGTCCAGTACTTCAAGTGTCTGGATGACTTTCCGCGCTACAGCCGCGTGCGCCGGCTGTTTTTCCCGGGCGAGCCGCCGGCCTCCACCGTGGTCGAGGTCAGCGGCATGTTGCCCAGCCCCGACATCGTGATCGAGGTCGAGGCCACGGCCTACCTGCCACTTCGCTGAACCGAAGCGTCGAACCCAAGCGTCGAACCCAAGGACTGCCCATGCTGCACGGTTACAACCCGCCCCAACGCTACCTGCCTTACCTGAGCTGGCGCCAGATCGCCGACCTGCCCGACCCGGCCAACACGGTCATCGTGTTGCCCACCGGCGCCACCGAGCAGCACGGGCCGCACCTGCCGTGTGCCGTGGATTCGGTGATTGCCGCCGGCGTGGTGGGCCACGCACTGGCCCGCCTGAGCCCCTCGGTGCCAGCCTATGCCATGGCCCCCATCACCTACGGCAAGAGCGAAGAGCACCTGCACTTTCCCGGCACCATGACCTTGAGTGGCGAGACCCTGCTGGCCACCATGAACGAGGTGGGCGAATCGGTGTACCGGGCCGGCTTTCGCAAGCTCCTGATCGTCAATGGCCACGGCGGCCAGCCCCAGGTGATGGAGATGGCGGCGCGCGAGCTGCGCCTGCGCCACGGTGACTTCATCGTGGTGCCCAGCTTCACCTGGCGCGTGCCCCATGTGGCGGGGCGCTACCTGTCGGAGCGCGAAAAGAAGCTGGCCATGCATGCCGGCCATGCCGAAACCGCACTCATGCTGGCGCTGGCGCCCGAAACGGTGGACATGTCGCGGGCGGTCTGCAACTACCCGCCCGAGTTTCCCTCGCGCCTGCTGTCGCCCGACGGCCGACCTGCCTGCGCCTGGAGCGCACGCGACTTCGGCCCCAGCGGGGTCATCGGTGACCCCTTGCCGGCCACGGCCGAGCAGGGCCAGGCCATCCTCGACTCACTGGCCGAGAGCTGGGCCCAGGCCATCACCGAGCTGCACGAGCTGAGCTGGGCACCGCGTGCCGAGCCCACCTGGGGTCGTGCCCAACACAGCGGGCACATCGAGGCCTGATGCCTGAGCCCTGCGCACCTCATTCCGTTCACCCCTGTCTCAACCCTTCCACTGGAGCTATGCCATGACCTTCTCTGCCGTGTCGTCCACTCTTCGCCGCCTGCGCCCGCTGGCCTTGGCCAGCCTGGCCCTGTGCGCCCTGGGTTCCGGTGCCGTGCGGGCCGATGAGCCCTTTGTGTACATGACCAACTGGTATGCCCAGGCCGAGCATGGCGGCTTCTACCAGGCCCTGGCCACCGGCCTGTACAAGAAGGCCGGCCTCGATGTGAGCATCAAGATGGGCGGCCCCCAGGTCAATGTGGTGCAGATCATGGCCGCCGGTCAGGCCGACTGCGTGATGGGCTCCAGCGACCTGCAGATGGTGCAGATCCGCGAAGGCGGCGTGCCCGTGGTCAACGTGGCCGCCCTGTTCCAGAAAGACCCGCAGGTGCTGATCGCGCATGAGGACGTGAAGAAGTTCGAAGACCTCAAGGGCAAGACCATCCTGATCGCGGGCTCGGCCCAAAAGGGCTTTTGGCCCTGGCTCAAGGCCAAGTACGGTTTCACCGATGCCCAGACCCGCCCCTACACCTTCAACATCCAGCCCTTTGTGGCCGACAAGAACACGGCCCAGCAGGGCTACCTGACCAGCGAGCCTTTCGCCATCCAGAAGGCCGGTGTCAAGGCCAACACCCTGATGTTCAGCGACCACGGCTTCCCGGCCTATGCCACCACCATCTCGTGCATGGACAAGACCACCCAGACCCGCAAAAAAGCCGTGGCTGCCTTTGTGAAGGCCTCCATTGAGGGCTGGAAGAGCTACCTGGCCGATCCGGCGCCTGGCAACGCCCTGATCAAGAAGGACAACCCGCAGATGACCGATGAGCAGTTGGCCTACAGCGTCAGCAAGCTCAAGGAAACCGGCATGGTGGGGGGCGGCGATGCAGCCAAACTGGGCATCGGGGTGATGACCGACACGCGCATCAAGGCCAGCTATGACTTTCTGGTCAGCACCCAGTTGATCGACCCGGCCAAGGTCAAGATGAACGAGGCCTACAGCACCGAGTTCGTCAAGGACGTGAAGGTACTGCCTTGATCCTGCTGCCTTGACCCGTGCTGACCACGGCCTGCGACTGCTCACAGGCCGCTTCGACCCCGAAAGCCCCGCCATGAAACCCGACCCCAGTCGCCTGCCGTCCGCGCCTCGGCCCCCCGTCGTCGATCCGGCCCCCGTGCCCGAGGTGCCCGCCGTTGACATTCTGTCGGCCGAGAAAATCTACCCCAACGGGACCCGGGCCCTGTTGCCGGTGGATCTGAGCCTGCGCGAGGGCGAATTCGTGACCCTGTTGGGGCCCTCGGGCTGCGGCAAGAGCACTTTGCTGAAGATGGTGGCCGGCCTGCTGGAGCCCAGCGACGGGCGCCTGCTGTTGTGGCGCAAGCCCGTGGCCGAGCTGACCCAGACCGGGCGCCGCATGGCCTTTGTGTTCCAGTCGCCCACCCTGATGCCCTGGGCCACGGTGCGCAGCAACGTGCGCCTGCCCCTGGACCTGGCCGGTGTGCCCCGCGCCGAGGCCGAGGCCCGCGTGAGCGAGGTGCTGGCCCTGGTGGGGTTGTCCCAGTTCGACCGGGCCTTGCCCCGGGCCCTGTCGGGCGGCATGCAGATGCGGGTGTCAATTGCCCGCGGGCTGGTCACCGAGCCCGATCTGCTGTTGATGGATGAGCCTTTCGGCGCGCTCGACGAGATCACCCGCCACAAGCTCGACGCCGACCTGCTGGAGCTGTGGCGCAAGAAGAAGCTCACCGTGATCTTCGTCACCCATTCGATCCACGAGGCGGTGTTTCTGTCGAGCCGCGTCGTCATGATGGCGGCCCGCCCCGGCCGGGTGGTAGAGCAGTTTTTCATCGACGAGCCGCACCCGCGGGCGGCCGACTTCATGGTCTCACCGCAGTTCAGCCAATACGCCCGTCAGTTGCAGGACAGTCTGTTGCGCGCCAGCGCCGAGGAGACCCAGCCATGAGCTCGATCGTCCCCGCCCCCAAGGCCCCTGTGGCCTGGCTGCACCGCCCCGAGGTGCAGCGCGTGGTGTACCCGCTGCTGGTGGGCCTGTTCCTGCTGGCCCTTTGGCAGGGCCTGGTCAGCGGGCTGGAGCTGCCGCCCTATCTGGTGCCCTCGCCGGGCCTGATGCTGCAGACCCTGATCAAGGATTGGGCCACCCTGGGCCTGGCCTTGTGGGTCACCCTCAAGATCACGCTGTTCGCCTTCGTCCTGGCCGTGGTGGTGGGCGTGTTGATCTCCTTCCTGTTTGTGCAGAGCCGCCTGATCGAGACCGCCTTGTTTCCCTACGCGGTGCTGCTGCAGGTGACCCCCATCGTGGCAGTGGCCCCGCTGATCATCATCTGGGTGCGCGATGCCACGCTGTCGATGGTGATCTGCGCCGCCCTGGTGGCGCTGTTTCCGATCATCAGCAACACCACGCTGGGCCTGCGCAGCGTCGAGCCCGATCTGCAGAACTACTTCCGGCTCAACCATGCCACGCGCTGGCAGTCGCTGGTGCGCCTGCGCATCCCCAGTGCCTTGCCGTATTTCTTCGGTGGCCTGCGCATCTCCAGCGGCCTGGCCCTGATCGGCGCGGTGGTGGCTGAGTTCGTGGCCGGCACCGGCGGCAGCGGCGCCGGGCTGGCCTACCAGATCCTGCAGGCAGGCTTCCAGCTCAACATCCCGCGCATGTTTGCGGCGCTGCTGTTGATTTCGTTGACCGGCGTGGCGCTGTTTGCGCTGATGGCCTGGCTGAGCCGGCGGGCCCTCAGCGGCTGGCACGCCAGTGAAACCGCCCACGAGTGACCCTTTTCCTGTCCCTGACGTCCATCCCCCGCCTTCCGGAGACCTGACCATGACCGCCTCCAGCCTGAGCGCTGCCGAACTGCCCGACCAACTGCCCCAGATCGACTGGATCACCGACCCCTCACGGGTGGCCCGCCTGTCGCAGGACTTTGCCTGGTTCAGCCCTGTGCTCAAGCGCGAGCTGGGCGGCAAGGTGGGCGAGGTCGTGGTGCGCCCGCGCACCGAGGACGAGATACGCCAGGTGGTGTCGCTGTGCGCGCGCCAGGGCGTGCCCGTCACGGTGCGCGGCAGCGGCACTGGCAACTACGGCCAGAGCACACCGCTGTCGGGCGGCGTGGTGCTGGACCTGAGCGCCTACAACGGCTTCATGTGGTGCCGCGACGGTGTGGGCCGGGCCCAGGCCGGCATCCGCCTGGCCGATTTCGACCAGCGCAGCCAGCCCTTGGGCTGGGAGCTGCGCTGGCTGCCTTCCACTTACCGCAGTGCCACCCTGGGCGGCCTGTTCGGCGGCGGCTTTGGCGGGGCCGGCTCCATCACCTGGGGCCCACTCGCCGCCAGCGGCAATGTGCTGGGGGTGCGGGTGATGTCGGTCGAGCCCGAGCCGCAGATCACCGAGCTGCGTGGCGAAGACGCCATGTTGCTGCACCACACCTATGGCACCAACGGCATCGTGCTGGAGCTGGAGGTGGCCCTGGCCCCGGCCACGCCCTGGGTGGAATGCATCGCGGTGTTTGATGATTTCGAGGGCGGGCTGCGCTTTGCCAGTGAATTCGGGGCGGCACCCGGGCTGCTCAAGAAGGAGGTGTGCTTTCTGGGCGCACCGATCCCGGACTATTTCGTCAACCTGGCCGAGCACCTGCCGGCCGGCAGCCACGCCGTGCTGCTGATCCTGGCCCCGGCGGCCGAGGCCGGCATGCAAGCCCTGCTGGCGCGCCATGGCGGGCGCATCAGCTACCGCAAGACCGCCGAGGAAGTGGCCGACAGCCACCGCACGCTGCTTGAGTACACCTGGAACCACAGCACCCTGCACGCGCTCAAGGTGGACAAGGGGCTCACCTACATCCAGAGCGGCTTCGACCCGGGTCGCCACCTGGCCCAGGTGCTGGCCCTGGAGCAGGCCCTGGCCGGCGAGGTGATGACCCACCTGGAGTTCTTGCGCACCAAGGAGGGCGTCTTCACCTGCAGTGGGCTGCAGATCATCCGCTACAGCACCGAGGAACGCCTCAACGCCATCATGCAGATCTACCGCGACCATGGCGTGTTCATCAACAACCCGCACGTCTTTGTGGTGGAGGACGGCAAGCAGGCTGGCAAGCTGGCCGAGGGGGTGCTGGAGATGAAGCACCGCTTCGACCCGCAAGGACTGCTCAACCCAGGCAAGCTGCGCAGCTGGGCGCCGGCGACGCCGTAAGCCTGGAGGCTTGAAATCGCAGGGCAAGGTCGGGCCGCGTGTGAAAATAGGCGGTCTTGCCTGTACCCCGCCGTACCCATGTTTGCCGCCCAGCACCTGACCTCCGCCGATCTCCACGACCTGTCTGCCACGCTCTCGGCCTGGCAGGCCCGCTGGCCTGACATGGGCGTGTTGGCCCTGGTGCCTGAAGCCTTGGCCGCCTGTGTGCCCGATCTGCAGGCCCAATGCCGCGGGCGGGGCGTGCCCTTGGTGGGGGCTGTGTTTCCCAGCCTGCTCACCGCCCACGGCTTTGTCGCCGATCAGGTGCTGCTCCTGTGCCTCGCTCCGATGCCGCCCTGGCTGTTCCAGACCGTGCTCGACGAGGCGGGTCGCGAGGCCTGGTACGAAGCGGTTCGCTTCATGCAGGCCACCCAGCCCGCCCAGGCCGGCGCCGAACCGCTGTTGTTCATGATTTTTGACGGCATGTTGCCCAACGTGGGTTCGCTGGTGGAAGAGCTTCACATGTCGCTGGAGCAGCCCTTGCGCTATTCAGGCGTGAACGCGGGCAGTGAGACCTTCCAACCCATGGCCTGCCTGTTCGATGCCGAGCGGCAGGCTGGCATGGGCGTGATCTGTCTGCTGCTGCCCCCGGCGGCGGAGGCCTTGACCCGCCATGGCTACCCGATCAGCCGCGCGCTGATGACCGCGACCTCGGGCCAGGGCAACCGCATCGACACCATCGATCACCGGCCGGCCTTCGATGTCTACCAGCAGCTGATCCTGGCGGAATACGGCGTGCACCTGACACGCGAGAACTTCTACGACTACGCCGTGCATTTCCCTTTCGGCCTGGTGACGATGGTGGATGTGCTGGTGCGCATCCCGGTGGCCCTGGGCGATGACGGCTCGCTGATCTGCGTAGGCGAGATCCCGCCCAACACCTTGATGCGCCTGCTGCGCGCCCCCGAGGCCGGGCAGGGCACGGCCGTGACCGAACTCGCCAACTTTGTGGCCGAACGCCAGGCCGGATCGTCCCCACGCAGCTGGCTGCATTTCTACTGTGCCGGGCGCCGCCTGCACCTGGGTGAGCAGGCGCTGCAAGAGCTGAAAGGTCTGCAACAGCAGAGCGGGCCGATGGCGCTGATGGGCGCACTGACCCTGGGCGAAATCGACACCTTGGACGCGGTGGGCCTGCCGCGCCTGCCTCGTTTTCACAACGCCTGCCTGGTGGCCCTGGGCTAAGGCCCCGGCGGCGTCGACGCGGCCCGGGCCAGGTGGACCTGGTGCAGGGTGATCTTGCGCACCTCGGCCTGGCTGGTCTGGATGTGGGCGCGCAACAGCATCACGGCCTGGTCACTGCGGTGCGAGCGAATGGCGCTCAGGATCTTGCCGTGCTCTTCGTAGGTGGCGGCAATCCGGTCCTGCTTGGTGAAATCCAGTCGGCGGATGATGCGGATGCGCTCGGTCACCTCCCGGTGCACGCGGGCCATCTCGCGGTTGCCGGCGGCCTCGACCAGGGCGCAGTGAAAAGCCTCATCCCAGCGCGACACCTCGGTGCCGTCGTGGCTGCGTTCGGCCTCCGGGACCAGCCAGATGCCTTCGAGCTGGCGCAGCAAGGCCTGGTCCACCTTCTCGTCACCCGAGCACAGGCGCTGCACGGCGGTTGATTCCAGCACCTGACGCAGGTCGTACAGCTGCTCGAACTGCTCGAAATCAAACGGCAGCACCCGCCAGCCACTGCGAAACTGCACCTCGACATAGCCTTCCTGCTGCAGCCGGACCAGGGCCTGGCGCACCGGCGTGCGCGAGACCTGCAACCGCTCGCACAGCTCGTTTTCGGAGAAGCGGTCGCCGGGCACCAGTTGGAAGCCCGCGATGTCGGCCTTGAGCTGATCGTAGACGTCGTCGGCGCGCGAACGGCGGGCGGGAGCGCGGTGAGCGCGGGGAATCTGTTGACCTGTGGTGTGCACGGCAGGACTGTATCAGGCTGACATGCCCAGCAGGCCGAGCAGGGCGGCACTGGGCGCGACCCAGCCCACGATGGCGCCCTGGGCGCTCACCATGTCCAGGGTGGCTGCCTTGAAGGCGGCAAAGTAGCTTTCGGTGCAGTCTTCCAGCAACAGGCAGTCGTAGCCGCGATCATTGGCCTCGCGCAGGCTGGTCTGGACGCAGACCTCCGTGGTCACGCCCATCACGATCAGGTGGCTGATGCCGCGCTGTTGCAGCCGCTCATGCAGTCCGGTGGCATAAAAAGCGCCTTTGCCGGGTTTGTCGATCTCGATTTCGCCGGGCAGTGGGGCCAGCTCGGGGATGATCTGGTTGCCGGGTTCTCCGGCCACCAGGATGCGTCCCATCGGACCTGGGTCGCCGATGCGCAGGCGTGGCTGGCCCCGCAGGCGCTTGGCGGGCGGGCAGTCGCTGAGGTCGGGGCGATGGGCTTCGCGCGTGTGCACGACACAGGCGCCCAGGTCGCGCCAGGCCTGCAGCACGGCCTGGCAGGCCGGCACGATGGCCTGCAGCAGGCTCACGTCGTTGCCCAGTGATTCGCCAAATCCCCCGGGTTCCACGAAATCGCGTTGCATGTCGATGATCAACAGGGCGGTGTGGGCCGGGTCGAACACGTAGTCGAAGGGTCGGGCGGCAAGGGTGAGGGTGCTCATGGTGGGCTCCGTGCGGATGGAATGGGGGGCAGGGGAGAGGCGTGACGGGAGGGCGGTCCCTCAATGGGCACCGCCGCCCATGTGGGCCCCCAACTGAAGTCGGTCGGCCCCCGCGGCAGCGGTTTCGTAAACGATGCGGCCCTCGCTCATCACCACCACCCGGTCCGCCAGCTCAAGCAGTTCGTCCAGGTCTTCGCTGACCAACAGCACGGCACCGCCACGCTCGCGCACCTGCAGGATGCGTTGGTGGATCTCACGCACGGCGGCAAAATCCAGGCCGAACACCGGGTTGGCCGCCATCAGCACCTGGATGTCGCCGGCCAGTTCGCGGGCCAGCACGGCCCGCTGCACATTGCCGCCTGACAGGCTCTTGATGGGGGCGTTTTCACTGCGGGTCTTGACGCCGTAGGCCGCAATCCAGTCGCGTGCGCGCTGGCGCCACAGGTGCGGCCTCAGCCAGCCGTGGCGGCTCAGCGGGGGCTGGTCGAAGTCGCGCAAGGCCATGTTCTGCGCCACGCTGAGTTCGCCGACGCAGGCGTTGCGCAGCGGCTCTTCGGGCAGGCTGCGCACCCGCAGGCGGCGGGTCTCTTCGCGCCGGGCGTGATAGGCCTGGCCTGCCACCAGAACGCTGCCCGCAGTGCGTGCACGCTGGCCCACCAGGGCCTCGACCAGTTCGCGCTGGCCGTTGCCGGACACCCCGGCCACCCCCAGGATCTCACCCGCCCGCACCTGCAGGCTCAGGTCGTGCACGGCGGGCAGGCCTCGGTCGCCGGGTGCCTGCAGGCCCCGTACTTCTAGGGCCACCGGGGCATCGGCCGCCAGCGGGCGGCGGGGGGCGGTTTCGGACAGGCCGCCGGCGGGCGCGTCAGGCGGGCTCTCGGCCTCGCCCATCATGGCGCGGGCCAGCCGGGCCGGGCTGGTGTCACCCACTTCGGCGTGCAGCACGGCCTGGCCGCGGCGCAGCACCGACACGGCATCGGCATAGGCCATCACCTCGCGGAACTTGTGCGTGATGATCAGCACCGTGCACAGGCGCTGGCGTGCCAGTTCCCGCACATGGCCCAGGACTTCGTTGGCCTCTTGTGGGGTCAGCACCGAGGTGGGTTCGTCCAGGATCAGCAGGCGCGGGCGCAGGTACAACTGCTTGAGCAGTTCCAGCTTCTGCTTTTCGCCGGCCGCCAGTTCGGCTGGCCGGGCATCCAGGTCCAGCCGGAACGGTGTGGATTCGATGAAGCGCTTGAGCTCGCCACGGCGCTCGTGCCAGTGGATCAGGCCCGGCACCTGACCGCCAGCCAGCAGCAGGTTTTCGGCCACGCTCATGCCCGGGGCCAGCGTGAAGTGCTGATACACCATGCCGATGCCCAAGGCCCGGGCGACCACGGGGTTGCTGATGGCCTGTTCGCGTCCGTCAATCAGCACGCTGCCCTCTTCGGCACGCTGGAAGCCGGCCACACATTTCACCAGCGTGCTCTTGCCCGCGCCGTTTTCACCCAGCAGGGCGTGCACGCTGCCGGCGGCCACCTTCAGGTCCACGCTGTCCAGAGCGGTGAAGGCGCCAAAGCGCTTGGTGAGCCGGTAGGTGTCCAGCGCCAGGGCGCCGGTGCCTGCGGGCAGCGCCCCGATGGGGTGTGGGTGCTGGTGCTGGCCAGACAAAGGGGTTGGGGTGGTGCCGGGCATGGTGGGCTCCTGGGGGCTTGAGGACGTCAAGGTGCACTAGAGGGATGAAAGCCCCGCCAGGGCCTGCAGCAGTTGGTCCGAGCTGGCGTGGGCGCCGAACACGCCCCCCTGCATGGTGATCATGTCGAGCGCGGCCTGGTGGTTGGCCGGGTCGGTGGCGGCCGTGCCATCGGACAGCAGCAGGCATTCGAAACCGCGGTCGTTGGCGTCGCGCATCGTGGTGTGCACGCACACGTCGGTGGTGATGCCCCCCAGGATCAGGTTCTCGATGCCGGCCAGGCGCAGCACCATGTCCAGGTCGGTGGCGTAGAACGAGCCCTTGCCGGGCTTGTCAATCACCAGCTCGCCGGGCAAGGGGGCCAGCTCGGGGATGAGCTCCCAGCCCGGCTCGCCCCGCACCAGGATGCGGCCGCAGGGCCCGGCGTCGCCAATGCCCAGGCCGTCCCGGCCGATCTGGCGTGAGCGCCAGCGTTTGTTGGCGGGCAGGTCCGACAGGTCGGGGCGGTGACCTTCGCGGGTGTGGATCACCAGCAGGCCCAGGGCGCGCAGGCGGGCCAGCACCCGGCGCAGGGGCTGGATGGGGGCCCGGGTGAGCGAGATGTCGTAGCCCATCACGTCGACATAGCCACCGGGGCCGCAGAAATCGGTCTGCATGTCGATCACGATCAGGGCGGTGTTGTCGATGCGCAGCGCGCCGTTCCAGGGCCAGGCGTAGGGCTGGGCATCCACGTGGAGCGAGGTCGGGGTGGGAAGGAGGGGGCTCATGGTGTCAGGGGCTTGGTTGATTGGGGGCCAACTGGATCAGCGTGATGACAGTTCACCGGGGCTGCCGGCGGCCACGCTGCCGGGGCGGCAGGTGATCACGAGGATCAGCAGGGTCAGCACGTAGGGCACGGTGTTGAACAGGTGATAGCCCCAGCCGATGCCCACCGACTGCAAGGCGGGGCCGATGGCGCCCGCACCGCCGAACAGGGCGGCCGCGCCCACACAACGCAGCGGGCTCCAGCGGGCAAAGATGACCAGGGCGACGGCGATCAAGCCTTGGCCGCTGGAGATGCCTTCGTTCCAGCTGCCGGGGTAGAACAACGTCAGCGATGCCCCACCCAGGCCGGCAATCAAGCCGCCGCAGGCCGTGGCGGCCCAGCGGATGCCGCCCACCGAGTAGCCCAGGGCGCGTGCGGCGTCGGCCGAGTCGCCGGCCAGGCGCACCAACAGGCCCAGGCGGGTGTTGGCAAAGGCCCAGCTCATCAGCGCGGCCAGCACCAGGCCCAGCGGCAGCAGCACGTTCACCTGCAGGGCGGCCTGCACGGCGGCGTTGCTGCTCCATTGGCCCAGGGGCAGGGCTGGCAATTGCGGGGCCTGAGGCTGGATCAGGGCCTTGCCCAGGTAGAAGGCCAGGCCCGTGCCGAACAGCATCAGGGCGATGCCGGTGGCCACGTCGTTGACGCCGGGCAGGCTGCACAGGCCCGCGTGCAGGCTGGCCAGGGCGGCGCCTGCCAGGGCTCCGCACAGCACGCCCACCCAGGGCGAGCCGCTGAGGTAGGCGCCACCGAAAGAGGCCATGGCCGACAGCACCAGCACCCCTTCCAGGCCCAGGTTGATGCGACCTGATTTCTCGGTCAGGCACTCCCCCAGGCTGACGAACAGAAAAGGCGCGCCCACGCGCAAGGCCCCGCCTGCGATGGCCGCCAGCAGGGTGATCCATTGGTCGCTGCTCATGGTCTGGACTCCTTCAGCGCCGGGCTGGTCGGCCACAGGCGGCGCCACAGCGCCGCAGGGTCGCCCTGGCGCAAGGCCTCGCTGGCCAGGATGAACACAAAGGTCAGGCCCTGCAGCACCAGCACCGAGGCGTCCGGCAGGCCGAGCCGACGTTGCAGCAGGCTTCCGGCGGCGCCAAAGCCGCCGAACAGGATGGCCACCGGCACGATGGCCAGGGGCTGGTGACGGGCAATGAACGAGACCAGGATGCCCGCATAGCCGTAGGCCGCGATCAGCGAGGCGTTGGCGTTGGTGTGCACGGCGGCCACCTCGACCGCGCCGGCCAGGCCGGCACAGGCTCCGCCCAGGGCACAGGCCAGCAGCACCAGGCGGGTGGCGGGCAGGCCCATGAGCTGGGCCGTGCGCCGGTTGCCGCCGACCACCCGCAGGGCAAAGCCCGAAGCGGTCAGGTGCAGCCAGCCGCCCAGCAGCCCGCAGGCCAGCACACCCAGCACCAGGCCCCAGTGAACATCGGAGCCGGCGATGCCGCCGATGCGCAGGCCCTCGGACAGCGTGAGGGTGGATGGCTTGTTCAGGCTGCCTGGGTCGCGCAGCGGCCCTTCGACCAGGTGCTTGAACAGGCCGATCGCCACATAGGCCAGCAACAGGCTGCTGATGGTTTCATTGATGCCTCGGTACTGGCGCAGCGCCCCCGCCAACATCACCCACAGTGCGCCGGCCAAGGCGCCCGCCGCGCAGGCCAGCACGCTGCCGGCCAGGTTGGCCGGCAGGGGCCACTGGGTGGCCACCGTGGCACAGGCCAGACCGCCCAGCACCAGGGCCCCTTCGCCTCCGATCACCACCAGGCCGGCCTGGGCCGGCAGGGCCACGCACAGCGCGGTCAGCATCAGCGGGGCGGCGCGTTGCAGGGTGTTCTGCCACGAGAAGGCATCACCGAAGGCCCCTTTGAAAAGCAGCCAGGCCATGTCGAATGGATCCACACCGGCCAGCCAGACCAGTGCACCAAACACCAGCAGCGCCGCCGCAAGGGCGCCGATGGGCAGAGCGATTTCCCGCAGGGCGTTGCGCATGACGATGGGCCGTGCGGGTGTCAGATCGAACCGACCACGCCTTCGACAAGGTAGTTCATCTTCTCAAGCTCCAGGTCGGTCTGCTTGAGCACCTTGCCAGCGGCCAGGATGGTGTTGCCCTTGTTGTCCTTGAGCGGGCCCTTGAAGATGTCGAAGCTGCCCGCCAGCATCTTGGCCTTGACCTCGTCGGCGTTCTTCTTGGCCGCGTCGCTCACGCTGGCGCCGTAGGGCGACATCTTCACGTAGCCCTCTTTCAGGCCGCCCCGCAGGAAGTTGGGGTGGGGTTTGCCGGCCTGGGCGGCTTCGATGATGGTCTTGTAGGCGGTGAGCCAATTCCACTCGGCGCCCGTCAGGTAGGCGGCCGGGGCCAGCTTGGCCTGGCTGGCGTGGTAGCCACAGACCATCTTGCCGCGCTTGGCCGCGGTTTCGACCACCACCTTGGGGCCATCGACGTGCATGGTGAACACGTCCACGCCCTGGTCGGCCAGGCTGTTGGTGGCCTCGGCCTCCTTGACGGCCATGGACCAGTCGCCCGTGAAGATCACGCTGCAGGTGATGTCCGGGTGCACCGAGCGTGCGCCCATCAAAAAGGCGTTGATGTTGCGCAGCACCTGTGGAATCGGCTTGGCAGCCACGAAGCCGATCTTGCGGCTTTTGCTCATGTGGCCAGCCACCACGCCATTGAGGTACTGGCACTCGTCGATGTAGCCGAAGAAGCTGCCCACGTTCTTGGGGTGCTTGCCTTCGGTCCACAGGCCGCCGCAGTGCGAGAAGCGCACATCGGGGTATTTGGGGGCCAGGGCCAGGATGTGCGGGTCGAAGTAGCCGAACGAGGTGGGGAACAGCAGGCTGGCGCCGTCCTGGGCGATCATGCCGGTCATGGTCTTTTGCACGGCCGCCGTCTCGGGCACGTTCTCCTCTTCGACCACCTTGATGCCGGGCAGCTTCTTGAGCTCGGCGGCGGCCTGGGCATGGGCCTGGTTGTAGCCGTAGTCATCGCGGGGGCCGACGTAGACCACCCCCACGGTGAGTGGTTTCTGGGCATGGGCCAGCAGGCTCAGCGGGCCGAACGAGGCCACGGCGCCAGTGCTGGCGAGGGTTTGCAGGGCGAGACGGCGATTCAGCTTGCGGTTCATGTTTCAGGCTCCATGGGTTCAGGTCGGGGGCACTTGCAAAAGGTGACAGCGGGAACCCCGGTCCACGCTGCCCAAGAGAAAAAGCGGGGTCAGCCGAGCAGGCTCACATGGGCGGCCACCACGCGCCAGCCTTCGGGCGTGCGCATCCAGGTCTGGCTCTGCCGGCCCAGGCGCGGGCTGCCGGTGCGGCGGAACTCGGTGTTGGCGGTGGCGAAGTTCTGGCCGTAGGTGGTGATCACGGTGTTGTGCAGGCTGCGCGCCAGGCCCTGTGGCGATCGCCCGGCGCGAAAGGCCTGGATCGCCTCGTAGCCCAGCAGGTTTTCGGTGGCGCCATAGCGCAGGGTGTGCGGGCTGTTCCAGAACAGCTCGTCGAGCACCTCGACGCGGTTGTTGACCAGGGCGTCTTCGTAGCGCGCAAAGACGGCCTGTACTTCGCTGAGCACGTCGGGAAGATTGATGGGCATGGGCATGGGCATGGGCATGGGCATGGGCATGGGCTTTCAATGGGGCTGGAATGCCGACGCGATCGGGGCCCGGGTCACGCCCAGGGCCTCCAGTGCGGCGGCGGCGCGCAAGGCCAGGTCTTCCCGCCAGGGGGCGGCGATCAGTTGCACACCGATCGGCAGGTGGGGCAGGGCCGGGTCGCATGCCCACACCGGCACGCTGCACACCGGCAGGCCGATGCACGAGATGGGTTGGGTGAGCAGGCCCATGCTGGGGCGCAGGGGCCACTGGCGCTCGTCGATCTGGAGGGTTTCGGCACCGATCGGCGTGGCGGCACAGGGGGTGGCTGGCGCCAGCAGCAGGTCCACCTGCTGGAACACCGCCGCCACGGCCTGGGCATAGCGCAGGCGCACGCGTTGGGCGCGGCTCACCCAGGCGGCCGGGATCAGCGCGCCGGCCAGAAAGCGGTCGCGTGACAGGGGTTCGAAGTCGTCGGCGCGCTGGCGCAGGTCGTTCAGGTGGCCGCTGGCGGCCTCGGCATTGGTGATCACAAAGGCGGCGGCACGCCCGGCCTCGACCAGGGGCAGCTCGTGGCGGGTGCTGGCCCCCAGGGCCTGGGCCACCTGCTGCACCGCGCGGCGGGCCGGGGCACTGGCCTGCTCTTCGAACCACCCCCCCAGGATGCCGATGCGCAGGCCGCCCACGCCTTGGGCCAGCCAGGGGCTGCAGGCCTGCACCGGTCGCTGGGCGCAGCCCGGGTCGCGGGCCTGACGGTCGTCCTCGGGGCCTTGCATCAGGTCGTAGCTCAGGGCCAGGTCGCGCACCGAGCGGGCAAACGGGCCCAGGTGGTCCAGGCTGGAGACAAAGGGGTAGCTGCCCGTGCGCGGCAGGCGGCCAAAGGTGGGCTTGAGGCCGAACACACCGCACAGCGAGGCCGGCACGCGGATCGAGCCGTTGGTGTCGGAGCCCAGGCTCAGCGGCACCTGCCCACCGGCCACGGCGGCCCCAGAGCCGCCCGACGAGCCGCCCGCGATGCGTGCCGGGTCGTGCGGATTGCGGCAGGGGCCCTCGTGGCTGTTCTCGGTGGTGAAGCCGTAAGCGTATTCGTCCATGTTGAGCGCGCCCACCAGCACCGCGCCCGCGGCCTCCAGGCGGCGCACCAGCAACGCATCGGCCGTGGCGCCCGGGCTGTCACGCTCGATGCGCGATCCGGCCAGGGTGGGCAGTCCGGCGATGTCGAACAGATTTTTCACGGCAAAGGGCACGCCGGCCAGGGGGCCGTGGCGCAGCAGCGGGTCGGCGTCGAGCTGGCGGGCGCGTTGGCGGGCCCGTTCGGCCAGCACCGAGGTAAAGGCGTTCAGCTGTGGGTTGTGCCGTTCGATGTGCTGCAGGCTGGCCTCGATCAGGCTGCTGGCACTGAGCTGGCCGGTGCGCACGGCCTGGGCCATGGCGCAGGCGTCCTGGCCCAGCCAGGGGCTGGCTTCATGGGGCATGGTCGTCTCCGGTGGGCGTGGCCAGTGGGTCGACTGGAGCGGGGGGCGGGGGGGGTGCGGGTACCGGCTCGAAGCGCAGGGCCGATTCGTCGTGTGGCAGCAGTTCGGTGGCTTCGAGCACGGCGGCAAAGCGCGCCGCCATGCCGAAGTAGGCCAGCACGCCCGGTCGTTGCTCGGCTGTCAGCGGCAGGCCCAGGACCAGGGCTGCGGCATCCACGTAGCGCGCCAGGGCTTCAGGAGAGGTGTCTCGGCTCATCGGCGCACCTCGCGTTGGAAGATCTCCAGGCTGCGGCGCCGGGTGCTCACAAAATCGGGCTCGCTGAGGGTGTCGACGGTGCGCGGGCGAGGGGCGTCATAGCGCAGGATCTCGGCCACCCGGGTGGGGCGCTTGGTCAGCAGCAGCACCTCGTCGGCCAGGTACACCGCCTCTTCGAGGTCGTGCGAGACCAGCAGCATGGTGGTGCCGGTCTGCATGAACACCTCTTGCAGCTTCTCGCGGATGAACAAGGTCATCTCGAAGTCGAGCGCCGAGAAAGGCTCGTCCAGAAACAGCACTTCGGGGCGGGGTGCCAGCGCCCGCATGATGGAGGCGGTCTGCTGTTGGCCACCCGACAGCTCGTAGGGGTAGCGCCGCAGGTCGAACTTGACATCGAACGAGGCCACCAGCTCCTCCATGCGGCGATCCACCTCGGCCTTGCTGCAGCCTTGCAGCTTGAGCGGGTAGGCGATGTTGTCCAGGGTGCGCATCCAGGGGAACAGCGCCTCGCGGTAGTTCTGGAACACGTAGCCGATCTGGGTGTCCTTGAGCGACTTGCCGTCGAACAGCACCTCGCCCGAATCGATGGGCACCAGGCCGGCGATCATGTTGATCAGGGTGCTCTTGCCGCAGCCGTTGGGCCCGAACACCGAAACGATCTTGCCTTTGGGGATGTCGAGGTCGAAGTTCTCATACAGCGGCCAGCCGGCAAAGTACTTGGTCAGGCCGCGGAGGGTGATATGGGTTCCGGCCGGGCCGGGGCGAAAGGCCGGCGTGGGCAGGTCGGCGAAGACGGGGGCGTTGGCGACCACACTCATGGCTTATCTCCCGCTCCAGTGGACGATGCGGCGTTCGGCCAGCAGAAAACTGATGTTCAGCACATAGCCCAGGGCCCCGGCGGCCAGGATCGAGGCGTACATGTCGCGCACGTTCATCACCTGTTGTGAATTGATGATGCGGTGACCCAGGCCGCTGTCGGCGCCGATGAACATCTCGGCCACGATGACGATGACCAAGGCCATGGACACGGCCGAGCGAAGGCCGACGAAGCTGGGCTGCAGGCTCTCCCAGATCAACACGTCGCGGAAGGTCTGCCAGCGGCTGGCCCCCATGACCTGGGCCGCCATCACCCGTTGCTTGCGCGCGTTGATCACGCCATAGGCGCTGTTGAAGACCACGATCAGCCAGGCGCCGAAGGCCGCGATGGCGATCTTGTTGACGTCGGACACGCCAAAGATCATCAGAAACAGCGGGATCAGGGCCGACGAGGGCGTGGAGCGGAAGAAGTCGATCAGAAACTCGACGCTGCGGTAGGCGCGCTCCTGGCTGCCCAGCAGCACGCCCAGGGGCACGCCGAGCACGGCGGCCAGCACAAAGGCCTGCACGGTGCGCCAGACAGTGGTCAGAAAGTCGCCCAGCAGGGCGCCCCCGGCCAGCCCGGTGATCAGGGTGGCCAGGGTGTCGGCCGGCGCCGGCAGCAGGATGGGTTTGACCCAGCCAACGCGCACAACCAGATCCCAGGCGATGAAAAGCAGCAGGGGGCCGGCCAGGGGCAAGGCGGCCGAAGCCGACGCCGAGAAGCGGCGCGGGGCGGGCATCTGCTGGGCCGAGGGGGCCTGCCAGGGCTGCGGGGTGTCGGGCGTGAGGGCAGGCGTCTGGCCTGGCGCTGCGATGGGGGAGGGAAGGGGGCTGCCCATGGCGCTCAAGCCTTGTAGAGCATGCTGTCCACCAGCAGGCGAGAAGCAAAGATGCCCTTGTCCGAGAACAGGTCGAAGAACTTCTGGAAATGCGCGATGTCAGCGGCCGTGAACTCGTTGTACA
This sequence comes from Curvibacter sp. EU05-FHT14A10, assembly GCF_058791075.1. Classification (NCBI taxonomy): domain Bacteria; kingdom Pseudomonadati; phylum Pseudomonadota; class Betaproteobacteria; order Burkholderiales; family Comamonadaceae; genus Curvibacter; species Curvibacter sp. EU05-FHT14A10. The sequence goes on from NZ_JBYTDE010000001.1 coordinate 406,228, forward strand.
GCGTATAGGCCGCCAGAGGCACCTCGCCGGTGAGGGGGCCTTCAATCGCGGTGTAGCCCTTGAGGTATTGACGTGCATCGGCCGGTTTGCTGCGCACATGGGCCACGCCCTTGGCGTAGGCGGCAATGAACTTGTGGGCCTCAGCCGGGTACTTCTTGATGAAGGCCGCGGTCAGTGAGGCCGAGCCACCGAACCAGGGCGCCATGGGATCGCCCAGCACGTAGCGGGAGATCACGCCGGCCTCCAGCACGCGGGTGCTGCTGTTCAGGCGCCCGATGGTGCCCGTGGGCTCCAGGGTGTAGCAGCCATCGACCTGGCCGGCCGCGAGAGCCGCCACATGCTGGCCGATGGGCAGCTCGACGACGGTGGCGCCGGTGGCCCCGCCGCGCTCCAGCACGGTCTTGGCCAGGGTCACGTTCTGGATGCCAGGGCCCGACGCGACACGCTTGCCCTTCAGGTCGGCCATCACCTTGGCCGGGCTGGCACTGGGCACCAGCACTTCGTCGAGCACGTATTTGGCGTTGCTGGGGTTGGAGCAGAAGATCTTGAAGGTGCCCGGGGCCGCCAGCTCGCCGATGGCGATGTTGGCCGAACCGGTGCCATTGGCACTGCCGTCGCAGCGGTCGGACAGCATGGCCTCCATGATCTGCTGGGCGCCAGCGTGGCGCTGCACCTCCACATTGAGGCCGGCCTCCTTGAAGAAGCCCATCTCCACCGCCGCGTAGAAGGGCAGGCCGGCGGCGATGGGCCAGTAACCGATGCGGATCTTGGGACCCGTCTGGGCGTGGAGAACGGTCGGGGCGGCCAGGCTGGCCAGGGCGACGGCGCTGCCGGCTTGCAGCACCTGGCGCCGGTTCAGGGCTTGGCGGGAACGGGAGGCTGGGCTCATGGGTGGGCTCCTGGTCTGGGGTGGTCGGTGGGTGGGGGTCAGCGGCGGGCCTGGCTGGCGGCCATGTAGGCCCGCCAGCCACCGTGTGATGTGATGTCGGTGGCGCCGTCCAGGGCATGGCCTTCGCAGATGAAGCCATGCACCCAGCGCCCGTCGACAAGTTCGAGGCTGCCCAGGCCCAGCGGCGCCGGCACCCCGGCCAGAAAGCTGCCAACCTGGGGCATGGGCAGGCTCCAGACCTCGACCGCGATGGGCGCGCCTTGGCCGGGCCGGCGTTGCAGGCCAGGTTTGGGCGGGGTGGTGCCCGGCAGCGCCAACAGCCGGTAGTGGGCCGACGTGGTGGTGGCTTCCAGCAGGGTCGCGCCCCGCTCGGTGAGCTGGTGGTTGAGCGGCATGCCTGACAGGTGGGCGCCGACCACGGCCAGTTTCAGGTGGGCGGGGGCGCTGGCTCGGTGCAGGCCGGGCAGGGGTTTGGGGGCGGGCAAGGCCTGGCCGGTGGCGCCCAGAGGCAGACCGGCGGCCTGCTGGTAGCGCTGGCCCAGCTCGGCCAGTTGCAGATCGCTGCCGCAGGGGCCGATCAAGGTGATCCCGAAGGGCAGGCCGTCGGGGCGCAGGCTGCTGGGCACCGACAAGGCGGCGTAGTCGAGCAGATTGACGAAGTTGGTGTACTGGCCCAGGTTGCGGTTCAGTGTCACCGGGTCGGCCAGCATGGCCTGGATGCTGTAGTGGGTTGGCGCGGTGGGCACCAGCAGCACGTCGATCTGCTGCCACAGGTCGACCACGCGTTGGGCGCAGGCCTTGAGGCGGACCTGGGCCTGCACCAGATCGGCGGCGCTGTAGCGGCGGCCAGCCCCCAGGATGCTGCGCACGGGCTCGATGACCTCGGTCTCGTGGGCGTCAAAGAAGTCGCGCACGGCGGCATATCGCTCAGCCACCAGGGCACTTTCGTAAAGCAGGGCTGCGGCTTCGGCCAGTGGGGCGTAGTCGATGGTGCGCGCTGTGCCGCCCAACGAGGCCAGGCGCGCCTGGGCCTGGTCAAAGGCGCTGCGGGCCAGGTCATCACCGAAGAACTCGAGGCGGTCGGGCACGCCGAACACAAAGCTGGCAGGCAGCGGCTGGTCGAGCAGGGGCAGATGGCGCGAGAAAGGGTCGGCCGGGTCATGGGCGGCCAGGGTGTGCAGCACCTGCACGGCCACTTCGACGGTGCGGGCGAAGATGGACACGCAGTCCACGCTTTGGGCCGCGGGCAGCACACCGTGGGCGCTGATCAGGCCCTTGGAGGGCTTCAGCCCGACGATGTTGTTCAGTCCGGCCGGCACCCGGCCCGAGCCGGCCGTGTCGGTGCCCAGCGCGAAATCCACTTGGCCGGTGGCCACCACCCAGGCCGAACCCGAGCTGGAGCCGCCGCTGACCAGGTTGGGATCGAACGCGTTCGGTACCGGCCCGTAGGGCGAACGGGTGCCGTTCAGGCCGCAGGCAAACTGGTCCATATTGGTTTTGCCGTGCAGGCTGGCGCCCGCGGCCAGCAGCCGCTGCACCACGGTCGCATGGGACGCGGCGGTCAGGCTGAAGGCGGGGCAGGCCGCCGTGGTGGGCAGGCCTGCCACGTCGATGTTGTCCTTGACCGCAAACGTCAAGCCCGCCAGGGGGCCGTCGAGGCTGGTTTGAAGGGGCGAATGCAGCCGATGAAGCCATGCCGGTTCGGTGGCGGGCTGGGCCTGGGGCTGGGCGGTCGGCTGGGAAATCGGGTGGTGCACCATGTCAATGCATTCAAGCTTGGATACAAGAAGGAATGCAAAGGCTGTGCCAACCCCACCGGTCGCAGGGTCGATCACAGGGCCGTGTGTGGCCCACGCCATCGTTCAAGGGCCTGCGTACAGAGGGAAAAGTGTGGAAAGCACTGGGTGCCCAGGCCTGGGCATGAACCGAACCTGCGGCTTCAGGCAGGTTGGAAAATGGTGCGTCACCCGCTTGGGCCAGGCCTCAGACTGGGGCGTGACAGGGGCAGAAAGGGTGCCGGCACCTGCATGAGGCCCTTGGCAGGCAGGGACCGAGGTCGGCACAGGGAGGCTGGCGCCGGCAGAGCCGGGCGCCCGCCGGCGGGCAGGGGGCCGGCGCTTCGGCGCCCGGGAGCGAGGTCAGTGCAGCACCAGCACCGGCAGCTTGCTGCGGGCGATGATCTTCTTGGTGTGCGAACCGAAGACAAACTCGCCCAGCGGGCCGCGTCCGTGGGTGATCATGACAATCATGTCGCAACCGGCCTTTTCGGCTTCTTCAAGGATGGCGTGGTCGACGGCATAGGCGGTCACGGTCAGGCCGGCAAAGGTCACGCCAGCGGCCTGGGCGCGCTCTTCAAACTGCGTCAACAAGGCATTGGCGTGGCTCAGGTTGCGGTCTTCATGCTCTTTCATGCGGGCGGTGGCCACCGTGGCGTCGCTGCTGATGGTGGACAGCGGCATGTCGGGTTCGACCACGAAGCCCGTGATCTTGGCGCCGAGCTGCAGCGCGAGTTCGATGCTGCCATCCATGGCACGGTGGGACAGTTCAGAGCCGTCGACGGGGACGAAAAGGTGTTTGTACATGCTGTCTTTCTCCTCAGATGGATTCATCAAGGCGCCAGGTGGCGCTCATAGGATGATGAGTTGGCTTGAATTTGTTTTTTGGGTGCGTAAGCGCCCAGCAAAGTGTCACCCAGGCCCGCCAGGGTGGGCGTGTGGATGCTACGTAGTGCCCGGGGGTGCTGAGCCCCGGCACACCGGGGCAGCGCCTGCAACCGGGGACGGGGGGACAGCGGTAAGGGCATGTCTGAATTGTTTCAGAAGCTTGATTCCGCCGCGTGGGGACGCTAGCGTAGAAATTTGACCATGGTCAAACAGCTGCAGGATTGGCCGACGCGCCGGGCGAGGTCGGCTGCTGGATCCTGAAGCCAACAGGGCGGCCACAGAGTTCGTACCCATTCTGTAACCAGGGCTGGGCCCAAAGCCCGGTCTTCGGCGTTACCATAGCGTTGTAATTTAGTTACATAAACCATGAAACTCCATCCCACCGTTGAAGCTGTCACGCGCCGCATCGTCGAGCGCAGTGCCCCGGGCCGCGAAGCCTACCTGGCCCGCATCGAGGCGGCCGCGCGCCAGCCCCGAGGCGCCGACCGCATGGGCTGCGCCAATGTGGCCCACGCCTTTGCCGGTGTGCCCGGTCACGACCGCTTTCGCATCGTGGCCGAAAAGGCCCCCAACATCGGCATCGTCACGGCCTACAACGACATGCTGTCGGCGCATTCGCCGTTGCAGCATTACCCGGACCTGATCAAGTCCGAAGCCCGGCTGCATGGGGCCACGGCCCAGGTGGCCGGCGGCGTGCCAGCCATGTGCGATGGCGTGACGCAGGGCACGGCGGGCATGGAACTCAGCCTGTTCAGCCGCGACGTGATCGCCATGAGCACGGCAGTGGCCCTGAGCCATGACGTGTTCGATGCCGCCTTGATGCTGGGTGTGTGCGACAAGATCGTGCCAGGGTTGCTGATCGGCGCCCTGCAGTTCGGCCACCTGCCCACGGTGTTTGTGCCGGCGGGGCCCATGACCTCAGGTCTGTCGAACAATGACAAGGCCAAGGTGCGCGAGCAGGCCGCCCAGGGCCTGGTCGGGCGCGAAGCCCTGCTGGAGGCCGAGATCAAGGCCTACCACGGCGAAGGCACCTGCACGTTCTACGGCACGGCCAACAGCAACCAGATGCTGCTGGAGGCCATGGGCCTGCACGTGCCGGGCACGGCCTTTGTGAACCCTGGCCAGGCGCTGCGCGCCGAGCTCACCCGCGAGGCGGCCCGCACCGTGCTGGGCATCACCCGGGCGCGCCGGTTTGCCCCGATCGGGCAGGTGGTGGACGAACGCTGCATCGTCAACGCCATGGTGGCCTTGCTGGCCACGGGCGGTTCGACCAACCACCTGATCCACTGGGTGGCCGTGGCCCGTGCGGCGGGCATCCTGATTGACTGGAACGATTTCTCCGAACTTTCCGAGGTGGTGCCGCTGCTGACGCGTGTCTACCCGAATGGCAGCGCGGATGTGAACCAGTTCCAGGCGGCGGGCGGCCCGGGCTTTGTGATCCGCGAACTGCTGGACGCCGGCCTGATGCATGAGGATGTGCTGACCGTGCGCTCCGGGGGGCTGCGTGAATACACCCGCATCCCTGAAGCAGGGGGGGCGGGCCAGGCCTTGCAATGGCGCGACATCGGTGCCAGCGGCGACGACAGCGTGGTGCGGCCGGCCAGCCAGCCGTTCAGCGCCACCGGGGGCTTGCGCTTGTTGCGGGGACGCCTGGGTCGCAGCGTGATCAAGGTGTCGGCGGTGCCCGAAGACCGCCATGTGATCGAGGCGCCGGCCCGGGTGTTCAACTCGCAGGACGAACTCCATGCCGCCTTCAAGGCCGGCGAACTCGACCGTGACCTGGTCTGCGTGGTGCGCTGGCAAGGGCCGCGGGCCAACGGCATGCCTGAACTGCACAAGCTGACGCCGCCGCTGGCCGTGTTGCAGGGCCGCGGCTTCAAGGTGGCGCTGGTGACCGATGGCCGCATGAGTGGTGCCTCGGGCAAGGTGCCGGCGGCCATCCACGTCTCTCCCGAGGCTTTGGCCGGCGGTCCGCTGGCCAAGGTTCAAGACGGCGATCTGATCCGACTGGATGCTGTGGCCGGTACCCTCGACGTTCTGGTCGATGAAACCACCTGGGCCGGCCGAGCGCTGGCCCAGATGCCTGCCGAGTTGCAGGCTGCGAATGCGCTCGGTTGCGGGCGCGAACTGTTCACGGGCATGCGCAGGCATGCCCTCACCGCTGAAGAAGGAGCCTGCACATGGCTGTGAAACCCCTTGCCCCCCCTCTCGCCACACCATTGACCGCCCTGGCGGTGATGCGCGATGCGCCGGTCATCCCGGTGATCGTGCTCAACGACGTGGCCCATGCCGTCCCGCTGGCCCGCGCCCTGGTGGCGGGCGGCATCCGCATGCTGGAGGTGACACTGCGCACCCCGCAGGCCCTGGCCTGCATCGAGGCGATTGCCCGCGAGGTGCCCGAGGCCGTGGCCGGTGCCGGCACGCTGCGCAGCGCGGCCGATGCCCAGGCTGCGGTCAACGCAGGCGCACGCTTCGGGGTCAGCCCGGGCTACAGCTCGGCGCTGGGCCAGGCCTGCCGTGACCTGGCGCTGCCCCTGCTGCCCGGCGTGGCCACCGGCAGCGAGATCATGGCCGCCATGGAAGACGGCTTGACTGAGTTGAAGTTTTTCCCGGCCATGCAAGCCGGCGGCCCGGCCATGCTGAAAGCCTGGCATGGCCCCTTTGGCGACATCCGCTTCTGCCCCACGGGTGGCGTCAGCCCCACCAATGCGAATGAGTTTCTGGCCTTGCCGAATGTGGCTTGCGTGGGGGGCTCGTGGCTCACCCCGGCCGATGCGGTGGCCCAGGGCGATTGGGCCCGCATTGAATCGCTGGCCCGCCAGGCCAGCCAGTTGCCGCGGGCTGGATGACCGCTGGCCTTGGCGTGTGGCCTGCGCGGGCCACACGCCAGGCAGGCTGCCGGGCCCCTGCGTGAAGGGCCCGTCACGCCGAACCTGAAGCCGCCACCCCACGGGTGGGCGGCTCTCGCGCTCAAGCCTGCGGTTTGTAGGCGGTGACGTCGATTTCCACCTTGGCGTCGATCATCAGCCTTGATTCAACCGTCGACCGGGCGGGACGGTGCTCACCAAAGCACTCCATATAGACCCTGTTGAAGCTGCCGAAGTCACGGGCATCGGCCAGCCAGACGCTGACCTTGGCGACGTCCTGCAGCGTGGCACCGGCGAGTGCCAGGGCCTCCTCAACCCGCTTGAAGACCTGGCGGGTCTGGTCTTCAATGCCGCCCACGATCACCTGGCCCTTGTCATCGGTAGGCACCTGGCCCGATACAAAAACAAAGTCACCGGCGCGGGTGGCGGGTGAAAGAGGGCGGGCCAGACGATCTGACGCCAAGGGTGCCTGACCCAACATTTCGACACGTGAAGAGGTAATCATCCGTTAGCCTTTGTAAGAAATTTACATGAACAAAGCGAAGTAGGTGGAAATACTGGGTGTTATTTTCGCTTGGTTCGTTAATATTGTAATAACTTTACTTGGAGGCGCCATGACTCAGTGTCCAGACTCAGCCAGCATTCATGTTTCTCACGGGCTCCCGGGTCCGTTGCTCGACCGGCGAACCTGCCTGGGCCTGGCAGGCGCTGCCGTGCTCGGGGGGCTGTCCTCCACGATGGGCGTGGCGCAGGCCCAGGGCATCAGTGCGGTCAACCTGGCCATGGTGGCCGAGCCTCAGAGCCTGGATCCGATGCTCAGCTCGTCGGACCTGGTGGCGACCCTCATGCAGCACGTGTATGAGCCGCTTTACACCTTCGATTCGCGCTGGAACGTGGCGCCCATGCTGGCGCAAGCCTTGCCCAAGGTCTCGCGCGATGGGCTGACCTACACCATCGCCTTGCGCAAAGGCGTTCGCTTTCACAACGACCGCGAGATGAACTCGGGCGATGTGGTGGCGTCGCTGCAGCGCTGGATGGAGCTGGCCGCCCGGGGCAAGGCGGTGGCCAAAGAGGTGGCGTCGCTCACGGCCACCGGGCCTTTGACGGTGGAGATTCGACTGAAGGCCCCCTATGCCCCCTTGCTGGCCCAATTGGCCTTGCCTGGGGCCATGGCAGCCGTCATGCCCAAGGAGAGCCTGGCCCCTCAACTCAAGGAGTTCATTGGCACCGGCCCCTACCGCTTCAAGGAGCGCCGACCCGATCAGTTCACGGTGCTGGTGAAGTTCGCGGCCTATGCCGCGCGCAGTGAGGCGGCCGACGGCTATGCCGGCCGTCGTCAGGCCCTGATCGATGAGCTGCGCTTTGTGCCTGTGCCCAACGCCAACACGCGCGTCGAGGGGGCCTTGTCCGGGCAATTCCATTTTTCCGATCTGTTGCCGGTCGAGGCCATGGGGCGCCTGGAGAAGGGGGCGCCCGCCGTGCAGGCCATTCTCACGCCCAACTTCGGCTTTCCGTACGTGGTGTTCAACACCCGCGAGGGTGTGCTGGCCTCGCAGGCCTTGCGCCGGGCGGTGCAAACGGCCTCTGGCAGCGGCGAGATGCTGGCGGCGGGCTTTGGTGATGGGCGATTTTTTGCGGTTGAGCCCAATTTCTTTCCCAAGGGCACACCGTATTTCTCGACCGCAGGCGCGACGCTGTACAACGAACGCAATCCGCAACTGGCGCGCGATCAGGCGGCCAAGGCCGGCTACAGCGGGCAGCCGATCCGCATCATGGCCAGCCGGCAGTACGAGTTTCACTACAACATGGCGCTGGTGCTGGCCGAACAGCTCAAGAAGGCGGGTTTCAAGACCGAGCTGCAGGTGGTGGACTGGGCGACGCTGGTGCAGCGTCGCAACGATCCCAAACTCTGGGACGTGTATTTCACGCACTCGGGGCTGTTCCCGGAGCCCATGGTCTCGCCGCCGCAGATGGGCGACGATGCCCCAGGCTGGTGGGACAGCCCGGCCAAAAAACAACACCTGGCGGCCTTCAACCAGGAAGCCGACCTGGGCAAGCGCGCGGCGCTCTGGGGGCGCGTGCAGCAGCTGGTCTATGACGAGGTGCCGTTCATGGAGTTGGGCAAGTTCAATGCCCTGTCGGCGCGGTCGAGCAAGCTGCAAGGCTATGTGCCACTGGTCTGGCCGTTCTTCTGCAACGTGCGACTGGGCTGAACAGGGGCCGCAAGATGCTTCGCTTTCTGATCCGGCGTCTGGCCGGTGCCTTGATGGTGCTCGCCCTGGTGGCGGTGCTGGTCTTCCTGCTGACCCGGCTCGCCTCGGGCGACCCGGTGGCCCTGTTGCTCGGTGATCAGGCCACGGCGGCCGACATCGCCCGCGTGCGCACCGAGTATGGGCTGGATCGCCCCTTGGGCACCCAGTTTCTGCTGTGGCTGGCCCAGGTCGCCCAGGGCAACCTGGGTGAGTCGCTGTTTCTGCAACGCCCGGTGACCCAGGCCTTGCTGGAACGTGCCGAGCCCACCTTGTTCCTGGCCGGTTTTGCCGTGCTGGTGGCGGCCCTGATCGGCATCCCCTGCGGCACGGTGGCCGCCGTCTGGCGCGGGCATTGGGCCGACCAGCTGCTCAGTGGTGTGGCCATGTTGGGGGCGAGCGTGCCCAGCTTCTGGCTGGGGCTGTTGTTCATGCAGTTCTTTGCCGTCAAGCTCGGGTGGTTTCCGGCCTCGGGCTATGGCGACCCCGACACGCCCCTGCTGGAGCGACTGCACCACCTGGTGCTGCCAGCCCTGGTGCTGGGGCTGTTGAACTCGGCCTTGATCATCCGCTTCACGCGGGCCTCGGTGCTCGACATCCTCGGCGAGGACTATGTGCGCACGGCGCGGGCCAAGGGCCTGCCCGAACACCACATTCTGTGGCACCACGTGCTGCGAAACGCCCTGGTGCCCATCGTCACCGTGCTGGGTTTGACGCTGGCGCTGATGATTGGCGGGGCGGTGGTGACCGAGACGGTTTTCAACCTGCCGGGCGTGGGCAATCTGGTGGTGCGTGCGGTGCTGCGTCGCGATTACCCCGTGATTCAGGGCACCTTGCTGGTGATCGCTGCGGTGTATGTCTTGATCAACCTGGGGGTCGACCTGTTGTACACCGTGGTCGACCCGCGCATTCGCCTGGAGGCCAAATGACGACCTTGCAAGCCATGGGGAGCCCGGCCTCGGCCTGGCGTCAGGTGTTGGGGCGCCTGTTTCGCAGGCGCGTGGTGCTGCTGGCGGCCGTGTTGCTGGGCGTGGTGGTGGCGGTGGCCTCGGTTTGGCCGGTCCTGTCGAGCGCCGACCCCGGTGCCATTGAGATCAGCGCGCGCCTTCAAGCCCCGTCAGCCGTGCATTGGGCAGGCACCGACGAACTGGGCCGTGATGTGTGGCTGCGCATCGTGCATGGGGCCCGGTTCTCGCTGTTGATCGGCTCGGTGACGGCGGCAGGGGCGGTGGTGCTGGGCACCTTGCTGGGCCTGTTGGCCGGCTACTTCAAGCGGCTTGATGCGCCTCTGATGCGACTGGTGGACGCGATGATGTCGTTCCCGGACATCCTGCTGGGCATTGCGCTGGTGGCGATTCTGGGGCCTTCGCTGTGGAACGTGGTGTTGGCCCTGGTCATCGTCTACACCCCGCGGGTCGCCCGCGTGGTGCGGGCCGCCACCCTGGTGCTGCGGGAGCTGCTGTTCATCGACGCGGCCCGGGCCCTGGGGGTGCGCACACCCTGGATTCTGTGGCGCCACATCCTGCCCAATCTGGCCTCGCCGATCCTGGTGCAACTGACTTTCATCTTTGCCTATGCCATTTTGTGCGAGGCCGGGTTGTCGTTTCTGGGGGTGGGTGTGCCGCCCGAGATCCCGACCTGGGGCACGATGATCGCCGGCAGCATCGACTATGCCGACCGTGCCCTCTGGGTGATTCTTTATCCGGGTCTGGCCATTGTCTTCACGGCCTTGTCGCTGCAGGTGCTGGGTGACGGCGTGCGCGATCTGCTGGACCCCAAACTGAGGAAGGCCGCATGAACAAGCCGCTTGAGAGTTGCCAGCCACGTCTGGAGGTGCTGGGTCTGTCCACCTCGTTCGGGACGCCCGAGGGGCGCATCCAGAGCGTGGCCGACGTGTCTTTTCAGATTCCGGCCGGCCAGACCCTGGCCCTGGTGGGCGAGTCGGGCTCTGGCAAATCGGTGACCAGTCTGTCGCTGATGGGGCTGCATGCACGCAGCGCTCGTCCCGAAGTGGCCGGCGAAGCCTGGTTTGTGCGTCGTGATGGACAGCGTGTCAATCTGCTGGCCCTGCCCGAGGCCGAGATGCGGCGCTTGCGGGGCAACGAGGTGGCCATGGTCTTTCAGGAGCCCATGACCAGCCTGAACCCGGTGCTGACGGTGGGTGAGCAGATCGCCGAATCGGTGCGCCTGCACAAGGGGCTGGATCGGCGGGCCGCTTTGGCCAGAGCGCGTGAAATGCTGGATTGGGTCGAGATCCCAGCCGCTGCGCAACGTTTGGGCGAGTACCCGCATCAACTGTCTGGCGGCATGCGTCAGCGCGTGATGATCGCTTTGGCCATGGCCTGTGAACCCAGCCTGCTGATTGCCGATGAGCCGACAACAGCACTGGACGTGACCATTCAGGCCCAGATCCTGGCCTTGATGGGGCGACTGCAACAGCAGACCGGCATGACGATGCTGTTCGTGACGCACAACCTGGGCGTGGTGGCGCAGTACGCCGATCACGTGGCCGTGATGTATGCCGGGCGCATTGTGGAGTCGGCCCCCGTGCAGGCCCTGTTTGGTGCCCCGACCCACCCCTACACCCAGGGGCTGCTGGCCTGCCTGCCCGGCATGGCGCGGCGCCAGGCCGAACGGGCGGGCACGGCGTTGGCGGGCCAGGCAGGCGGGCGGCAACGCCTGGTGGCCATCCCGGGCCAGGTGTCCAGCCCCTTGGCGCCGCCGCCGGGCTGTGCCTTCGGGCCGCGCTGCAGCCAGCGCGAGGCCGCGTGCGAGTTGCAGGTGCCCGAGTTGCGGGCCTTGAGCGGGCAGCGGCAGTCCCGGTGCATCCTTTCCAACCGCGAGGTCACGGCATGAGCACGATCTTGAATCCCCACGCAGCGCCGCCCTTGCTTGACATCCGGGGCCTGAGCAAGCATTTTGGCGCCGGGCCGCATCCGGTCCGGGCCGTCAGCGATGTGAGCTTTTCAATCGCTCGGGGCGAGACCCTGGGCCTGGTCGGCGAGTCGGGCTCGGGCAAGAGCACGATCGGGCGCCTGATCACGCGCCTGCTCGACCCGAACGCCGGACAAATGCTTTACCAGGACAGCCAGCAGGGTCCAACCGACCTGGCCGCCTTGAGTGCGGCGGCCTATCGCCCCCTGCGCGCCCGGCTGCAGATCATCTTCCAGGATCCCTATGCCAGCCTGAACCCGCGCATGCGCATTCGCCAGGTGCTGGGCGAGGCCCTGGACACCCATGGGCTGGCCCGCGGTGCGGCCCGCGAGCCGCGCATCCAGGAGCTGCTGCAGCAGGTGGGCTTGCGCCCCGAACATGCCGATCGCCTGCCCCACGAGTTTTCGGGGGGCCAGCGTCAGCGCATCGGGATTGCCCGTGCGCTGGCGGTGCAGCCGGAGTTCATCGTGGCCGACGAGCCCCTGTCGGCCCTGGATGTGTCCATCCAGGCCCAGGTGGTCAACCTGCTGGGCGACCTGAAAGAGCAGCTGGGCCTGACGCTGCTGTTCATTTCACACGACCTGGATGTGGTCGAATATCTCTGCGACCGGGTGGTGGTGCTGTACCTGGGGCGGGTGATGGAGATGGCCCCCACGGCCACGCTGTACAGTCGCCCCCGGCACCCGTACACGCAGGCCTTGTTGGCGGCGGCCCCGGTGCTGGATCCGACGCAGCGCCGCACGATCACCCCCTTGAAGGGTGATCTGCCCAGCCCCGCCCATCCCCCCTCGGGTTGCGTGTTCCGTACCCGGTGTCCGCAGGCTGAGGCCCGTTGTGCCGAATCTGCAACCCCCTTGCGCGAAGTGTCCGCAGGCCATTGGACGGCTTGCTGGAGAGATGAATGAGCTCTTTGATTCCCGACACCCTGTTGGCTGGCTTCACCCTGACAGGGGGCTACAAAAACTTTCCCCAGGCCGCACCGGCCACACCGGCTGCAGCGCTGGGCCAGCTGAACTGGCAATTGCTGAACGACGACCTGCCTTACCCGATGGCCGTGTTGAGCGAGGCCGCCTTGCGCCACAACCTGGCCTGGATGCAGCGCTACGCCAACGACCGCGGGGTGCATCTGGCGCCGCATGGCAAGACCAGTTTGTCACCCGAACTGTTCGCCCTGCAACTGCAGGCGGGTGCCTGGGGCCTGACCTTTGCCACCGTCTATCAGGCGGCCGTGGGCGTGGCGGCAGGGGCCCGACGGGTGATCATTGCCAACCAGGTTCTGGCCGATGCCGATCTCGATGGCTTGCAGGCCCTGCGGGGGCAGCACCCCGATCTGCGGGTCTGGTTTCTGGTCGACTCGATCGCCCAACTTGCCTTGATCGAAGACTGGGCTGCCCGCCGCAGCGCGGTGCAGCCTTTCGATGTGCTGCTGGAGGTGGGCATTGCCGGTAAACGCACCGGCTGCCGTAGCCTGGAAGAAGCGCTGACCCTGGCGCGCGCCCTGGCGGCTTCGAAGGCCGTGCACCTGGGGGGCATCGAGTGCTACGAGGGCGGCGCGGCCATCGGTGACAACGCCCACGACAGCCGTGAGGTCACCGATCTGGTGCGCCGGGTGCTGGCCATCGCACGGGCCTGCGATTCGGAGGGGCTGCTGGCGGGCGACCAGATCCTGCTGACGGCAGGGGGCTCGGCGGTGTTTGATCTGGTCTTGCCTCTGTTGCAGGCGCAAGGGCTGTCGCGCCCGGTGTGGGGTGTTCTGCGCTCGGGCTGTTACATCACCCATGACCATGGCAACTACCAGCGCTTTTTGAAGCTGCTGGAGCAGCGTGAGGGCCTGGCGGATTCGCTGCAGCCCGCCCTGACCGTGTGGGCCTTGGTGCAGTCGGTGCCTGAGCCAGGCCTGGCCTTGCTGTCGTGTGGCCGCCGGGATCTGTCCTACGACCTGGAGATGCCCGTGCCCTTGCGCATCGCCGCTCGTGGTGTGCGCAACCTGCTGCAGGCACAGGCGGTACCGGCCGATTGGCGCATCGACTCCCTCAACGACCACCACGCCTACCTGCGTTTCGATCCCGCTGGCCCTTGCCCGGTGGTGGGTGATCGGGTGGCCCTGGGGATCTCACATCCCTGCACCACGTTCGACAAATGGCGCTGGATGCCCGTGCTCGACGAGCAGGGGCGCGTTGTTTCTGCCATCAGCACCCATTTTTGAGGCCACCGGCGAATGTCTGAATTTACCCACCCCAGCCTGCTGCGGCAGATGCGTGATCGGCAGGCTGACCTGCCTGAGGCCCAACGCCGTGTGGTGCAACTGGTTTTGTCTGACCCCCGCGCTGCGGTGGCCGCCACGGTCGAGCAGCTGGCCCAGCAGGCGGGTGTGTCCATGCCCACCATCGTGCGCACGGCGCGCAGTTTTGGGCACGACTCGGTGCGCGAGTTCATGGTCAGCCTGGCTCAAGACCTGGCGGTCACGGGGTCGCACCTGCATCGCTCGGTGTTGAACGAGGACTCGGGCTCGGACGTGGCCAGCAAGATCATCCATGCGGCGGTGTCGTCGTTGACCGATCTGGGGCGCCGCATCAACCCCGACCGGATGGACCAGGTGGTGGAAAAACTGGCTGCGGCCTCACGCATCGATTGCTACTCGGTGGGGGCAGCTTCGACCTTCATGGCCAGCGAGTTGCAAAGCCGGCTGTTCCGCCTGGGGCGGCCGGCCCATGCCATTTTCGATGCGCATCAGCAACTGGTGTCGGCGCACACCCTGGGGCCGCAAGGCGTGGCCTTTGTCGTGTCCCATGTGGGGCGCATGCCCTACACCCTGGAGGCCGCCCGCTTTGCCCAGTCGCGCGGTGCCACCGTGGTGGCACTGACCCAGCCCGGAACTCCTTTGGCGGACATGGCCGACCTGCTGCTCGATGTGTCGGTACCGCCGGACGCTGTCATGCGGGTGGGCACGGAGGCCTACCTGGCTCACCTCGTCATGATCGAAATCCTGACCGTGCGCCTGGCCCAGAAAATGGGCCCTGTGGCCACCCAGGGCCTGCAGCAGTTCCGGCAACTGCTGGAGCAGCATGGCTTTGACAGTGCCGAATTCGTCGGCATGAACCCCGATGAGCGCCGCCATGCCGACTGATCGAGCCGATGCCACCTTGTTGCGCCAGGGCCTGATCGTCGACGGCACGGGCCGCGCGGGCTATGTGGGCGACCTGTTGATCGTGGGCGATCGGCTGGTGGCTGTGGGCCAGGTCCCGCCCGCCCTGCTGGCCGACCATCCGGCTTGCCGCGAGGTGGATTGCCGGGGCAGGGTGCTCGCCCCCGGGTTCATCGATGTCCACACCCATGACGATGCGGCGGTGCTGGATCACCCGGCCATGCTGCCCAAATTGTCCCAGGGCGTGAGCACGGTGATCGTGGGCAACTGCGGGATTTCACTGGTGCCGGTGCTCAGCCAGGAGCCGCCGGGCCTGCTCAAGCTGCTCGGCCCGCATCAGTTTCGGCATCCGCGCATGAGCGACTATGCGGCGGCCGTGGGGCAGGCGCAGCCCGCCGTCAATGTGGCCGCCCTGGTGGGGCACAGCGCGCTGCGCATTCGCCACATGGATGATCTGAGCCGGCCCGCCAATGCGTCAGAACGCGCTGCCATGCAGGCCGATCTGCAAGACGCCATGGCCGCGGGGGCACTGGGGCTTTCGTCCGGGGTGTTCTACCAGGAAGCCTATGCCGCTGATCAGGACGAACTGGTGGCCTTGGCCAGCGTGGCGGCCCGGGCTGGTGGCGTGTATGCCACCCACATCCGGGATGAGCTCGACGCCATCCTGCCCGCCCTGCTGGAGGCCGCGGGCACGGCACGTCAGGCCGGTTTGCCCCTGGTGATCTCGCACCACAAATGCGCCGGCCCGGCCAATTGGGGCCGCACCCGTGAAACCCTGCCCCTGCTGGAGTCCTTGGCCCGCGAGCAGGAACTGGGTCTGGACGTCTACCCTTACACCGCCGGTTCGACCGTGCTGCGCAGCGATCTGGTGGATGGTGTCATTGACATTCTCATCACCGGCAGCGTCCCGCACCCCGAGATGGCGGGCCGGCACCTGGCAGACATTGCCCGCGAATGGGGCCTGAGCCAAGTGCAGGCCTGCGAGCGCCTCATGCCCGGCGGCGCCTGCTATTTTCAAATGCATCAGGACGACGTGGATCGGGTGGTGACCCACCCGCTGTCCATGATCGGTTCAGACGGCTTGCCCCACGACGAACGTCCGCACCCGCGGCTATGGGGGGCTTTTCCCCGCGTGCTGAGCCGCTATTGGCGCGACACCGGGATGCTGAGCCTGGAGTTGGCGATCCACAAGATGACTGGCCTGTCGGCACGCCGTTTCCGCATGGCCGATCGGGGAGAACTGCGCCCAGGTGCCCATGCCGATGTGGTGCTGCTTGACCCGGCCCGGGTGCGTGACCGGGCCACCTTCGAGCAGCCCCAGCAGTTCAGCGAGGGCATTGAGCAGGTGTGGGTCAATGGCGTGCTGAGTTTTGTGGGTGGAGAGGCTCAGGAACGGGCCCGTGCCGGCCGCTTTTTGCCGCGCAGGGCTGAATGAGGGGCAATTGATCGGCCTCGGAGGGCTGCGTCGGGAAAAGGGGCTTCCCTTGGAGCTGGCAAGCCCGATCGGCCGCCGGCCTGTTGGTGCTGCTCCCATCCCTTGGATGTGTAAATATTTTGGCGATTTTTGAGCCATTACGGCAAAATAACTTCACCATGGCTAAAAAGACTGCCCCGCTCCTCCCGTCTGTTGACGAGCTGCTTCGGCAGTTTGGGGAGCGCCTGCGGCTTGCACGGCTGAGAAGGCAGCTTTCGGCAAAGCAAGTGGCTGAGCGTGCCGGGATGTCTCCGATGACTTTGCGCAGCCTTGAACGCGGTGGCGCCGGCGTGACCATGGGGGCCTACCTTGCGGTCATGCAGGTGCTTGGGATTGAAGGCGATTTCGATCTTTTGGCAAGGGCCGATCCCCTTGGGCGAGCGCTGCAGGACGCACGGCTACACCCCGCAGTCAGTGCCACACGGCGGATTGCCGGACCGCTGACGAGGCGATTGTCCAACTCCTCAGCAAGCGATGGAGGTCGGTCCCAGTTGGGCCCGCCGATTCCCTCAGCTCAGACAGAACCCGGTCAGCCTGCTGGGCCCACGCCGGCTGTCGAGGCAGACCTTGAGGTCTGGATCGAGCACGGCGACTTCGCCAGTGCCGATGCGCTGTCCAGCCTCATCGCCAAGGCTGTCACGCCTGCTAAGGCAGGCTGCTGATCCCATGAGCACCCCCATGGCCGTCTACGCGGATTGGGTGGGGCTCGATGGGCCGACGCGGCTTGGATGGCTGTACGCCCGACGTGGCGCGGGGCGTGAAGTGTTCGAGTACGCCTTTGAGCCGTCCGCATTGGCTGACCGCGGTTTTCAGGGCTTGCACCTGGATCCACGGCTGGGGCTGTTCGAAGGACCTCAGCACCCACCGCAAGGGCATGAGATTTTTGGTGTCTTCGCCGATTCGAGCCCCGATCGATGGGGGCGGGTGCTGATGCGGCGGCGTCTTGAGAGAGCTCAGCGCGCCGGCACCGTCGACAAGACAGTGCGTTTGTACGAGTCGGACTACCTGCTGGGCGTGCACGACACCTACCGCTCAGGGGCGCTGCGTTTCAAGCTGGACGGTGAAGGCGAATTTCTGGACAACCAGCACGGAAGCGCCGCACCACCCTTCGTCAAACTGCGCGAATTGGAGGCGGCCAGCCTGGCATTGGAGCGTGACGAGGACAACACAGCCGCTGCGGCTGACGACTGGCTGCGCCTGTTGATCGCACCCGGCGGTTCTCTGGGCGGTGCGCGTCCCAAGGCCAGTGTGGTCGATCCGCAAGGCCAGCTATGGATTGCGAAATTTCCCAGCGTTCGAGACGAGCACGACGTCGGGGCCTGGGAATTGGTGCTTCAGACCCTGGCCAAGGCGTGCGGCCTGCGCGTTGCCACCAGCCTGGGGCGCAGGTTTGCGAGTGCGCATCACACCTTTTTGGTGAAGCGCTTTGATCGCACGCCACAAGGGAGGCTGCACTTTGCCTCTGCGATGACGCTGACAGGGCACCTCGATGGTGAAGACGCGTCGACGGGGGTGAGCTATTTGGAGATCGCACGGGTGCTGATCGAGCAGGGTTGCCAGCCAGCCGCTGACTTGCGCGAGTTGTGGAGCCGGATCGTGTTCAACATGCTGGTGTCCAACACCGACGATCACCTGCGCAACCACGGATTCATCTGGGTTCCAGGCAAGGGCTGGCGGCTGTCCGAGGTCTACGACATGAACCCTGTCCCGGACTCGTTGGGCTTGAAGCTCAATGTGGGGCCAACCGACAACTCGCTTGATCTTGAGCTGGCCCGATCGGTTGCTGGCTACTTTCGAGTCTCACTGAAACAGGCGGACGAGATCATCTTGCGGTGCAAAAACGTCGTGAGCCAGTGGCCGGCGATCGCCCAGGGTTTGAAAATTCCTGATCGCGAGCAGCTGCGGATGGCCGGTGCGTTCAAACTCGCGCTGTCGCCTTGATGGCTCAGGCAGGCGTAGCCTGCCTGCCTGCTAGGCGCTGCGCAGCGGATCGGTCTCTTGGGCCTGCGGGCGCTGGCCCTTGGCGTCAGGTGTTGGTGGTCTTTGGATCAACTCGATCTTGTACCCATCCGGATCCGTCACAAAGGCGATCACGGTGCTGCCGCCCTTGACCGGGCCGGCCTCGCGCGTGACGTTGCCACCGGCGGCCTTGATCTTGTCGCAGGCGGCGTAGGCGTCGGGCACGCCCAGGGCAATGTGGCCGTAGGCCGTGCCCAGCTCATAGCTTTCCACGCCCCAGTTGTAGGTCAACTCCAGTTCGGCGTGTTCGGGGTTGCGGCCGTAGCCCAGGAAGGCCAGGGAGTACTTGTACTCGGGGTTTTCCGAGGTGCGCAGCAATTGCATGCCCAGCACCTGGGTGTAGAAGTCAATCGAGCGCTGGAGGTTGCCAACGCGAAGCATGGTGTGCAGAAACCGCATTCGGGGGTCCATCAAAAGGCAAAGACAAGGTGCTTATTCTGCGGCTTTCTGCCTTGTTCAGCGTGGGGGCAGGTCGAACACCAGGCAGGTTGTGGTGGCATGGGCGTACAAGGTGCCATCAGGCCCCACCAGACGCGCCTCGGCCGTGGCCAGTTGGCGCCCGCAGTGGATGACGCGGCCCTCGGCGCGCACCCGGCTGATCTTGGGGGTGATGGCCTTGACCAGATTCACCCCCAGTTCGGCCGTGGTGTAGCCCCGGCCAGGCAGCATGCAGGTGTGCACCGCGCAACCCAGAGCCGAGTCGAGCAGGGTGGCAAACCAGCCCCCATGCACCGTGCCCATGGGGTTCAGGTGCTGCTGTCGGGGCGTGCCCTGGAACACGGCGCGGCCCTGGGTGGCCTCGATGATGAGAAAATCCAGCGTGCTTGCGATTTCGGCATAGGGCAGGGTGCCTTCCAGCATGGCCTGCATCTGCTGCAGGCCTGTCTTGCCGGCGATCTGCTCGGGGCGGGCCACGCCGGGGCCGGCACCTTGGTCCAGTTGGGCGCGGATGGCGGCTTCTTCTTGCAGCCAGCGCTGCAGCGTGGCTTCAGCAGAGTCTGCCGTAGGATGGGCGTCGGCGTGGCTGCTGGGTGGGTTGGCAGTGCGCATGGTCGAACTCCGTTAAATATTGCAGATGCAATTATTGCAAATACAATTAACTCATGAACAAGCGCACCCCCTCCGAAACTGTCAAGGACGCGACAGCCCGTCCGCAGGGCTGCACGAATTTCAAGCTGCGCCGCCTGATGCGACAGGTAGCCCAGCATTACGACGCGCAGATGAGTTCTTGCGGCTTGAAGACCACCCAATATTCCCTGTTGAGCACGGTGGATCGGCTGGGACCCATCCAGCCTTCCGAGCTGGCGCGCAGCATGGCCATGGATGCCTCAACGCTCACACGCAATCTGCGCCCGCTCATGGACGCGGGCTGGCTGCTGCTGGGCCCGGGTCAGAATGCCCGCAGTCGCTTGGTGCACATCACCGAGGCCGGGCGGGAAAAACGACGTGAAGCCCAGGCACTCTGGAAGGTGGCCCAACTCGGTCTGAACGAGATGCTGGGCGAGGCCACCGTGGTGGCACTGCACGGGTTGATCGACGACTGCATGGAACTTCTGGTCGAGCCGGCCGCCGAGCCGGTGGCGGCTGAGCAGGCAGCCGGGGCTTGAGCGTCAGGCCCGGGGTTCAGGCAGCGACGGTGTAGTTGAGCGTCATGCGGCCCCCGTCGGCCACGACGATCTCGCCGGTCACATAGCTGGAGGCATCGCTGGCCAGCCAGGCCACCACGTCGGCCATCTCTTCAGGCGTGCCCAGGCGTTTCAATGGGGTGCGGCTCATGATGCGGCGCCGGGCCTCGTCACTGGTCAGCACCGATTGGGCGGCCAGTTCGGTGGCGATGGTGCCCGGGGCCACGGCATTGACGCGGATGCCCTGATCGGCCAGGGCCAGGGCCATCACCCGGGTGAGCTGGTTGATGCCCCCCTTGCTCACGTTGTAGCTGGCAATGGTCGGAATGGTCAGTACGCCATTGACCGAGCTCATGTTGATGATCGACCCGGGGGCCCGTTCGGGGGTGGTGCTGGCCTGCTGCACCATGGCACGCGCGACCGCCTGGCCGACCAGGAATGCGCCCTTGAGGTTGACGTCGAGCACGGCATCGAAGTCGGCTTCGGTGATGTCCAGAAAATCGGCGGCCTTGAAGATGCCGGCGTTGTTGACCAGGATGTCAATGCGGCCATGGGCCTGCAGTGTGGCCGCCACCAGGGCCTCAACGTCGGCCTTGCGGCTGACGTCGCAGTGCACATACAGGGCGCCGGTCTCGGCCGCCAGGGCCTGACCGCGGGCATCGGCCACGTCGGCGATGACGACCTGGGCCTGTTCACGAACAAAGCGGCGCACACAGGCCTCGCCGATGCCTTGCGAGCCACCGGTGACGATGGCCACACGGCCTTGCAGGCCGAACGAGATGGAAGCGTTGTGAGAAGTCATCGGGGCATGCTAACAGCTTGTCCTTTTGCGCTGGACCGGGCCCGCAGGCGCTATGCTCGGCGCTCATTTCAGCCTCCGGGCTCCCTTTCAGATGTCACCCTTGATCCAAACCGATGCCGCCAGCGGCCAGTCCAGTTTCACCCGCGTGGTGTTGGCCACCGGCGCCGATGGCCGTGCCTATTTTCACGAAGAGTCGCTGCCGTTGAGCGAAGGCAAGCCGGCCTCGCAACTCAGCCCCTTCATGAGTGCCCAGGGTTACCAGTTGCGCCACAGCCCGGTGGGGTTCCGCAGTGATTTCCATTGCACCGGTGAGCCACAGTGGGTGTTCATTCTGCAGGGGCAGATGGAAATCGGCCTGCAGGGCGGGGTCTCGCGGGTGTTCGGGCCCGGGCAGCACTTCTACTCGGCCGACACCTTGCCGGCAGGCGCGGTGTTTGACCCTGTCGTGCACGGCCATTGGAGCCGGCAGGTGGGCCCGGATCCTCTGGTGACCCTGTTCCTGCGCGACTGAGCTTGGGGGCCCGAAGGCCCTGGCCTCAGGGCCGGTAATCCTCGGGCAGGCGCAGGCGCAGCAGCGCGCGCACAAAGCCGTGGTCGGACCGGGTACGGCTGTGCCCCTCGTTGAGGTGGTCGGTGAAGTACTGGATGCGGCGCACATCGCCCAGGCTGAAACGGCCTTCGGCCAGAAAGCCCTCGCTGACCAGGATCTGGTCCAGCACCTCGGGGCGGCCCTGGTGGATGTGGGAATAGGCCACGTCCTTGCGCAGTGCCATCTCGCTTTGCACGTCGTAGGCATTGAACAAGGCCAAGCGGCGTGCCGACTTGTCGTAGGCCACCTCGGAGGTGGCCGCCACCAATTGAGTGGTGACGCTGGTCGGGCTGTCGTTGAAGTCGCCCACCATCACCAGCGGGGCGTTGTCGGTGTTCAGCAGGTCCACCACCAGGCCGCGCAAGGCGGCGGCCTCGGCCCCTCGCATCATCAGCGAGCGCAAGGTGGCCAAGGCCATGATCTTGGGGTCGTCACGGTCTTCCAGCGACCGGCCTTGCTCGTCAAGCAGGAAGCGCGGGCGTTTGGATTTGAGGTGCACATTGAGCAGGCGGATGCGCTGCCCATGCTTCATGCGCAACACGGCCAGCAGAGGCGGGCGCTCGAATTGCCCGTGCACGCCGCAGCCCGGGATGTCCAGGGCCTGGGGCAGGGCATAGTCGGTGAGCGAACGGATCTCTTCCACCCCCAGGCGCGTGGCCAGGCCCAGCCGGGGTGTGCCGCTGGCCCCCTGCTGGTGAGCGTTGTTCTCGGCACCGGGAACGCGGATCTCGTTGTAGTGCAGCTTGCTGCGGTGAATCGCCCCTTTGAAGGCGGCCTCGTCCCACACCTCTTGCACCGCCAGGATGTCGGCGTTCAGCGTGGCAAAGCGCTCACCCAGCCAGGCGAGTTTGTGTTCAAACTCGTGCTGGGTATAGGGGTCTTGGTTGGGGTAGTAAACCCGGCCAGGGTTGGCCAGGTTGAGCACATTGCAGGTCGCCACCGAGAGGGTGGCGTACCGGGTGCTGCCGGAGGAGCCGGAAGGGGGGGCCAGGTCTTTCGACATGGCGCCGATCAACGACCGAACGAACGACCACCGCCGGAGCGGTTGCCACCGAAGCCACCGCCACCGCCGGAGCGGCCACCGCCACCACCGCCACCACCGCCACCACCGAAGCCGCCGCGACCACCGCGGCCGCCCCGGCCGCGATCGGCCATGCTGTCGACGCTGGTGCGCATCGGGTCGGGCTGGCCCGCAGGCGTGCTGCGCTGCGCGGGCACGGCACGGCCGGTCAGGCTGGCCAGTGCGGCCGAGGCGTCATGACGAACGCCGGCCTGGCTTTCAAATCGGTCAGCGCCACCCCCCCCGCCTTGGCGGGGGCCACGTGGGCCTTGGCCGTGGCCCGGGGCACGTGGCGGACGCGGCGCCTGGGCGCGTTGTTGAGCACCGCCTTCACCCTGGCCGTCGCGGGCCGGGCGGCCACCACGGGGGCCTTGACCTTGGCCGTTGCCGTTGCGCTGGCCGCCACCGGCAGCACCGCCGCCTTGGCCACGACCACCGCCGCCATTGCCATTGCCATTGCCTTGGGCGGCACCGTTGCCGCCACCTTGGCCGGCTTTGTTCTCGCGGATGCGCTGCATCATTTCGGCGCGCGCGGCCTTGGCCGCAGCGGCCATGACTTCACGGCTCGGCGGCTTGCCAGCCCCGCCCCAGATGGTCTGGCGGCCCATGGCGATGGGCTCGGCCCGCTCGCCGGGTTCGGGCCCGAAGCCGTCGATGATCTTGACGTCGATGTTCTGCTTGGTGAAGCGCTCGATGTCCTGCATGAAGCCTTCTTCGTCCAGGCAGACCAGGCTCACGGCCTCGCCGCTGGCGCCGGCGCGGCCGGTGCGGCCGATGCGGTGCACATAGTCTTCGCTGACGTTGGGGATTTCGTAGTTCACCACGTGCGGCAGTTCATCGATGTCGATGCCGCGGGCCGCGATGTCGGTGGCCACCAGGGCGCGGATGTCGCCGCTCTTGAAGCCCTGCAGGGCCTGGGTGCGGGCGCTCTGGCTCTTGTTGCCGTGCAGCGCCATGGCCTTGATGCCATTCTTGGTCAGGTATTCGGCCACGTTGTTGGCGCCGAACTTGGTGCGGGTGAACACCAGCACCTGGCTCCAGTTGTGTTCCTGGATGATGTGGGTCAACAGGGCTTTCTTTTTGCCGCGGCCCACCGGGTGGATCACCTGGGTGATGCGTTGCACGGTGGTGTTGCGCGGGGTCACCTGGATGCTTTGCGGGTTGCGCAGCAAGGTGGCGGCCAGGTCGCGGATCTCGTCGCTGAAGGTGGCCGAGAACAGCAGGCTCTGCTTTTCCTTGGGCACCAGGGCCAGCACCTTCTTCACGTCGTGGATGAAGCCCATGTCGAGCATGCGGTCGGCTTCGTCCAGGATCAGGATCTGCACGTTGGACAGGTCCAGGTGACCTTGCTGTTGCAAGTCGAGCAGGCGACCCGGCGTGGCCACCAGGATGTCGACGCCGCGCTTGAGGGTGCTGATCTGCGGGTTCATGCCCACGCCGCCGAAGATGACGGCCGAGCTCAGTTGCAGGTACTTGCCGTAGTCGCGCACCGACTCTTCCACCTGGGCCGCGAGTTCGCGGGTGGGGGTGAGCACCAGGGCGCGGATGCCGACGCCGCCGGTGCGATTGGTGGCACGGTTGCCCAGGCTCAGCTTGTGCAGCACGGGCAGGGTGAAAGCGGCGGTCTTGCCGGTGCCAGTCTGGGCACCTGCCAGCAGATCCTGGCCTTCAAGCACGGCGGGAATGGCCTGTGCCTGAATCGGGGTTGGGTTTTCGTAGCCTTGTTCGCTAACGGCTTTGAGAATCGCCGGAGCGAGGTTCAGATCGTCAAAAGTCATGGTGTGGTGCCCTTGCCGGGCACTGGGGAATCGGCCTGTCCAGGCGCTTGGCAGCGCTGGGCCAGTCTAGGCAGATGAACTTCAGGGTGGGTCAGGCAAGGGCTTGGTTCAGGCCCTTCTGGCCCGCAGCAGATCGCTGATGTTGCGTTTACTGGTGAGCGCAACGAGGGGGATTGTCGCATGAGTCGATAATCACGGATTGAATCGTCACTTTTTCCATCAAAGCAGAACATGGCCCAATACGTTTTTTCCATGAACCGAGTCGGCAAGATCGTGCCGCCCAAGCGTCAGATCCTGAAGGACATTTCGCTGAGCTTCTTCCCGGGCGCCAAGATCGGCGTGCTGGGCTTGAACGGCTCGGGCAAGTCGACCCTGCTGAAGATCATGGCCGGCATCGACAAGGAGATCGAGGGCGAAGCCATCCCCATGGCCGGGCTGAAGATCGGCTACCTGCCCCAAGAGCCCCAACTCGATCCCGAACAAACCGTGCGCGAGTCGGTTGAAAGCGGCATGGGTGAGATCAAGGCCGCCCAGCAGCGCCTCGAAGAGGTGTATGCCGCCTACGCCGAGGAAGACGCTGATTTCGATGCCCTGGCCGCCGAACAGGCCAAGCTGGAGGCCATCATCGCCACCGCGGGCGACGCCTCCGACCACCAGCTTGAAATCGCGGCCGACGCGCTGCGCCTGCCGGCCTGGGATGCCGTGATCGGCAAGCTCTCGGGGGGTGAAAAGCGCCGCGTGGCGCTGTGCCGCCTGCTGCTGTCCAAGCCCGACATGCTGCTGCTCGACGAACCCACCAACCACTTGGACGCCGAATCGGTCGACTGGCTGGAGCAGTTCCTGGCCCGCTTCTCGGGCACCGTGGTGGCCATCACCCACGATCGCTACTTCCTGGACAACGCCGCCGAGTGGATTCTGGAACTCGACCGGGGCCACGGCATTCCCTACAAGGGCAACTACAGCACCTGGCTGGACCAGAAGCAGTCTCGCCTGGAGTCCGAGCAAAAGGGCGAAGAAGCCCGTGCCAAGGCGCTCAAGAAAGAACTGGAATGGGTGCGCCAGAACGCCAAGGGCCGTCAGGCCAAGAGCAAGGCCCGCATTGCCCGCTTCGAAGAACTGAGCGATTACGAATACCAGAAGCGCAACGAAACTCAGGAAATCTTCATTCCTGTGGCCGACCGCCTGGGCAGCCAGGTCATCGAGTTCAAGAACGTCAGCAAGTCCTTCGGTGACCGCGTGCTGATCGACAACCTCACTTTCAACATCCCGGCGGGTGCCATCGTCGGCATCATCGGCCCGAACGGCGCCGGTAAATCGACCCTGTTCAAGATGATCGCCGGCCGCGAGCAACCCGATTCGGGCGAAGTGGTGGTGGGTCAGACTGTCAAGATGGCCTATGTGGACCAGAACCGCGACGAACTGGCCAACGACAAGACCGTCTGGGAAGACGTGTCCGGTGGGCTGGACATCCTCACCGTGGGCAAGTTCCAGATGGCCAGCCGCGCCTACTGCGGTCGCTTCAACTTCAACGGTGGCGACCAGCAGAAAAAGGTGGGTCTGCTGTCGGGTGGTGAGCGCGGCCGTCTGCACCTGGCCAAAACCCTGATTGCCGGCGGCAACGTGCTGTTGCTGGACGAACCCTCGAACGACCTGGACGTGGAAACCCTGCGCGCCCTGGAAGATGCCTTGCTCGAATTCGCGGGCACCATCCTGGTCATCAGCCACGATCGCTGGTTCCTGGACCGCATCGCCACCCACATCCTGGCGGCCGAAGGCGACAGCCAGTGGAACTTCTTCGACGGCAACTACCAGGAGTACGAAGCCGACAAGAAGAAGCGTCTGGGTGAGGAAGGCGCCAAACCCAAGCGTGTCCGATTCAAGGCACTGAAATAAGCGTAAAAAACTGAAACAATGACGGGGCCCCATGGCCCCGTTTTTGTGTCGGGCCGGGCTGCACCCTAGGAGCCTACCCATGTCCGCCCAGCCGCCCAGCAGCCCGCCCTCTGCCGTGCTTCAGGAGTGTCTGGAAGATGCGCGTCGTGAGGCGCGCCTGTTGATCGAGAAGCTGGTCGATTTCACCCGCCACAACCTGCGTCAGCGCGAGAGTACCGGGCGCAGCTTCACCGACCGCAACGCAGTCACCGCGGCCATCGATGAATTGGGGCGCCATCAGCGGGTCCTGGTCGACGGCTTTGTGACCCGCGTCAACCAGGGGCTGTTGGAGTCGCCGCAGGCGACAACGGAAAAATCCCAGAGCCAGTCGCTGATGCAACTCAAGTTCGATCAGCTGGAGCTGATGGACGAGGATCAGGTGCAAAGCCGGGTGGAGTTGGCGCGGGCCTTGCAGATGACCCTGCACGCCGTGGACCCCACCTTGCCCGAGCTGAACACCTTGAGCTGCGCCTTGCAGGGCCTGCCGGTGGTGATTCCCGAGCGCAATCCCTTCCGGCCAGAAATGTATTTGCGTGCCCTTCAGCACTCGCTGGAGAGCGTGCCCGTGTCGGCGGCCGTGCGCATGGTCTGGACCCAGCAGATGTGCAGTCTGCTGGGCAAAGAGCTCAACGATTTCTACCGCTTTCTCAATCACAAGCTGCACCAGCGTGGCATCAAACCGGCGCTTTACACGGTTGCCCAGCAGGAGGGCAGCAACCGGCCGGTCTATGTGCCGGAGGTGCTGCCCGCTGCGGCCCCGCCCTCAGCGGGTGTTGGCAGCGCTGCTCGAGGCCCGGGGGCCGGCACCGGCGTGGGCCGGGGCCAGGGCGGGCCGGCGGTGCGGGCGGGTTCGTCCGTTGATCGCTCTGCCACCGCAGGCGGATCGGTGCCGCCACGCCGCAGTGGCGCGGGGGCTCCGCCGCTCTACCTGGATGCCTTGCCACAGTCTCTGCCGGGCCCCCTGGGGCCGCGTGACGCGGACGAGGCCAGTGCGCTGACGGTTGATCAGTTGCGCCGCCTGCTGGCCAGCGATGGCAACAGCCGGGGAGCGGCGGGCCGTGGCGCCGGGCCGGATGCCTCGCGGCTGGAAAGCTTCGCCCAGCAATTCGAGCGGCAGTTTGAGGGCGAGCCGGATGAGGTGAACCACACTGACTTCGACAGCACGCTGCCGGCAGCCTTCGATGCCTTGAGCAACGAACGTGAGGTGAGCCAGGTTCTGCAGCGCCTGGCCCAGCGCCAGGGGGCGGTGGCTCCGGCAGGGCGCACGATCAGCGTGCGTGAACTGCGTGAACAACTGCGCCGACAAGGTCAGGAGGTGGGGCCGCTGGTGGCGCTGGAGGTGGTCGCCCTGATGATTGACAACATCACCCGCGACACACGGCTGCCACAGGTCGTGCGCCAGACCGTGCGTGAGTTGGAGACGCCACTGGCCCAGTTGGTGGTGGTGGATCAGCGTTTTTTCAGCGACAAGGCCCATCCGGCGCGCCGCCTGCTCGACGAACTGACCCAGCGCAGCCTGGCTTTCGAGAACGAGAACGCACCGGGTTTTGAGGCTTTCATGGCCCCGGTGCACCAGGTGGTGGCGATGCTGGGCAAGGCCGCCATGGATGGCCCGGGTCCGTTCGAGGTGGCGTTTAAGGAGTTGGAGCGTGCCTGGAACGAGCACCATGAGGCTGAGCGCCGCAAGCGTGATCTGGCGGTGAAGGCCTTGCTGCATGCCGAGCAGCGCAATCTGCTGGCGATCCGCATGCGCCAGGAGATCAAGGGCCTGCCGGACCTGGCTCAGGTTCCTGCCGAGGTCAGTGAGTTCCTGCTGGGCCCGTGGGCACAGGTGATGGCGCAGGCCCGGTTGGGCGAGCGGGCTTCTGAGGGCGACCCTGGGCATTACCTCGCGCTGGTTGACGAACTGCTGTGGAGTGCTCAGCCCGTGCTCACGCGACGCAACCCGGGGCGTCTGACGCGGCTGATTCCCAGCCTGCTGGGCCGCCTGCGTGAGGGGCTGAAGACCATCGACTACCCGCCGGTGCAGACCAGCGCCTTTCTGGAAAAGCTGATCGTGCTGCACCAGGCGGGCTACCGCACGGGTGTGCTGCCGCCGCCGCCGGCCCCCACTGAACTGCCGTCCACTGCGCCCAAGGCCCCCTCAGAGCCGCCACCGGGCAGGCCCGAAGCCATTGAACTGGATGACAACCCGGCCTGGCTGGCGCCGCAAGAGGCGCGGGACTCCGGGTTCCTGACATTGCCGTCCGAGCCACCTGCCCAGGACGATGCGCCGCCCCTGTTGCCGCCCCTGATCAACGAAGCGATGCCGGCCCTGGAGCTGGGCAACTGGGTCGAGATGAACACGGGCAAAGGTTGGCAACGCACCCAGCTGACCTGGGCCAGCCCGCATGGCACCTTGTTTTTGTTCACCCGCCCCGATGGCAGTACCCAGTCGATGACCCGGCGCATGCGCGAACGCATGATGCGCGAGGGCCTGATGCGCGTGCTCAGCACCCAGCCTGTGGTGGCTGGGGCCCTGGACGAAGTGGCCCGCACCGCCTTGCGCAACACTGTCTCCACACCCGGGGCCGACGCGGCCTCAGATCCCCGGCCTGACAAAGGCTGAGGGGGGCCTGTGGTGCTTTTCCTGTTTCGTGCTCAGGCGGTGGTGCTGGGCACGGGCTCGCCGCTCAGGCGGCGGCGCACCCACAGCAGGTGGCTGCGCAGCGCGTACAACTCGTCGGTGTAGGACAGGGGCAGGTGGATGTGGCTGAGTTGCTGTTCCACCTCGTCAAGCTCGGCCAACAGGCTGGGCGCATCGGCTTCCTGGCGGTCGAAGCGGCCTTCGATGTCGCGCAGGCGCCCGTACCAGCGGAACACCCGTGAGCGCACCCGGAAGGTATACAGCGGTGGCACCACCCGGCTCAAGGGCAGCACGATGGCCACGATCACGCCCAGGGCCAGGGCCATGCGCTGCACCAGGTTGGCCAGCCAGAAGGGCAGGTGCCGCTGCAGGATCGACGGGCCCTCGGTGTAGGCGCGCTCGGCTTCACGGCTCAGCGGCAGTTCGCTGTGGTTGAGGTTGGGAAACTCGCGCGCCCGGTTGAACCAGCCCGCCCCGCCATGCAGGCGCAAGGCCTGTTGGGCAAACAGCTGCTGCAGGGCCGGGTGGGTGTCTTCGTGGGCGAGCAGCGAAGTGGTCGAGGCCACCAGGCGCAGGTCCCGCCCCGGCAAGTCACGTGCCAGATCCACCATGCCACGCGGCAGGGTCACCGGGCTCAGGTAGGGAAAGCGCCGTGCATAGGCCTCGCTTTGCACAAAATTCATCAACTGCACGCCGGGGGTCTGAAGCAGCATGCGCACAAAGGCCGATTCGGGGGCCGAGGCAAACACCACCGCATCCAGTTCACCCGCCAGAAACGCCACCGTGGCCTCGGTCTGGGCCAGGTGCGACAGCTTGAGTTTGGCCGGGTCCAGGCCATTGGCCTGCAGCATCTGGTTCATCAAGGCCGGCACACCGGTACCGGGGGCCCCCACGTTGACGCGCAGGCCACGCAACTGAACCAGGCTGTTGAGTGGGCGGCTGCTGCTGGCCTGCTCTGCGGCTGTCGCGCTGGGCCGGTAAAACACCCAGATCGGTTCGACAAACAGGCTGCCCAGCGACACCAGGGCCTGGTCGTCGTCGGCGGTCTCGGCCGAGGCTGTGCCGCCCTGTACAAAACCCAGGTCGGCGCGACCTTCAGCCAGCAACTGCAGGTTGGCGGCCGAGCCCTCGGAAGGTAGCAAGTGCACGGTGATGCCTTCGCGGGCCAAGGCCTCGGCATAGGCCTTGCCAAAGCGTTCGTAAGCGCTCTGGGCTGGGCCGGTGGCCAGGGTCACCTCGCGTGGCGGGTTGGGGTTGAGCCACCAGTAGGCCAGCCCGAGCAACAGCACGGGCAACAGAGCGATGGGCCCCGCAGACACCAGCAGGTCGCGCAGGGTGAGCAGGTAATAACGCAGGGTGCGTGACAGGCTGGACATGGCGACTCCTCAGCGTGCTCGGCGTGGCCGGTACACATCGGCGGCCGCAGGCAGGTGCAGGCCCTCCGCCGTGGTCAGGCCACGGGCTGCCAGCACGGCGTTCAAGGTGGCGCGGGCCGTCACTTCGGCAGCCAGGGTGGCCAGTACCATCATGCCCGGCGAACTGGCGGCACGCCCGGTCGCCAATGCGAACACGGTGTCGCCGTCCGAGGGGGTGTGCACCGGGTTGATGGCCCGGGCCAGGCCGTCATGCCCTGAGACGGCCAGCCGGTGTGTCTGGGTCTTGCTCAGGGGGGCATCGGTGGCCACCACGGCCAGGGTGGTGTTGGTGCCAGGCAGCAAAGGTTTGGGTGGCTCGCCGCGCAGCAGGGCGCGTCGGCTGTCCAGCAGATTTTTTCCGTTCAGGGTGCGGGCGCCGGCGACGACGGCGCCGGTGTCGGGGTCGATCACATCCCCCAGCGCGTTACAGGCGACCAAAGCGCCCACGGTGACCCCGGCCACGGTCAACGAAGCGGTGCCCACGCCCCCTTTCATGGCCCGGTCGATGCCGAAGATCTTGCCCACGGCGGCGCCCGTGCCGGCGCCGGCGTTGCCTTCGGCAGGTCGTCGGGTGCCGGCCGCCGCGCAGGCCGCGTAACCCGCAGCCGCGTCCGGGCGGATGCGCATGTCGCCGACCAGCAGATCGAACAGCACGGCCGAGGGCACGATGGGCAGGCGACCCACGCCCACGTTGAAGCCGACGCCTTGCTCCTCCAGCCAGCGCACGGCACCCGTGGCGGCCTCCAGCCCCCAGGCGCTGCCACCGGCCAGCACGATGGCATGCACCTGCTGAACCAGGTTGGAGGGGTCGAGCAAGTCGGTCTCGCGCGTGCCAGGGGCCGCGCCGCGCACGTCCACACCGGCTACCGCACCTTCGCGGGCCAGGATGGCGGTGCAGCCGGTGGGTCGGCGCGGGTCGGTGAAATGTCCCACCTCGATGCCGGGCACGTCGGTGATGCTGCCAGGGTGGCGGCGGCGCAAGGTGGCCGGGGTGGGGAGGGGGGAGCGGACGGCTTGGGTCATTCGGTGTGGCTGGGGGGCGAGGGCGATGAAAGGCAGCGCCCGATTATGGGCGCAGGCGGCTGGCAAGCCCTGCGTGCCTCAGGCGCCCACGACTTGCCCAAGGCGCCCGACCGGCCGCCCATTTTCGCGAACCGGGCTGGCCGGCGCATTGGGCCAGCTCAGGCCAGGCGGCTGCGCGCCTTGTCGATCCAGACCTGCAGGTGGTCGATCAGGCCCTGTTGGCTGAACGAGCAGCTCTCTTCCGAGAACAGGGCCGAAGACTCCAGCCGGTCCAGCAACTGCCCCAGAACCTCGCCAAATGCGGGGGGCAGCGCGGCCAGCAAGATCTCGAAAAGGCGGGCCTGGTGACTGAACTCGTGGGGTGACAGGCTGCCGCTGCGCAAACTGTCGAACAAGGAGGTCAGGGCGTCAAGTTGATGGGATGGCGTCATGGGGGCTGGGCGGGGCTGCCTTTGGCAGCGGTGGACTTTGTTCGTTGGGCGGAGGAAATGCGAAATTTCTGATCGCATTCGCATTTGTCTTGCGGCATTTTCCTTGAATTCGCTGATTTTTTGATCGGCCCCCTCGGACTGGGCTTGTCACTTCCTAGAATAGAAACATGTTGAAACTCATAAATGCCAAGCAATTGAGGCTCGGCATGTATGTGCACAAGTTCGAAGGGTCCTGGTTGCACCACCCTTTCTGGCGCAGTGCCTTTTTGCTGGAAGATCAAAAAGACCTCGACTTGATCATGGCCAGCGGGGTCACCGAGCTGTGGATCGATCTCTCTCGCGGCTGTGGTTTGCCCGAACCTGCGCCTGTGCCTGTGCCCACTGTCGAGGTGGTGTCGGCCCCCCCCGCTGCGCCGGTTGCTGCGCCCGCGCCTGCCGCCCCGGTACGCCAGCCGGCCACCAGCATGAGCCAGGAGTTGGTGCAGGCCAAGCGCATCCTGCTGCAAAGCCGCGATGCCGTCACTTCTTTGTTCAATGATGTGCGCCTTGGCAAGGCCATCGACGTCAACGGGGCCCTGCCGCTGGTAGAAGAGGTCACTTCTTCGGTGATGCGCAATCCCGGCGCCCTGGTCAGCATCGTGCGGCTGAAGAACCGAGACGACTACACCTACATGCACTCAGTGGCGGTGTGCGCCCTGATGGTGGCGCTGGCCCGCCAACTGGGGCTGGATGAGGCCCAAAGCCGTGATGCGGCCATGGGCGGCCTTATGCACGACTTGGGCAAGGCCTTGATGCCGCTTGAGGTGCTCAACAAGCCCGGCAGTCTGACCGAAGGCGAGTACGGCATCATGAAACGCCACCCTGAGGCCGGCTGGACGCTGCTCAAGGAGGGCGGTGGTGCCACGGAGGCCACGTTGGACATCGCACTTCATCACCATGAGAAGGTGGATGGCTCCGGCTACCCGCACCGCCTCAAGAGCACCGACATCACGCTGATGGCCCGCATGGGTGCGGTTTGCGACGTGTATGACGCCGTCACGTCCAACCGGCCCTACAAGGCCGGCTGGGATCCGGGCACATCGATCCGGCGCATGAACTCGTGGGCCGGCCATTTCGACCCTGTGATCCTGAAGGCCTTCATCCGCAGCATCGGCATCTACCCTGTGGGCTCGCTGGTCCGGCTGGAGTCCGGGCGCCTGGCGGTGGTGACCGAGCAGAACGACAGCTCGCTGCTCACCCCCAAGGTCACGGTGTTCTTCTCGCTCAAGTCGAACGAGCCCATTTCGCGCCAGGTGCTGGACCTGGCGGGACGTCACAGCCACGAGAAGATCGTGGCCGTGGAAGACAAGGAAAAGTGGGGCTTCAAGTACCTGGACGAGATCTGGTCAGAGGCCTGAGGACCTTGGTGGTGGCCCGCCCAGGAATGGGCCGGGCGGTGGGCCCGATGCCAGCACGGGCCCCGTGGCCCGCTTACAACTTGGCCAGCCGGTCGAGCGCTGCCTGCAAGGTTTCATCCTTCTTGGCAAAGCAGAAACGCACCACCCGCTGATCAAAGCCATTGCCATAAAAGGCTGACAGCGGGATGGCGGCGACGCCGATCTCGCGGGTGAGCCACTGGGCAAAGTCGGCCTCGCCCAGATCGCTGACCTCGGAAATGTCCACGCACTGGAAGTAACTGCCCTCGCTGGGCAGCAGCTTGAAGCGGGTGCGCTCCAGGCCGGCACGGAACAGATCCCGCTTGCGCTGGTAGAAGGCTGGCAGTTCCAGGTAGGGGCTGGGGTCGGCCATGTAGCGGGCCAGTGCATGCTGCACCGGGGTGTTGACCGTGAACACGTTGAACTGGTGCACCTTGCGGAACTCGGCCGTCAAAGGGGCTGGTGCGGCCACATAGCCCACTTTCCAGCCGGTCACGTGGTAGGTCTTGCCAAAGCTCGAGACGATGAAGGCACGCGCTGCCAGGCCGGCAAAGCGCGCGGCGCTCTGGTGGGTCTGGCCGTCGAACACCATGTGCTCGTAAACCTCGTCGCTGATCAGGAAGATATCCGTCGGGGCCAGCAGGTCTTGCAGGCGCAGCATGTCAGCTTCGCTCCACACGGTGGCACTGGGGTTGTGTGGCGAGTTGATCAGGATGGCGCGGGTGCGCGGCGTGATGGCGGCCGCAATCAGGTCGAAATCGGGGCGGAAGGTACCAGGTGTGAGTGGCACGCGCACCACCACGCCGCCGGCCAATTCGATGTTGGGCACGTAGCTGTCGTAGCAAGGCTCCAGGACGATCACTTCGTCACCAGCCCGCACGATGGCCAGGATGGCGGTGATGATGGCTTGCGTGGCGCCGGCCGTGACGGTGATCTCGTCGGCGGCGCTGTAGTGGCGGCCATGGAGGGCTTCGATCTTGCGAGAGATGGCTTCGCGCAGCGCTGGCACGCCGGCCATCGGGGGGTACTGATTCAGACCCTGCTGCATCGCCTGGGTGACGTCGTCCACCAGGCGCGGGTCGCAGTTGAAGTCGGGGAAGCCCTGGCCCAGGTTGACGGCGCCCGTCTCGGTGGCCAGGGCCGACATCACCGTGAAAATCGTGGTGCCCACGGCAGGCAGCTTGGTTTGCAGCGGAGGGGTGCGGCCGATGGCCGGGCTGGCGGTGGTGCTCATGGCTGGAGGCGAATGGGTGAGGTGGATCAGAGTTCGTAGTCGTTCACGTGGCCGCTCAGGGCCTTGGCGATCAGGTCTCGGCTGAGGCGGTCGCTCAGCAACTCGGCAAATTTGAACACGAAATTGCGCAGGTAGGCGCTGCGCTTGAAGGCCACGCGGGCCACGTTCTGGCCAAACAGATGCCCCATGGGGCGCACGGCCAGGTCGCCAATGGGGTCGTCGCGCACCGCCATCTCGGCCACGATGCCCACGCCCAGACCCAGGCGCACATAGGTCTTGATCACGTCGGAGTCGATGGCTTCCAGCGCGATGCGCGGTTGCAGCTTCTTGGCCGCAAAGGCCTGATCGATGCGGGTGCGCCCTGTGAACGAGGGGTGATAGGTGATCAACGGCTCGTGGGCAATGTCTTCGAGGCTGAGGCGCTCTTTCTGCGCCAAGGGGTGCTCAGGCGGAAGCACCAGTACGTGCTGCCATTCGTAACAGGGCAGGGTGACCAGGTCGGCATAGTCGGCCAGGGATTCGGTGGCAATGCCGATTTCGGCGATCTCGTCGAGCACCATGCGCGCCACCTGGTCGGGGGCACCCTGGTGCAGGCTGACGTTGACCTTGGGGTAGGCCTCGCGCAGTCGCGCCACCGGTACGGGCAGCACATAGCGGGCCTGGGTGTGGGTGGTGGCAATCGACAGCGTGCCGCTGTCCTGGGCGCTGAACTGTTCGCCGATGCGGCGCAGGTTGCCCACTTCGCGCATGATCAACTCGATGCTTTTGAGCACGTGCTGGCCCGGCTCGGTGATGCGTTTGAGGCGCTTGCCGTGCCGGGCAAAGATTTCAACCCCCAATTCCTCTTCGAGTTCGATGATCGCCTTGGACACACCGGGTTGCGAGGTGTGGAGCGCCTTGGCGGCTTCGGTCAGGTTCAGATTGCGCCGAGCGGCCTCCTGGACGAAGCGGAATTGGTGCAGGTTCATATCGAATATCGGCTAAAGATTCCGGGCATTATGCTGCAGAAGTCTATTGAAACTGGCCGCCCCTGGCTCCCTTCACGGTGCCAGGGCGACCACGGCCAGGGCGTCCAGGATGTCGGGGTGTTCACCCACTGCATCGCTTTGATCGAACACCACCGCCGGGTGCTGGCGGGCCAGCTCGGCCATCAGCACCGGCAGGTCTTCGCGGGCATGGCGGCCCACCCCCAGGAACATGGGCACCACGCGCACCTGGGTGGCGCCCTCGGCGACCAGTGCGGCTGCGGCCTCGGGCAGGCTGGGGGCGGTGAGTTCGAGGTAGGCGCAGCACACGCGGGTGCCCGGCGAGCGTTCGCGCACGCGCTGGGCCACGGCTTCGATGGGGCGTGCCCAGGCCGGATCGCGGGAGCCGTGGGCAAACAAGATGATGGCGGTCATGGTTCGGGTCTCGTTTCTCGGACGGCAGGCGGTCGGGGTCAGCGTCGCAACACCAGCCAGCCAAAAGCGGCCAGCGACATCAATGAATAAATCAGGCCAGGCGCGGCAGCCACCACCCAGGGCACCCAGTTCTGCAGGTTGCCGATGTAGCCGAACACGTTGTTGAGCAGGAAGAAGCTGATGCCCGCCATCACGCCGCCAAACACATAGGTGGCAATGCCACCCGAACGGAAGTGCAGGTAGGCAAAGGGCAGGGCCAGCACCACCATCACCAGGCAACTCAGCGGGTAAAAGACCTTGCGCCAGAACTCGATCTCATAGCTCTGTGCACTTTGTCCGTTGGCATCCAGGTGCTGGATGTATTCGAACAGGTCGATCGTGCGCATGCGGTCGGGCTTGAGCAAGGCGGCCGAGGCCATTTCGGCGGTGATCTGGGTCGGCCAGCGCAGATGAGGCACCTTGCTCTGGTCGATGCGCGCGCTGGATCGCTCTTCGTTGGGGAACTCGCTGCGCTGCACGTCCTCCAGCTGCCACGAATCGTCCTTGTTGAAGTGTCCGGTCTCTGCACGCGTCATCGACACGAGGCGCCCCTGCGGGTCGAACTCGAAGATGCGGATCTTTTGCATGCCGCCATCCGGCCGCATTCGCGCAATGTTCACGGCATACGAACTGTAGGCCTGGCGCTCCTTCATCCAGGCACCGGTCTGCCCCGTGGTCAGGCGGCCCTGGTAGCGGGCCTTCATCAACTGGCCTGCTCGCTCGGCTGCCGGCGCCAGGTAGTCGCCCACGGCAAAGGTGGTCAGCACAAAGGCCAGGCCCAGCACCAGCAGGGTGCCCAGCGCCCGCCATGGCCCCAGGCCGCTGGTGCGCAGAATGGTGAACTCGGAGCTCTGAGCCAGGTTGGCCATCACGAAGATGGTGCCGATCAGCACAGTGATCGGAAACAGCTCATACAGGTGGCTCGGAATGGCCAGGCCCACATACATCAGGGCCTGGGTGATGTGGTAGCCGCCCTGGTTCACCCAGCGCAATTCATCCACCAGATCGAAAAAGAAGAACAGCGCCAGAAAGCCCAGGGTCACAAAGGACACCGCGCTCAGGATCTGCCCATACAGGTATCGGCGGATCGTGTTCATGTCGACTCCCTTGCGCTCAACCGGCGAAGCAGCAGGTGGCGCCAACTCCAGTTGTAATGGCGCTTGGCCAGCAAGGCCAGGCCCACGATGCCGGCACCCCCATGCAGCAACAGCATGAACTGCCCCGCCTGAATGCTGCTGTTGGCCACCCAGTTCTGCCCCAGGTTGATGAAGTTGTAATACACCACAAAGGCAAACAGGGCGAACACCAGGCTGCCCGCGCGCCCGGCCCGTGGGTTGACCACCGACACTGCCAGGGCCAGCACCACAAAGTTGAGGCCCGCCAGGGCCAGGCCCAGGCGCCAGGTCAGTTCGCCCAGGTTGGGGGGGGTGGGCTCGCGCAACAGGCGCAAGGTCGACATGGCCTTGGTCGGGCCGTCATCGGCATCGCCCAGGCTGTTGCTGCCGATCAGGGTGCCGTATTCGCTGAAATCGCTGACTTTGATGCTGCCATCGCTCATCAATTGTTCCATGCGCTGCCCCTGGCTGAGCAGCACGTAGCGCCCGTGTTGAAGGGTTTCGATGCGCGCCGTGCGGGCCGAGGTGACCGCCTCCTTGCCGTGCTCCTGGGCCGCGATGAACACGTTGTTGCCGGTGGTGTTGTCGTTGGACTGCTTGTCCACAAAAAACACCCGCGCCCCATTGGCTGATTCCTGGAACTGCCCTGGGGCCACCCGCTCCACGTCGCCGCGCTTTTCATAGTGGTCACGCATGTCCTGCACCTGCTGGTTGGACCAGGGCCAGCCCACCAGGGCCAGCAAGGCAATCACCAGCAGCACGGGCCAGGCAAAGCGGAACAGGGGGGAGACAAAGCTGGCCAAGCCCCGTCCGCTGGCAAACCAGATCACCATCTCGCTGTCACGGTACATGCGTGACAAGGTGCCGACAATCGAAACAAACAGGCTCAGCGCCAGGATGGTGGGCAGGTGGCCCAGCACCGTGTAGCCCATGACCATCATCACGTCGGACGGGCTGACGGCACCCCGAGAGGCCTGCCCCAGCGTGCGGATCAGCATCATGGTCATGACCACCGTGGCCAGCACCACCAGCGTGGCGCCGAAACTGCGGGCCAGTTCCTTGCGCAGAGTTGAATGGAATAACATAGAACGAGATAAAAGGGTGATTATGAACTTTGAACTGAAACCCCTCAGCCTGTCTGCGGCCGCTGCCGAGAAGGCTGATCTTCTGGTGATCCTGGTGCCTGAGGGCTTCAAGCCCGGCCAGGACACCTTGTCCGCCGTGCTCGCGCAAGCCCTCAAGGCCGAAGATTTCGGTACCAAGGCGGCTCGTTTGTTGTCGGCCTACCGGCTGGCCGGCGTCAGCAGTGCCCGGGTCGTGTTTGCCGGTGTGGGCGATGGCAGCGCCAAGCCTGTGCGCCAGGCCGTGCAGGCCGCGGTGGCCACGGTACGTGCCGAGTCCGTCAAGCGCCTGTCGGTGGTGTTTGCCGGCGCCGAGGTCTCCGCCTCGGCCGTGCGCTCGGCTGTTCAGGCCTTGGCTGATGGCAGTTACGTCTACACCGCCACCAAATCACGGGCCGAAGGCCGTGTGTTGCAAAAAGTGACGCTGGGCCTCGCGACCACCCCCAACGCCGAGCAGCGTGCCGCCCTGGCCCAGGCCAGCGCTGCCGTGACGGGGATCGAACTGGCCAAAGAGTGGGGCAATCGCCCAGCCAACCATGCCACCCCCACCGATCTGGCGGCCGCCGCCAAGGCCCTGGCCAGCCGGGGCTCGGGGGTGCAATGCGAGGTTCTGCTGCCGCGTGATGTGGCCAAGCTGGGCATGGGTTCGTTCATGGCGGTGGCCCGTGGCTCCGAGCAGGAACTGCGTTTCATCGTGCTGCGCTACCAGGGCGCCGCCCGCACCCAGGCGCCGGTGGTGCTGGTGGGCAAGGGCATCACCTTCGACACCGGCGGCATTTCGATCAAGCCGGCGGGCGAGATGGACGAGATGAAGTTCGACATGTGTGGCGCCGCCAGCGTGTTGGGCACCTTCCGTGCGCTGGCTGAACTCAAACCCAAGATCAATGTGGTGGGCCTGATCCCGGCCTGCGAGAACATGCCCGACGGCCGTGCCCTCAAACCCGGTGATGTCGTGACCAGCCTCAGCGGACAGACCATCGAGGTCCTGAACACCGATGCCGAAGGCCGCCTGATCCTGTGCGACGCGCTGACCTACGCCGAGCGCTTCAAGCCGCGTGCGGTGGTCGACATCGCCACCCTCACCGGGGCCTGTGTGGTGGCCCTGGGTGCGGTGCGCTCCGGCCTGTTTGCCACCGATGACACGCTGGCCAATGCCCTGCAGGCGGCGGGCGACCGGGCCCAGGACCTGTGCTGGCGCCTGCCCCTGGACGACGACTACGCCGAGGGCCTCAAGAGCAATTTTGCCGATGTGGCCAACGTGGCCGGCCGCGCGGGTGGCGCCATCACGGCGGCCAAGTTCTTGCAGCGCTTTGCGGGCAAGTTCCCCTGGGCCCACCTCGACATCGCGGGCACGGCCTGGAAGAGCGGCAGTGCCAAGGGCGCCACGGGGCGGCCGGTGGGCTTGTTGCTGGAGTACCTGCTGAGCCAGGCCAGCCACGATGCGAATCAGCCCGCCGTCAAGGCGCCGGTGAAGACCGCTGCCGCCAACAAGCCGACCAAGCCGCCCGTCAAGGCGGCTGTCAAAGCCGGTACGGCGCGTGCCAAGCCCTCTGCCGCCAAGAAGGCATGACCGAAATCGCCTTTCACTTCAACATGCCGCAGAAGCTGCCCTATGTGCTGCGGCTGATCCGCAAGGCGGTGGCAGCAGGGGCGCGCGTGACGGTGACCGGGGCTGAGACCCAGTTGCGCACGGTGGATACCCGCCTGTGGGAGCTGGCTCCGCATGAGTTCATCCCTCACTGTGCGGCAGGCGCCGAAGCCCATGTGCTGCAGCATTCCCCCGTGCTGCTCACCGCCGATCTTTCTTTGCAAAGCCAGCCCCAGGTCTTGGTCAACGTCGGCGCCGAGGTGCCGGCCGGTTTTGAGCGTTTTGAGCGAGTGATCGAAATGGTCAGTCTGGAAGACGCAGACCGCCAGGCCGGGCGGGCCCGCTGGCGTCACTATGCCGATCGTGGTTACGCCATTCAGCGCCACGACATCCAGGTCAAAGGAGGCGCATGATGAACCAACCCCCCCGAGTCCCTCCGCGCTTCGTGCCCACCTTGACCGAGGTGGTGCAGGTGGCTTCGCCGCCCGTGGCGGCCCCGGCCCTGGATGCGCTGGCCTTTGAAGAGCAACTGGTGCACCGTGTCATGCAGCGCGTGGACGCTTTGCTGGAGCAGCGGGTGCGGCAGGCCGTGGCCCACGTGATCGAGGAGCAGACACGCAGCCTGCTGCCCCGGCTGCGGGAAGAGCTGGATTCCGTGGTGCGAGGCTCGGTCACCGAGGCGCTCGCGCAGGAACTCGCATCGCCGCGCTGAGCACGCGTGAAGCCTGTTTGACCCACCTCATGCCGGGGCTGTTGTTTTTGATGACTTATCGTGTTCCCTGATGTTTCTGTTGTGAGGATTGCGCTATCGTGCTTTTCACTGAGTCAAGATCAACCTCAGCACTTATCTCGGAGTCTTTTATGCAAATGAAGTTGAAAATCACCGCTGTTGCTGCCCTGGCAGTTCTGGCAGGCGCTGCCTCGGCACAAGACGTTCAGGTCGTGAAGATCGGCCACGTCGCCCCGATGTCGGGAGCCCAGGCCCACTACGGCAAGGACAACGAGAACGGCGCGCGCATGGCCGTTGAAGACCTGAACACGCAAAACATCGTGATCGGGGGCAAGAAGATCAAGTGGGAACTGGCCGCTGAAGACGATGCAGCCGATCCCAAGCAAGGCACGGCCGCTGCACAGAAGCTGTGCGACGCCAAGGTCGCTGGCGTGGTTGGTCACCTGAACTCGGGCACCACCATCCCGGCTGCCAAGGTGTACAACGACTGCGGCATCCCGCACATCACCGGTGCTGCCACCAACCCCAACCTGACCAAGCCCGGTTACAAGACCACCTACCGCATCATTTCGAACGACAACGCGCTGGGCGCTGGTCTGGCCTTCTATGCGGCTGACACCTTGAAGCTCAAGCGCGTGGCCGTGATCGACGACCGCACGGCTTATGGCCAGGGCGTGGCCGATGTGTTCAAGAAGATTGCCGCCAGCAAGGGCATCACCGTGGTGGACGAGCAGTTCACGACCGACAAGGCGACCGACTTCATGGCCATCTTGACCTCGATCAAGGCCAAGAACCCGGACGGCATCTTCTTCGGTGGCATGGACCCGCAAGGCGGCCCGATGCTGCGCCAGATGGAGCAACTGGGTCTGGGCAACGTGAAGTACTTTGGTGGTGACGGCATCTGCACGTCCGAGCTGGCCAAGCTGGCTGCGGGCGCCAAGACGCTGGAGAACGTGGTGTGCGCCGAGGGCGGTGCCTCGCTGGGCAAGATGCCTGGTGGCGAAGCCTGGAAGAAGCGCTACGACGCGAAGTACCCCAACCAGTTCCAGGTGTACAGCCCGTACACCTACGACGCGACCTTTGTGCTGGTGGACGCGATGAAGCGGGCCAACTCGGTGGATCCGAAGGTCTACACCCCGAAGCTGATCGAAACCAACTTCCAGGGCGTGACCGCGAAGATTGCGTTCGAGCCCAATGGCGAGCTGAAGAACCCGGCCATCACCCTGTACACCTACAAGGATGGCAAGAAGACGCCTCTGAACTGATCGGCTGCGATCTTCAAGCGATTTTGAGCGGTGCCTGCCGCTCTCAAAAGGCCACCTTCGGGTGGCTTTTTTCATGACCGGGGCGGTCTTCAGCGCTGCGGTGGCGGCCCCGAGGGGCGGGCCGGACGGCAGGCCAAGGCCCCCGATGTGCTGGAGCTGCTGGCATTGCTGCTGCCCGGCGGGCCCTCAGGCGGGCTGTCGCAGGTGCCGCTCAGGGTCTCGTTCTGGCGACCGGTGAAGCTGCAACTGGCGCCTGAGGTCTTGCCTTTGCAGGCGGCAACGGCCTCGGCAGGGGGGCCGCCACGCGGGGGGCCGCCCGCGCCGTCCGAGGGTTGTGCCTGCACAGTGCTGATGCAGGCCAGGCTGAGTGCCATGGGGAGCCAGATGGGGATGA
Source organism: Curvibacter sp. EU05-FHT14A10 (assembly GCF_058791075.1). Taxonomy (NCBI): domain Bacteria; kingdom Pseudomonadati; phylum Pseudomonadota; class Betaproteobacteria; order Burkholderiales; family Comamonadaceae; genus Curvibacter; species Curvibacter sp. EU05-FHT14A10. Next base: position 448,050 of record NZ_JBYTDE010000001.1, read on the forward strand.
GTTTCAAGGTGCATGTCCTCCGTGTTGAAGGCCTCATGCTGCCGGTGTCATGTGGCGCCTTGTTGGCTTGTGGATGGCTGGACGGTAAAGCGCAGGCGGTTTGAAAATCAGGCTGCGCAAGTCGGTTTTGATCGTTTGCTGGGACAGTGTGTGGTTATCATATGAATCAAATAAATTGATTCAAAAAATACAAAAAAACACGATAAATGAAATTCCATGTCGCGACCCACACAGGGAGGCCATTGACCCCCCGCACGGGGGCAAGACCGCGATGAAATAGGCGTGCACGTCCTGGCCGTGCAAGGCATTTTTCTTTGTTCTTATGGTTACAGTTGATGTTGGCCGGCTCGCTTCGCGACCGTGCGGTACCGGCCCTGAATTGCGAGGAGTTGGCAGATGCGTGTACAGCAGGTGATCCTGACGACAACCCAAGATTGGGCCTCCTTGGAGGCTTTGCGCGCGCTGGACCCGGACGCCCTGCTGGTGTTCGGTGCAGTGTCCTGGTTTGAGCAAAGCGGCCTGTACCCGGCCCTGCGCGAGCGCTTCCCGCAGGCCCGCTTGCTCGGCTGTTCGACCGCCGGTGAAATTTCGCGCGATGGGGTCTCCTCGGGGGCCTGTGTGGTCACGGCCCTGAAGTTCGATCGCACCCGGCTGCGATGCATCACATTGCCGGTGCCCCGCATGGAGGACTCCTTCCCGACGGGCCAGGGCCTGGGCCAGGCGCTGGCGGCACCCGATCTGCAGGCCGTGCTGGTCTATGGCCCGGGCGTGGCCATCAACGGCAGTGCACTGGTGGCCGGTTTGACCCAGGGCCTGGGACGGCCGGTGCCGATCACGGGTGGCTTGGCCGGGGACGACGGTGCTTTCGAGCGCACCTGGGTGATGGGCGACGAAGGCGTGTCCGATCGCAATGCCGTGGCGCTGGGCCTGTATGGCAGCAGCCTGCTGTTGGGGCATGGTTCCTACGGCGGCTGGCTGCCTTTCGGGCCGGCCCGGCGGGTGACACGCGTGCAAGGCAACGTCTTGCAAGAGCTGGATGGCGAACCTGCTCTCACCATCTACAAACGCTATCTCGGTGACCATGCCAGGGGTTTGCCCGCCTCGGGCCTGCTGTTTCCATTTCTGATGGAAGACACCAGCTCCAGCGCGGGCGGTTTGATCCGGACCATCCTGGGGGTGGACGAGGTCACGGGCAGCTTGATTCTGGCCGGCGAAGTGCCGTTGGGGGCGCAGCTCAAGTTGATGCAGGCCAGTACCGATCGCCTGATCGATGGGGCTGAACACGCGGCCGAGGCCGCGCTGGCCCTGACGCCGCCGGCCGATGAGCTGGCCATTCTGGTGAGTTGTGTGGGACGCAAGCTGGTCATGGGCAGCCGCGTTGATGATGAAGTGGAGGCGGTGGGCGATGTGCTGGGGCCGCGGCCCGTGCTGACAGGTTTCTATTCCAATGGCGAAATCTGTCCCGTGGGCGAAACAGGGCCCTGCCAACTGCACAACCAGACCATGACCATCACCACGATGGCTGAAGCATTGGAGATTTGATGCACCGCGGACTCCGGCGCCAACTGAAGCGCCAACTTGGAATCGATGACGAGCCGTCGTGGGAGGCCTGTCTGGCCCAGTTGCAGGGCTTGGCGACCGGCTTGCCTGCGCCGCTGGCACAGGTATTGAAGGGGCTGGGGCCTTTGATTCAGCAGGTAGACGAGGCCTATGATCAATACGAGCGGGATCTTGAGCTGCGCACCCGCAGCCTGATGCTGAGTTCTGACGAAATGGACGCCGCCAACCTGCGTCTGCGCCAAGAGCTTGCCAGCCGTGACCGGGCCATTGAATCGTTGCACACCACCGTGCGCAATCTGCTGCCCGACGTGGCGGATCAGGTCAATGTGGACATGAGCCTGGAGTCGCTGTCCTCGCTGCTGCTGGACCTGGTCTCTCAGCGGGAGGCCAGTCGGCGTGAGCGCGACAACCAGCAATTTGCGGTGGACCAGCATGCCATCGTCAGTGTCACCGACCTGAAAGGCGTGATCCTGCATGCCAACGACAAGTTCTGCGAGATCAGCGGCTATCGCCGTGACGAGTTGGTGGGGCGCAATCACCGCATCGTGAAATCGGGGCTGCACCCGGCATCGCTCTATGAGTCTTTGTGGCACACCATCTCGGGCGGCCAGGTCTGGAAGGGCGAGCTGTGCAATCGGGCCAAAGATGGCTCCATCTACTGGGTGTCGGCCACCATTGTTCCGTCACTCGATGCCGATGGAATGCCCTACCAGTACGTGGCGATCCGCACCGACATCACGCGCCGCAAGCAGATCGAAGCCTCGCTGGCCGAGGCTGCCAGCCGCCTGGAACTGGCCACCAGTTCGGCAGGCGTCGGGGTCTGGGGTTGGGACATCAACACCCACAAACTGTGGCTTGACCAGCAGATGGCCCGCCTGTTCCAGATTGATCTGGACCATTTCAGCGGCGACTACAAAGACCTGGCCCGTCGCCTGCATCCCGACGACCGTGAGGCGGTGGCCGAGGCCTTTGCCCAGGCCCTGCGCAATGGCAAGGGCATGCGCATCGAGTTCCGTGTGATCTGGGCCGATGGCAGCGAGCGTTACCTGCGCTGTGCCGCCACCCTCACACGCGACAGCGACGGGCGATTGGCCCAGATGGTCGGCGTCGACTTTGACATCACCAGTCTGCGGCTGGCCGAACTGGAGATGCGTGCGGCCAAAGAGCAGGCGGAGGCGGCGAACCGCTCGAAGAGCGAGTTCTTGGCGAACATGAGCCATGAGATCCGAACGCCGATGAACGCGGTGCTGGGGATGTCGCACCTGCTGCTGCAGACGCCGCTGGACCGCAAGCAGACGGACTACGTGAGCAAGATCCAGCACTCGGGGCAGCACCTGCTGGGGATCATCAACGACATTCTTGATTTTTCGAAGGTGGAAGCGGGCAAGCTCGATGTGGAGCACATCGAGATGGACCTGGAGAAGGTGCTGGAGAACGTGGCCAACCTGGTGGGGGAGAAGGCACAGGCCAAGGATCTGGAGTTGCTGTTTGATGTGGCGCCGGATGTGCCCACGCTGCTGGTGGGCGACCCGCTGCGGCTGGGGCAGGTGCTGATCAACTATGCCAACAACGCGGTGAAGTTCACGGAGCGTGGCGAGGTGACGATCCAGGTGAGAAAGCGCGAGGAGAGCGAAGGCGAGGTGTTGCTGTACCTGGCGGTGCGGGACACGGGCATCGGGCTGAGCGAGGAGCAGAAGGACAGGTTGTTCGAGAGCTTCCAGCAGGCGGATTCGTCGACGACGCGCAAGTACGGTGGCACGGGGCTGGGGCTGGCGATCAGCAAGCGGCTGGCGGCGCTGATGGGGGGCGAGGTGGGCGTGGAGAGCGAGCTGGGCCAAGGGTCCACCTTCTGGGTCACCGCCCGCCTGCGCAAATCCACGCAGTTGCCGGTGCTGCATGAGCCGCTGCCCGACGTGCGTGGCAAGCGGGTGCTGGTGGTGGACGACAACCCCCGCGCCCGCGCGCTGCTCAGTCAGCAGCTCACCACATTGAGCTTTCAGGTGCTTCAGGCGGGCACGGCCACCGAGGCCCTGGCCTTGTTGGGCCAGAGTAGCCCGGACAGCAACATCGATCTGGCCTTTCTCGACTGGAAAATGCCGGACGTGGCCGGTCTTGACCTGGCGCGCCAGATCCGGGCACAGGGCCGTGCCGGTACGCCCCGCCTGGTGCTGGTGGGTGGGCATGGGCGTGAAGATCTGCGGCCCGCTGCGCGCGAGGCCGGCATTGATGCCCTCATCGTCAAGCCCATCAATCCGTCCCTGTTGTTTGACACCCTGATCAGCCTGCTCGGCTCACCGGGTGGCGCGCGTCGGCGCCAGCGCCGGGCCCAGGCCCATTGGGCCGGCACCAGCCAGGACCTGTTGCCGGTGCGCGGTGCTCGCGTCCTGCTGGTCGAGGACAACGACCTCAACCAGGAGGTGGCGGCGGGCATTCTGCGGCTCGCGGGCCTGATGGTCGACATCGCTGGCAACGGGCAGATCGCCCTCGACAAGGTGGCCCAGAACCCCTATGACCTGGTGCTCATGGACATGCAGATGCCGGTCATGGATGGCATCACCGCCACCCAGGCCATTCGCCAGCGCGAAGAGTGGCAGCACATTCCGATCGTGGCCATGACGGCCAATGCGCGAGACAGCGACCGCGAACGCTGCCTGCAGGCCGGCATGGTCGATTTCGTGACCAAACCCATTGAGCCCGAAGAACTGGGGCGCGTGCTGCTGCGCTGGATTCCAGACAAATCGGGGGCGGGTGAGGGCGCAGACACTGACGATCGGGCCTCGACCGCTGCCCCCACCTCGGCGGGGGGCAGCGGTGCCACCGAAGCCCCTTCGCTGCTGGATCGGGCGGTGCTGCAGATCCCGGGCCTCGATGTGGGGCAGGGCCTGCGCCGCGTGATCGGAAGCATCCCGCTTTACCTGTCGCTGCTGCGCAAGTTTGTCAGTGGTCAGCGCGATGTGCCCGATCAGATCCTGCAGGCCCTGGATCAGCGCGACTGGGAGCGGGCCGAAATCCTGGCCCACACCCTCAAGGGCGTGGCCGGCAACATTGGCGCGACCGGGTTGCAACAACTGGCCACCGAACTCGACGAGCTTGTGAGCGAACGTTTGGATCCCGACGCCGCCCTCGAACTGACCGGGCGACTCAAGTCGCAGTTGACCGTGGTGGTGCACGGGATCGAATCGCAGCTGTCGCCAGCGGCGCCAGCGGCGCCGGCTGCCGCACCCGTACCAGCATCGGCACCGGTCGCTGACGAAGCGGCCCGTCAGCAGCGCCTTCAACTCCTGCAGCAACTCGACGCGCTGCTGGCCGACGACGATCCCGACGCGGCCGAGCTGCTGGCGCAGCACACCGAAGTGTTCAAGCGCGAGCTTGGCAGCGCTTACCGTGCCCTGGAGGCGGGCATCCGTGGCTTTGATTTTCCGGCGGCCTTGCAGGCCTTGCGCGGCGCGGCGGAATCATGATGCTGTCCTGCGCCCCGGCTTCGACGCCTTTTCAACGCGACCTGGTGGCCAGGTGCGCGCGTCCCGACATGACTGGTTGTTTCCATGCAAGCTCCTGCCTTACCCCCTGACGAGACCTTGCGGCTGGCTGCCCTGCGCGACACGGGCCTGCTCGACACGCCCCGCGAAGAGCGTTTTGACCGGCTCACCCGCCTGGCGCGCCTGTTGCTGGGCGTGAAGATCGCCGTGGTGTCGCTGGTCGACAGTGACCGCCAATGGTTCAAATCCTGCGATGGGCTGGATGCCAGCGCCACGTCGCGTGACGTGTCCTTCTGCGGGCACACCATTTTGCAGTCTGACATCTTTGAAGTGCCCGACGCCTTGCTGGACCCGCGTTTCGCCGACAACCCCCTGGTGCTGGGGCCGCCGCACATCCGCTTCTATGCGGGGGCTCCCCTGCATTCGCCCGAGGGCCTGCGCCTGGGCTCGCTGTGCGTGATCCACGATGAGCCTCGCCTGCTCAACCCCGAGCAGCGGCGCACCCTGCGCGATCTGGCCGACCTGGTGGAGCAAGAGGTCAATCAGCAGGTCTTGCGCGAACGCACCGAGGCCTTGCAGCGCGCGCGCTATCTGGGCGAGGTCCTGGTTGACACCCAGGCCTTGTTCATCCGCGATGCCGACCGCTCTTCGGTGTTTGAGAACCTGCTGAGCCAGTTGCTGGAACTCACCGAAAGCGATGTCGGCTTTCTGGGCGAGGTCTACAAGCTGGGCGATGACTTCCCGAGCCTGCAGATCCAGGCCATCCATGGCCTTCAAAGCCACGCGCCGTCCACTCAGTCCATGGACATCGCCCTGGAGGCCGACCCCTTCAGTGAAGACCTGAAGAGCCTGCAGCGGGTGTTTGCCAGCGTGCTGTCGGACGGTCAACCCCTGCTGCAGGAGCAAGGGACCACAGCCGCGGATGAACTGGTCTGGGGCGACGCCCGGCTCAGTGCTTTTCTGGCCGTGCCCATCCACCATGGCGGAGACCTGGTGGCGCTGCTGGGGGTGGGCAAGCTTCGCAGCACCTACGAGGCAGGTCTGACGGATTTTCTGCGGCCCTTGCTGGTGACCATCGGCCAGCTCATCGAAGCGGCTCGCATCCAGGCCGAGAACACGCGCATCCAGCGCGAACTGACCCGCTTGTCCCGGGTCGCGAGTGAAACCACCAATGGCGTGATCATCACCAACGCCCGGGGCGAGATCGACTGGGTCAACGATGGCTTCACCCGCATCACCGGCTACCGCCTGGAGGAAGTGCGCGGCCTGCGACCGGGGCATTTCCTGCAAGGGGCTGACACCGACCTGGGCACGGTGGCCCACATGCGCCGCTCGCTGCGGGCCGGGCATGGCTTTCGGGTCGATCTGCTCAACTATGCGAAATCGGGCGCGCCCTACTGGATCGACATCAGTTGCAACGATCTGCGCGACAGTGCCGGGGTCTTGCAGGGCTTCATGGCCATTGAGACCGACATCACCGAGAGCAAGCGCGACGAGCAGGCCCTGATCCAGGCCCGCACCGAGGCGGAGGCGGCGAACCGCTCGAAGAGCGAGTTCTTGGCGAACATGAGCCACGAGATCCGAACGCCGATGAACGCGGTGCTGGGGATGTCGCACCTGCTGCTGCAGACGCCGCTGGACCGCAAGCAGACGGACTACGTGAGCAAGATCCAGCACTCGGGGCAGCACCTGCTGGGGATCATCAACGACATTCTTGATTTTTCGAAGGTGGAAGCGGGCAAGCTCGATGTGGAGCACATTGAGATGGACCTGGAGAAGGTGCTGGAGAACGTGGCCAACCTGGTGGGGGAGAAGGCACAGGCCAAGGATCTGGAGTTGCTGTTTGATGTGGCGCCGGATGTGCCCACGCTGCTGGTGGGCGACCCGCTGCGGCTGGGGCAGGTGCTGATCAACTATGCCAACAACGCGGTGAAGTTCACGGAGCGTGGCGAGGTGACGATCCAGGTGAGAAAGCGCGAGGAGAGTGAAGGCGAGGTGTTGCTGTACCTGGCGGTGCGGGACACGGGCATCGGGCTGAGCGAGGAGCAGAAGGACAGGTTGTTTGAGAGCTTCCAGCAGGCGGATTCGTCGACGACGCGCAAGTACGGTGGTACGGGTCTGGGGCTGGCGATCAGCAAGCGGCTGGCGGCGCTGATGGGAGGCGAGGTGGGGGTGGAGAGCGAGCTGGGCCAGGGCGCCACGTTCTGGTTCACCGCCCGCCTGGGCAAGAGCAGCGAGCAACGCAGCCTGCCTCAGCCAGAGCCCGATCTGCGCGGCAAGAAGATGCTGGTGGTGGACGACAACGCCCGTGCCCGCGAAATCCTGTGCCAGATGCTGCGCCAGCAGACCTTTGTGGTGCACGAGGCCGCCTCGGGCGAAGTGGCACTGCAGCTCATTCAGGAGCACGACGACAACACGACTCCCTTCGAGCTGGTCTTTCTCGACTGGAAGATGCCCGGTCTCAATGGCCTGGCAGTCGCCGACCAGTTGCGCCGTCAGGCGCTGCGCAAGGTACCGCCTTGCGTGCTGGTGGCAGCCGACAACAGCGATGACATCCGCATGGAGGCTTTCGGTGCAGGTGTGAACGCCGTGATGCTCAAGCCCGTCAACCCTTCGGTGCTGTTTGATACGGTCATGCAGGTGCTGGGCAGCCGCACACTTCGCAAGGTCGCTTCCGCCGTGGCCGCCTCGCGCGAGATGGGGCAGAGCCCGCAGCCGCAAGCCCTTGAGCGCCTGCGCGGTGCCCGGGTGCTGCTGGTCGAAGACAACGACATCAACCAGGAGGTGGCGGCAGGCATGTTGCGCCTGTCGGGTCTGCTGGTGGACATTGCCGAGAATGGCCAGGAGGCCATCGACCAGATCCGCCGCAGCGAGTACGACATCGTGCTGATGGACATGCAGATGCCGGTCATGGACGGCGTGACCGCCACCCAGGAGATCCGCAAGCTCGACGAGTACCAGCACGTACCGATCGTTGCCATGACGGCCAACGCCCGGCAGACCGACCGCGAACTGTGCCTGACCGCCGGCATGGTCGACTTCATCACCAAGCCCATCGAGCCCGATGAGCTTTGGCGAGCCCTGCTGCGCTGGATTCCGAGCCGAGGCGAGGCCGAGGGCACGCGCCCCGCCGAGGTCACCGAAAGCCGCGGCGGCCTGGTGGGCAGTGCCGTGCTGCAGATCCCGGGCCTCGATGTGGCGCAAGGCCTGCGACGTGCCATCGGCAACATCCCTCTGTACCTGTCCCTGTTGCGTCGTTTCGTGGCCGGCCAGCGCAGCGTGGGCAGCGAGATCCAGGCCCTGGTGCAGGTCCAGGACTGGAGCGCCGCCGAAATGGTGGCCCACACCCTCAAGGGCGTGGCCGGCAACATTGGCGCGCATGGGCTGCAGGCGCAGGCCGGCCGGCTCGAAGAGGCCTTGCGTGAGCCGGCCCGGCGCCCGGATGCGCATGCTCAGGCAGCGCTGCTGGCTCGCCAGCTGGCCGAGTTGATTGCCGGCATCGAGGCCCAACTGAACCCGCAGCCGCTGGTGGCAGCGGCGGGCGCCGCCACCCAGGTGGCACCGGCGCCAAGGACCCCGCTGTCTGCCTCAGAGACCGCTGCCGGTGCATTGCTCGCCAGCCCCGACACGAATCAAGAGCGCCCCGTGGTGCTGGTGGTGGACGACACGCCCGAGAACCTGTCGTTGATGAGCGCCGTGCTCAAGGACCACTACAAGGTGCGTGTGGCCAGCAAGGGCGAGCGCGCCTTGCAGATCGCCCAGGCCACGCCGGCCCCCGACATCATCCTGCTGGATGTGATGATGCCCGAGATGGATGGCTACGAGGTCTGTCGCCGCCTCAAGCAAGACCCGCGCAGTGCTCACATCCCGGTGCTGTTCCTCACGGCCAAGACCGACATCGAATCGGAGTCTGCGGGCTTCAAGGTCGGCGGTGTGGACTACATCGCCAAGCCCATCAGCCCTCCGGTGGTGCTGGCGCGGGTGCAGGCGCAGTTGCAGCTCAAGCGCATGGCGGATTTCCTGCGTGACAAGAACGGCTTTCTCGAAGAAGAGGTGGGCAAGCGAACCCGCGAACTGTCGGCCATGCAGGACGTCACCATCCTGGCCATGTCCTCGATGGCCGAGACCCGTGACAACGAGACCGGCAACCACATCCTGCGCACCCAGCGTTATGTGCGCTGCCTGGCCCAGAAGCTGCAGTCTCTGCCCAAGTACGCCACCGTCCTGACCGACGCCTACATCCACCTGCTGTACAAGTCGGCGCCCTTGCATGACATTGGCAAGGTTGGTATTCCAGACCGCATCCTGCTCAAGCCTGGCAAGCTGACCCCGGAAGAGTTCGAGATCATGAAAACCCACACCACGCTGGGTTATCAGGCCATCGAACGCGCCGAGAAATCCATGGACATGCACCTGCCTTTCCTGCAGCCAGCCAAGGAAATCGCCCTCTACCACCAGGAGAAGTGGGACGGTTCGGGCTACCCCGAGGGCCTGGTGGGCGAGGCGATCCCGCTGTCGGCGCGACTGATGGCGATTGCCGATGTGTATGACGCGTTGATCAGCCGGCGCGTCTACAAGGGGGCCATGAGCCACGAAGAGGCCATGATCATCCTGCGCCAGGGGCGAGGCACGCACTTCGATCCCGAGGTCTTCGATGTCTTTCTGGACGTCGAGTCTGACTTCCGTCGCATTGCCATCAGCCTGTCGGACGAGGATCACTGACCGCAGCGAGGCAGGGCAGGGCGGGGCGGGTGCGTTTTCTGAGGATGCAAATTCGGAAAGCTTTGTTGGCCTGAGTGCGGGCCTCCGGTGCAATCAGGACTTCGGCCGCTGGCCGCCACCTGCATCGGAACCCACCATGAGCGCATCTGCCGCCCCACCGCCCCGTCAACTGCACCTCAACCTCAATGCTCTGCACTCGGGCTTTCTGCCCTCGGCCTGGCGCGTGGCCGAGGCCGACCCCAAGGCCTTTGTCGATGTGCAGCATTACATCCGGGCGGCCCAACTGGCCGAACTGGGCACCTTTGACGCCATCTTCCTGGCCGACAACGCGGCCATCGTCGACCAGATCGATTTCCGCCCCATCACCGCACTCGAGCCCACCGTGCTGCTGGCCAGCGTGGCGGCGGCCACGCGCCGCATCGGCGTGATCGGCACCGCCTCCACCAGTTACAACGAACCCTACAACATCGCCCGCCGCTTTGCCACGCTGGACCACGTGAGCGCTGGCCGCGCCGGCTGGAACATCGTCACCACGGCCGACCTGCCGTCGGCCCGCAATTTCGGGCGCGATGCAGTGCCCGAGCACGCCCAGCGCTACCGCAGGGCTGCTGAATTCACCGAGGTGGTCAAGGCCTTGTGGGACAGCTGGGACGACGACGCCTTCGTGGGTGACAAGGCTTCGGGCCGCTTTGTCGACACTGACAAGGTGCACCCGATCCACCACCAGGGCGAGTTCTACTCGGTGCAAGGTGCGCTGAACCTGCCGCGCAGCCCGCAAGGTCGCCCGGTGCTGGTGCAGGCCGGCGGATCGGCCGACGGGCGCGAACTGGCGGCCCGGCATGCCGAGGCGGTGTTTTCGGCCTCGCAATCGTTTGAAGAATCCCTGGCCTACGGTCGCGAGCTCAAAAGCCGTGCCGAGGCCCTGGGTCGTGGCCCAGACGCTGTGAAAGTGCTGGCCGGCCTGACCACCATCATCGGCAGCACCGAGGCCGAAGCCCTGCGCCGTCGCGATGAACTGGTCGACCTGATCCCCTGGCGCTACAGCCTGAACCGCCTGGCAGGCACACTGGGCATCAGCGTCGACCGCCTCAAGCTCGACGAGCGCCTGCCTGAGAACCTGCCGCTGCCCGGTGGCGGCAACGGCAACCACACCTTCTTCAACTTCGTGCGCGCCCTGGCCACCCGCCACAACTACACCGTGCGCGAGCTGATCCGCGCCCTGGCCGGTGGTGGCGGGCACCGCGTGATCGTGGGCACGCCCGAGCAGGTGGCCGATGACATCGAGCACTGGTTCCGCGCCGGGGCCGCCGACGGCTTCAACCTGATGCCCGACGTGCTGCCCGGCGGCCTGCAGGATTTTGTCGATGGCGTGGTGCCGCTGCTGCGCCAGCGCGGCATCTTCCGCCACGCCTACGAAGGCAGCACCCTGCGCGAGCACCTGGGCCTGGCGCGGCCGGCCGTGGAGCGCCACCCGCGCCTGCAAGCCGCCTGAGATCTCGCTCGGCAGGGGGTTACCCCTGCAATTTTTTGACCGCAGCGGAGCCTTGGGCTCCGCTGTTGGCTTGGCCACGCTTTTTCAACCCACCCCACCTATCCCACATGAAGCGCAGAACCCTTCTTGCCCGCGGCGCCTTGAGCCGCCTCGCCGTTCCATTGGCATCCTCCTTGGTCCTCATGGGCGTCTTACAGGGGCCAGTGCAGGCCCAGACCCCCAAAGCCGCGAATGCGGCCAAGCCCGCCGAACTGACCCCCGTCAGCGGTGGTGTGCTCAACGTGGCGGTGTCGCCCGAGCCCACGCTGTTGACCTCGGCCTTCATCACCACCATGAACATCGGCCAGGTCTCCAGCAAGGTGCTCGAAGGCCTGGTCTCCTTCGATCTGAATCTGCAGCCTGTGCCGGCGCTGGCCAGCTCGTGGCAATTGTCGGAAGACGGCCTGACCCTGCGCTTCAAGCTGCGTGAGAACGTGAAATGGCACGACGGCAAGGATTTCACCTCGGCCGACGTCGAATACACCCTGCTCAATGTCTGGAAGAAGCTGCACCCCTTCGGCCGGGCCGCCTTTGCCAACGTCGAGAAGGTCGATACGCCTGACAAGCACACCGTGGTGATCCGCCTGTCTTCACCCGCCCCCTACCTGCTGAACTACATCAACAGCTACGGCGCCCAGATCCTGCCCAAGCACCTGTACGCCGGCACCGACGTGCTGAACAACCCGGCCAACCTGGCCCCCGTCGGTACAGGCCCCTTTGTGTTCAAGGAATGGGTCAAGGGCAGCCATGTGCGGCTGGAACGCAACCCCAACTACTGGCAAAAGGGCCAGCCCTACCTGCAGGGCATCGTGTTCAAGTTCATCCCCGACGCCGCGGCCCGCGCCGTGGCTCTGGAAGCGGGTGAGATCGACGTGGCCCTGGGCTCCAGCATCCCGCTGTCCAACCTGGAGCGCTTCAGCGACACGGCCAAATGGACCATCAACCTGGACGATGGCCGCTACCTGTCGACCATCTTCCTGACCCAGTTCAATGTGCGCCGGCCCTACCTGAGCGACAAACGCGTGCGTCAGGCCTTCGCCCACGCCATCGACAAGAACGCGCTGCTCAAGGTGGTGTTCTGGGGCTATGGCAAGCCCGCCACCGGACCCGTGCCCTCGTCGGTGGTCAACTACTACTCGCCCGACACCCGCCAGTACCCCTATGACCTCAAAAAGGCCGAGGCCTTGCTGGACGAGGCAGGCTTTCGCAAGGCGGCCGATGGCAAGCGGCTCAGGGTCACGCTCGATTACGACGGCGGTGGCGGTGCCCGTGAGGCCGAATTCATCCGCCAGTCGCTGGCCCGCATCGGCGTCGAGGTGGTGCTGCGCGGCGGCGACACGGTCAGCTACCTGCGCCGCATCTTCACCGACCAGGACTACGACCTGATGATCTCCAGCCTGCACCGCCTGCCCGACCCCACCCTGGGCGTGCAGCGCTTGTTCTGGACCCGCAACATCATCAAGGGCGCCCCCTGGACCAATGGCTCGGGTTACTCCAACCCCGCCCTGGACAAGATCATGGAAGCCGCCGCCGACGAAGCCAACCCGGCCCGCCGCAAGGCCCTGATCACCCAGTGGCAACAGATCGTGCAAGAAGACCTGCCCGTGCTCGACCTGATCGAACAGACCTGGGTCACCGTCTCCACCGCGCGCTTCCACAAGACCGTGGCGCAAGGGGATGGCCTGTTTGCCTCGTATGCCGATGCCTGGTTGCAGCCGGTGGCGGGCAAATAGGGCGACTGCATTGCCAGTGCCATCCAGGGTCTTTCAGATGAAGTCCCTGGCAATGGGACTTCCATCCTTTACGCCCCGGGCGTTCGGCATTTGGGAGTGGCCGTCTATCTCAAATGGGATCGAGTCGCATTTTCTGGATTTTAGAATTTGAAGTCATGTATAAATCAAAGCTCACCTCGCGATCACGTGTTTGATCTGAATTTTGATTTTCTGCGCTTGATTTTATTTTTTAGAATCCAGGGAGTGATTCATGTCTTATGCCTCTCATCAGGCTGATTGCTTGTCCAGGCACTCAGTTGTCATTGCAATCAAAGGAATGCCATGTTGATTGTAGATCCGCTCGGCAGAGTTCAAAGCCCGAAAATTCAGCTGGCGATCAGTCGTAATATTGAAGCAGGCGACCTTTCAATTATTCATGGTATTGTTGTCCATCAGACAGCGAGTGCGACTGCGCAGGCGACATTGAATGGATATAAAACGCCGAAGGCCAATGGGGCGCACTTTTTGATAGATAAAGATGGCACCATTTATCAAACTGCATCACTCTACAAAAGAGCCCGGCACGTAGGCTTCATCAAATCAAGGTGCATGGCCGAAAAATCTTGTTCGCCAGCAGATTTGAGGAGGCTGAAAGGTCGGAGGCCTGGGGCGGAAATAGGTCGTGTAGAAATCGAAAAATCTTTTCCAAATCGATATCCATCGAACGCCGATAGCATCGGCGTTGAGATCGTCTCGTTGTTCCGCGGTGGGATGTTCGAGTCGATCACCCAAGAGTAGCAAAAATCATTGACATGGCTGCTCGATGAATTGACCCTGACCCTCCGCATCCATCGTTCAGAAATTCATCGGCATTCTGAGATTTCTTGGAAACAGGAAAGTGAGGCCGCAAGCGCTGAATTATTGGATGGGCGATGAGGATGAAAAAGATACTGCTCCTGATGATCGTATTTTTATCGGAATATTCGGTGGCTCTTGAATCACTGTGGATGGATGATGTTGAAAATTTGTCGGTTGATTACAGGATAATCAAAAAATGTGGTGACTGGAGGGCCGGTGGTGAGGTTGGTTATTATCGGCTTGTTGTGGTTGATGTCTATGGTGGCGCAGGTAGCGAGATTTATGCGCAGTGGATCACAAACCCTACGACTGAGAATAAATCGAAGTTGGTCAAAACGCTGGCCTTTTCGGAATTAAACAATGATCATTCACAATACTTCATTCAATCCGCTGATTGCGAAAGAAGGAATGGATCGACCTATATCAATTTAAAGGCTTTGCACGAACATGACGAAAAAAATAAGCTCCACGATATTTCGATCAAGCTGATTGATGTGGGCCGGTACGAGTTGCGTGAGCGGGGGTGGCGGTGAGCACCGGTTAACCAAGTGGGACGTTCAGCGACAGAGGAGAGTGCCAAGGCGGCCCACCTTCCGCTTTTGAACACCGGAGCCGGCGAAGCCGAAAGCGAGGGCTCATCGCCGGTGTTGGCAGTCCAAACAAGGCGTTGCAGGGCAAGTCCGAGCCCGTGAAGCCCGCACTTGCCAGAGTCAACGCGGGCTCAAAACAACCCGGTCGTCGGCGGCGCCGTCCCGCTCAGATGCCAGGCCCCACTGGCGGCGGCCTTCCATTGGCGCGGGTTGTGGTTGGCCACGGTGCGGGCATTGCGCCAGTGGCGATCCAGGTTGACGTTGCGGTCGGTGGCCGAGGCGCCGCCCACGTCAAAGGCCAACTCGGAGGCCTTCAGGGCCGCATCGGCTGCAAAGTACTGGGCCTGGGCAACTTCGATCGAGGCCTGGGTCAGGGCGCTGTTGCTGAGCTGGTCGGCCCAGGCGGCGTCAATCGCGTCGGCGGCGCGCAGCACGGTGGCTTCGGCGGCATAGGCCTGGGCGGCCATCTGGCCCACGGTCTCTTGCACATAGGGGTCGTCCACCGAACGGGTGGCGGTGCTGTGGCGAATGGGGCGGGCCTTGTGGCGGGCAAAGGCCACGGCATCATTCAGGGCGTTGCGCGCGATGCCGGCCTGCACGGCGGCCAAGAACAGTTGGAACAGCGGTGCAATCGGGCTGCGCCGGTCGCGGGGGAACGAGTTCACCCGCAGCTCTTCAGCCCGCACCAGCACCTCGTGAAAATGCGTGCTGCCGCTGGCCGTCAGGCGCTGGCCGGTGGTGTCGAAGTCGTCCACCATCTCCAGCCCAGGGCGGTGCCGCGGCACCGTGAAGGCCACCTCGCGGCCTTCCTCGTTGAGGGCCAGCGAGCCGATCCAGTCGGCGTACAGGGCGCCGGTGCTGTAGTACTTGCTGCCGCTGATGCGGTAATGCTCACCCTCGCGGCGCAACTGGGCGGTGTTGGCGCCATGGGCGCCCCCGCGCTCCAGCCCGGCATTGCCGAAAATCTCGCCAGCCAGCAGGCGCGGAAACCACCGCCGTTGCTCGGCCTCGGTGCCGCCAAAGAGCAGGCTGTCGACGGTGCCGAAATTGGGTCGCAAGGCCTGGGCCACGTTCGAATCCGCCGCCGCCAGGTCGATCACGAAGCGGATCACATCGTGCACCGAGGCGCCTGGCCCGCCCTGGGCCTTGGGGATGCGCCAGGTCAGCAGGCCGGCCTCGGCGATGCGGCGCACCAGGCCATAGGGCAGTTCGCGTTGGCGCTCGCGCTCGGCGGCGCCGGCGGCGATCTCGGGCAGCAGGGCCTGGGCGCGGGCGTGCAGGATGGCGGCATCGGCCGCCGGGGGCAGGGCGCGGCCCAGTGGGGCCGGGTGGGGGTTGACCTGGGTGTCGTTGTGCTCAGCGGTGGCGGTGCTCATGGGACATCCTTCAGAAGGCCGGCACCAGGGCGCCGTTGAACGTGCTTTCAATGAACTGCTTCACCTCGGGCGACTGGTAGGCCGCCACCAGGCGCTTCACCCAGGGCTGGTTTTGATCAGCGCGGCGCACGGCGATCAGGTTGGCGTAGGGGCCCTGGGGGGCTTCCTTGATCACGGCGTCGCGCTGCAGCGAGAGCCCGGCCTGTGAGGCGTAGTCGTTGTTGATCGAGGCGATCACCAGGTCATCCAGCGAGCGCGGCAGCTGGGCGGCGTCCAGCGCCACCAGCTTGAGTTTGCGCGGATTGCTCACCACGTCCAGCGGGGAGGCAGTGTTGTTCTTCACGGCTTCGGGCTTCAGGGTGATCAGGCCGGCCGACTGCAGCAGCAGCAACGCCCGGTTGCCGTTGCTGGGGTCGTTCTGGATGCCCACCGAGGCGCCCTCGGGCAGGTTGGCGATGGACTTGATCTTGCGCGAGTAGAAGCCCAGCGGCGCGGTGATGGTCAGGCCCACCGGTACCAGGTCAAAGCCGCGGGCCTTGATCTGGTTGTCGAGAAAGGGCTTGTGCTGGAAGGCGTTGGCGTCCAGGTCGCCAGCGGCCAGGGCCGCATTGGGCAACTGGTAGTCGTTGAAGGGGATCACCTCGATGTTCAGGCCGTCGCGGGCCGCCACCTTCTTGACCACGGCAAAGATCTCTTCGGCGTGGCCGACCGAGATGCCCACTTTGAGGGGTTTTTTGTCCTGGGCCTGGGCGGGGCTCAGCGCGGCCAGCGACAGGGCCAGGGTGCTGAGGCCCAGGGCGAGGTGGCGACGGGTGGGGCGTGCAGAAAACAGGGACATGGCAAGTTTGGGCGGCGCGGGCCGCCGGTTCAGTTCAGACAGGCGGCCCACTGTGCAAGCCTTGGCGCACGCTGCCAAGGAAGCAATTCGCATGTGCTTATCGGGTGGGTGTGAGGCGATGGCCGCTGGGCCGGCCTTATGCGCAAACCGGATAAGCGTCGGCTGTTTCATTCGTTCCGCTTCGGCGGGGGCCTGCGGATACTGCGACCTTTCTTCATCACCCTCCAACCCATGACTGGTACAACTTCTCCGGCCGCCGAGGCGGCCCCCGTGATCCGGCTGGAGGCGGTGCGCAAATCATTTGCCCTGCCCGGCGGCGCCGCCTTCGATGCGGTGCGCGAGGTGTCGCTGAGCATCCAGGCCGGTGACGTGTTCGGCCTGATCGGCAAGAGCGGCGCCGGCAAATCGACCCTGCTGCGCCTGATCAACCTGCTTGAAAAGCCCGATGGCGGCCGCGTGCTGGTGGCCGGACGTGACCTGACCGCGCTGACGCGCCGGGAACTGCGCGACACCCGGCAGAACATCGGCATGATCTTCCAGCAGTTCAACCTGCTGCAGAACGCCACCGTGTTCGACAACGTGGCCTTTGCACTGAAGATCCACGGCCGCCACAGCCGCGCCGAGATCGCCGAGCGCGTGCATGAGTGCCTGGCCCTGGTGGGCCTGCCCGAAAAGGCCCAAAGCTACCCGGCCCAACTGTCGGGCGGCCAGAAGCAGCGTGTGGCGATTGCCCGCGCGCTGGCGCCGCGCCCCCAGGTGCTGCTGTGCGACGAGCCCACCTCGGCGCTCGACAGCGAGACCACCCGCTCGCTGCTCGAAACCCTGCGCGACATCAACCAGAAAGTGGGCGTGACCCTCGTCATCGTCACCCATGAACTCTCGGTGGTCGAGCTGCTGTGCCGCCACGTCGCCATCCTGGAGCAAGGCCGCCTGGTCGAGCAGTTTGCGGTCGACGAATTGGGCGTGGCGCGCCAGACCGTGCTGGGCCGCGAACTGGCCGAGCTGGTGCGCAGCCGCCCGGCCCGCGATGCGGCCCGGGGTACTTCTCGTGACACCTCTCGTGACACCGCCCGTCCCGCCCTGACCTCTGTCCCCGCCAAGGAGTTGGCCTATGCCTGAGAACATCGCCGCCATCTTGCCCGAGCTGTGGTTGGCCACCGCCCAGACCTTTCTGATGCTGGCCATCGGCCTGTCGGCTGCCGTGCTGATCGGCGGGCCGCTTGGCGTCCTGTTGTTCCTGTTGGGCCCGGGGCAGTCGCTCGACAACAAGCCGGCCTTTCTGGTGTTGAACTGGCTGGTCAACACCGTGCGCTCCTTCCCCTTCATCATCCTGCTGGTGGCCCTGGTGCCGTTCACACGCTCGATTGTCGGCACCTCGATCGGGCCGCTGGCGGCCGCCGTGCCCCTGTCGTTTGCCGCCATCCCCTACCTGGCCCGCCTGGTGGACCAGTGCCTGCGCGATGTGCCGCGGGGCGTGATCGAAGCCGCCCATGCGATGGGCGCGAGCGAGCTGCAGATCGTTTGGCGCGTGCTGCTGGTCGAGGCCCGCTCGGGCCTGGTGCTGGCCCTGACCGTGCTGGCCGTGAGCTTTCTGTCGTACTCGGCGATTGCCGGGGTGGTGGGCGGCGGCGGCATCGGCGACCTGGCCATCCGCTACGGCTACTACCGTTTCCAGACCGATGTGATGGTGCTCACCGTGGCCCTGCTGGTGCTGCTGGTGCAGGCCGTGCAGTTCACCGGCAACACCGTGGCGCGTCGCCTCGACAAGCGCTGAACCCTTCACCGCTCCCACCCCCCCCCTCGTTTTTGAAAGCCTCCCCATGACCGCATTCCAACGCCTTCTTCCCCGCCGTGCCTGGCTGTCGGCCCTGGCCGCCACCACGGCCCTGGCCTTGCTGGGCCCGGGCGCTGCACTGGCCCAAAGCGCCGGCAAGAAAGAACTGGTGATCGGTGGCACTGCCGGCTCCAACATCGACCAGCTCAAGGCCGGCATCGTGCCGCTGCTCGAAAAAAAGGGCTACCAGGTCAAGCTGGTCGAATTCAACGACTACGTGCAGCCCAACCTGGCCCTGGCCCAGGGCTCGCTCGATGCCAACTTCTTCCAGCACCGCGTGTACCTGCGCAAGTTCGCGGCCGACCAGAAGCTCGATCTGGTCGAGCTGGTGCAAGGCCCCATCGCGCCCCTGGGCGTGTACTCCACCCGCCGCAAGACCCTGGCTGAAGCCCGTGAGGGTGACCGCGTGACCCTGCCCAATGACCCCAGCAACCTGGCCCGCGCCCTGGTGCTGCTGGAGCAGAACCACCTGGTCAAGCTCAAGCCCGGCATCGACCCGCTGCGCGCCAGCGAAAAAGACCTGGAGGCCAACCCCTTGAAGCTCAAGCTGATCCCGCTGGAGGCGGCCCAGTTGCCGCGCTCGCTGGGCGATGCCGAGTACGCCATCGTCAACGGCAACTTTGCCATCTCCTCGGGCCTCAAGCTGACCGAAGCCGTGGCCCTGGAAAAGACCCCCGACCACTACCTGAACGTGGTGGCCGTCAAGCGTGCGGACCAAGACACGCCCTGGGCGCGCGACATCGCCGAGGCCTACCGATCGAAAGAGTTCAAGGCCGTGGTGGACAGCCGCTTTGCCGGTTACGCCAAACCGGCCTTCCTGCAGTAAACGGACGGGGCAGGGCATGGCTGCATTGGCACTTTTCGATGCCACCGGTCAGTGGCAGGACACCCTGGTGTGCGAGCACCGCATGGCCCCCTGGCTGCAAGGCCTGGGGGTGGGGTGGGGCGTGCTGCACCTGGGCCCGGCGCCCGAGCCCGATGAACCCGGCGCCGAGGCCTGGTTGCAGGCCCAGCAGGGCCGGCTGGCCACGCTGGGCCAGGGCTTGGACCTGCATCGCATCGACCGGGTGCGGGTGACCCCCGGCCAGTCTGGCTGGCCCGCGCTGCGCCAGCAGTTCACCCAGGAGCATCGCCACAGCGAGGCCGAGTTGCGCGTGTTCCTGGCCGGTGCCGGCCTGTTCACCGTGCGCCATCCCGAGGGCTTTGTGGGCCTGCTGTGCGAGGCGGGCGACTGGGTGGCCTTGCCATCCGGCCTCGCCCACAGCTTTGACGCCGGAGCCGAGCCCCATTTCGATGCCTTGCGTCTATTGGGACAGGCCGAAGGCTGGGTGGCCCAGCCCAGCGGTTTGCAGCGCCCCGAGCTGCCTGACTTTGACGCCTTTGTCAGCCAGCTGCTGGAGCAGACCGGCTACGCCAGCCCCGACGATCTGGTCTGCTGAAACAGGTTCTTTACCCGGGGCCTGCGCTTCGGGTTGACCTGGGTCAAGTGTTCCTGAGGTCCACTGGGCTTCAATGACCTGACCGATCAAGCCTTATCAATCGCCGTTTGTCATCGCCGCGCCATGCGGTTGGGCGACGATGGGGGCATCGGGCTTGCCTCGTTCCAGTCACCCATGCCCATCGTTGTGTCTTCAGCCCCTCCCGTCCAGGCCCGTGGTCGTGTGCTTGCCGTGCAGGGCGGGGTGGTGGATGTTCATTTTGAAGACGGGCAGTTGCCGGCCCCGGCCACCGCCTTGCAGGTGTTGTGGGATCAGCCCCAGACCCTGACCCTGGAGGTCGAGGCGCAACTCGATGCCGACACCGTTCGCACGGTGGCCCTGCAAGACACCCAAGGGCTGGCCCGTGATACCGCGGTGCTCGACACGGGGGCGCCCGTCATGGTGCCGGTGGGCGAGGCCCTGCTGGGGCGCCTGATCAATGTGCTGGGCGAGCCTGGCGACGGCGGCCCGGCCCTGGGGCCGCAGGTGCCACGCCGCCCCATCCATGCCGAGCCGCTACCGCTGTCGCGCCGCCGGGCCGTGGCCGAGGTCTTCGAGACCGGCATCAAGGTCATCGACTTGCTGGCCCCGCTGGCCCTGGGCAGCAAGGCGGCCATGTTCGGGGGGGCCGGCGTGGGCAAGACCGTGCTGGTGATGGAGCTGATCCACGCCATGGCCGACACCTACCAGGGCCTGTCGGTGTTTGCCGGCGTGGGCGAGCGCAGCCGCGAGGGGCATGAGTTGCTGACGGACATGCGCGACTCGGGCATGCTGGCCAAAAGTGTGCTGGTGTTTGGGCAGATGAACGAGCCCTCGGGCGCGCGCTGGCGCACTCCCTTGGCTGCGCTCACCCTGGCCGAGTATTTTCGTGACGAGCAGCAGCGCAATGTGCTGCTGTTGATGGACAACGTGTTCCGTTTTGTGCAGGCGGGTGCCGAGGTGTCGGGGCTGCTGGGGCGGCTGCCCTCACGCGTGGGCTACCAACCCACCCTGGCCACCGAGGTGGCCGCAGTGCAAGAGCGCATCGCCTGTGGCGAGCACGCGGCCATCACCGCCATCGAGGCCGTGTACGTGCCGGCCGACGATTTCACCGACCCGGCCGTGGCCGCCATCGCCACCCACCTGGACAGCCGCATCGTGTTGTCGCGCAGCCTGGCCGCCGAGGGCATGTACCCGGCGGTAGACCCGCTGGCCTCGCAGTCGCGCCTGCTCGACCCGGCCGTGGTCGGGGCCGAGCACTGTGCCCTGGCCCGCGAGGTGCGCGAGACCCTGGCCCGTTACCGCGAGCTGCAGGACATCATCGCCTTGCTGGGGGTGGCCGAACTCAGCCCCGAAGACCAGCAACGTGTGGCGCGGGCCCGGCGCCTGCAGCGCTTTCTGACCCAGCCCTTTGCCGTCACCCAGGCGTTCACCGGCAAGCCGGGCCGCCAGGTGCGCCTGGCCGATACGCTCAAGGGCTGTCGCGCCATCCTGGACGGAGCCGGCGATGCCTTGCCCGAAAGTGCCTTCTACATGGTGGGCAGTTTCGAAGAAGCCCGGCAGAAAGGGGCCGCATGAGCGAGCCCGGCACCGTTGACGGCCGCTTGCCGGCCTGGCCCCAGGTGGACGGCCTGCATTTGGTGTTGAGCAGCCTCGGCTCGGTGCTGGTGGACGAGGCCGGTGTGCGCTCGGTGCGGGCCCAGGACGCCAGCGGCGGCTTTGGTCTCTGGCCCGGCCATGCGGATCTGCTGTCGCTGCTCGGCGTGGGGGTGCTGAGCTGGCGCGACGCGCAACAGCACTGGCATTACTGCGCCGTGAGCGGCGGGGTGTTGACACTGCAGCGGGGGTGCGAATTGCAGGTGGCCACCCGCGAAGCCGTGCTGGGCGAGGACCTGGATCACCTGGAGCACCAGGTGCTGGCCCGGCTGCGTGAGCGCGAACAGGTCGAACAGGCGGCGCGCCGCCAAAGCCGGCACCTGGAGGTGCAAGTGCTGCGCGAGTTGATCCGTCCGCTGCAGCGCCGGCCCCAGGTGCCCTGGAGCACGCCATGAGTGAACCCCGTCCCGGCGAAGGCCTCGGCACCGACAAGCCCGCCCTGCTCGAAGAAGTCCAGCGCCAGGCCGGTCGGCGCCAGCGCAGCCTGCGCGAGGGCGAGCCCACGCTGCTGCGTCAGCTCTCCACGCTGGGGGTGTTGGGCTGGGTGATCGTGCTGCCCATGTTGCTGGGCTTGGCGGGCGGCCGCTGGCTGGACCACCGACTGGGCACGGGCATCACCTTCAGTGCCGCCCTGTTGCTGCTGGGTGTGGTTGTGGGGGCCTGGGGTGCGTGGCGCTGGATGCACCAACGATGAGGACACACGCTGTATGAGCCTGTTGATGGTCTTGTTTTTTGCACTGGGGTTGGCCCTGGGGGGTTGGCATTTCGGTTCACTGCGCTGGCTCAGCCGGCAACTGGTCGAACCCGGGGCCCAGCCCCGCTGGGGCCTTCTGCTGGGTCTGCACCTGCTGCGCCTGGGGGTGCTGGGGGGTGTTTGCTGGGCCACGGCGCGTCAGGGTGCACCGGCCTTGCTGGCCCTGGGCCTGGGCGTGCTGCTGGCCCGCCAGTGGTGGGTCCGCAGGGTCCGGCGCGGCCTGGCCGGCTCGGCGGAGGCGGCACCATGAAGGCCCAGCCTTTTCTGCACGAGGTGGTCTGGCAACTGGGCCCGGTCGGCATCACCGGCCCGGTGATCACCACCTGGGCCTTGATCGCGGTGCTGGCCGTGCTGGCCGCCTGGCTGCGCCGGCGCCTGTCGGTGCACAGCCCCGGGCGCCTGCAGTTGCTGGCAGAGATGGCCTTGGACACCCTGCAGGCCGAGATGCGATCCACCATGAACGCCGACCCGGCGCCTTTTCTGCCGCTGATCGCCACGCTGTTCATCTACATCCTGGGCGCCAATCTGTGCTCCCTGGTGCCGGGCGTTGAGCCACCCACCGGCGCGCTGGAGACCGATCTGGCCCTGGCGCTGGCCGTGTTTGCCGCGGTGCTGGGCTGGGGCGTGCGGCGCCACGGCCTGTGGGGCTACCTCAAGACCTACACCGAACCCAACCTGCTGATGCTGCCCCTGAACCTGATCGAGGCCCTGACCCGGGTGGTCTCCATGACCGTGCGCCTGTTCGGCAACATCATGAGCGGCATGTTCATCTCGGCCGTGGTGCTGGGGCTGGCCGGGCTGCTCGTGCCCGTGCCCTTCATGGCGCTGGAACTGCTCACCGGGGTGATCCAGGCCTACATCTTCACCGTGCTCGCCATGGTCTTCATCGCTGCGGCGGCGGGCGACCACGGCGGCTGACGTCTTTCTACTGGAGTATTCCCATGGACACTGGCTGGATTCAAATTGTGAGCATCGTCTGCGCCGCCCTGGCGGTGGCCTTTGGGGCCATTGGGCCCGCGCTGGCCGAGGGCCGGGCGGTGGCTGCGGCCATGGACGCGCTGGCCCGCCAGCCCGAGGCCGCGAGCACCATCTCGCGCACCTTGTTCGTGGGCCTGGCCATGATCGAGACCATGGCCATCTACTGCCTGGTGATCGCCTTGCTGCTGCTGTTTGCCAACCCCTTTGTGCACTGAAGCCCGCCCATGCACATCGACCTCTGGACGCTGTTGCTGCAGGCCTGCAACCTGGTGGTGTTGCTGCTGTTGCTGCGCTGGCTGTTCTACCGCCCCTTGTTGGCCGTGATCGAGGCCCGGCGCCAGGCCGTGCAGCAGACCCTGTCTGAGGCCCAGGCCGCTCGCGATCAGGCCCGTGCCCAACTGAGCGCGCTCGATCAGCAGCGCCAGACCGCCGACCTGGCGGCCCAGGCGGTGCTGCAGACGGCCCGTGAGCAAGCCGAGAAAGACAGCGCGGCCCGCCTGGAGGCGGCCCGGGTCGCCGTGCGCCAATGCCTGCAAGAGGCCCAGGCCCAGATCGGGCGCGAGCGCGTGCAGGCCGGCACGGCCCTGTACCAGGCCT
The DNA here is from genome assembly GCF_058791075.1 of Curvibacter sp. EU05-FHT14A10. Taxonomy (NCBI): domain Bacteria; kingdom Pseudomonadati; phylum Pseudomonadota; class Betaproteobacteria; order Burkholderiales; family Comamonadaceae; genus Curvibacter; species Curvibacter sp. EU05-FHT14A10. Next base: position 471,992 of record NZ_JBYTDE010000001.1, read on the forward strand.
CGGCCACCTTGGCCACCGAACTGGCGCAGCGCCTGCTGAACCTCACCCCCGTGCCCGACGAGGCCTTCTGGCCGGCCCTGCTGGCCCGCCTGCAGGCCACCCCGGCCGCGCAACGGGCGCAGTGGCTGGCCACGGGCCACAGTGCCCCGGTGCTGGAGGTGGCCAGTGCCCATCCCTTGCCACAGCCGGTGCAGGCGCGGCTGACCCTGGACCTGCAGGGCGTCTTGAGCCCCGACGGCGACCCCGGGGAGGGCGTTGAGCTGGGCTGCGTGTTCAAGCCCGATGCCACCTTGCTGTGCGGCCTGGAGTTGCGCTTCGCCCATGGTGTGCTGGGCCTGAACTGGGCGGCCGAGTTGCAGGCGGCCCGGGCCGAGTTGCAACAACTGGCGGACCAGCCTGCACCGGAGCAGAGGGCATGACGGCCGCAGAACTGAGCTCGGAACCGAACACCGACCTGACCCTGGGCCTGGCCGCTTGGCGTGAGCGCGCCAGTGCACAACTGGGCTGTCTGCAGCCGCAGGCGCGCTTTGAGGAGCGGGGCCGGGTGCTCAGTGCGGCCGACGGCATTGCCCGGGTCACGGGCCTGCGCGGTGCACGGCTCAATGAGTTGCTGCATTTTGACGATGGGCGCCTGGGCTATGTGGCCGGCCTGCAGGCCGACAGCCTGGCCTGCGTGCTGCTGGACGATAGCCGCCGCCTGCGGGCCGGCGAAGCCGTGTTGCGCAGTGGCGACGTGGTGCGCGTGCCGGTGGGGCCGGCCCTGCTGGGCCGGGTGGTGGACCCGCTGGGTCGCCCGCTGGACGGCGCTGGCCCCATCGAGGCCAGTGACTGGTTGCCGGCCGAGCGCCCGGCCCCGGGCATCCTTGACCGCGACCTGGTGCATGAGCCGGTGCACACCGGCACCCTGGCCGTGGATGCGCTGTTCCCGCTGGGCCGCGGCCAGCGCGAGCTGATCATTGGCGACCGGGGCACCGGCAAGACCGCCTTGGCGCTGGACGCCTTGCTGGCCCAGCGCGACACCGATCTGGTCTGCGTCTACATCTCGGTGGGCCAGAAAAGCGAGTCGGCCGCTGCCGTGATCGAGGCTTTGAGGCGCCAGGGCAGTCTGGCGCGCAGCATCGTGGTGGTGGCCAGCGGCACCGACGCACCGGGCCTGCAGTGGCTGGCGCCGTTTGCCGGCTTTTCGATGGCCGAGTATTTTCGCGACCGCGGCGGCCATGCCCTGGTGGTGGTCGACGACCTCAGCCAGCACGCCGCCACCCACCGCGAATTGGCCCTGCTGATGCAACAGCCCCCGGGCCGCGAGGCCTACCCGGGCGACATCTTCTATGTGCATGCCCGTTTGCTGGAGCGCGCGGCCAAACTTTCGGCCGCACGGGGCGGGGGCTCGCTGACCGCCTTGCCCATTGCCCAGACCGAGGCCGGCAACCTGTCGGCCTACATTCCCACCAACCTGATCTCCATCACCGACGGTCAGATCGTGCTGGACAGCCGCCTGTTCGACCTGGGCCAGTTGCCGGCGGTGGACACCGGCCTCAGCGTGAGCCGTGTGGGCGGCAAGACCCAGGCGCCTCTGATGCGCGAGGCGGTGAACTCGCTGCGCCTGGACTACGCGGTGTTCCAGGAGTTGGAGATGTTCACCCGCTTCGGCACCGAGCTGGACACCCGGGTGCAGCAGCAGATGGCGCGGGGCCGATGCATCCGTGCGGTGCTGGCCCAGCCCCGGCTGGCGCCCCAGCCCGCGGCGCTGCAACTGGCCTTGCTGATGGCGCTGCAGTCCGGTTGGTTGGATGGCCAGAACCTGGCCGGTCTACCGGCCTTGCTGGAGCGCTTGCGCGGGGCCTTGCCCGGTGTGCCTGAGTTGGCCGCACGGCTGGCTTCTCGCGAGGCCCTCGATGCCCCGGCCTTGAAGGGCTTGCAGCAAGACCTGGGCCACTGGTTCAGCCAGGTGGCTGACGTGCCCGCCCGAGGCCCGGCATGAGTCAGACCGGTCCGGCCGAGGTGCAGGCCCGCCTGGCCACCGTGACGGGCTTTGGCGGGCTGGTCAATGCCATGCGGGGCATGGCGGCGGCCCGGGCGCAACAGGCCCGCAGCTTGATCGTCGGGGTCAACACCTATGCCGACACCGTGGCCCAGGCCATGGGCCAGGTGCTGAGCCTGCTGCCGACCGACCAGGCCCCCGACGCCCGGGCCGGCCTGCCGGGCAGCGCCACCGCTCGGGCGCAGGGCCTGTGCCTGGTGTTTGGGGCCGAGCAAGGCTTCAACGGCGGGTTTTCCGAACAGGTGCTGGCCGCCATCCCCCGAGCGGCCCCAGGGGCGCCCGGTCTCCGTTGTCTGGTGCTGGGTTCGCAGACCCAGCGGCTGGCAGCCGCCCGCGGCCTGGCGGTGGAGGGCGGTGCGCCTTTGGTGGCCCACGCCGAATCAGCCTTGGCGGCCGGCGAACGCCTCCATGCCTTGTTGCTGGAGTCCTTGCACCGCCAGCCGGCGAACGCGGTCGAGATGGTCTATGCCGAACTGGGGCCGGGCCAGCACTTTCAGGTGGTGTGCCGTCGCCTGCTGCCGCTGGACTGGCAGGCCCTGCCCGAGGCTGCGCGTGTGGCCCCGGTGGTGCATGAAAGCCCCGAGCGCCTGCTGCAGGGCCTGGCTGGCGAGTACGTGGCCGCCCGCCTGGCCCAGGCCGTGCTGCACAGCCACGCCAGCGAGAACCTGTCGCGCCTGCAGGCCATGGCGGCCGCGCAAGAGAACATCGGGCACCTGAAAGAGAGCCTGCAGGCCGACGAACGCCGCCTGCGCCAGGAAGCCATCACGGCCGAGGTGGTCGAACTGGCCGCCGGCCTGCGCAGCCTGCCCCACCCAGGCTGAGCGGCCAGACCGCCAGACCGCCGTGTTGGTCGGCGTGCCTGGGGTCTCTGGTGGCCGCCTGCGCGGGTGCTGTGCCAGCCAGCCGATCGGCTCGGTTCGGTCCGGTTCGGTTCTTCGCCCGACGGCGGCCTTGGGGGCCGGATGGGCGGGCCATTTCGGGGCCATTTTGCAGCGCCCCGATGGCTAGACTGACCGATCCACCGGAGACACCCCATGCGCTTGTTCAAACCCTTGTCGATCCTGTTGATGGCTTGCGCCGGTCTGGCCCAGGCACCCGCCGAGGCCCAGGGCCAGGGCCTGCAGGCCCCGCTGCAGCAAAGCTTGGCCGAGCTGGTCAGCCGCATCAACCAGCCCCAGCCCGAGCTGATGGCCATTTTTGCCCCCGTGTTCCGCGATCAGGTCAGTGCCTCGTCCCTGGAGGCCCTGCTGGCCGACCTGCGCAGCCGCCTGGGCCCTTGTCGGCCTCTGGCCCAGGCCCCGGGGCCGACACCCAGCTCTGCCAGCGTGCTGCTGCGCTGCGAGCGCGGCATCCAGGCCCTCGACCTCAGCATCGAGGCCGAGGCGCCGCACCGGATCAATGGCTTTTTCGTGCGGCAGCGTTATGCGGTGGAGAATGCGCCATGAGGACCACTCAACAAATCGGATTGAAGTCAAATGTCCCTTTGACGGACAGTGCCGAAGGGCATAGATTGCTACTTGGTATTACTAAGTGATAAGAAGCAGCCATGGCAACATCACTCAAAATTGACGATTCGCTGAAAAGCCGCGTCCACTCCCTCGCCAGCCAGCGCCGCCGTTCGCCGCACTGGATCATGCTCGAAGCCATCCAGCAATATGTCGAGCGCGAGGAAGCCCGCGAGAGCTTCAAGCAGGAAGCCTTGGCTTCTTGGGCGGCTTATCAGGAAACCGGACGACACCTGACTGACCAGGAGGTGCGCACTTGGTTAAACACATGGGGCACCAAGGACGAAAAAGTGCTGCCTGAGTGCCACGAGTAATCGTCACCGAAGGTGCGGCGCAAGGCTTGGATCGATGCCGGCGCTTCCTCGCCGTCAAGGCGCCGGATGCCGCCAGGCGAGCCGGTCAGGCCATCGAACGGCAATTCCTGCTGTTGGAAACGGCTCCAGACATTGGTCGGCCACTTCCTGATATGGCGGAGCTGCGCGAACTGGTGATTGCCTTCGGGGATTCTGGCTATGTCGCCCTGTACCGGCACGAACCGGCTGCCGATGCGGTCTATGTCCTGGCATTCCGGCACCAAAAAGAGGCGGGCTACTGATGAGCATGAACGAATTCCACCGACTGGCTGCAAAGATCGACAGCACGTGCAACAGCTTGCCTCTCAGGGCGTCAGCGAGGCCCATGCCATCATCAACCGCATGATGGGGTACGGAGCCGACCTGGCGTCTCCTTCTCTGCGCAGCGGTACATGCTGTGGGGGATCCGATGAGGCTCTGAGCCGCCCACCTTTTCATCACGATGCCGCCACCGCCCGCCCATCAAAGGCCCCGCCCGTCAGCACCTGATCGCGCAGGGTGACCGGTTTCTTGCCGGGCAGCAGCGGGAAGACCAGCTCCGCGAAGCGGATGGCTTCTTCGAGGTGGGGGTAGCCTGACAGCACAAAGCTGTCCACGCCCAGGTCGGCGTATTCCTTCAGGCGCTTGGCGACGGTTTCGGGGTCGCCCACCAGGGCGGTGCCGGCGCCACCGCGCACCAGGCCCACGCCGGCCCACAGATCGGGGCTGATCTCGAGCTTGTCGCGCTGGCCGCCATGCAGTTCGGCCATGCGGCGCTGGCCGACCGAATCCACGCGCTTGAAGTTCTGCTGGGCCGCGGCGATGTCGGCATCGCTCAGTCGGCTGATCAGGCGCTCGGCTTCGGCCCAGGCCTCGGCCCGGGTTTCGCGCACGATCACCTGAAGGCGCACGCCAAAGCGCACGGTGCGGCCATGCTGGGCGGCCCGGGCGCGCACATCGGCGATCTTTTCGGCCACTTGAGCGGGCGGTTCGCCCCAGCTCAGGTAGGCGTCGACATGCTTGGCCGCCAGCTCGTGCGCGGCCGGTGACGAGCCGCCAAAGTACAGCGGCGGGTAGGGCTGGCTGACCGGCGGGAAGTGGTTCCTGGCCCCTTGCACCTGCAGGTGCTGGCCCTTGAAGTCCACGGTTTCGCCCTGCAGCAGGCGCTTCCACACGGTCAGAAATTCGTCCGCTGCATCGTAGCGGGCGTCGTGGTCCAGAAACACGCCGTCGGCGGCCAGTTCGGTGGCATCCCCACCGGGCACCACGTTGAGCAGCAGGCGGCCGCCCAGGGCCTGGTCCAGCGTGGCGGCCTGGCGGGCCGATGCCGTTGGGCCCGACAGCGAGGTGCGCAGCGCCACCAGCAGCTTGATGCGTTGCGTGGCACCGACCAGGCTGGAGGCCGTCACCCAAGGGTCCAGGCAGGAACTGCCGGTGGGGATCAGCAAGCCGTCATAGCCCAGTTGCTCGGCGGTCACCGCGATCTGGCGCATGTAGGCGTTGGTGGCGGGGCGGCCGAAGTCGGACTTGCCCAGGTAGCGCGTGTCGCCCGAGGTGGGCAGGAACCAGAAGATGTCGAGGCTCATGGTGTTCTCTTTTTCCTTGTGTTTGAAAAATGAGGGAAAGGGGTGAAGCTGCTGCGTGGTGTGGATGTTTGTTTGGAACGCGGGCAAGGGTGGACAAGGGCGGCCCAGGGCCGCCTTGGCATCAGGGCGCCAGGTACAGCTCGGAGAAGCTGCCGCGGATGCCCTCGCCGGTGGGCGCGTATTGGTGAACGCGCTTGCTGCTCACGGTCACGTTCGGGTTGGCACCCACCTCGATCGACGGGATGTCCTTGTGCACCTGCTGCTGGAAGGCCACGAACAGCTCGCGCCGCTTGGCTTCGTCCACCTCGACAGCGGCGGCCTCCAGCAGGCGGTCCACCTCGGGGTTGACGTAGTGCGGTGCGTTCGAGAACGGCAGGCCGACCTTGAAGTTCTTGGACCAGAAGATGCGCTGCACGCCCACCGAGGGGTCGAAGATGTTGGTCAGCGATTCGAAGGTGATGTCAAAAGCGCGGTCGGTGTAGGCCTTGGTCACGTAGGTGGCAAAGTCGTAGGCCTCGATGTTGGCGTCCACGCCGATGCGGCCCAGTGACTGGCGCACAAAGTCGACCGCCCGGCGGTCGACAAAGGGGTTGAACAGCAGGCGCAGCTTCAGGCGCGTGCCTTGGGCGTCGCGCTTGTAGCCGGCGGTGTCCAGCTCAGCCTCGGCCTGCTTGGGGTTGAAGGGGTAGGGCTGGATGCTCTTGTCGTGGTAGCGGCTTTGCAAGGTGCCGATGGGCGAGGCCGACAACTTGCCCAGGCCCAGCCAGACGGTGCGGTTGAAGGCATTCAGGTCGATGGCCTGGGCCAGGGCGCGGCGCACCTCGATCTTCTGCAGCGCCGGGGTGTCCAGGTTGAAGTAGATCTGCTGGTGGTCGCCCACATAGGCCCAGTTGCGCGATTCCACATTCACGTTGGGCAGCTTCTTGAAGCGTTCCACATCGGTGATCGGAATGCCGCCACCACCCGCGCCCAGGTCCAGGCTGCCTGATTCCAGCGCGGCGGCGCGTGCGGCCGAATCGGTGACAAAGCGCACCACCACGCGGTCCAGGTAAGGCTTGGGCTTGTCCCAGTAGTGGGGGTTGCGCTCCAGGATGATGTGGCTGCCTTGCACCCACTCCTTGAACACAAAAGGCCCGGTGCCCACGGGGGCGCTGTTGTATTTGCTGGTGGCCACGTCGCCGCCTTCGTACAGGTGCTTGGGCACGATGGGCGATTCGGCCGCGGCCAGGGCGGTCAGCAGAAAGGGCGAGGGCTTGCTGAGCACGATCACCGCGGTGTGGGCATCCGGGGTGCGCACCTCGGTCACGTTGGCAAAGGTGGCGCGGCCGCGTGGGTGCACCTGTTTCAAGGTGTTGATCGAGAAGGCCACGTCGGCGGCAGTGAAATCCTTGCCGTCGTGCCATTTCACGCCGCGGCGCAGCTCGAACCTGTACTGCAGGCCATCCTTGCTGACGGCCCAGGCCGTGGCCAGCAGGGGCTTGGGGCGCAGCTCTTCGTCGTAGGTGAGCAGGCCTTCCACGATCTTGGGGCCGATCTCGGTGTTGCCGCCGGCCGTGGTGGTCAGGGGCACGATGGACGCGGGCACCGGGCTGATCGCCCAGTTGAGGGTGCCACCCGGCTTGGCCTGGGCCAGGGCGGCCGGGCCGCTCAGGGCCAGCAGGCCGGCCGTGGACAGGGCCAGGACCCGGCGGCGGTTCAAGGCGGTTGGGAAGAAGGGCAGGGTGCTTGCGGACATGCGCGTGTTCTCGGGTTGCAAAAGTCTTGGACCTGCGCATGGTCCGGCCCGGCCACCCCCCTGACAACGAATCTTTGGTCGCTTGCTAACTACTTTTCTGCTGCCTGGGTGTGGGGTGGCGTTGGGGGCGGGCCTGCGGCGCGCGTTCATGAAACGTGCATGCATAGAACGATTTGTTCGTTGGCCACGGGGGAGGGGCTGGCTAGCATCGCCCACTTTCAGACCTTCCAAGGCCCCTCTCATGTTGTTTCATGCCTTTCAGGCCCCCCACCGGAGCGTGCCATGAGCCTGAGCGCTGAGCGTTGGCGTGCCATCGGGCGGACCCTGCGCCGCACGGCCTGGCAGGCCCTGCCGACCGTGCTGGGCGTGGTGGTGCTCAACTTCTTTTTGATGCAACTGGTGCCGGGCGATGCCGCTGACGTGGTGGCCGCTGAATCGGGCTCGGCCACGGCCGAGACCATGGCGCAGCTGCGCCACCATTTCGGGCTGGACCTGCCGGTGCTGCACCAACTGGCCAACTACCTCAGCCACCTGGCGCACTTCAGCCTGGGCACCTCACCGCGCTACAACCTGCCGGTGACCGAGCTGATCGGCGCGCGCCTGGGCAACACCTTGTTGTTGATGGTGGCGGCCCTCAGCCTGGCCCTGGCCCTGGGCATTGCGCTGGGCACCGTGATGGCCAGCCGGGTCGGGCGCTGGCCCGACCGGGTGCTGTCGGTGCTGGCCCTGTTGCTGTATTCCACCCCGGGCTTCTGGCTGGGGCTGATGGCCATCGTGCTGTTTTCGGTCAAGCTGGGCTGGTTGCCCACCGGCGGCAGCGGCAGCATCGGCGCCGGCTTGAGCGGGCTGGACCGGGTGCTCGACACCCTGCGCCATCTGGTGCTGCCGGCCCTGGCCATGGCGGGCTTCTATGTGGCGATCTTCTCGCGCCTGACCCGGGCCGCCATGCTCGAGGTCAGCCAGCAGGACTTTGTGCGCACGGCCATCGCCAAGGGCCTGCACCCCTGGGCGGTCACGCTGCGCCATGTGCTGCGCAACGCGCTGATCCCCGTCACCACCGTGGCCGGTATGCACTTCGGCACCCTGCTGGGCGGTGCCGTGGTGGTCGAGACCGTGTTCAGCTGGCCCGGGCTGGGGCGGCTGGCCTTCGAGTCGGTGATGGCGCGTGACTACACCGTGCTGCTGGGCATTTTGCTGATGTCTTCGCTGCTGGTGATCCTGGCCAATCTGCTGGTCGATCTGCTGCATGCCGCGCTGGACCCGCGCATCGGGTTGCGCTGAGGCGCGCCCGCGGAACCCCACCTCTTGAATCTGTCACTCGGAGAGCGCCAACGTGTCGTCTGTTCCTTTGTCTGCCAGCACCGGCGTGGCCGCCCACGTGCCTGGCGTGGCCCTGCAGCCTGCGCCCGCTCTGCTCGTACCAGAACCCGCCCCCCGTCGCTTCGTGGCCCTGAAGACCTTGCTGCGCAACCCGGCGGCCGTGCTGGGGGCGGTGATCCTGCTGGGCATGACCGCCCTGGCGCTGCTGGCGCCCTGGCTGTTCCCGGGCGACCCGCTCGACATGGTGGCCCAGCCCCTGCTGTGGCCGGGGCAGGACGCGGCCTACCCGCTGGGCAGCGACTCACTGGGCCGCGATGTGCTGGCCGGGATGGCCCATGGCGCCCGTGTGTCGCTGGCGGTGGGCGTGGTGGCGGCCGTGCTCAGCCTGGCCATCGGCATCGCGGTGGGCGCCACGGCGGGTTACCTGGGCGGTGTGGTGGATGACGTGCTGGTGCGCCTGACCGAGCTGGTGCAGACCGTGCCCACCTTTTTGCTGGTGATCGTGGTGGTGGCCATCGGTCGCCCCTCGGTAGGGGTGATCGTGCTGGCCATCGGCCTGGCTTCATGGCCCGTGATTGCGCGTCTGGTGCGGGCCGAGTTCCGCACCCTGCGCGAGGCCGAGTTTGTGCTGGCGGCGCGCAGCCAGGGTTTCAGCCACCTGCGCATCATGGCGCAAGAGATGCTGCCCAATGCCTTGCCGCCGGTGATCGTCACCACCTCGGTGCTGGTGGCCAGTGCCATCCTGATCGAGTCGGCCTTGTCCTTTCTCGGCATGGGCGACCCGAATGCCGTCTCGTGGGGCAGCATGATCGGCGAGGGGCGCGAGCTGCTGCGCACCGCCTGGTTTCTGACCGCCTTGCCCGGCGCGGCCATTGTGTTGACCGTGCTGGCCCTGAACCTGCTGGGCGACGGCCTGAACGACGCCTTCAACCCGCGCCTGCGTGGCCGTTGACACTGAACCTCACCGCGTGCTCACCATGACCCTCTCCATTGCATCCCAGCAGGCCGCCCAGGCCCAGGCTCCCCTGCTCGACATCCAGGACCTGAGCATCGCGTTTCGCGGCTCCCAGGGTTGGGTCCATGCCGTCAGCCATCTGAACCTCAGCCTGCAGCGCGGCGAAACCCTGGCCCTGGTGGGCGAGTCGGGTTGCGGCAAATCGACCACGGCCCTGTCGCTGCTGCGCCTGCTGGCCCCCGGGGCCGAGGTGACAGGCCGGCTGCTGTTCGAGGGGCGCGACATCCTGCAACTGCGCCCGCCCGAGCTGCGGGCCCTGCGCGGGCGCGAGATTTCGATGATCTTCCAGGAGCCCATGACCTCGCTCAACCCAGTGCACACCATCGGGGCCCAGATCGCCGAGACCCTGCGCCTGCATGAAGGCCTGTCGGCCCTGGCGGCCCGGCGCCGCGCCATCGAACTGCTGGACCTGGTGCGCATCCCCGAGCCGCAGCGACGCATCGATGACCACCCGCACAAGCTGTCGGGCGGGCAGCGCCAGCGCGTGATGATCGCCATGGCCGTGGCCTGCCGCCCGCGCCTGCTGGTGGCCGATGAGCCGACCACCGCGCTCGATGTCACCATCCAGGCCCAGATCCTGGAGCTGCTGGACGGCCTGCGCCGTGAACTCGACATGGCCTTGCTGCTGATCACCCACGACCTGGGCGTGGTCTCGCAATGGGCCGATCGCGTGGCCGTGATGTTCGGTGGCGAAAAAGTCGAAGAGGCTGACACGGCCACCCTGTTTGCCCAGCCCCGCCACGCCTACACCCGCGGCCTGCTGGGGGCCTCGCTGCACGCCGGCCAGGTGCCGCACAGCAGCGAACGCCGCCTGCCCGAGATCAACACCGCCATCGACCCGGCCACGGGCCAGCGCCGCTTCGAGCTGGTGCAGCCGGCGCGCCGGGCCCCGCAGCCCGCCGTGCTGCCCACCGGCCAGCCCCTGCTGCAGGTGCAGGACCTGCGCACCGCCTACCGGGGGCGCGATGGGGCCTTGGTGCATGCGGTGGATGGGGTGTCGTTCGAACTGCGGGCCGGCGAGACGCTGGGCCTGGTGGGCGAGTCGGGCTGCGGCAAGTCCACCCTGTCCAAGACCCTGCTGCGCCTGCTCGACCCGGCCGAGGGCCGCATCGTGCTCGACGGCACCGACATCGCCGGGCTGCCTGAGCGAGCGCTCAAGCCCTGGCGGCGCAGCATCCAGATGGTGTTCCAGGACCCGTATGCCTCGCTCAACCCCCGGCGCAGCGTGCAGGACATCCTGGACACGGTGCTCAAGGTGCATGACGTGGCCTCACGCGAGGAGCGCCGCCGCCGCATCGGTGAGATCCTGGAGCGTGTGGGCCTGCCCGCCTCGGCCGCCAGCCGCTACCCCAATGAGTTCTCGGGCGGCCAGCGCCAGCGCATCGGCATAGCTCGGGCGCTGGTGGTGCGGCCCGCCCTGGTGGTGCTCGACGAGCCGGTGTCGGCGCTCGACGTGTCCATCCAGGCGCAGATCCTGAACCTGCTGGTCGATCTCAAGCAGGATTTCGGCCTGTCCTACCTGTTCATCTCGCACGACCTGTCGGTGGTGCGCCACATCGCCGACCGGGTGATGGTGATGAACCAGGGCCGCATCGTCGAGGCCGGCCACCACCGCGAGATCTGGGAGCGACCGCAACACCCGTACACCCGCAGCCTGATCCAGGCGGCACCGCACGCGGACCGACGCCGCGCGGCCTGACCTGGACCCGGCAAGACGGGCGCGGTGAGCGCCCTGCAGGCTGGCGAATGGGGTGCTAAAGTGCCCCTCACCCCGCAGGGCGCCGCCCTCAGAACGGGGCCAGGAGACCTGTACCCCATGAGTGACGATTCCTCTGCGGCCAAGCCGCCCCGCTACCGTTCGGCCACCCTGGTCGAAGGCACCATCCGCGCCACCACGCGCAGCTTTTTGTACGCCCTGGGGCAGGACGATGAGGACATCGCCCGGCCCCACATCGGTGTGTTTCACACCGGCGGTGAGATGAGCCCCTGCAACCTCAACCTGCGCGAGCAGGCCCAACATGCCAAGACCGGCATCTACGCCGCGGGCGGCACACCGCACGAATGCCCGGTGGTGTCGGTGAGCGACGGCCTGACCATGGCCCACTCGGGCATGCGCTTTTCGCTGGTCTCGCGCGAGCTGATTGCCGACAGCGTCGAGGCCTCGGTGCGCGGCCACCAATGGGACGGCATCTTTGCCATCGGGGCCTGCGACAAGAACCTGCCGGGCCTGATGATGGGCATCGTGCGCTGCAACGTGCCCGGCGTGTTCGTGCATGGCGGCTCGGCGTTGCCGGGGCAGATGCCCGGGCCCGACGGGCGCGACCTCAATGTGGTCGATACCTACGAGACCATCGGCCAGGTGTTGGCCGGCCAGGCCAGCACCGAGGAACTGGCCCAGGTCAGCCACGCCTGCCTGCCCACGGCCGGGGCTTGTGCCGGCCAGTTCACGGCCAACACCATGGGCATGGTCAGCGAGGCCCTGGGCCTGGCGCCCATCGGCTCCAGCATGCTGCCCGCCGTGTTCAGCGAGCGCGCGCCCTTGATGCGGCGCACGGCACGCCAGTTGATGGCGGCGGTGCAGGCCTCTTTGACCGGCGGCGGGCCCCTGCCGCGCGAGGTGATCACGCGTGAGGCGCTGGAGAACGCCTGCGCCGTGGTGTCGGCCACGGGGGGCTCGACGAATGCGGCCCTGCACATCCCGGCCATCGCACACGAGGCCGGCATCCGCTTTCACCTCGACGACGTGGCCGAGGTCTTCGCCCGCACCCCGCTGATCGCCGACCTGCGCCCCGGTGGCCGTTACCTGGCGCGCGATGTGCACTACATCGGCGGGGCCGGGGTGATCCTGCGCGAGTTGCTGGCGGGCGGCTACCTGCATGGCCAGGCCCTGACCTACACCGGGCGCACCCTGGCCGAAGAACTGGCCACGGCGGGCGCCCCCGATGGGCGCGTGGTGCGGCCCATCGACCAGGCCCTGAGCCGCGACGGTGGCGTGGCCGTGCTCAAGGGCAATCTGTGCCCCGATGGGGCCCTGCTCAAGACGGCCGGCCTCAAAACCCTGGTGCACACCGGCCCCGCGCGGGTGTTCGAGAGCGAGGAAGAGGCCCAGGCCGCCGTGCAGGGCCTGCGCTACCAGGTGGGCGATGTGATCGTGATCCGCAACGAAGGCCCCCAGGGCAGCCCTGGCATGCGCGAGATGCTGGGCATCACCGCTTTGCTGTATGGGCAGGGGGTGGGCGACAAGGTGGCCTTGTTGACCGACGGTCGCTTTTCAGGGGCCACCCGCGGCCTGTGCATCGGCTATGGCGGGCCCGAGGCCGTGGCCGGGGGCCCGATCGGGCTGCTGCAGGACGGCGACATCGTGCGCATCGATGCCCGGCCCGAGGCGCGCAGCATCAGCGTGGACTTGAGCGAGGCCGAACTGGCCCGGCGTGCCGCTGCTGCAGCCCGCCACCAGCGCCCGCCGCTGGGCGGCGTGCTGGAGAAGTACGCCGCCACCGTGCGCCCGGCGCACCAGGGCGCGGTCACCCATTCTGGGGGCGTGGTGTGGCTGCGTGACGACAGCTGATGCCGGCGCTTTCCGTATGATCCGGCGGCCCGGCACACGCCGGGGCCACTGCTGGAACCTGACATGAGCAAACTGGGTCTGACCCGCGAAAAAATCTACAAAACTGTGGCCCGCCAGCTGCACGGCCAGGTGCCGTGCTGGGTGTGCGGCCAGCATGTGCCCCATGCCGAGGCCACGCTGGAGCACATCCAGCCCTTGAGCGAGGGGGGCAACAGCCACCTGGAGAACCTCGCCATCAGCCACGGCCATTGCAACAGCCAGCGCCATGCCAAAGGGGCGGCAGGCTGAGTCATGAATTCTTGATCTTCATCAAGTTGATGGCGCCCGAGACCAGCATCTTGGGTCAAGTGGTTACATTTAGAAACTAACATGGCCCCCCTGGGGCCTTCGGTCCTGGCCGCGCCATTGTTCGCACCCTGTCCTGTACCCCTGTCATGAACCACACTGCCTCCGCCTCCTCGGGCCACAAGCTCGCCCACACCCTGTCTGGCCTCATGGGGGCGCTGGTTCTGGGATGCATGACCGTCGGGGGCCTGGCCCTGACGGCCGTGACCTGGATCGACGGCGAGGCCTTGCAGGCCCAGCAGGCGCTGGCCGAGCGCCATCAACTGGTGCTGCGCTGGCAGGCCGAGATTCGCATCACCAACGATGCCGCACTGTCGTCCGTGATGAACACCAACCCGGTGTCCCAGGGCGTGCTGGACCAGCGGGTGCAGGCCGGCTCGGCCGCCATTGCCGAGCTCAGCGCCCAGCTGGGCCGGGCCCAGGCCAGCGAGGCCGAAAAGCAAGCCATGGCCCAGGTGCAGCAGCAGGGCACCCAGGTCGCGGCGGCCATTGCCAAGCTGCAGCAGACCAAGGCGGCGGGCGAACTCGCCCGGGCCGTGCTGGGCGTGAACCGCGAACTCAAACCCCTGGTCGAGGCGCAGCTGAAATCGCTGCAGGCCTACAGCGCCCAGGTGGCCCAGGCCACGGCCGATCAGGCCAAGGCCTATGAAACCCAACGCCGCGACGTGCTGTGGTTGGCTCTGGCCGGTGCTGCCGTGGCCGTGGCGCTGGGCCTGGGCTTGAGCCTGCGCATCAGCCGCCGGATCGCGCGCGACATCGAAGCGGGCCTGCGCACCGCCGAGGCGATCGCCGCGGGCGATCTGGGGCAGTCGGTGCAGTCGCAACGCCGGGATGAACTCGGGGACCTGGTGCGCGCCCTGGAGCGCATGCGTCAGCGCCTGGGGGGCACCTTGCGCGACATCCAGCATTCGGTGGGCCAGATGGCCACCGCCACCCGTGAGATCGCCAGCGGCAACCAGGACCTGCACCAGCGCAGCGAACAGGCCGCCGATGAGCTCAAGACCACGGCCGATGCGATGGGCGAGATCCATCAGGGCATGCAGCAGGCGGCCAATGCCGCGGTCACGGCCCGGCATCTGGCCGAACAGACCTCTGAGGTGGCTGGCCGGGGCGGTGCGGTGGTGGGCGAGGTGGTCAGCACCATGGATCAGATCTCGCAGGCCAGCCGCCGCATCGCCGACATTGTGGGCGTGATCGACGGTATTGCCTTCCAGACCAACATCCTGGCCTTGAACGCCGCCGTCGAGGCAGCCCGTGCCGGTGAGGACGGGCGCGGATTTGCGGTGGTGGCTGGCGAGGTGCGCACCCTGGCCCAGCGCTCGGCCGCCGCCGCGCGCGAGATCAAGACCCTGATCGGCGGCAGTGTGGAGCGGGTCGAGGCTGGCTCCCGGCTGGTCACCGATGCCGGCCAGACCATGCGCGAGATCGTGGCTGGCGTGGCCCAGGTGTCCGAGGCCATCCGCCAGATCAGCGACTCGACGGCCTCGCAAAGCCAGGGCATTGAGAGCGTCAATGGTGCCATCGGTCAGCTCGACGCGGTGACCCGCGAAAACACCCGCCGGGTGCAGGACAGCACAGCCGCGGCCCAGGCCTTGCAACATGAGGCCAGTCACCTGGCCGAGGCGGTGGACCGCTTCCGTCTGGCGGCTGCCTGAACCTCGCTGCTGACCTGCCCGGGCCCTGCTCGACAGGGTAGGGCGCAGTCTGTAAGACAATCTCACCCTTTGGCACCCCGGTCCGGGGCTGTGTTCGGGGGGCATGCGGGCTGTGCTGCGGGGCGGCTTGCCGCGCGCGGGCTTTTATCAGAAGACGAGATTTTTTCAGTTGCAAACGAATTTCACCAGCTCTGCGCTGGTCCGCCTGCTGGCCGAGCGCGCCGGTGTGCCAGGGCCTGTTTCCGGGGGGGCAGAGCGCGATTTCGCCGAGCGTCTGAGCCAGTGGCTCAGTGCGTTCGACGCCATCACCCTGCGCGGTGTGCAGCAGCAGCTCCAGGCCCTGGCCGACGGGGCGGCGCCGGCGACACCGCCCACCGAGGCCCAGTTGGCCGCCCTGAAAAAGCTGCTGGAGCGCGTGCGCGGCAGCCTGCTGCGTGGCCTGGCCGATGTGAATGCGGCCGCCGTGGCCTCGGCTGCGGCCGGGCAGGGGCCGGCCTCGCTGCCCGGCATGCGCCTGCCTGCGGGCATGAGCAAGTACGTCGACCAGACCGAATTGCCGGGCGGGGAGGGGACTTATGCCGCATTTCAGCAGCGTTACCTCGATCAGCAGCGCCAGATGGAGACGAAAATCGCGTCCCTGCGCGGCCATGTGCGCCAGGTGCTGGGGGCGGCTACGCCGCGCCTGCAGCAGTTGGCCGCCCTGGACGCTGCGATGGACAAGATGATTGACGCCCGGCGGCAGCAACTGCTGGGTCGGGTCAGTCCGCTGTTGGAGCGGCGCTTCGAGCAGCTGCGCCAGGCCCACGAGGCCGCCCGGGCGGCCCAAGCGCCAGAGGCAGCAGCTGCACCGGGCGCTGACTGGCGGCCAGGCGGCTGGCTGCATGGCTTCAGCCGCGAGTGGCAGGAGGCCCTGGTGGCCGAGTTGGAGGTCCGGCTGCAGCCGGTGGTGGGGTTGATGGAAGCTTTCGGCAACGAGATCGAGAAAAGAATTCAATGAACAGGTTTGTTTTTGCGTTGGCCTTTGCCACGGGGCTGCTGAGCGTGGGCTGGGTGGCCTGGGGTTTTGTCGGGTCGAGCTGGGTGGCCTTGTTGATGACCGGCGTGATTGCCGGGGTGTACCTGTTGGGCGCCTTCGAGGTCCGCCGTTTCAGGGGGGCGACGCAGGCTTTGCAAGAGGCGCTGGAGGGCTTGAGCCAGCCACCGGCCGAGTTGGCCACCTGGCTGCAGCAGCTGCCATCGGCGCTGCGCCACCCCGTGCGCCTGCGGGTCGAGGGCGAGCGGGCCGCCTTGCCGGGCCTGGCGCTCACCCCCTACCTGGTGGGTTTGCTGGTGATGCTGGGCATGCTGGGCACCTTTCTGGGCATGGTGATCACCTTCAAGGGCGCCGTGTTTGCCCTGGAGGGGTCGACCGATCTGCAGGCCATCCGCAGCGCGCTGGCTGCGCCCATCAAGGGCCTGGGCCTGTCGTTTGGCACCTCGGTGGCCGGCGTGGCCGCATCGGCCGTGCTGGGGTTGCTGTCGGCCCTGAGCCGGCGCGAACGGCTGCAGGTCTCGCGCCTGCTGGACAGCCGCGTGGCCGGTGTGCTTCGGCCCTTCTCGCTCAGCCACCAGCGCGAACAGACCTACAAGGCCTTGCAAGGTCAGTCACAAGCCTTGCCGGTGGTGGCCGAACGCCTGCAGACCTTGATGGAACAGCTGGAGCAGCGCAGCGAACGCCTGAACGAACAATTGCTGGCCCGCCAGGACCAGTTCCATCAACAGGCCGGCGTGGCCTACACCGACCTGGCCACGGCCGTGGGCCGTTCGTTGCAGGACAGCCTGAGCGCCGGGGCCCGGGCCGCGGGCGAAAGCATCCAGCCGGTGGTGCAGGCCGCCATGGCTGACATCGCACAGCAGGCTGGGCAACTGCACCAGCGTCTGGGTGAGGTGGCGCAAAGCCAGGCCGAGGGCCTGTCGGCTCAATTCAGTGCCACCGTGGGCCAGGTGGCCGCCCACTGGCAGCAGGCCTTGCAAGAGCAGGCGCAGACCGGGGCCCAGTTGATGCAGGGCCTGGACCAGAGCCTGAGCGCCTTCACGACCGGCTTCGAGCAGCGCTCCTTGCACCTGGTGGAGGGCGTGCACGAGGCGCTGCGCCAGTCACGCACCGAACAGGCCCAGGCCGACCAGCAGCGCCTGCAGGCCTGGACGCAGGGGTTGGGGGGCATGACCCAGGCCTTGCAGGCCGAATGGCGGCAACTGGGGGCCCAGCAACTGGCTCAGCAGCAGGCGGTCTGCACCGCGCTGGAGACCACGGCCGCCACCCTGGATGAGCGCAACGCCCAACAGGCCAGTCGCGTCCGAAGTGACCTGGACCAGGTGGTGGCCCGCTTCGAACAACTGGCCCAGGCCCGGCTCGATGCCGAGGCCCAGGCCCAGGCCGAGCAAGTGGCGGCTGACCGCCAGCGCCTGGAAGCCTGGGGCCAGGCCCTGGGCTCGGTGGCGCAAAGCCTGCAGGGCGAA
>NZ_JBYTDE010000001.1:489689-709513 GCF_058791075.1 Curvibacter sp. EU05-FHT14A10
AGCAAGTGGCGGCTGACCGCCAGCGCCTGGAAGCCTGGGGCCAGGCCCTGGGCTCGGTGGCGCAAAGCCTGCAGGGCGAATGGCAGCGTGTGGGCGAGCAGGCCCTGGCCCAGCAGCAGGCCCTGAGTCAGACCCTGGAGCAGACGGCGGCCACCATCAGCGAGCACAGCGCCGAGCAGGCGCGGCAGACCCTGGCCGAGACCCGCCAGCTGCTCAGCCGCCTGGATGCCTTGGCCCAGGCCCGTTCCGAGGCCGAGATCCGCTCACAGGCCGCACAGGAGGCGGCAGACCGACAGCGCCTGGCCGATTGGTCACAGGCCCTGGGCAGCATGGCCGGCACCTTGCAGGTCGAGTGGCAGCGCGTGGGCCAGCAGGCCCTGGCCGGTCAGCAGCAGCTGTGCCAGACCTTGGAGAAGACGGCGGGCGAGTTGGGCGAGCGCAGTGCCGAGCAGGCACGTCGCACCCTGGCCGACATGGCCGCCCTGGTGGCCCGCCAGGACGAATTGACCCAGGCCCGCAGCACCGCCGAGGAGCGCTGGTTGCAGCAACAGGGCGAACGCATGGACCAGCTGGCCGCTTTGTGGCGCCAGGAGCTGGGCGCCTTGCGCGACGATGAAGCGCGCCGCGGCGACGCTGCCGTGCAGCGCCTGGGCGATCTGCAGGCGGCACTGGCCAGCCAGTTGGCCACCCTGGGCCAGACCCTGGAGGCGCCGATGGCGCGCCTGATGCAAAGTGCCGCCGAGGTGCCGCAGGCCGCCACCGCGCTGCTGGCCCAGGTGCGCGAACAAATGGGCGCGCTGGACCTGCGTGACCAGGCCGCCTTGCAAGAACGCAGCGGCCTGATGGAGCGCCTGAACCAACTGCTGCTGAGCCTGGAGCAGGCCTCGGCCGAGCAGCGCGACAGCGTGCAGGCCCTGCTGGGCCAGGCGCTGGGCACCTTGGGCCAGGCTGGCACCCAGTTCACCGAGACCCTGAGCAGCCATGCCGTGCGTGCCGAGGACCTGGCCGTGCACCTGCGCGGCGGCGCCATCGAGCTGTCCAGCCTGGGCGAGGCCTTCCATCAAGGGGTGCAGTTGTTCAGCAGCAGCAATGAAAAGCTGGCCGAGGGCCTGCAACGGGTCGAGACCGCCATCACCCAGTCGATGGCGCGCAGCGACGAGCAACTGGCCTACTACGTGGCCCAGGCCCGCGAGGTGATCGACCTGAGCATCAGCGCGCAGCGCGGCATCGTGGATGACCTGCGCCGCCTGCAGGCCCAGGCCACGGCGGCCGGGAGCGCCTGATGAGCCAGCTGGAGGAGATGGACGAGGGCCTGGAGCAGACCGCTCCGGTGTGGGCCGTGTTCGGCGACCTGATGACCGGCCTGCTGGGGGCCTTTGTGCTGGTGCTGCTGGGCGTGCTGGTGGTGCAGATGGACCTGGTGGACCACCTTCAGGTCGAGGTGCAGAAACGCCAGGTCGAGGAACGGCGTCGCATCAGCCTGGAAAAGGCGCTGGCGGGCCCGCTGGCGGCAGGGCGGGTGACGCTGAACAACGGGCGCATCGGCATCAGCGGCAGCGTGCTGTTTCCGTTCAACTCAGACCAGTTGCGGCCCGAAGGCCGGGCCTTGCTCAAAAGCCTGGTGCAGCCCCTCAAGGTGTACCTGGCCGAGCGTGACGAGATGCTGATGGTCAGTGGTTTCACCGATGACCGCCCGATCCAGGAAGGCAACCGACGCTTTGCCGACAACCTGGAGCTGTCGGCCCAGCGGGCCTTGACCGTGACCCGGGCGCTGGTGGACGAGGGCATGCCCTCGTCGCAGACCTTTGCCGCCGCTTTCGGGGCCGAGCAGCCCGTGGCCTCGAACGCCAACGAGGCCGGCCGGGTGCTGAACCGGCGTGTCGAGATGGCGCCTGTGCCCAAATCGGCCCCGGCCCCGGCGGCCGTGACTGACGGCCGCGACCCACGTCCATGATGTCGCTTGTGCCCCCAGCGATGGAGCCTGCCCTGGCCGACGCAGACGAACTGGCTCGGGCCCTGGCCCGCTTGCAGGCCTTGCACGAGGCCGGGGCGGGGCAGGCCGACCCCATCGGGTTGGCCTATCTGGAAAGCCTGGCCCGCCAGGCGCAGGCGCAGGCGCACTATGGGCCCTTGCGGGCCCGCTTGCAGCGGCGCCTGGGTGAGGCGCTGGACCGCTTTGAGCAGGCCCTGGCCTGGGCTGTGAACGAGCCCCGCCCGGCGCCCGGCGACCCGGCCTTGACCCGCCCCGCACCGGCCGCGGTGCTGGCCGAGCTGAACCGCCTGCTGCGTGAGGCCAGTGCGCCGGCC
Organism: Curvibacter sp. EU05-FHT14A10; assembly: GCF_058791075.1. Lineage (NCBI taxonomy): Bacteria > Pseudomonadati > Pseudomonadota > Betaproteobacteria > Burkholderiales > Comamonadaceae > Curvibacter > Curvibacter sp. EU05-FHT14A10. The sequence continues at coordinate 491,997 of NZ_JBYTDE010000001.1, forward strand.
CCCCTGGCCGAGGGCGAGGAGGCGGTGTCGGCGCCCGTGCGCAGCCCGGCCGGCCGACCCGAGATGAAGAGCGTGACCCGGTTTCGCGAGGGTTGGTCGCGCCTGCGCGCCGAGACCCGCGTCACGGAAGCCTTGGGTCGCAAGCCAGAGAACGCCGGCCCGCTCAATTCGCACGCGCTGTTGCTGCGCTCGCTGGACCTGATGCGGGGCCTGTCGCCCGACTACCTGCGCCGCTTTGTGACGCATGTCGATGCCTTGCTGTGGCTGGACGCTGCCGGCCAGAAGCCCCAGCCGCCCAAGGCCAAAGGCAAGCCCGGGGCTGCACAGCGTCGGGTCAAACGCACGTAGCTTGACCCAGGTTTTGCAGATTTTAAAGCTGCATAAATGATTTTCTGAAATTATTTATGCCGTTTAAATGTGGCAAAAAAGGGTTTGTGAGGTATAAACACGCTCTGTGAAATGCGTTCTTTGATGAACGTGTTCATTTGGTCCTTTGAGGCCGTCCCGCCAGACTGGTTGGGGGGCTGCAATTGACCCTGTGCATCCGCTGGCCCTGGGCTGCCAGCCCACGGAGACCCTGATGACCTCGAGCACCTGTGAGCCTGCGACGCGACCTGCTGCCCCGGTGGTTCTGCTGGTGGACGACCAGCGCGTCAACCTGATCCTGCTGCGTGGCCTGCTGAGCCCCGCCTACCAGGTGCTGGAGGCCGATTCCGGCGCCCTGGCGCTGACACTGGCTGCCGCCAGCCCGCGGCCCGACCTGATCCTGCTCGACATCATGATGCCCGACATGGATGGCTACGAGGTGTTGCGGCGCCTGCGCTCCGACCCGGCAACCTGTGAGATCCCGGTCATCTTCGTGACCGCCATGACCGACGAGAACGACGAGCGGGTGGGCCTGACGCTGGGGGCGGTCGACTACCTGACCAAGCCCTTTCGCTCGCCCATCCTGATGGCCCGGGTGCGCACCCAGCTGGAGCTCAAGCAGGGCCGCGACGAACTGCAGTTGCGCAACGACAGCCTGGAGGCCGCCGTGCAGCAGCGCACGCAAAGCCTGTCCGAAGCCCTGGCCCGCCAGCGTGAACTCAACCAGCGCCTGGAGCAGGCGCAGCTGCAGTTGCTGCAGTCCGAAAAAATGGCCTCGCTGGGGCAGTTTGCGGCCGGTGTGGCGCACGAAATCAACAACCCGATCAGCTTTGTGCGCTCCAACCTGGGCACGCTCAAGGGCTATGTCGGCGATGTGATGGCCCTGCTGCAGGCCGGTGATGCGGTGTGCCAGCAGGCCGCGGCGAGCCCGGCCCGGGCCGACTACCTGCGCCTGTGCCAAGAAAAGGATTTGCCCTACCTGCGCGAGGATCTGGCGCTGATGCTGGACGAAAGCCGCGACGGGCTTGACCGGGTGAGCCGCATCGTGGCCGACCTGAAGAACTTCTCGCGCTTCGGTCGCGAGGACTGGGCCTGGGCCGACCTGCACGAAGGCCTGCAGGCCACCCTGCGCCTGATGGCCGGCCAGTTTCCGCCGGGCTGCGAGGTGCAGCTGGAACCCGCACCCGAGCTGCCGCTGGTCCATTGCATCGCTCCACAGCTGAACCAGGTGTTTCTGAACCTGCTGACCAATGCCGTGCAGGCCTTGCGGGGGCCTGGCTGCATCCGCATTGCCACACGCCGGCTGGACGAGGCGCGTGTCGAACTGCGTTTTGAGGACACCGGGCCCGGCATCGCGGCCGAGCACCTGGGCCGCATCTTCGACCCCTTTTTCACCACCCAGGCAGTGGGGCAGGGCATGGGCCTGGGCCTGTCGATCAGTTGGGGCATCGTGCACCGGCATGCGGGCCAGCTGACGGCGCACAACCGCGAGCAGGGCGGTGCTTGCTTTGTCCTGCAGTTGCCGCTGGATCCAAAGGCTGTGCCGTCTGAAGACGGTCCGCGCGTTGGCGGCCACGGCCAGACCTCTCCTGTACAGCTTCACACCGAAGGCGTCTCATGAACCTGTCTACCGTCTTGCCCCTGAGCTTCATCACCTCACCCGACGAGGTGCTGCGGGCCTACGACATGCACTTCCAGCCCACCCAGGTGCTGGTCTCGGTGCTGCTGGCAGTCTTTGCGGCCTGCTGTGCGCTGGAGATGGCCAACCAGAAGACCCACCGCCCTCGGTGGATCGCCCTGGGGGCGCTGATGCTGGGCCTGGGCACCTGGGCCATGCATTTCATCGGCATGACGGCCCTGCGCCTGGCCTGCGGTATTCAGTATGAGCCCTGGTTGACGGCACTGTCGGTGCTGCCGGGGGTGGCGGCTGCGGCCGTGGCCCTGCAGGTTGCCGCACGCGACCGTGCGGGCCCGGCCACTTTATGGCTGGCGGGCAGCGTGATGGGGGCAGGCGTGGGCCTGATGCACTACCTGGGCATGGCCGCGATGCGCCTGGACGGGGTGCTGCGCTATGACAGCGGGCTGTTCATGCTGTCGATCGTGGCGGCGGTGTTGCTGGCCATCGGGGCGCTGTGGCTGCGCCAGCGGCTGCTGGGCACGCGTCTGGGGCGGCACCCTTTCCTGGGCTCCTTGGCCGGCGGGGCGGTGCTTGGCCTGGCCATCTCGGCCATGCATTACACCGCCATGGCGGGTGCGTATTTTCTGCCCGGCCCGGCGGGGGCCTCGGGTGTCTCCGGGTTCACCGACCCGACCGCCCTGGCCACGGTGGTGGGCTTGTTGACCGTGCTGCTGCTGCTCGGCGGCCTGGCCTTTCTGGTGGCCTCGGCCCGCATCTCGATGGCCCGTCAGCGCGCGGAGGCCATGCAGGCCATGCTGCGCAAGGTGACCGCGGTGCTCGACAACATGGGCGATGGGCTGCTGGTGACCGACGGCCAGGGCCGCATCACCCAGGTGAACCCGGCCCTGCTGGCCTTGTATGGCCTGGACGATGAGAGCGGCTCACCCGTGGCGGGCCAGCCCGTGAGCGCCCTGTTTGGCGACGAAGTGGCCGATTTTGTGGGGCGGGCCTTGGACACGCCGCGCGCCAGTGCCTCCCTGACGGCCGAGGTGGCGGTGTTGGACAGCCGGGTTGCACGGGTGGTTGCCACCGTGTTGGGCCAGGACAGCGGCCTGGCCCAGCCGGGGCCGCAAGGTCTGGTCATCACCTTCCGTGACATCACCCATGAGGTGGAGGTGTCGCGTATGAAGACCGATTTCATCGCCAATGTGTCGCACGAACTGCGCACCCCGCTCACCTCGGTGCTGGGCTTTGCCAAGGTGATCCGCAAGCAGTTCCAGCGCAGCGTGCTGCCGGCGCTGAACCCCGAGGACAGCAAGGTGATCTCGGTGGTCGAGAAGATCCAGTCGCAGCTCGACATCATCGTGTCCGAGGGCGAGCGTCTGACCAATCTGATCAACGACGTGCTTGACCTGACCAAGATCGAAGCGGGCAAGATCGAATGGCGTGATGAACCCGTGGACATGGGCGCCTTGTTGCAACGGGCGGTGGATGCCACGGCCGCCCTCTACCAGCCGCGGGCGCTGCCCCTGCAACTGGAGGTGGCCCGCCCCTTGCCGCTGCTGCGCGGCGATCCGGATCGCCTGCTGCAGGTGATCATCAACCTGCTGTCCAATGCCGCCAAGTTCACTGAACACGGCGAGGTGCGTTGCTGGGCGCGCCTGGAGGGCGGGCGCCTCACGGTGGCGGTGGCCGATCAGGGCTGCGGCATCAGCGATTTTGATCAACAGCAGCTGTTCGAGCGCTTCCGCCAGGTCGGCAATACCCTGACCGACAAACCACGAGGCACCGGGCTGGGCCTGGCCATCAGCAAGCAGGTGATCGAACACCACCGGGGCGAGATCTGGGTGGAAAGCCAGATCGGCCAGGGCAGCACCTTCTACTTTGCGCTGCCCCTGCCCGATGAGGCCTTGGCTGGGGGCGCGGCGCAGGCACCCGACGCCCCGCCGGCCAGCGCCCTGGCTGCCCTGAGCGAGGGCCCGCGCACCATTTTGGTGGTGGATGATGAGACCAACATCCGTGCCTTGCTGAGGCTGGAGCTGGAGGCCGTGGGCTACGGGGTGCACGAGGCCGCCGATGGCCTGCAGGCCATTCGGCAGGTGAAGCAGGCGCCGCCCGATCTGATTTTGCTCGACGTGATGATGCCCGGCATGAGCGGCTTCGAGGTGGCCGCGGTGTTGCGCTCCATGCCTGAGGCCAACAAGATCCCCATCATCATCCTCAGCATCGTGGATGACCGCGCCCGTGGCCGTGCGGTGGGGGCGGACAGCTACTTGTCCAAGCCCATCAACATGGAAGTGCTGCTGCCCGAAATCGATGGCCTGCTGCGACGGCGCGAATCCACCAAGCGCATGTTGCTGGTGGACGATGGCGAAGCACCCGTGGTGGCCGTGACCCAGATGCTGCGGGCCAAGGGTTACCAGGTGGAGGTGTTGGGCCCCGAGGTGCAGCGTGGTGAGCGGGCGGCGGCCTTGCCGGAGATGATGGTGGTGTTCTCCTCCTCTGAAGACCCCCTGCATGTGGCCTCGTCGATGCAGGCGGCGCGGGAGGGCGAGCGGGTGTACCTGGTGGTGACCGGTTCTGTGCCGGCCCTGCCTGACGCATGATCGCCCGCGCCACCCGCCGCGCCCTGAACCGGCCGGCGCTGGGCCAGGCGCTGGGCCGTGTGGCCCAGGCACTGGACAGCGCCTGGTGCGTGATGGATGAGCAGGGCGAAGCCATTGCAGGACAGATCGGCCAGGCTGAGCCGGCCTGCGCCTGGCCACGGGTGCCGCTGGACAGCCTGCTGCCCGAGCGCTTGTGGCTGGCGGCCCCTTTGCATGCGCCCGCGCTCGCCGCGGCCATGAATGGTTTGCTGATGCAGGAGGAAGAGCGCCGGCTGCTGGTGGAGGAGGCGCTGGCCAAGTACCGCGAGATCAATCTGCTGTTCCGGGTGCACGAGGTGATCAACCACCACATGCCGGCTCGCGAGGTGTTGCAGGCGCTGCGCCACGAGGCTGCGCGCTTGATCCCGGGCCTGCCGCTGGAGGTCTTGCTGCTGAGCACCGATGCCAACCTGCTGGCGCAGGGCCTGGGCCCCGAGCAAGGCGTGCACACGCCCGCGGCCGCGCCCTGGGGCGGCGAGGTGGCGCAGCGCGCCTGTGCCATGCGCCAGGCCGACATCGTGAACGCGGGCGAAGCCTTGCCCGCGGCCCTGGGCGAGAGGAGTCTGATGGTGGCCCCCATGGTCACCCCGCGCGCAGAACTGGGCGCCTTGCTGGTGGGCAGCCGCCAGGCGGTGGTGTTTCAGGCCAACCACCTCAAACTGCTGGTCACCCTGGCGGCCCATGGCGCCGTGGTGCTGGAGAACGCGCTGCTGACCGACCAACTGCGTGGGGCCCTGGACCGGGCCGAGAGCGCCAACCGATCGAAGAACGCTTTCTTGCGCAACATGGGCCACGAACTGCGCACCCCGATGAACGCGATCCTGGGGTTTTCGGACCTGCTGGCGCTGCGCTTGCAGGAACCCGATAGCCTGGAGTTTGCGCGCAGCATCCAGAGCTCAGGCCGTCATTTGCACGGCATGCTCAATGACATCCTGGAAATATCGCGTGGCGACGACGACGGGCCGCGGCGACTCAGTGCCTTCAGCGTGGTTGACCTGCTGCAGGCGGTGGTGGCGGCCGAGCGGCCGGCGGCACAGGCCAAGGGCCTGCAGTTGCAAACCCGGATCGATCCGGAGCTGGAGGCGGGGGCCCTCGGGGAGGTCAATCGCCTGCGTCAGGTGCTGCGCCACCTGCTGGGCAATGCCGTCAAGTTCTCCAGTCAGGGGCTGATCACGGTGGAGGCCGCCCTGCAAGACAGCGCGGCCGGTGCCCCCCGGCTGGTGTTCAGCGTCCAGGATCAGGGCGAGGGCATTCCGGCCGAACACATGGCGCGCATTTTCGCCAGCTTCGAGCAGGGCGATGGCGAGCGCGGGCGTCGCCACGAAGGCGTGGGCCTGGGCCTGACCGTCTGCAAGTACCTGGTGGAGCGCATGGGGGGCGAACTGGGCGTGGACAGTGTGCCGGGCCAGGGCAGCCGTTTCTGGTTTCGGGTCGGGATGGAATGGCCTGGCCACGAGGCCGCGAATTGAACAAGGAACACGATGGAAACCACCGTATTGATTGTGGATGACGAGCCCCATATCCGCATGCTGCTGGAGGAGAGCCTGGTCGATCTGGAGGACCAGGGGATCGGCCTGTTGAGCGCGTGCAATGGGCGCGAGGCGCTGGACTTGATCGAGGCGCACCGGCCGCGCCTGGTGCTGCTGGATGTGATGATGCCCGAGCTCAGTGGCTACGAGGTGTGCCAGCAGGTGCGTGCCAACCCGGCACTGGCCGGGGTCTACATCCTGATGCTGACGGCCAAGGGGCAGGAGGCCGATCGCTTGCGCGGCCTGGAGGCCGGGGCGGACGACTACGCCACCAAACCCTTCGATCCGGACGACATGCTGGCGCGGGTGCAGCGGGTGCTGGCCCTGGGCTGAGGCGGCGGCCCCGGTGGGTTTCAGCCCGGTGGCGGCGGTTTGGGGTGGCGCTCCAGCAGGGCCAGGGCTTCGGCCAGGTCAAAGGCCTCCATGGCTTGCGCCAGCTGCCGTGTCAGGGCCGGATCGGCTTGCTGCAGGGCAGGGCGCAGGGCCTCGAAGGCTTCGGCTGCGTCCAGGTCGTCGCTGGCCAGTTGGCGGCGCCAATGGGCCAATGGCTCCGCCAGATGGGTCAGCGAGCCGGCGGGGGCCTGGGGCAGCGGACTGGGGGCTGGCGTGCTGGCCGTCCCGTCCGGGCCCAGGCGTTGCAGAATGGATTGGCAGCTTTCATCAAGGGCCTGTTGCAGTGCCAGGAGCACGGCCTGGGTGTTGGCCGCATCACTGTCCGGGGCGGCTTCGGGCGAATGTTTGAACGCTTGCTCGGCAGCCTGGGCCAGGCGCTGGACCCGCTCCAGTCCGAGCATGCCCCCCAGCCCTTTGAGCGTGTGCAGCCTGCGCTGGCCTGCCTCGTGCTCGCCTTGCTGAATTTCGTCGCGCAGCTTCAGCAGGTCCTGGCCATGTTCGGTGGCAAAACGCAGCAGGAAGTTGCGCAGGCGCTGCTGGTCACCGCGCATCGAGCGCAGGCCGGCGTCCAGTTGCAGGCCTTCGACCAGGTGCAGGCGCTGGCGCAACTCGGTATCGCCCAGCGCCGGCATCGAGGCGGTGCCGGGGCTGGACACGGGCGGCGTGTCTGCCTTGTCTGGCGCCCGCAGGGCTGCGGGTAGCCACTTGGCCAGGGTCTGGGCCAACAGGGTCGGGTCCACGGGTTTGGGGATGTGGTCGTTCATGCCGGCGGCCAGCGCCACGGCACGGTCTTCGGCAAAGGCATTGGCCGTCATGGCCAGGATGGGGGTGCTGGCCCAGCCGGGCAACTGGCGGATCTGGCGCGTGGCCTCCAGGCCATCCATGACCGGCATCTGCACATCCATCAGCACCAGTTCGTAGGCCTGGTGCCGGGCCTGCTCCAGGGCCTGCAGGCCATCGCAGGCCAGGTCCACGGCAAAGCCCAGGTCCTTGAGCAGTTCCAGGGCCACTTCCTGGTTCATCGCATTGTCTTCAGCCAGCAGCAGGCGGTGGCCGGGGGCGAACCGGGGCTGGGCCTGGGCCGGGTGAGGCGCTGTGCCCAGGTTGCCACGACCCTGGGCCAGGGTGGCCGAGATGGTGTCGGCCAGCAAGGCGGGCAACACCGGTTTGGGGATGAAAGCGGCAAAGATGCCGTCATCCTTGACCTCGCTGGGGCAGCCACTGCTGCCGCTGACCAGGATGCACACGGGCTGCTGGCGCAAGGGCAGTTGCTGGATGCGTTCGCAGGTCTGCGATCCATTGAGGCCGGGCATGAGCCAGTCGGAGAACACCATCAGGTAGGGGTCGCCGTGCGCGTCGGCCTGGGCCACCATCTCCAGGGCCAGGGCGCCCGAGCTGGCCCGATCGACCCGGGCGGACAAGCCCTGCAACAGGTCGCCCAGGGCTTCGCGGGCCTCTTCCATGTCATCAAGCACCAGCACGCGGCTGCGCGGTGGCAGGGGCATGATGCCGTTGACAGGGCTGTCGGGGGCTGATTCGAAGGGCGCTTCGAGCCAGAAGGTGCTGCCCTGGCCTGGTTGACTGCTGACACCGACCTGGCCGCCCAGCAAATCGGCCAGGCGCCGGCTGATGGCCAGGCCCAGGCCGGTCCCGCCATACAGCCGCGTGGTGGAAACGTCGGCCTGCTGGAAGGCGTTGAACAGGCGGGTTTGCTGATCGGCGGTGATGCCGATGCCGGTGTCTCTCACCTCGAAGCGCAGCCACTGGTGGCCATCGCCCCGGTCGGGCAGCACGCTGCCGCGCAGGCGCACGCTGCCATGCTCGGTGAACTTGACGGCGTTGTTGGCGAAGTTGAGCAGCACCTGGCCCAGGCGCACACCGTCACCATGCAGCATGCGGGGCAGGCTGCCGATTTCGGCCACCAGCTCCAGCCCCTTGGTCTCGGCTTTTTCGGAGACCAAGGCAAACACGTTGGAGACCACGCGTTCGAGCTGGAAGTCGGTCGGGTCCAGGGTCATCTTGCCGGCCTCGATCTTCGAGAAGTCGAGGATGTCATTGATGATGGACAGCAGGTGCATGGCCGCATCCGACAGCTTGTCCAGCTGCTGCGCCTGGCGCTCGCTCAAGGGGGCGCGGCGCACCAGGTGGGCCAGGCCGATGATCGCGTTCATGGGCGTGCGGATCTCGTGGCTCATGTTGGCCAGGAAGCTGCTCTTGGCGCGGTTGGCACTTTCGGCCATGTCGCGGGCGCGGCGCAGCTCTTCGGCATGGCGGTGCTCGGCCGTCACGTCTTCGATGATGCCGATGATGGCGTTGGGGAACTCGGGAATGTCGATGCGCGCATTGGTCAGGCGGGCCCAGAAACGGCTGCCGTCGCGCCGGCGCATTTCCTGCTCGCGCACATGGGGCCCCAGTTGATCAAGCTGGCGCTCGATCAACTGGCCTGCCGCTTCGTAGTCGGCATCGCTGCCGTACCACAACCGGGTGCTCTGGTTGAGCAGCGCGCCCGGGGGGTAGCCGAAAATCTCTTCGACCTTGCGGTTGCAGCGCAACACCCGGCGCGACTGCAGGATCACGATGCCCGCGGTGGCGTGGTCGAAGATGCCGCGCAGCTCGCTGTTGGCCGAGCGCAATTGCAAGGTCTGCTCTGACAGGCGCCGGCTGGCCTCCTCCAGGCTGGCCGTGCGCTCGATCACCCGCTGTTCCAATTGCTCACGATGGCGTTGCAGTTCCCGCTCGGTGTTCTTGCGCTCGGTCACGTCCATCCAGACGCCGGTGAGGCAGGCCCGCCCGTCCAGTTGCAGGGGGCGCATGGAGATCCAGAATTCACGCACCTCGCCCTGTTTGTTGCGGCGCTGGTTTTCGAACTCCAGGCCGTTCTCGGACACGATGCGCTGCACGACGGCGTCGACTTGCGCGGGGCTCAGGTGGGCTTGCAGGTCATAGATGCTCAGCCGGGCAAATTCGTCGCGCTCGTAGCCCATGGCCTGGCAGGCCGCCTCATTGAAGCTGATGAAGCCCAGGGTGGCCTGGTCGACCAGCACGATGCCGATGGGGGCCTGGCTGACGATGCTGGCGTATTGGCGTTCCCGGTCGGCCAGGGCTTGCTGGGCCTGGTGCAGGGCCGTGATGTCGCGGCCCACGCCCAGCACGCCCAGCAGCTGGCCCTGCGCGTCGCGGATGGGGGTTTTGATGGCGGTCACCAACTCGCGGTGGCCATCGGCAAAGGTGCGCCAGTGCGGCGGCAGCTCGTAGCGGCCGGTGTCGACGGCGATCTGATCGCCGCTGAGGTAGAGCGCCGCCACTTCAGGAGAGAACAGGTCTTGATCGCGCAGACCCCGCAGGGACTCGGGGCTGCGCCCGGTCTGCTGCAGAAAGCGCTGGTTGAACACCTGGTAGGCGCCGTCGGGGTCTTTCAGCCAGACCAGATCGGGCATGCCCTGGATCAGGGCTCGCAGTTGGCTGCGCTCGGCGTCCAGTGCGTCCTGGGCAGCGCGGCGCTGCAGTCGGGCGTCGCGGTAGGCCAGCACGGCGCGGGTCATGTCGCCCAGCAGGCCATGCCGGCGGGCACTGGCCACGAGTTCGGTGAACAGCGGCGTGTCGCCGGGCTCGTCCCCGTGCTCGCTGAGTTGGCGAAGCGCGGCGCTGAGGCGGCCCAGGCGTCGGGCCAGCCGCACGGCCACGGCCAGCCAGAGCAGCAGCACCAGTCCTGTGGCGGTGCCACTGAGCACCAGCATGCGGGTGCGGATGGCGTCCAGCGCCTGGCCGGCCTCGGCGTTGCGCTGCTGGGCTTGTTGGGTGAGTCGCTCGTCAATCGACTGCAGTTGCAAGGCCAGCTTCACGTAATGCTCATGGGCGGTGAGCAGGTGCTGGCCGGCGAGGCGGGTGTCGATCGAGGCCAGGTCGGTGCTCATGAGCACAAAGCGTTTGAAGTCGCCGAATTCGGTCTGGGCAGCGCGCAGGGCCTGGGCCTGCTCGCTTGACAGGTCGGCCTGCCCCAGACGGGCCAGGCGTTGCTCGAACTGGGCCACCTGGTCAACGATGCGGGTGTGCAGGCGGTAGGCACCGGCCTCGTCGATGCGCCCGGCCTGGGCTTGCGCCAGCGCGTCGGTCAGCTCTTGCTGCAGGACCAGCGCTTGCAGGCTGATCGAGGAGGCCTCGCTGGCGGTGCCCAGGTCGCGCGCCTGGGCCCGGTCGTACTCGCTTCGAGTCTGTTGCAGTTCCTGTTCAGTGAACTGGTTGAACGCACCACCCAGCAGCAGGGCCAACGCCACCGGCAGAAAGAGCAGCAGCAGAAAATGCAGTTGCTTGGAGTCGGTGCGCCACTTCATGGCGTCGGCGCCGCCTTGAGCAACTGCGGCCAGAGGGCTGGGGGGATGCTGGCGAGGTATTCAAAGCCGTTGGAACCCAGTGGGCGCAGCACGACCACCGTGCCCTCGGGCTTGACGAAGTAGCCCATCAGGTCTGCCATGTTGGGGGCGTGGGCCACGATCAGCCGGTTGCTGCCTGGCGCCGGCGGCGTGCTGACCAGGCGCCGGGTGGCTTGCAGCACGGGCTTTTTCTGTTCACTGGTCAGGTTGGCGGTGTACATCAGGTCCGGGTCGGCGTGCACCGGGCCTTTGAAGTCGGGGTAGGCCAGTTTCACGGTCTCGGTGGTGCGGCACAAGGGGCTGTGGAAGATCTCAGCCACCGGGATGCGGGCCTGGCGCAGGGTGTTGCCCAGGGTGACCGCGAGACGGCGCCCCTCGTCATTGAGCACACGCTGGGTGCTGCAGTCGTCCAGGCGCAGGCCGGTGACGGCATCGGCCCGGCTGTTGTCGGTGGTGCCGTGGCGCATGTAGAGCACGTAGCCGCCGGATCGCAACTGGCTCAGGATTTCGGGTTTGGCCATGACCTCCTGAAATGGAGTCGGTGCGGGCATGGGGCTGGCATCCGCGGCCCGGGCTGCCTGGCTCGGACCCAGCAGCAGGGGCGCCACCAGCGCGGCACAGGCTGCGAGTCGTTGTAGGGCCGGTCGCGGCGATGCGGGCTCAGGCTTGATCGGCATAGTGGTCTGCAATGGTCCTGAACTCATCGAAGCGGGCCAGAAAGGCGTCGACGATGTCGGGGTCAAAATGGCGGCCTCGGCCCTCGGTGATGATTTGCCGGGTGGTGTCCATGGGCAAGGGCAACTTGTAGGGGCGGCGCGAGATCAGTGCATCGAACACATCAGCCAGGGCCATCAGGCGGGCCGGCAGAGGGATCGCTTCACCAGACAGCCCGAGGGGATAGCCACTGCCATCCCATTTTTCATGGTGGCCGGCCGCGATCTGTTGGGCGGTTTCGAGGAACTCGAGGGAAGGGCTGCTGTCGGATGTGTCTGGTGCGTCTGGTGCGTCTGGTGCGCCCGGGGCGTCCGGGCCGGCGCCCACAGGGGTCAGCGTGGGCTCCAGTTCACGTGCACGTTCAATGGCCTCTTCAAGGGCCTGCGCTCCGATGGCCGCATGGGTCTTCATGATCTCGAACTCTTCGGGCGTGAGCCGGCCGGGCTTGAGGAGAATGGCGTCCGGAATGCCCACCTTGCCGATGTCATGCAGCGGCGCGGCCTTGGCAATGCGCTGGCGCACGTCGGGTGCGGCCAGCGCCTGGGCGAAACGAGGATGATCGAGCAGCTGGTTCATCAGCACCTCGATGTAGGCCTGGGTGCGGCGCAGGTGGTTGCCGGTCTCGTTGTCACGTTTCTCGGCCAGCGTGGCCAGGGCGAACAGGCTGAGGTTCTTGATCAACTCGTTTTCGGCCATGCGGCGACGCACCTCGGCGTCGAGAAAGGCGTTCTGGTGGGCCAGGCGGTCACGGGCCTGTTTGAGTTCGAGCTGCGCATGCACCCGGGCCAGCAGCAGTGCCGGCTTGACCGGCTTGGTCACGTAGTCGACCGCACCCAGGGCCAGACCGTGCTCTTCGTCGTCGTCGGCGTTGAGGGCGGTGACAAAGATCACCGGGATGTCGCGCCACAAGGGGGCAGCCCGCAGTTGCTCCAACACCTGGTAGCCGTTCATGTCGGGCATCATCACGTCGAGCAGGATCAGATCAGGTCGAGGTGGGTTCTGCAGCGCGAGCAGGGCACGTTGCCCCGAATTGGCCACCCGGACCTGGTAGAGCGGACGCAACATCTGACCGATGACGGAGAGGTTCTCCTTGGTGTCGTCCACCAGCAAAACCGTCGGCAAAACGCGCCCTGCAGGCGCCAAGGCGTCTGGATTCGGGGGCGAAATTGCAGGGTGCGTGTGCATCATCAGCAGAGCATGGATATTCCATTGGCTGTTTGATACAACAAGATACACGAAGCGCTTCGATAATCCAGCCCCCATCGCAATGAATCACCAGGTATCGCTGGGGTATCGAACCGAGCCGGCTGAAAATCCCGGCTTATTGCGTTGAGGCGATCTGCATGCGCCACCATTCAACGTTTTCAGACGTAGACGTCGACCTGCTGGCCCAGGCCGATCTGGGCGGCTGCTTTTTTCTGCTGCGCCTGTTGATTTTTACCGCTGGCCTGGCCGGGCCTGGATTCCTGGGCCTTCGCAGCTTTGTCCAGCTTTTCTTGCTGCTGCTGTTGTTGCAAGGCGGATATCTGGGCCTGAACCAATTGAATCTGAGCCTGCAGCAAGGCGGCACGCTTTTGCTTGGTCTTGGCGTCACCATCGGAATTGGTGATGTCCTTGAGTTGTTGAGTCAATTGCCGCAACTGCTTTTGAAGCGCGGCAATCTGGCTGGCGCTGTCGGTTCCGCCCGAGCTGGTGGTGCTTGTGACGGCGCTGCTGGAGGTGTTGGAATTGACTTGCATGCCCTTGTGTATCGGCCATATCAGCCAAAAATGAACTGATTTAGTATTTCTGATGCGGTTTCTTTGCCTGCTGCTTACAAATCGGGGCCCTGGCTCGCCCGCCGCCAGACCCAACCCAGGCCCGACAAGACAAGCAAGGCCAGGACCCCATTGAGGGCCAGCGCGCTGCGCACGCCCATGAGGTGCACGCTGAACCCCGTGAGCAGGCTGCCCAGCGACAACCCACCCCGCATGGCCAGCATGAACAGGCTGACCGTCTTGCCACGCAGGTGCTCGGGTGCACTCGATTGCAGCAAGGTGTTGGCAGAGGCATTGCTCGCAGTCATGGCCACCCCGGCCAGGACAAACAAGGGGGCCATCGCGCCAGCCCAGGGTTTGATGGCGGCCAGCAACACGACCACTGCATAGGCAAGCGCAAAGCCCGTGCACCAGGGGCGTCGGTCGCGCTGGGCGTCGAACCCCAGCAAGGCGGCTGCGCCCAGCAGGCCCCCCAGACCGAGTGCGCCAGCGCTCAGGCTGAACTGGGCAGCATCGCCTTGAAAGGCCTGTTTGACCAGCACGGGGCAAAAGGTGATCAGGGGGGCGCACAGCAGGGCATTGACGAACACGGTCAGCAGGGCGCCTCGCAGTCGGGCCTGGCCCAGCACCTCGCGCAGGCCCAGCCAGAGCCTCTGGCTGCCCTGGGTCAGGGCCTGGGCGGGCGGGCGACCCGGCACCTGGGGGGCTGCCGGGGGCGTTTGCAAGCGCCGCGGCAGCACCCACAGGGCCACGCCGATGAAGGGTAGGTAGGACGCTGCGCTCACGGCAAAGGCGCCGGCCATGCCGGCACTGGCCATCAGCAGACCCGCCACCGCAGGCCCGAGGATGCGTGACAGGTTGAATTGACTGGCATTGAGGGCGATGCCCGCCGGGATCTGCTCGTGCTGGACGATGGACGGAACAATCGATTGAAACGATGGCATGGACAAGGCGTCGGTCACGCCAACCACCAGCGAGAGCAGCACCACTTCCCAGGGTTGGATCCAGCCGCCCAGCACGCCTGCGACCAGCAGCAAAGGGCACAGCATCTGGATCGACTGGAACAAGGCGATGGTGCGGCGCCGATCGGCACGGTCGGCCAATTCGCCACCCACCAAGGTCAGCAGCAGGGCGGGTGCGCTGAGCGCAAAGGCATCCAGGCCCAGCATCAGGGGCGAGGCGCCCAGGCTGAGCATGAGCCAGGGCTGGGTGACCTGTTGCGCCCAGGTGCCGATGTTGGCCAACAGGCTGGCGACCCAGAAGGTGCCGAAACGCCGGCTGGTCAACAACGCCAGGGATTTTTGAAAGGCAGTTGAAGGCACAGCAGGCTCAGGGGTTGGAGATAAAAATCATAGATGAAATAAATGCGTGGCTCGTTTCATTTTTCGGACTTTGGCATCAGTGGATTTGTGTCGCCGTTGCCACGCCGAAGATGGGGTTTTCCCTTGAGCAAAAATCCAATTCAGATTCCTTGACGTAACGCAAATGGAACAGATTGCCGCTCCGAAATCATTTTATGTTTCGTCGATCATCGACCCTGCCCCTTGAAGCTCTCAGAAGGTTATGCGCAATATCAAGCTCCATGAATCAGACCAGCATCAATTCATTTTGTTGAATGAGAGTGAACCGGGCGAGGAGGATGGGATCAGGTCCAACCAATATCTGGTGGTTCATGAGGGGCAGGGTGTGCTGCTGGATCCCGGTGGTTTTGGCGTGATGCCCCGGGTGCTGGCTGAAATGCTGCGCTATGTGCAGCCTGCCGGCATCAAAGGTGTTTTTCTCTCCCATCAGGATCCGGACATTGTCGGGGGCCTGTCGACCTGGCTAGAGTTGCTGGACGCGCCGGTTTATGTGTCGAGCATCTGGATGCGTTTTTTGCCGCATTACGGGCTCAAGGACATGTCCCATTTTGTCGGGGTTCCCGACGAGGGCATGCACTGCAACGTGGCCCCTGGGTTTGATCTGGAGGTGGTGCCGGCGCATTTTCTGCACTCCGAGGGGCAGATCAATGTGTACGACCCGGTGGCCAAGGTGCTGTTCTCAGGCGACATTGGGGCGGCCATGTTGCCGCCGGAGCAGGACACGGCCTTTGTGGATGATCTGGCTGGGCACCTGCCCTACATCGAAGGCTTTCACCGCCGCTACATGGGATCGAACCGGGCCATCCGTTGCTGGCTGGAGACGATCGCGCACCTGGACATCGAGATGATCGCGCCCCAACATGGGCCGGTTTACCGTGGGGCCGCGGTGGGGCAGTTTCTGGCCTGGCTGGGCGAATTGCAATGCGGCATCGATCTGCTGCAAAGCGGCGGGCGATTCGTTCGATGAGTGCCCCCATCTTCACCAACCATCTGGAGGCCTTGCGCCAGCGGGTGATGGACCGCATGGCGTCCCTGCTGGAGAGCCAGACGCGCAGCCGGGCCTTCGCCAGCAACCTGGGGGCCCTGGTTCGCCAGGTGCAGAGTGAGGTGATGGCTGAGCTGGAGGCCTTGTCGCAAGAGGCCATGCCGCACAACCTGGCGCTGCGCCTGCGCCACGTGATCGACACCTACCGCAGCCTGGAGCAGACCATGGCGCTGCTGTTGGGCGAACGCCAGCGCCAGTGGAGCCGCAACGCCGAGCATGCCAAGACCACCTTGCTGGAGTTCAATCAGACGGTGACCGATCTGGCCTCGACGCTGATCGAGAAAGACCTTTTCGAGCGCCAGAGCCGGGTGCTGGAGCGCATCATCCTCTCGCACGAGCATGTGGCCCAGTGGAAGGCGTTTGTGCAGGAGATCCTGGCCGATTTCCATGCCATCTTCCCGTTCAACTTCTTCTACATCGCATTTGCCGAGGAGCACGGCCTGTCGCTGTTCCTGTACTACCTGGGTGACTACCCGGAAGACATGAAGAAGAGCGCGCGCGAGATGCTGTCGCGCCAGATGTTGACCGGGCTGAACCTGCCGGCCGACACCCTGCTGGAGATCGACGAGTTCGAGATTCCCGTGCCCGAGCAAAATGCGGCAGCGGATGACATCCGCATGATCACCGTGACCGTGCCCGAGCACACTCCGCGGCTGGCCGGCCTGCTGGGCGTGGCCTACGTGGGCAGCAACGAGCTGACGTCGCAGGAAGAGAGCGTGGTGCGCTCCATCCTGTCGGTGATGGTGATGGTGGTGGGCTCCAGCAAACTGTTGTCGCGAACGCTGTCCGAGCTGGAGTACTACGCCATGCACGACCCGCTGACGGGCTTGTACAACCGGCGCCAGTTCAGCAACGTGCTGGAGTACGAATTTGGCCGTTCGGAGCGTCACGGGCACGAGTTTTCGCTGCTCATGCTGGACCTGGACGATTTCAAGGACATCAACGACTCCTATGGTCACCAGGTGGGTGACGAGGCCTTGCGCGGTGTGGCCGAAATCCTGCGCACCCAGATCCGCAAGGGGGATGTGGCAGCGCGCATCGGTGGCGACGAGTTCACCGTGCTGTTGATGGAGACGGGCCGCAGCGGGGCCAGCACCGTGGCCAACCTGCTGGGGCAGGCTTTGCGCGAACGCAGCTTCACCGCGCCCGATGGCAAGCACTTTCACCTGACCGTGTCGATTGGCATCGCGGTGTACCCTGGTGACGCCGGCAATGAGGCCGATATCCTGGCCGGTGCCGATCAGGCCATGTACCGGGCCAAGGAGATGGGCAAGGACGGCGCCTGCACGCTGGAATCGCTCAAGGGCAAGGCCCACGCGGGCCGGCAGACCCGTGACTATGCCGAGCGCCTGCGCGTGGCGTTGCATCAGGAGCGCATCGTGCCGTACTTCCACAGCATCGTGGACTGCCACAGCGGCGAGCTCTTTGCTTGCGAGACCCTGGCTCGGATGGTCGAGCCCAATGGCGACATCGTGGTGGCCGGGCAGTTCATCGAGACCATCGAGAAATACGGCATGGGCCGCGAGCTGGACCGCATCGTGATCCGAAAAGCCCTGGAGGCCCAACGCCAGCGCATGCTCAGCGGCGCGCCCGACATCAAGGTGTTCCTGAACCTGTCGGCACAGGAAATCCAGGGGCGCGGCGTGCTGGCCTATGCGGAAGACCTGTGCAATGCGCTGGGCATCCCGCCCCAGTGCATCGTGTTTGAGATCCTGGAGCGCGATGCGATTGGTGACATGACCAATATGCGCACCTTTCTCACCCAGTTGCGCAGCCGGGGCTTTGCCTTTGCGCTGGACGATTTTGGCAGCGGCTACAACTCGTTCCATTACCTGCGCGAGTTGAAGTTCGAGTACGTGAAGATCGATGGCGCCTTTGTGCGCAATATCCTCAACTCGAAGATCGACTATGCCCTGGTCCATAACCTGTCGCGTCTGTGCCAGGACATCGGCATCCTGACCGTGGCCGAGTTTGTCGAGAGCGACGACATCCTGCAGGCGCTGCGTGAGATGGGCATCAATTACGCCCAGGGCTACCGCATCAGCCTGCCCACCCGGGACATGCCGCTGACGGCCTCTCCGCGTCTCAGCAGCGAGGCCTGAGGCACCCTGGCCCGGGTCGAAGGCCGGCGAGCGAGTGCGGCTGGCGCGCGTTCGCCTGCAAAGGGCGAGGTGAGGGCAAGGCTTCCTTTCGTCGGATGGTGCGACCGTTTGCTTCTCAAAGCGCACACACCTGCGCCATCGCGAGGCACGATAGACACCGAGCGGTCGGTGCCGATGACTGAATGGCGCACAAAACTATCAAAAATCAAAGTTGTTTGTATTTTTCTATTGTGATGATAATGATTTTGGAGTGATATTTTTGTGGTTTTAAGCGGCCAGGGCTTCAGAATGGAGACCGCTGGATAGTGATCAACAAGACGCAGCTTGGCCCCGCCTCTTTTGGCATGCCAGGGCCATCGCATCGAGTCAGGTCGATCCGGACCGTCATCTTTTCTACAAAGGAACTCGCAATGGAAAACAGCAACGCCAATGCCGTCGGCAAATGCCCGGTCATGCACGGTGGAATGACCTCGGTCAGCAAGACCAATGCCGATTGGTGGCCCAAGGCCCTGAATCTGGACATCCTGCACCAGCACGACAGCAAGACCCAGCCCTTGGGCGACGGCTTCAGCTACCGTGAGGCAGTGAGCAAGCTGGATGTCGAAGCCCTCAAGCGCGACCTGAAGGCCTTGATGACCGACAGCCAGCCCTGGTGGCCGGCCGACTGGGGCCACTATGGCGGCCTGATGATCCGCATGGCCTGGCACTCGGCTGGCACCTACCGCATTGCCGACGGCCGTGGCGGTGCAGGCACGGGCAACCAGCGCTTCGCCCCCTTGAACTCCTGGCCTGACAACGGCAACCTCGACAAGGCCCGCCGCCTGTTGTGGCCGATCAAACGCAAGTATGGCAATCAGCTGAGCTGGGCCGACCTGATGATCCTGGCTGGCAACATGGCCTACGAATCGATGGGCCTCAAGACCTTTGGCTTTGCCTTCGGCCGTGAAGACATCTGGGCACCCGAGAAGGACATCTACTGGGGTTCAGAAAAGGAATGGCTGGCCCCGAGCGGCGGCCCCAACAGCCGTTATTCCGGCGAGCGCGATCTGGAGAACCCCCTGGCTGCGGTCATGATGGGCCTGATCTATGTGAACCCGGAAGGCGTGGACGGCAAGCCCGACCCACTCAAGACCGCCCACGACGTGCGTGTGACCTTTGCCCGCATGGCCATGGACGATGAAGAGACCGTGGCCTTGACCGCCGGCGGCCACACCGTGGGCAAGGCCCACGGCAACGGCGACGCTGCCAAGCTGGGCCCGGCCCCCGAAGGTGCTGATCTGAACGAGCAAGGTCTGGGCTGGATCAACCACAGCGGTCGAGGCATTGGCCGCGATACCGTGACCAGCGGCATTGAAGGCGCCTGGACACCGCACCCGACCCAATGGGACAACGGCTATTTTGAAACCCTCTTGAACTACGACTGGGAACTCAAGAAGAGCCCGGCCGGGGCCTGGCAGTGGGAGCCCATCAACCTCAAGGACGAGCACCGCCCGAGCGATGTGGAAGGCGCCAGTGGCCACACCCGCCTGATCATGACCGACGCCGACATGGCCATGAAGATGGACCCGGCCTACCGCGCGATCTCGGAGCGTTTCTACAAGGATCCGGCGTACTTCTCGGAAGTGTTCGCCCGGGCCTGGTTCAAGCTGACCCACCGCGATCTGGGCCCCAAGGCCCGCTACATCGGCCCCGATGTGCCGCAGGAAGACCTGATCTGGCAAGACCCGGTGCCGGCCGGTCGCAGTGACTACGACGTGGCCGCCGTCAAGGCCGCCATTGCGGCGACAGGTCTGAGCACGGCTGACTTGGTCAGCACGGCCTGGGACAGCGCCCGTACTTTCCGTGGCTCGGACAAGCGCGGCGGTGCCAATGGGGCCCGCATCCGCCTGGCCCCGCAAAAGGACTGGGAAGGCAATGAGCCAACCCGCCTGGCCCGTGTGCTGTCGCTGCTGGAGCCCATCGCCGCGAAATTCGGCGTCAGCGTGGCCGACGTGATCGTGCTGGCCGGCAATGTGGGGGTGGAAGCGGCTGCCAAGGCAGCCGGGTTTGACCTCACCGTGCCGTTTGCACCCGGTCGCGGCGATGCCACGGCAGAGCAGACCGACGCGGCGTCTTTCGACGTGCTGGAGCCGGTGGCCGATGGCTTCCGCAACTGGCTCAAGAAGGACTACGTGGTCAGCGCTGAAGAGCTGCTGCTGGACCGTGCCCAACTGATGCGCCTGACGGCTCCGGAAATGACGGCTCTGATCGGCGGGCTGCGTGTGCTGGGCACCAATCACGGCGGCAGCGCACATGGCGTGTTCACCGACCGCGTGGGCACTCTGAGCACCGACTTCTTCGTCAACCTGACCGACATGGCCTACACCTGGAAGCCGGCCGGCAGCAACCTGTACGAGATCCGTGATCGCCAGTCGGGTGCCGTGCGCTGGACGGCCACCCGGGTGGACCTGGTGTTCGGCTCGAACTCGGTGCTGCGCGCCTACGCCGAGGTCTATGCCCAGGACGATGGCCGTGACAAGTTTGTGAAGGACTTCGTGGCCGCCTGGACCAAGGTCATGAACGCGGACCGTTTCGACCTGGCCTGAGCCCCCCACCGGCCCCGAACGGGGCCACCATGAGAAAAGCCCCTTTCGGGGCTTTTCTCGTTCAGAGCTCAGAGCTCAGAGCTTGGGGGCGCTGGCGTTCAGTCGCCGAGCAGCGAGAGGTCGCGCACGGCACCCTTGTCAGCCGAGGTGGCCAGCAGGGCATAGGCCTTGAGGGCCGCCGACACCTTGCGGGGGCGCGGCTTGACGGGCTTCCAGCCCTTGGCATCTTGCTCGGCGCGGCGCACGGCCAGTTCTTCGTCGCTCACCAGCACATCGATCGTGCGGTTGGGAATGTCGATCCGGATGCGGTCGCCATGGCGAACCAGGCCAATGGTGCCGCCCGCAGCGGCTTCGGGTGAGCAGTGGCCGATCGACAGGCCGGACGTGCCCCCCGAGAAGCGGCCGTCAGTCAGCAGGGCACAGGCTTTGCCCAGGCCCTTGGACTTGATATAGCTGGTGGGGTAGAGCATCTCTTGCATGCCCGGGCCCCCCTTGGGGCCTTCGTAGCGCACGATCACCACGTCGCCGGCCTTGACTTCGTCGTTGAGGATGTGCTCAACCGCTTCGTCCTGGCTTTCGACCACATGAGCCGGGCCCTCGAACACCAGCAGGCTGTCATCCACGCCCGCGGTCTTGACCACGCAGCCGTCCAAGGCGATGTTGCCGCGCAGCACGGCCAGGCCGCCTTCCTTGGAGAAGGCGTTTTCGTACGAGCGGATGCAGCCCTCGGCACGGTCAGTGTCCAGGCTGGGCCAACGGGTGGCCTGGCTGAAAGCCACCTGGGTGGGGATGCCGGCCGGGCCAGCCATGTAGAACGTGCGCACGGCCTCGTCGGTGGCGGTGACGATGTCCCAATGGGCCAGGGCGTCGCCCAAGGTCTTGCTGTGCACGGTGGGCACGTCGGTGTGCAGCTTGCCGGCGCGCGCCAGTTCTCCGAGGATGGCCATGATGCCGCCGGCACGGTGCACGTCTTCGATGTGGTATTTGTTGGTGTTGGGCGCCACCTTGCACAACTGAGGCACCACGCGCGACAGGCGATCGATGTCGGTCATGGTGAAGTCGATGCCGGCCTCTTGCGCAATGGCCAGCAGGTGCAGGATGGTGTTGGTGGAGCCGCCCATGGCGATGTCCAGGGTCATGGCGTTCTCAAATGCCTTGAAACCCACCGAGCGCGGCAGCACGGTCTCGTCATCGCCTTCGTAATAGCGCTTGGCCAGGTCCACGATCAGGTGGCCCGCACGCTTGAAGAGCTGCTCGCGGTCGGCATGGGTGGCCACCACGGTGCCGTTGCCCGGCAGGCTCAGGCCCAGGGCTTCGGTCAGGCAGTTCATCGAGTTGGCGGTGAACATGCCCGAGCACGAACCGCAGGTGGGGCAGGCTGAACGCTCGACCTCGGCCACGTCGGCATCGCTGACCTTGCTGTCGGCGGCCATCACCATGGCGTCAATCAGGTCGAGCTTCTTGAATTCGATGGTCTGGGTCACCGGGTTGGCCAGGCGCACCTTGCCGGCTTCCATCGGGCCACCCGACACGAAGACGACCGGGATGTTCAGGCGCATGGCGGCCATGAGCATGCCGGGCGTGATCTTGTCGCAGTTGGAGATGCACACCAGCGCATCGGCTGTGTGGGCGTTGACCATGTACTCGACCGAGTCGGCAATGATGTCGCGGCTGGGCAGCGAATACAACATGCCGTCATGGCCCATGGCAATGCCGTCATCCACCGCAATGGTGTTGAACTCCTTGGCGACGCCGCCAGCGGCCTCGATTTCACGCGCCACCAGTTGGCCCATGTCCTTGAGGTGAACGTGACCCGGGACGAACTGGGTGAACGAGTTGGCAATCGCAATGATGGGCTTGCTGAAGTCGTCGTCCTTCATGCCGGTGGCGCGCCACAGAGAGCGAGCGCCCGCCATGTTGCGGCCGGAAGTGGAGGTCTTGGAGCGGTAAGCTGGCATGAGGAGGTCCTTGGGGTCGTTCCAGATCGTTGGTGTCGAACAGCGTGCCGCACAGGCGGTGAGCGCCGAAGCCCCTGATTATCGTCTGGCGGAGCAAGCCTTGTTGTCGTGCGGGTCTGAGGCTTGGGGCAGGGGCCGCCCCGGTGGGTTCCGGTCCAGGCAATGGGCGCGGCGTCGGCCGTGCCGGTGGGTCAGCCCACTGCACCGGCTCGCTCGATGGGCCGATGATTCGACGATCTGTATCAATCTGGCAACAAAATGGCGTTCGTCGGTGTCAAATTTTTGACTTGAGTCATTTTCGGGGCTGCGCGAGCTTCTAATTGCCGATTCTGGCGACAAATGTGCTGCGTTGGAGTGGGGCGGGGTTGATGATTGTCAATGAATATATGTACGGAGTGGCGGGGTTTGTGGTGCCCCGAGCGGCAAGTTTCCCTTCGCCACTGTCCATGCTGTTATTTGTGGCCTTCGCGATTCTGGTGGTGCAGGTCAGCAATCGGCTGGTGGAGCACGCAGCATGGTCGGTCGACCCCGGCAATCGGCGCCTGAGTGCCTCGCACGCTGCGCTGATCATCGGCTGTATCGTCTGGGCGCTGGACATCGGTGGTTTCTTCATGTACCAGCACCTGGGCGGCAGGGCGCCCAACCTGAATGAGGGGCTGCTGGCCTTGCTGGTGATGATGGTCAGTGCCCGCATCACGCTGCCTGAGCTCAGCACCAGCGTCAGCCGCAAGCGCACCGTGGTGGCGGGTGTGGTGATGGCCCTGGGCATGCTCACGGGGCACTTCGTGCTGGCCATGGGCTATGGCGCCAGCCTGGCGCACATCGATGCAGGGTCCCTGCTGGCGTCCATCGCGGTCGCCATTTGCCTGACGACTGTCCTGTCCATCCGTCACCGTGCGGCGAAGCGGCGTTTGTTGATCCAGAGCCACGCCATGCGGCGCTGGCCCGACGTGGTGCTGGGTGGCCTGACCATCCTGGCTCTGCATTGCCTGCTGATCAACGCCTTTCCTCCGTCGCCATTGACGGACCCGGTGGGCAGGTCGGCTGGCGCTATCGCGGTGGTGGCGGTGTTTGCCCTGGTCGTGGTGCTGGAGCACATGGGCAACCTGCGTTTGGATCAGCGGCTGCAATTGCGCTTGCGGCAAGGCCTGTCAATGATGCGAGTGGCAACACCGGTGACCAACCCGCAGCACGACGTTCAGATGGCGCTGATCGCAGACCACTTGGCAGAGTTGCTCACCAAGCAGCGCCTGAACTTGCATTTTCAACCCATCGTGCAGTTGAAGGCGGGCCAGCCGCCGGCCTTCGAGGCCCTGCTGCGTCTGCAGCATCCGGTGCTGGGCCGACTCAACCCCGAGGTGTTTTTGCTGGTGTGCGAGTTGCAGGGCAAGACCACGCTGGTGGATCGCCTGATCCTGGAGCAGGCCATCGGTCAGATGGCGCGCTGGGGGGATGACGGCCAGCTGGGTCTGCGGGTTTCGGTGAACCTGTCGCCGACCACACTGATGGAGCCAGGGTTTGAGCATTGGCTGGTACAGGTCTTGGCGGCTCACGGTGTCGAGACCGGACAATTGACCCTGGAGTTGACCGAGCACGCCATCATTGCCAGCGGTGCTCCCATGCTGGAGGCCATGCGTGCCATGGCGCGGGTGGGCATTGCCGTGGTCATGGATGATTTTGGTGCCGGGTATTCATCGCTGGCCATGTTGGCCGAGCTGCCCATCCGGGGCATCAAGTGCGACCGTCTTTTTGTGCGAAACCTGTTGCTCGATCCGCGGCGTCAGCGCTTGCTGAGCCATGTGTTGGCCATCGCGCAGGATTTCGACCTGGAGGTGACCGCCGAGGGCATCGAAACCCAGGAGGAACTGGCCGTGGTGCGTGGCATCGGACTGCACAAGCTGCAGGGCTACCTGTTTGCCAAAGCCATGCCCGCCGAGGAAATTTCAGACTGGTTGACCCGCCTGTCCCATGGACTGCCTGAACTCCAAGTGGCAGAGAAGTCGGCCGTTGGGCAGCGAACTCTCCAGCCCTGACGACCGTCGCTTGCGTGGGCTCATGAATGGGCTGATCAGGGCCCCATCCGTGCCCTGGTGAAAGGGTGTCGGGCAACAAAAAACCCCAAGTGACGCAAATCACTTGGGGCTGTATTTGGCGGAGAGGGCGGGATTCGAACCCGCGGTGGGGATTAACCCACACACGCTTTCCAGGCGTGCGACTTAAACCGCTCATCCACCTCTCCGGAAGCCCTCAACTATAGCAGGAAAAACGGAGGGCTTTGGCTTGATGGAGGAGGAAGGCCGAATTTTTCTGGCTCAGTGCCGCGGGGCCAGCCCTGCGTGCCTGGCCGTTCTGGAAATCGCGAAGGCTGCTATTTGGGGACCTGGCTCACAGGCTGATCGTCGGCGATGTCATGGAACCGGCCGGCGGCGGCCGCCGGCTGCGCAGCTTGATGGCCAGGCGCATTTCATTCTCGCTGTCGGCATACCGAAGTGCATCGGTGTAGTTGATCTGCCCCAGTTCATGCAGATCAAAAATCGCGTCATCGAGCGTCTGCATGCCCACATTGCGCGATTTGCTCATCACGGCCTTGATGTCGTGAAACTCTCCGCGGTAGATTTTCTCGGCCAGGGTCGGGGTGTTGAGCAGTATCTCGATTGCGGCCTGGCGGCCTTGCCCTTTTGCGTGGGGCACTAGGCGCTGGGAGATGATGGCGTTGAGGTTCATCGACAGGTCCATCAGAATCTGCTGCCGGCGTTCTTCCGGAAAGAAATTCAGGATGCGATCAAAGCTGCGGCTGGCGCTGGTCGCATGCAGGGTGGCCATGCACAAATGCCCGGTCTCCGCAAACGACAAGGCCTGTTCCATGGTCTCCGTGTCGCGAATCTCGCCGATCAGGATCACATCCGGCGCCTGCCGCAGCGCGTTCTTGAGTGCGTGATGCCAGGAGTGGGTGTCGATGCCAATCTCCCGGTGCGTGACCAGGCTGGAGATCGAACTGTGGACATACTCTACCGGGTCTTCCACCGTCACGATATGGCTTTTGGTGTGGCGATTGCGGTGATGGAGCATGGCCGCCAAAGAGGTCGACTTGCCCGAGCCGGCTGCCCCCACCAACAGAACCAGGCCACGCGATGCCAGCGATAGGGTCTTGAAGATGTCTGGCAGGCCCAGTGCCTCGATCTCGGGCACTTCGTTCGGGATGGTGCGGATCACCATGCCGACCTGGCGCTGTTGGCGGAACACATTGACCCGAAAGCGAGCCACGCCGGGCAAGGACATGGCGAAGTTGGCTTCCAAATCCTGCTCAAAATCCTGCCGGTGTCCTGCGTCCATCAGCGCTGCGGCCAGTTGCAGGGTGTGCTCACCCTGCAATTTGATGGATTGCAAAGGCTGCAACTCGCCATTGACCTTCATGGACGGTGGAAAGTCGGCCGAGATGAAGAGGTCGGTGCCGCCGGCCTGAACCATGGTACGCAGCAAGGTGTGCAGGTAGGTCAGCGAAGGGTGACCTGGTGTGCTTGGGCTGTCGGCAACAGTGCTCATGATGTTGGGTTCTCCCTGAACGTTGGTGGTGGCTGCTCTGAGGGCATTGGCCACCGTCGACGGGAAGCAATAAACGCACCGGCGTACGCGGACAGGGGCCGTCGGTGGCAAATCATAGGCCGGGCCGCCCAGTCAGGCCAACAGGGGGTTCTTCCCGAGTGCTTGCTCTGTCTGTTGGCGTTCAATTCGGTATTGAAAGCCACGGTGGCCTTGCCGGAAGTGATGCCGGCCCTTGTGCTCACGGTGGGGTTTTTGTTGGCGTACAGCCTGGCCATGGCTATCTATGGTGGCTTCACGCCCCTGATCTCGACCTGGTTGATCGAGACCACCGGTGACAAGGCTTCGTCGGGCTACTGGATCTCTTTTGCCGGGGCCTGTAGCTTGGTCACCATGGGCTTGCTGTAAAAAGGGTGGTGAAAGCCAAGGCCGCTGCGGCCTGATCATTATTTTCGTTGACGATCGAACTTCTGCCAATACGCAAAGGGCTCTTCATGCACCTCCAGGTCGATCTCACTGACCCGGTGCTGCAAACGCTCTTGCACATCGCTCACGGCCTGGTTGTAGATCAAGGGGCCGATCTCTTCGAGAAAAAATCCCAGTAGAGCGCCCGCAGCGATGTTGCCGATGCGCTCTTCGTGGTGGACCTGAAAGTAACGCTCGATGGAGGTGACGGCCTGTTGGCGTGCTTCGCGCTGGAGTTCTAGGGGCATGTGGGCTGCCTGGCGGCGTTTGAATACGGATGGACTCCTACTTTGCGTGAGGGGTGGTTTCCTGATGGGGCCGCTTGCCCAGGCCGAAAATCGGGCGCGGAATCCCAGCAGTCCTCTCGGATTTTCCGTTTGAGGCATGCTGCCTGGCGCGCTGGCTAACCCGTTGTCGCATGGGGTTGGCCTGTGCCGGATGGTTTCTGTTTTCTTTGTGATGGAGGGCCCTGCCGAATGCGCCTGCAACTGCCTACGCTGGCGAAATGGGTGTTGGTCACAGCGGCTGCGTTGAGCACCGGGCTGTGTCAAGCGGCCCCGGAGGAGATTCAGGTCTACCTCGATGAATTTGCCGAGCCGGGTCAGTTCGGCTTGGATCTGCACACCAACTTCGTGCCCTCGGCCCAGCCCGGCTCGCCCACCTTTCGCCAGTGGCGACTCACGCCTGAACTCAGCTATGGCATCAACGCCCACTGGGAGGCGGGTCTGTATGTTCTGAGTTCAGGGGCCCCGGCCGTCTCGCAGGGGCACCCCGTCACCGATGGGGCCAAGGTCAGAATCAAGTGGCGGCCCAGTGCGCCTTCGGCGGATTCGCCTTGGTATTTCGCCGTCAACTGGGAGGTGGGGCATCTGGCCCAGCGTTTTGATGCCGATGAAAGTTCAACCCAACTGAAGTTCATTGAAACCTACCGCCAGGGGCGCTGGCTGGCGGGGGGCAATTTCAACCTCAACGGCTCTTTCAGAAGTCACCCGCAGCAGTCCTCGTCGACCGAGTTGGACTACAAGCTCAGCTATCAGTTCACGGACGAGGAGCACGGCGACTTGCGCCTGGGAGTCGAGCGATACGACACCCTGGGCCTGCTGCATCGGAATGCGGCAGTGGCGTCGCCCCACACTACCAGCAATTTTGTGGTGGCCGACTTCAACCTGGGTGGGTGGGATGTCGACCTGGGGTTAGGGCGTTCCTATGGCTCTGCGTTGGCCAACAGCGACAGAACGGTCATCAAGTTGATTCTCGGCGTACCCATTTGATGTCCGGGTGGGTGCTTGGGGTTGAGTCGGGCCGCCGTGCCTGCGAATTCGCTGAACCTCAGGCCAGTCGTTGTCGCAGCAGGTCGCACAAAGGGGCCATCACCGGCAATTGGACCCGGCTGGTGGTCCGTACCAGGGCATAGCGACCGTCCGGTGTCGGCAGACCGGTGGCGGGCAGAGCGATCAGGCGCCCATCGTCCAGTTCGGCCCGCACCACGGCATGCGCCACCAGCAGCACCATGTTGGAGGCCAGGGTTGCGCTCTTGAGGGCCTGGTAGTTGTCGCCCTGCAGGCTCAGCAAGTCACCCGAGTGCAGCGGCTTGCCGAGGATCTGGCCGATCTCCCGGTCAAAGGCTTCACTCAAGGGGGAGCAGGCCACGGCGTAGGGGCGCAAATCGGCCAGGCCAGGCTGGGGCAGGGCGCTCAGAGGATGGGCGGCCCGGCAAACGAAACCACCAGTCAGGGGTCGCAAAAGCTCGATGCTGAGGCCCTCTTTGTCGTGAATGGCGCTGGCGTCCACCACCGCCAGGTCCAGGACATGGCGGCGCAGATCGTTGAGCAAGGCGTCTGTCCTGCCGATGACCATGCGGGCGTGCACCTGCGGCGCCTGGTCGGCCAGCCAGCCCAGGCAGGGGGCCATGCCCAGTTCGGCCGGGGTCGGGCTGAACCCGATCGCGCAGTCGCCGGCCTGCCCTGCGTTCATCAGGGCCAATTCGCGTTTGAGTTCACGCTCCTCATCCAGCAGGCGCTGGGCCCTTTGCTGCAGGGCCAGGCCGAAGCGGCTGGGCTGCAGCCGACGTTTGCCACCATCGAACAGGGGCACGCCCAATTCCTGGGCCAGTGCTGCCAGGCTCCGGCTCAGGGCTGACTGGGTGAGGTGGCAATGCTCGGCGGCCCGCTGCATCGAGCCATGCTCGCACACTGCCAGAAAGTGCTGCAACTTGCGGCTTTCCATGCTTGAAGGTCGTTGTATGAGGAAATTGCAAAAATTGGATGATTATTTTGCGCTTGAATCACTGAACTCGGCACAGGATGATCAGGTCTTTGTCACTTGCTGCCCGAGACATCCATGCCCACTTCTTCTGATCAATGCGGCTCTCCGCGCCCCGGCGAGCCTCTGCCGATAGGCCGCTTCGAAGACATGATGACCTGGCCCGCAGAGGTCCAGCTCAACAGTTACCGGCAGATGGAGCAGGTCTACCCAACCCGTCGGGTCTGTCGCGGTCCCGGGGTGCGGCCTCTGCCGTCGGGGCCAGGGCTTTCGCTCCAGTACCGCGTTGGCGAACAGGCACTGGGCATCGACGATTTCATGCAACGCAATCGCACCACGGGGCTGTTGCTGCTCCAGGACGGCCAGGTTCGGCTGGAGCGCTATGCGGGGGGGCACCATGCCCAAGCCCGATGGCCCTCTTTTTCCGTGGCCAAATCGATTTCTTCAGTGTTGCTGGGGATCGCGCTGCACGAGGGCTTGATCCAAAGCCTGGACCAGCCCGTGACGGACTATGTGCGTTCTCTCAAGGGCTCGGCCTACGAGCAGGTCAGCATCCGCCAGGTGCTGCAGATGAGCTCCGGCGTGGGCTGGAATGAGGACTACCTCGACCCCCAGTCCGAGCGTCGGCGCATGCTGGCCGTCCAGGCCGCTGATCAGAAAGGGGGGGTGCTGGCGTTCATGGCCCACCTGCCGCAGGTGGCGGAACCGGGCACGCGCTTCAACTACAGCACCGGTGAAACCTATCTGGTGGGCGAGATACTTTCTGCCGCCATTGCTCGCCCGCTCAGCGACTACCTGTCTGACAAGCTTTGGGCCCCGCTGGGGATGGAGTGCGATGCGCTGTGGCAACTCGATGCCGAAGAGGGGCTGGAATTTGCTGGCAGCGGCTTGAACGCCACATTGCGCGATTTCGGGCGCTTTGGGCAGTTCATCCTGAACCAGGGTGTGGTCGATGGCCGTCGCATCTTGCCGCTGGATTGGGTGGCCGATTCGACTGACGTGGTCCGTCACCGCCACCTTCAACCCGGGCAGATACCCCGCTATGCCCCCCGGGGCTACGGCTATCAATGGTGGACCTTTGCCGATCCACCGCCCGCGCCGGGGCAGCGCAGTGCCGCCCTGTTCGCGGCACTGGGTATTTTTGGCCAACAGATCTACATCCATCCGGCTTCACGCATGGTGCTGGTGCTGCACAGCGCCTGGGCCGAGCCGATCGACCCGGCCTGTGTGGCAGAGACCTCGGCCTTGGTTCAGGCCTTGTTGCACGCCTTGTCCTGAATCTGGGGGGCCCGCTTTCGCTTGGCCGCTCAGGCCTTTGTGGCTTAGCCTGGCGGATCGACGATGAGCAAGGAACCCCAGCTACCGCTGGCCACCGCATGCGCAACGCCCGCGGTCACGGTGTAGAGCTCACCGGCCTGGACGCGGACGGCCTGCCCTTCAATCGTCAGCAGAAGCTGGCCTTCCAGCACCAAGAAGGCCTCGTCATAGGGGTGGGTTTCTTCTTCGACGGTCCGGCCATCCATGCGCAGGATCTTGATCTGGCTGTGGCCCAGGCGCGCAATGATGTGGGAGCACCAGGCTGGTTCAAGCTGGGCAGCTAGTGGGTACAGGTCCAAAGAAGGCATGGGTGCAATGAGGCTCCGGTCTGGCCCCGCGCACCGTGCGCCAGGCCGATGGCAAGCATAGGGGCCCAAGGCCTGGCGGTCTTGTACCGGATTGCGCACCCGTTCGGGGCCAGGGCCTTGAGCTCAGAGGCTCTCGTGCACCACCCGTCCCTGCAAGGGTTGCACGGGCCGGGCGTTGGCCGGGAACAGGCGGCGGAAGGCCTTGATCTGCGCCGGTGCCAGCGTAATGGGTTGCTTGAGCACCATCCAATTGACCCCTTCCGAGCAAGGTGGCGTGGTCAGCGAGCCCTCAAAGGCGTAGTAACCCTGCTTGGCTGGCAGCAGGTCAGCCAGTTTGATTTCCAGCCCCTCGACGGTGATCTTTTCCCCGGGGCGCGGCAGGTGGGCAAACACGGGCTCGAAGGCTTTGTTGGGCACGCCAGGCTGTATCAGCACGCCGACCACGCCGAGTTCGCCGGCAGCGCTTTTGTGCACAAAATGGGCCACCATCGCGGTATGGCGTCCCTTCAAGGTCTCTTCGCTGGGGGTGTGGAAATGGAACTGCAGCAATTCGTAGGTCTTGTCACCCACGCTCAGCTTGCTGCCGGTGGGCAGGTTCACCTGCACCGTGTGGCCGTTGTTCACCAGCGTCGGGGATGCGCTGCCGTACTGAAAATCGAGTGCGGGCAGTGTCTCCTTGACCGTGGTGCTGATGTCGATCGGACTTTGGCGCAAGCCCTTGGCGCAGCTTTCAAATGCGGGGTCCATCTCGGCCCAGTGCGCGGCCCCATGGTGGCCTGCGTAGCCCCAGTGGGGGGCTGTATCGGCGGCTTGGGCTGCGATGGCTGCCAGGGCGAGCATGCTCGCAGACAGTGTCTGAAGGGTGGGGCGGCGGATCATGTGAGGGCTCCTTCTCGGCTGGCGCAGGTCTCAGGGATGCGCGTACGAGTGGGTTAAATGTAAGTGGATGTTACTCTTGGTTGGTTCAAATTTGGACAATCAAAAGCGAGGCTGGTGTGATGTCGAACATCCGGGGTCGCCGAGACGATTCAAAAGGCCCGTTTTTTCAGCGGGGCTGCACCCGCCCGCCTGTCGCGGGGCGGGCCTCGGTCCTGAGCAGAGCAGGAGAAAACATGGGCGTTCGCTTTTTGCCAAGGCTTGTGCTGGCTTGCCGCAAGCCCATGCTGGGTGTGGCCTGCTTTCTCGGTGCGCATGGCCTGTGGCTGGCCGCGGTCTTGGGAGCAGGGTCTGCGGCGGCTCAGCCAACGCGGCACGCCGATGACCCGATGTTGCAGGTCAGCCAGGCCATCGCCGGATGCCCGATACCGGCCGTGCCTGTTGAAACACCGGCACAGGCCCGCGATTCGGCTCATTGGCGTGCCGAACGCGGCACCAGTTGCTACCGTTCTGGCCGCTGTCGACTGCCCAATGCCTACCTTTACGACGCCGAGATCATTCCCAGGGTGCGCCAGTTCATTCAGCAAGATGATCGGTTTTGGGGGACCAGCCTCTGGGTTCTGGGCCAACGTCGCTGGGTGTTTGTGTTCGGTTGTGTGAGTTCAGAGGCGCAGGGCAGGGCGTTGGAGCAGGCCATCCAGGGCATTGACGATGTGGAGGCCGTTGTCGGCCAATGGCGGGTTGGGGCAGGCGCGCCAGTACCCTATCCGGTGGCTGGGCCGTCACCCTGATGCGCCTTGCCCTGCAGAGCACTGGGCGGTCGGCCCTCGCCTCGACCGAGTGCCGGATCGAGGCCCGCCGTGACGCCATCAAGGGCTGCCGCCTGGAGACCTGTGGTGCCCCTCAAGCGATTGCCTGGGGAAATGCTGTTGTCATGTGCGGGCCCTAGGCTCCAGGATCGACCGTTTCGTCGAAATGCCTTTGTGTCATTTTCGTGCCATTGCCATGTCCCCCTACCTGAACCCCGGCCTTCCATGCCAGCCAAGAAACTCCTGATCATGAGCGTGTCGGCCGGCATGGGCCATGTGCGGGCCGCGGAGGCCATCCGGGCCTGTGCGCTGCAGCATGCCGAGGTGGCCGAAGTGGTGCACCTGGACGCGATGGACTTTGTGACGGCGGGCTTTCGCAAGGTCTACACCGATTTCTACGTCAAGCTGGTCGACAAGGCGCCCACGCTGTGGGGCTACCTGTACAACCACACCCATGAGGCCAAGGCCGACAGCTCCCTGGAGCGCCTGCGCCGCGCCCTGGAGCGCATGAATGCGCGGGCCTTGCGCCGTCAGATCCGGGCCCTTCAGCCCGACGCCATCATTTGCACCCACTTTCTGCCGGCCGAGATGCTGGCGCGCCAGATCCACCTGGGTGAGCTTGCCTGCCCGGTGTGGGTGCAGGTGACCGATTTCGATTTGCACCGCCTGTGGGTGCATGAAGGCATGGCGGGTTACTTTGCCGCCAATGACGAAGTGGCTTTTCGCATGCAGGCCCAGGGCATTTTGGCGCGCAACATCGAGGTGACGGGCATCCCCATCATGCCGGCCTTTGGGCAGCCGCTCAGTCGTGCCGTGTGTGCGGCAGAGTTTGGGCTGGACCCCAGCCAGACCACCTTGCTGCTGATGGGCGGTGGGGCCGGCGTGGGCAGCCTGGAGACCATTGCCCAGCGACTGATGCGCCTGGAGCAGCGCTTTCAGCTGGTGGTGCTGGCCGGCCGCAATCTGCAGGCCCTGGCCAGCCTGCAGGGCCTGGCCCAGCAACACCCGGGTCGGCTTTTTCCGCAAGGTTTCACCGGCGTGGTCGAGCGCTTGATGGCCTGCGCGGATCTGGTGATCACCAAACCCGGTGGCTTGACCACCTCTGAGTGCATGGCCATGGGGCTGCCGATGATCGTCAATTCGCCGATTCCGGGCCAGGAGGAGCGCAATGCCGACTACCTGCTGGAGCAGGGCGTGGCGCTCAAGGCCTTCGATGGGGTGACGCTGGAATACCGTGTGCGGCGCCTGCTCGATCAACCGTCGCTGCTGGCCGCCATGCGCGAGCGCAGTCGCGCGTTGGGCCGCCCCGACGCGGCGCAGCGGGTGCTGGCCAGGGTGCTGTCGTGAGCGCGCAGCCCCGCCTGCAGGGGCAGGCCACCGAGCGGCCCTGGCTCACCATCGCCTGGGTGGCCGTGCTGGCCTTCTTTTTTGCCCAGGTCGAGATCCAGATCGAAGGCGGGGCAGGCTGGGCGGCGGCCTTGCCCACTTGGCGCATCGAGCAGCATTGGCTGCTCGACATCTTCTGGGGCGGTCGGGCCATGACGGGCTACCACGCCTGGATCTTCTCCTTCATGGTGCTGATGTTCCATTTTCCGCTGGCCTTTGTGCAGACCTGGTCATGGCGTCTTCAGGCCCGGGCGCTGGCCTGCATCATGCAGTTCTGGGTGATGGAAGATTTTCTGTGGTTTGTGTTCAACCCCGATTTCGGGCTGACCCGCTTCGATCCGCAGAACGTACCCTGGCAAAAGCACTGGTGGTGGTGGGCCCCGACCGACTACTGGACCTTCTCGGCCGTGGCCATTGTGTTGTTCTGGCTCTCGTTCAAGGCCATCGGTGCCCCAAAAGCACTGCCTGTCACACCACTGCCTTGAAAACAGGCAGTGCAAGGCAAGTCAAGTCAAATCAATGACTTGCGTGTGCTTTCAAGCCCAAGGGCACGGCTTGTCCACAGCTTTGTCCAGTGCTCGCGGGGAAAACCCTGCCTTTGTCATCGATGGTCTGGGCCGTCTCAGCCCTTGTTCTGCTTGACCAGGGCCATGGCTGAACCGATCAGGCTGGCCAGTTCACCCATGTGGCTGGGCACGATCAGCGTGGTGGTGGCGTCGGTGGCCACGCGGCTGTAGGCGTCCACGGCCCGTTCGGCCACCTTCAGCTGCACGGCCTGTTCACCGCCGGGCTGGCGGATGGCGGTGGCAATGCGTTCGATGGCTTGCGCGGTGGCGTCGGCCACCGCCGTGATGGAGGCGGCCTCGCCCTGGGCCTTGTTGATGGCGGCCTGTTTTTCGCCCTCCGAGCGCGCAATGAAGGCCTCGCGTTCGCCGGTGGCGATGTTGATCTGCTCTTGCCGGCGGCCTTCCGAGGCGGCGATCAGGGCCCGCTTTTCGCGTTCGGCCGTGATCTGGGCCTGCATGGCGTGCAGGATCTCCTTGGGCGGAGTCAGGTCCTTGATCTCGTAGCGCAGCACCTTCACCCCCCAGTTCAGGGCGGCCTCATCAATGGCGGCGACCACCTGGGCATTGATGATGTTGCGCTCCTCAAAGGTCTTGTCGAGCTCCAGCTTGCCGATCACGCTGCGCAGTGAGGTCTGGGCCAGTTGCGTGACCGCCATGATGTAGTTTGATGAGCCGTAGCTGGCCCGCATCGGGTCGGTGACCTGAAAGTACAGGATGCCATCGACCTGCAGCTGGGTGTTGTCGCGGGTGATGCAGATCTGGCTGGGCACATCGAGCGGAATCTCTTTGAGGCTGTGGCGGTAGGCCACGTTGTCCACGAAGGGGATCAGCAGCTTGGGGCCGGGCGTGAGGGTGCTGTGGTAGCGCCCCAGGCGCTCAACCACCCAGGCGTGCTGCTGGGGCACGATCTTGATGGAGCGGGCGATGAAGATGGCCACGATGACGGCGATGACGAGGGCGAATTCCATGGGGTTCCCTGGGCTGGTGGAGGAGGGCTGAAGTGGAACGGGAGGGAGCGTTTCAGATGGGGGCAACGATCAGTCGGCTGCCCAGCACTTCGACGATGCGCTGCGGCCCGGGGCGGGCGCTTTGGCCAGCCTGCAATTGCACGGCCCATTGTGCGCCGCGGTATTGGGTGGTGGCGCTGCCGTCGGCCTGCCAGTGCGCCACCTGCACGGTCTGGCCCAGGTCCAGGTTCACGTCGGGGTTCTGGCTGGCGGGGCGGTCCTTGGGGTGCTGGCGGCGCCACAGGTGCCAGGCGAGCATCAACGCGCCCGCCACGGCCGAAGCCAGCAGCAACTGGCTGGTGGTGCCGACACCCAGCCAGGCGGCCAAGGCGCCGGTGGCCAGTCCGGCGGCCAGCAGCAGGAGGTAGAGCGTGCCCGTCAACAGCTCGGCAACGACGGCCGCTCCGGCCAGAATCCACCACAGGGTGATCGGGGTCATGATTTCTTCTCCCAGGCCAGCCATGATGATGTCTTGCTGACACCACATTCTGGGTGAAAAACAGGGGGTGTCAAAAGGGCGCCCCCAATATTCCTTACACTTCGCGCCTGTTTCCGTGATCCACGCCCTTTTTAGCCCCACTCCCGCTTCCGGAGGTCTGCATGAAATTTCGCTTCCCCATTGTCATCATCGATGAGGACTTCCGCTCTGAAAACACCTCGGGCCTGGGCATCCGTGCGCTGGCACAGGCGATCGAGTCTGAAGGGTTCGAGGTGCTGGGGGTGACCAGCTATGGGGACCTGAGCCAGTTCGCCCAGCAGCAAAGCCGGGCCAGCGCGTTCATCCTGTCGATCGACGATGAAGAGTTCACGCCGGGCCCCGACCTGGACCCGGCCGTCGTCAATTTGCGCAGCTTCATCGATGAGGTGCGGCGCAAGAACCTGGATGTGCCGATCTACATCTATGGTGAAACCAAGACCTCACGCCACCTGCCCAACGACATCCTGCGTGAGTTGCATGGCTTCATCCACATGTTCGAGGACACCCCCGAATTCGTGGCGCGCCACATCATCCGCGAGGCCAAGAGCTACCTGGAAGGCGTGCAGCCGCCGTTTTTCAAGGCCCTGCTCGACTATGCCGAAGATGGCTCCTACTCCTGGCACTGCCCGGGGCATTCGGGTGGCGTGGCCTTCCTGAAAAGCCCGGTGGGCCAGATGTTCCACCAGTTCTTTGGCGAGAACATGCTGCGCGCCGACGTGTGCAATGCGGTGGAAGAATTGGGCCAGTTGCTGGACCACAACGGCGCCATCGGCGAGAGCGAGCGCAATGCGGCCCGCATCTTCAATGCCGACCACTGCTTCTTTGTCACCAATGGCACCAGCACCAGCAACAAGATGGTGTGGCACCACACCGTGGCGCCCGGCGACGTGGTGGTGGTGGACCGCAACTGCCACAAATCCATCCTGCACTCGATCATCATGACCGGGGCCATCCCCGTGTTCCTGAAGCCGACGCGCAACCACTTCGGCATCATTGGCCCGATCCCGCAAAGCGAGTTCACCCACGAGTCCATCCAGGCCAAGATCAAGGCCAACCCCTTGCTCAAGGGGGTGGATGCCAAAAAGGTCAAGCCGCGCATCCTGACCATCACCCAGTCGACCTACGACGGCGTGCTGTACAACACCGAGACCATCAAGGGCATGCTCGACGGCTATGTCGAGAACCTGCACTTTGACGAAGCCTGGCTGCCGCACGCGGCCTTCCATCCCTTCTACGGCCCCTACCACGCCATGGGCAAGAAGCGCGCGCGCCCGAAGGAGAGCGTGGTGTACGCCACCCAGTCCATCCACAAGCTGCTGGCCGGCATCAGCCAGGCCAGCCATGTGCTGGTGCAGGATTCGCAGAACACCAAGCTGGACCGCCACCTGTTCAACGAGGCCTACCTGATGCACACCAGCACCAGCCCTCAGTACAGCATCATCGCCAGCTGCGATGTGGCCGCCGCCATGATGGAGCCGCCCGGCGGCACCGCGCTGGTGGAAGAAAGCATTGCCGAGGCACTCGATTTCCGCCGCGCCATGCGCAAGGTGGACGATGAGTACGGCAAGGACTGGTGGTTCAAGGTCTGGGGCCCCGACAAGCTGGTGGACGACGGCATCGGCCGCGCCACCGACTGGATCATCAAGGCCGACGCCAAGTCCACCAAGTGGCACGGCTTCGGCAAGCTGGCCGACGGCTTCAACATGCTCGACCCCATCAAGTCGACCATCGTCACCCCCGGCCTGGATCTGAACGGCAAGTTCGCCAAGACCGGCATCCCGGCCAGCATCGTCACCAAGTTCCTGGCCGAGCACGGGGTGATCGTCGAGAAGACGGGCCTGTACAGCTTCTTCATCATGTTCACCATCGGCATCACCAAGGGCCGCTGGAATTCGCTGCTGACCGCGCTGCAGCAGTTCAAGGACGACTACGAGAAGAACCAGCCGATGTGGCGCATCCTGCCCGAGTTCTGCCAAAAGAACCGCCGCTACGAGCGCATGGGTCTGCGTGACCTGTGCCAGCACGTGCACGAGCTGTACGCCAAGTACGACATCGCGCGCCTGACCACCGAGATGTACCTCAGCGACCTGACCCCGGCCATGAAGCCGTCGGACGCCTATGCCTACATCGCCCAGCGCAAGACCGAGCGCGTGGAGATCGACCACCTCGAAGGCCGCATCACCACCAGCCTGGTCACACCTTACCCGCCGGGCATCCCCTTGTTGATCCCGGGCGAAGTGTTCAACAAGAAGATCGTCGACTACCTCAAGTTCTCGCGCGAGTTCAACGCTCAGTGCCCGGGCTTCGAGACCGACATCCACGGCCTGGTCGAGGAAGAAGACGCAGACGGTCACATGCGTTACTTTGCCGATTGCGTCAAACAAGGCGCTTGAGACCGGTCCGCTGAGCCGCAGGCCTGCGGCACATGAACAAAGGCCCCGCCCTCCAAACAGGAGGCGGGGCCTTTTTGTCGGCCGGTGCCGGCGCGTCAAAGGTCGATGTCGGGGATCACTCGCAAAAAGCTGGCAAAGCGTGGCATGCCACCGGGGTGCAGGCCTTGGTAGCGGAAGCTGACCCAGCTGCCCACGGGCGGTGGCGCGCGGCGATGGGCCTCGGACAGGCCGCTGCCCAACCGCAGGCGATGCCCGTCGGTGGTCTGCACCAGCAAGGCCCCGGCCAGGCCCTGCCACTGGCCCTTGCCGGGCAGGATCTGCACCACGCGGGCCTCGGCGTCCAGAAAGGGCTTGAATTTCAGCAGGTCGTTGGAGCGCCCTGATCGGTAGAGGTTGCTGGCGCGGTGCAGCATCAGCCCCTCGCCACCGGCGGTCACCACCTCGTCCAACCAGGATTGCAGGTCGGCCGTCGATGTCACGGGGTGCTGGGGCAGGGCCTGCAGGCCCGTGGGGGCCGGTGCGTGCGATGCGCTCAGCGCCGCCTGCAGCAAGGCCAGGCGACCCTCCGGGCCGCCAAAGGGCCGCACCGGGTCGGGGGTGTCAAACACCATCAGGCGCAGGCCGGTCCAGGCTTCGCTGCCGGCACCCTCACGTACCGCGGCCACGGCGCGCAGAAACTGGCCCCGGCCGGCCCACAGCTCGCCATCCAGAGGCAGTGCGGGCCAGCCTGCGGTGAAGTCGTCCGGTGGTGTGATCCGGTGGCCGCTGCGGGTCCAGAGTTGTTGGCCGTCCCAGCGCGCCCTCACACCGTCGAGTTTTTCGCTGACCAGAAAACCGTCCACCGGCTGGCCAGCCTGGTAGCGGCCAGCCTTCATGAGGGGCCCGGGAGCGGGTTGAGGGCTCAGGGCCCGGGCATGTGGCGCCATCGAACCCAGGGCTGCGAGCGCCAGCAAAGTTTGGCGCCGTGCTGGATGGCGCGAAGCCGTGGAGGCGCCTTGGGGGCGCGAGATGGGAGAGGCAGAGGGCATGGCAGCGTCCGGTGCGAAGGGATCAAGGTCGATCGGCACCGCACCGGTGCCGTCAGGCACGGGCGCGGTGGGCTTCTGCCCGGGCGCGGCAGGGCGGCGCTGGGGCCGCCTGAGATTGTGGTGCTCAGCCGGCCACGGCGGGTTCGGCAATGCCGCCGACCACCTGGCTGAAACCACCGTCCACATAGGTGATTTCGGCGCTCACGCCGGCAGCCAGATCGCTCAGCAAGAAGGCGGCCACGTTGCCCACGTCGTCGATGGTCACGTTGCGGCGAATCGGCGAGTTTTCGGCCACAACCGACAGGATCTTGCCAAAGCCCTTGATGCCGCTGGCGGCCAGGGTCTTGATCGGTCCGGCCGAGATGCCGTTGGCACGCAGGCCCCGGTTCTGGCTGCCCAGCGACTCGGCCAGGTAGCGCACCGACGCTTCAAGACTGGCCTTGGCCAGGCCCATGGTGTTGTAGTTGGGCACCGTGCGCAGGGCGCCCAGGTAGCTCAGGGTCAGCACCGACGACTTGTCGTTCAGGTAGGGCAGGGCCGCCTTGGCCATGGCCGGGAAGCTGTAGGCGCTGATGTCGTGCGCGATGCGGAAGGCTTCGCGGCTCAGACCATCGAGAAAGTCGCCCGCAATCGCCTCGCGCGGGGCGAAGCCGATGGCGTGCACAAAACCGTCAAACTTCGGCCAGTGGGTGGACAGGTCGGCAAACAGCTTCTCGATCTGGGCGTCGTCGGCCACATCGCAGTCAAACACCAGGTTCGAGCCGAAATCGGCGGCAAATTCGGTGATGCGGTCCTTGAAGCGCTCGCCCACATAGCTGAACGCCAGCTCGGCGCCTTGCGCATGGCAGGCCTTGGCGATGCCGTAGGCAATCGAGCGGTTGGACAGAACGCCGGTGATCAGCAGTTTCTTGCCGGTGAGAAATCCCATTCTTGTTCTCCAGATCAGGGCCCGGACGTTGGCGCCGGGCAGGGTTCAGGGGCCGGGCCGCAGGCTTGCTTGCCTCAAGCGACTGCCGGACTAGGGCAGAATTGTCTCATGCGTGCTTTGAGCTTTTGCCTCCTGCTTGCCGCTTCGGCGTTGAGCGCTTCCCCAGTCGGGGCTGCCCCGGCCTACGCCCTGTGGGGGCAGCCCAAATACCCGGCGGGTTTCGCGCATTTCGACTACGTCAACCCGCAGGCGCCCAAGGGCGGCGAATTGCGTCTGGTCAGCAACAGCCGCGCCTCCACCTTCGACAAGTACAACCCCTTCACGCTCAAGGGGTCGGCCCCGGCCTACCTGGGGGCGTTGATGTTCGACACCTTGCTCACCGGCGCGATGGACGAGGTGGGCTCGGGCTATGGCTTGCTGGCCGATGATGTGACGGTGGCCCCCGATGGGCTGAGCGCCACTTTCCGGCTGCGGCCCGAGGCCCGCTTTCACAACGGCGACCCGGTGCTGGCCCGTGATGTGAAGTACAGCTACGACATGCTGATGGGACCGGACACCTCGCCCGCCTACAAGACCACACTCGAAGACGTGGCGGGCCTGGACGTGCTGGATGATCGCACCGTGCGCTACCGTTTCAAAAAGCCCAACCGAGAGCTGCCCCTGACCGTGGGTGGTCTGCCCGTGTTCAGCCACCAATGGGGGGCCGGCAAGCGCTTCAGTGAGGTGGTGACCGAGGTCCCCATCGGCAGCGGCCCCTACCGCGTCGGGCCGGTGCGTTTCGGCAAAGACATCACCTATGTGCGCGACCCCCAATACTGGGCGCGCGATCTCAACGTCAAGCGTGGCAGCGACAACTTTGACCGCATCACGGTCAAGATCTACAAGGACAACACGGCCAAGCTGGAGGCCTTGAAGGCGGGCGAGTTCGACCTGATGCGTTTCTATTCGGCGGGCGACTGGGCGCGCCGCGTCAATGGCAAGCGATTCGATTCCGGCGAGCTGGTCAAGCGTGAATTCAAGCACCAGCTGCCCTCGGGTTTCCAGAGCTTTTTCCTCAACACCCGGCGCAAGCCGCTGGACGACCTCCGGGTGCGTCAGGCCCTGGGGCTGGCGCTCGATTTCGAATGGATGAACCGGCAGCTGTTCTACGGCAGCTACCAGCGCGTGACGGGTTTGTTCGGCAACACGGCCTGCGCCGCTTCCGGCAGCCCCGGCCCCGATGAGCTGGCCCTGCTGGAGCCCTGGCGTGGCCAGGTGCCCGAGGCCGTGTTCGGCCCCATGGCTCAGCCGCCGCGCACCGATGGCGATCAGTCGCTGCGCGGCAACCTGCGCCTGGCCCAGGCGCTGCTGGCCGAGGCGGGCTGGCACTACCGCGATGGCGCCTTGCGCAATGCGCGGGGCGAGCCCCTGGTGCTGGAGTACCTGGACAGCAGCGAAGGCAAGATGGCCACTTTTGCCTCGTGGGGGCGCAATCTCGAGAAGCTGGGCATCAAGCTCAATTTCCGCTCGGTCGACTTTGCGCTGTACCTGCAGCGCATCCAGAAATTTGATTTCGACCTGATCACCCTGGCCGTGCCCGGCACCCACACGCCGGGCCAGGAGTACGCCGACCTGTTTGGCAGCAAGGCCGCCGACACCGAGGATTCGGGCAACATGGCGGGCGTCAAGAGCCCGGCAGTGGATGCCCTCATCGCCCGCATGACGGCGGCCAAGACCGAGGCCGCGTTGCATTCGGCCTGCCGTGCGCTGGATCGGGTCATCATGCACGGCCACTACCTGATTCCGCAGTACACCGCCGTCACCCACCGGCTGGTGTTTGATGCCTGGCGCCTGCAGGGGCCCGCCACCATGCCCCCCTACGCCCCGGGCGAAGAGTGGGTGATCGACACCTGGTGGGCCCGGCCCGCGCCGGCCCGACAGCCCTGATCCCGCCCTGACCTCAAGCCCTGACCCCAGTCACCCACCGGCCCACCCATGCTTGCCTACATCGTCAAACGCCTGCTGCTGATGGTGCCCACCTTGTTCGGGGTGCTGCTGCTGACCTTCGCCGTGATCCAGTTCGTGCCCGGTGGGCCGGTGGAGCAGTATCTGGCCGAAGCCAAGGCCGGTGCCCAGCGCGGGGCCGAGGGCGGCGGCAGCTACCGCGGAAGCCAGGGTGTGGACCCGAAACGGCTGGAGCAGATCAAGGCCTTGTATGGCTTTGACAAGCCGCCAGCCGAGCGTTTCGTGCAGATGCTGGGCCAGTTTGCGCGCTTTGACCTGGGCAAGAGCTTCTTCCAGAACAAGGATGTGTGGCAGCTGATCCTCGACAAACTGCCGGTGTCGGCCAGCCTGGGCCTGTGGACCTTTTTCATCAGCTACGGTGTGGCCGTGCCGCTGGGGGTGGCGAAGGCGGTGCGGTCAGGCTCGCGCTTCGATCTGGTCACCACCTTGCTGATTTTGGTGGGCTATGCGATTCCGGGCTTTGTGCTCGGGGTGGCGCTGCTGGTGATCTTTGGCGGGCAGTTGCAGTGGTTCCCGCTGCGTGGGCTGACCTCCAGCAACTGGTCTGACCTGGCCTGGCCGGCGCGCATCACCGATTACCTGTGGCACATCGCGCTGCCGGTCACGGCCATGGTGCTGGGCAGCTTTGCCGTCACCGCCATGCTGACCAAGAACGCCTTTCTCGAAGAAATCCGCAAGCAGTACGTGATCACCGCCCGTGCCAAGGGCCTGAGCGAGCGTCAGGTGCTGTGGAAGCATGTGTTCCGCAATGCGCTGATCCCCATCATCACCGGTTTTCCGGCGGCCTTTGTGGGGGCCTTCTTCACCGGCTCGCTGTTGATCGAGACCCTGTTCTCACTCGACGGGCTGGGACTGCTGAGCTACGAGAGTGTGATCCGGCGCGACTACCCGGTGGTGCTGGGCACGCTGTACCTGTTCACGCTGATCGGCCTGGTGACCAAGCTGATCTCCGACCTGTCTTATGTTTGGGTGGACCCCCGTGTCAAATTCGACTGAAGCCCCCCTTTCGTTGCCTGAATCCTTGCCCCCCGTGCCGGCCAGCCTCAGCCCCTCCCGCCGTGCCTGGCTGCGCTTCAAGCGCAACCGGCTGGGCTACTGGAGTCTGGTGTTGTTCGTGGCCCTGGTGTTGATGAGCCTGGGCGCCGAGCTGATGTCGAATGACCGCCCGCTGCTGGTGCGCTATGCCGGCCAAACCTACTTCCCGATGTGGAACGACTACCCCGAGAAGGTG
The DNA here is from genome assembly GCF_058791075.1 of Curvibacter sp. EU05-FHT14A10. NCBI lineage: Bacteria > Pseudomonadati > Pseudomonadota > Betaproteobacteria > Burkholderiales > Comamonadaceae > Curvibacter > Curvibacter sp. EU05-FHT14A10. The sequence goes on from NZ_JBYTDE010000001.1 coordinate 535,038, forward strand.
TTTGGCGGTGATTTTGAAACCCCCACCGACTACCTCGACCCTTTCATCCGTCAGCAATTGGCGCAGCCCGGCAATTGGGCGGTGTTTGCGCCCAACCCCTATGGCCCCAAAACCCTGAATTACTTCGCCAAAGAGCCCAACCCCTCCGGCCCCAGCCGAGATAACTGGCTGGGCACTGACGACCGGGGGCGTGACCTGCTGGCTCAACTGATCTATGGCTTTCGTGTCAGCGTGCTGTTTGCCCTGGCACTCACCGTGTCGGGGGTGTTGCTGGGGGTGTTGACGGGCGCCGTGCAAGGGTATTTCGGTGGGCGGACCGACCTGGCCTTTCAGCGCTTCATTGAAATCTGGGGCTCCATGCCTGAGCTGTACCTGCTGATCATCTTCAGCGCGGTGTTTGCGCCCAGTGTGGCCCTGCTGCTGGTGCTGCTCAGCCTGTTCGGCTGGATGGGCCTGTCCGACTATGTGCGCGCCGAGTTTTTGCGCAACCGGCAGCTCGACTACGTGAAGGCTGCCCGTGCCCTGGGGGTGTCCAACACCCAGATCATCTGGCGCCACATCCTGCCCAACAGCCTGACCCCGGTGGTCACCTTTTTGCCCTTTCGCATGAGCGCAGCCATCCTGGCGCTCACCTCGCTTGATTTTCTGGGCCTGGGGGTGCCACCGGGCACGCCCTCGCTGGGTGAATTGCTGAGCCAGGGCAAAGGCAACATCGATGCGTGGTGGATCTCGCTGTCCACGTTTGGCGTGCTGGTGGTCACCCTGCTGCTGCTCACTTTCATGGGCGATGCGCTGCGCGATGCCCTCGACCCCCGTCAGGCGGAGGCCCAGGCATGAACACCCCCACCACCGATGCACCGCTGTTGCAGGTGCAGGATCTGCGCATCGCGTTTGACGACAAGGAAGTGGTGCATGGCATCAGCTTCAACTTGGCTGCGGGCGAAAAACTGGCCCTGGTGGGCGAATCGGGCTCGGGCAAGTCGGTCACGGCACTGAGCTTGCTGCGCCTGGCGGCGCATGCCCGCTGTCGGGGTTGTGTGCTGCTGCGCGACACCGCGACCGGCGCCCCCATGCGCGACCTGCTGAGCCTGCCTGAGCGTGAGTTGCAAGGCCTGCGGGGGGACGACATCGCCATGATCTTCCAAGAGCCCATGACCGCCCTCAACCCGCTGTTCACGGTGGGCGAGCAGATTGTGGAGGTGCTGCAACTCAAGAAGGGGCTGAACCGCCAGCAGGCCTGGCCCCTGGCGGTCAAAGCCCTGGCCGACACCGGCATTCCCGAGCCGGAACGGCGCGCCCGCAGCTACCCCCATCAGTTGTCGGGCGGCCAGCGCCAGCGCGCCATGATTGCCATGGCCTTGGCCACCGAGCCGCGCCTGCTGCTGGCCGATGAGCCCACCACGGCCCTGGATGTGACCTTGCGTGCACAGATCCTGGATCTGCTGTCCGATCTGCAACGGCGCACCGGCATGGCCGTGCTGTTGATCACCCATGATCTGCAGATGGTGCGCCGTTTTGCCGACCGCGTGGCGGTGATGGAAAACGGCGTGCTGGTGGAGCAGGGCGCCGTCGCTGAGGTGTTTGCCAGGCCCCGCCATGCCTACACCCGCAAGTTGCTCGACAGCCTGCCGCGGCGCGACGTGATCGAGGCCGATCCCGCCGACCCTGTTCCGGCCGCGGTGCTGCAGGCTGAGGGCCTGCGCGTGGTCTACCCCGTGGCCTTGCCAGGTTGGCGGGGCTGGTGGGGGCGCGGCGAGTTTGTGGCGGTGCAAGGTGCCAGTTTCAGCCTGCCCCAGGGGCGCACCCTGGGGGTGGTGGGCGAGTCGGGTTCAGGCAAGTCCACCCTGGCACAGGCGGTGTTGGGCTTGCTGCCCAGCCAGGGCAAGCTGCGCTTTGGTGCGCAGGGCTGGCAAGGCCTGGGCACCCGCAACACGCCGGCCCACCGGGCCTTGCGGCGCCAGGTGCAGGTGGTGTTTCAAGACCCGTTTTCGTCCTTGTCGCCCCGGCTCACGGTGGAGGAGATCGTGGGCGAGGGGCTGCTGGTGCACGAACCCGGGCTGAGTGGGGCCCAGCGGCGCGCCCGAGTCGCCCAGGCCCTGGCCGAGGTAGGGCTGGGCGAGGCGCAGTTTCCGGGTCTGCTGGCCCGCTACCCGCATGAATTCTCGGGCGGCCAGCGTCAACGCCTGGCCATTGCCCGGGCCCTGATCGTGGGCCCGAGCCTGTTGGTGCTGGACGAACCTACCAGCGCGCTCGATGTCAGCATCCAGAAGCAGGTGCTGCAGTTGCTGCAGCAGCTTCAGCGCGAACGCGGCCTGAGTTTCCTGCTGATCACCCACGACATCGCCGTGATCCGCGCCATGGCGCACGAGGTGCTGGTGATGAAAGATGGCCAGGTGGTCGAATCCGGCACGGTGGCCCAGGTGCTGGAGCAGCCGCAAAGCGACTACACCCGCACCCTGGTGCAGGCCGCGCTGGATTGAGGGCCGCCAGGATCATGCCCAGGCGCTGTCGCACTGCCACGCAGGTGACTCAGACCGCGCCGGCTGGGGCGCCACCTTGCGCTAGCATGCCTCACCCCCCATGAAAACCCAAAGGAGACTCCCATGTTCAACCACGTGATGCTGGGCACCAGCGACATCGAGCGGTCCAAACGTTTTTACGACGCCGTGCTGGGCGTTCTGGGCGCGGGCGAGCCCGCGCGCAACGTGAACGCCACCGGCCAGGTGCGGCTGTTCTATCGGCACGATGGCAACACCTTCGGCCTCAGCGAACCCATCGATGGCCAGGCCGCCACCGTGGCCAACGGTTTCACCCTGGGCTTCAAATGCAATTCACCCGAGCAGCTGAAGCAGTTCCACGACACCGCGGTGGCCCATGGCGGCATCTCCATCGAAGACCCACCGGGTCTGCGCGAAGGCAAGATGGGCTCGATGTACCTGGCCTATGTGCGCGACCCGGATGGTCACAAGCTCTGCGCCCTGTACCGTCCCAAGTAAGTCGCTGGCCGCGGGTCGGGCGCGTCAGTCAGGTGCTGGCGGCAGCGCCTGGCGCACCAGCACACATTCGCGGATGTGCTGTTCGCCCAGGGCTCGCACCGCTGCATAGCCCATGGCAGCCGACAGGGCTTGGCCGGCAAGCGGCACGTAGCGGGCGGCCTGGCCGGCGGTCAGGCGCAGGCCAGCCTTGGCCGCCAAGGTCAGCAGCAACTCGGCGCTGAGAAAACGCCCGATCAGCAGCGAGCCCACCACTGCGACGGCTTTCTGCACCTGTTCGCGCCGATCTGGTGACAAGCGGTCCAGTTGCACCCCGGACAGGCCAAATTCATGGCTGATCTGGGGGATCAGGCGCGACAGCAGGGCCGCGTCCACAGCGAAATCCAGGCCCGGTACGGGCAGGGCGGCGGCAGCCGCCGCCCACAATGCGCGCTTTTTCAGCAGGCGCCGGCTGTTCAGCACGGCGCGTTGCAGGTCGGCTTGGCCGTGGGTCAGGGCCAGGGTCTTGTCGGGCATGGGGGCTCCAGTCAGTCCTATGGCGCCATTGTGCTGGCCAAGGTCCTTCTTCAAGCGGCCTGCGTGATGGCTTCGATCTCTTCGTTGAGTTCCAGCCAGCGCTCTTCAAGCTTTTCCAGTTCGTCGCTGATGGCCTTGAGCTTCTTGCCGCATTCTGCAATCTCGGCCGACGGCAACGGCGTGCTCAGGCGTTCTTCCAAGGCTGTCTTGTCCTTGCCGAGCTGGGCCATGCGCTGGTCCACTTGCTCCAGCTCTTTCTTGAGGGGGCGGGTCTTTTCGGCCAGGGCCTGGCGGGCCTGGGCTTCGAGCTTGCGTTGATCACGTGAGGCAATGGCCGGGGCCGCGGCCTGGCTGGCGGCGGCTTCGGCAGCACGGGCGGCCTCGGCAGCGGCGGCCTGGCTGGCCTGGGCCTCGGCCTCCAGATTGCGCTGGGTTTCCTTGGCGACTTCACGCAGGCGTTTGGATTCGTCCAGCAGGTAACGCTGGTAGTCGTCCAGGTCACCATCGAAGGGGCCGACCACGCCACGGCCCACCAGCCAGAACTCGTCGCACACCGAGCGCAGCAGCGCCCGGTCGTGGCTGACCAGCATCACGGTGCCTTCAAACTCGTTCAGCGCCACCGACAGGGCCTCGCGGGTGGCCAGGTCCAGGTGGTTGGTCGGTTCGTCCAGCAGCAGCAGGTTGGGTCGCTGCCACACGATCATGGCCAGCACCAGGCGCGCTTTTTCACCGCCGCTCATGGTGCCCACGGCCTGCTTGACCATGTCGCCGCTGAAGTTGAACGTGCCCAGGTAGTTGCGCAGGTCTTGCTCGCGGGAGGATTCGCGGGCATTCGGCCCCAGCTCCTTGGCCAGGCGGATCATGTGCTCCAGCGGGTTCTCGCCGCTGCGCAGCACATCCAGTTCCTGCTGGGCAAAGTAGCCGATGGACAGGCCCTTGCCTTCGGTCACGGTGCCGCCCAGGGGCTTCATCTCGCGGGCAATGGTCTTGACCAGGGTCGATTTGCCCTGGCCATTGGCACCCAGGATGCCGATGCGCTGGCCGGCCAGTACCGAGCGGTTGACCCCGCTGAGGATGTACTTGTCGCCCTCGTCGGTCTGGTAGCCGAATGCCGCATCGCTGATGGCCAGCATGGGGTTGGGCAGGTTGGTTGGTTCCTTGAACTCGAAGGTGAACTCGGCATTGGCCAGGATGGGCGCAATCTTCTCCATGCGCTCCAGGGCCTTGACCCGGCTTTGCGCCTGCTTGGCCTTGCTGGCCTTGGCCTTGAAGCGGTCAATGAACTTCTGCAGGTGGGCAATCTTGTCCTGCTGCTTGGAGAAGGCCGCCGCCTGCAACTCCATCTGCTGAGCCTGCAGGGTCTCAAACGCGCTGTAGTTGCCGCCGTAGCGCACCAGTTGGGCGTTGTCGATGTGCAGGGTGACGTTGGTCACGGCATCCAGAAACTCGCGGTCGTGGCTGATCACGATCATGGTGCCGGCGTAGCGCTTGAGCCAGGCTTCGAGCCAGACCAGGGCGTCCAGGTCCAAGTGGTTGGTGGGTTCGTCGAGCAGCAGCAGGTCGGAGGGGCACATCAGAGCCCGGGCCAACTGAAGGCGCATGCGCCAGCCGCCCGAGAAACTGTTCACAGGGCGGTCCAGCTCGTGGCTCTGGAAACCCAGGCCCAGGATCAGCGACTGGGCGCGCGGCACCGCATCGTGGTCACCCGCATCGGCCAGGTCGGTGTAGAGCTGGGCCATGGCCATGCCGTGGTCGTGATCGTCGTACGACGCGTCAGAGGCCTCCAGTGCGTGCAATTGGGCACGCAACTCGGCGAGTTGGGTGTCGCCATTCAACACGAAATGGGTGGCACTTTCATCGGTCTCGGGCATGTTCTGGGCCACCTGGGCCATGCGCCACTGGGCCGGAATGTAGAAATCGCCGCCGTCTTCATGCAGGCTGCCATTCAGCAGGGCAAACAGGGTGGACTTGCCGGCCCCGTTGCGACCGACCAGGCCTACCTTCTCCCCCGGGTTGAGGGTGACGGAAACCTTGTCGAGCAGCACTTTGGCGCTGCGTCGCAAGACGATGTTCTTGAGCGTGATCATGGCAAGGCCCGGCCGGTGCCGGTGTTGGAAGGCAAAGCCTGCGATTTTCGCACGGCGGCAAGACCTGGGCATGACGGCGGACACAAGGGGCGCTGCCTGAGCCATCGGGTGGGGCCTACCACTCGGCGAATTCGTGTTCAGGCACCGCGGTGTGCAATGCACAGTTCATCTCTTGGGTTGCTGGAATCGCAGCGCAGCCTGCTAACGCCAATGAGGTTATATGCTACCCATCGATCTTCGTGGCCATGTTGCCAGTCCAAAGATAAAACTGGCTATAGAAAAATCCATCGAGCGGGGTGACATGAAAGAGGTTCGTGGAATCATCGTCCATCAAACAGGCGGCGCAACAGCTCAGTCCGCCATCAATAGCTACAGGCGGCCATCTGCCAAAGGCGCACATTTTCTAATAGATAAGAATGGTTCAATTTATCAAACAGCTTCGTTGTACAAACAAACATGGCATGTCGGCAAATTAAAGACCCGCTGCCTATTGGAAAAGCGCTGTTCGGCTGTTGAGTTGAGATCGTTACAGAAGTTCAACCCAACTCAGGAAGACAAAAGAGAAATGCTGAAAAAAGTCCCTGAACGATTTCCATCCAATCTGGACAGCATTGGTATTGAGTTGGTCGGGGAAGCCTTTCCGAGAGGCATGAGTGTTCCAGAGGATAAAAAGATCTATGAGACCATCACAAGTGCGCAAGCCGAATCTCTGAAATGGCTTATTAATGAGTTGACGCTAACCTTCCGAGTGCCTATGGCCGAAATCTTCAGACATCCTGATGTTTCCAGAAAAAATCCGACGGAAGCGGGGTCGGCAAGGTGGTGAAATTCCTAGGCACTTTTCTTCTGTCAAACTTCTGCGCCACGGCGGTGTTGGCATCAGATGCCTGTACACAAGGATCTGAGCATGAGCCGTCGTTGTGCCCACTGAAGATCCCAGGAATAAATCGGATATTGATAGAGGAAAATGGAGCCAAGTCACCCGCAGAGTCAAATCCTGCCATCACCTGTTCCGGATTCAGATTGACGGAGCACCAAGTTCGTCGTTATTTTTTGAATGCCAAGTCAGTCAGTGAAAATGACGACCATTACACGCTGGACTGGTCACCCTGCTATGCCAGTGGAACCCTATTTTTCAGCGATGGGCGCCACGGCATCTGGAGCATTGACCAATTCCGCCGGGGGAGCTTGGTCATGAGCAACGGCGAAAAATCCATGCAATTCTGTCCGAAATGCAAATTCAAGCCCTTCATGTGGTGAGGGGCCTTGAGGGCTGTGGGGCGGCCTGAGGCCAAGGCTCTCGCCAGGCCTGTCGCCGGTTCAGGCGTCCGGGCTCAAGGCCTCACGCGTCACCAGCAGCACCTGGTCGCCGCCGGCACTGGTTTCCAGCCAGAACACGGGCAGATCGGGGAAAGCGGCTTCGAAGTAGGCCCGTTCGTTGCCGATCTCCAGCACCAGTACGCCTTGCTCGCTGAGTCGGTCCGGCGCATCGCGCAACAACTGCCGGATGAAATCCATGCCGTCGGTGCCGCCAGCCAGGGCCATTTCGGGCTCGGCCAGGTACTCCGCGGGCAGTTGGGTCATGCTCTGGGCGTTGACGTAGGGCGGGTTGCACAGGATCAGGTCGTAGGGGCCGGGCAGGGCGCTCAGGCCGTCGCTGGTCTTGAGCGTGATACGGTCTTGCAGGCCATGCCGGTCCACGTTGATGCGGGCCACGGCCAGTGCGTCGGCAGAGAGGTCGGCGCCTTCCACCACGATTTCGGGCCAGGCCATGGCGGCCAGCACGGCCAGGCTGCCGTTGCCGGTGCACAGGTCGAGCACGCGGTGGGTGTTGGCGTCCAGCCAGGGGTCGATGCTGCCGTCGGCAATCAGTTCGGCAATGAAGCTGCGCGGCACGATGGCGCGCTCGTCCACATAAAAAGGCACGCCTTGCAGCCAGGCCTCGCGCGTCAGGTAGGCCGCGGGCTGGCGGCTGCTGATGCGGCGCTCGATCAGGGCCTGCACGCGTGCGGCATCGTCGGGGCCAACGGCTTGGTCGGCCACCGAAGGTTCACCCTCGGGCTCACCCCCCAAGGGGCTGTCCAGCGGCAGGCCCAGTTGCCACAACACCAGCCAGGCGGCCTCGTCAAAGGCATTGGTGGTGCCGTGACCAAAGGCCACGCCAGCGGTCTCCAGTTGTTGCCGGGCTTGCTCGATCAGACCCAACACGGTTTGCGGGGCGCCGCTCACGCTGCGACTCCGGTGCCCAGGCTGGCGTTCAAGTTCTCAAGGGTGCGGCGGTAGATGTTTTTCACAGGTTCAATGTCGGCCACGGCGATGTGCTCGTCGATCTTGTGGATGGTGGCGTTGGGCGGGCCAAACTCGATCACCTGGGGGCAGATCTGGGCAATGAAGCGACCGTCGCTGGTGCCACCGGTGGTGGAGAGTTCGGTCTCGATGCCCACTTCGTCGCGGATGGCGCCCTGGATGGCTGTGACCAGGCTGCCCGGGGTGGTCAGGAAGGGGTGGCCACCGATGGTCCACTGGATGTCGTATTCCAGCTCATGGCGCTCCAGCACGCTGGTCAGGCGCTGCTGCAGCGCTTCGGCGGTCGATTCGGACGAAAAGCGGAAGTTGAAGTCGATCACCACCTGCCCGGGGATCACATTGGTGGCACCGGTGCCGCCGTGGATGTTGCTGATCTGCCAGCTGGTGGGGGGGAAGTAGGCGTTGCCACGGTCCCACTCGATGGCGGCCAACTCGGCCAGGGCCGGCAGGGCTTGATGGATGGGGTTGCGGGCCAGTTGCGGGTAGGCGATGTGGCCTTGCACGCCCTTGACCGTCAACTTGCCGCTCATGGTGCCGCGGCGGCCGTTCTTGATCATGTCGCCGGTGCGCCGCACCGAAGTAGGTTCACCCACGATGCAGAAGTCGAGCTTCTCGCCACGTTCCTTGAGGGTGCGGCAGACCACCACGGTGCCGTCTACTGAAGGGCCTTCTTCATCGCTGGTGATCAACAGGGCCAGGGACAGGGCTGGTTGCAGCTGCGCGGCCAGAAACTCTTCGGTGGCGACCACAAAGGCCGCGATCGAGGTTTTCATGTCGCTGGCGCCACGCCCGTACAGGCGCCCGTCGCGGTGGGTGGGGGTGAAGGGGTCGCTCTTCCACTGCTCCAGCGGGCCGGTGGGCACGACATCGGTGTGGCCGGCAAAGACCAGGGTAGGGGCATCGGGGGTGGCGCCCGGCCGCTTGGCCCACAGGTTGGTGACTCGGAAATGCGCGGGCCCGCTGACCAGGGTTTCGCAGACAAAGCCCAGGGCCTCAAGGCGTTCGCGCAGCAGCGCCTGGCAGCCCGCGTCGTCGGGCGTGACGGAGGGGCGCGAGATCAGTTGTTCGGTGAGGTGCAGGGTACGGGACATCAGTGCTTCACGTCGAGGACGATTTCGGTGAATGAGGGTTCGTCCTCGGGCTCGGCCCGGGACTTGGCGGCCTCGGCAGCGGCCTTGCCGGACTGGTCGAAGTCGTTTTGCAGACGCCACATCAGGTTGGTGGGCGAGTCGGCATGGGCCATGCCTTCCTTGCGGTCGATGATGCCGGCCTGGATCAGGCGGGCAATGTCTTCTTCGAAGGTCTGCGAACCTTCGGCCATGGACTTTTCCATGGCTTCCTGGATGCCGTTGAAGTCGCCTTTTTCGATCAGGTCGGCAATCAGCTTGGTGTTGCGCAACACCTCGCAGGCGGGGATGCGGCCGCCCTGGTTGCTGCGCAGCAAGCGCTGCGACATGACGGCCTTGAGCGCCGAGCTGAGGTCGACCAGCAGGGTCTGGCGCACTTCGACCGGGTAGAAGCTCAGGATCCGGTTCAGGGCCTGGTAGCTGTTGTTGGCGTGCATGGTGGCCAGCACCAGGTGGCCCGACTGCGCATAGGCCAGGGAGGCCGACATGGTCTCGCGATCGCGGATTTCGCCGATCAGGATCACGTCGGGGGCCTGGCGCAGCGCGTTCTTGAGCGCCACCTGCAGCGACTGGGTGTCGGTGCCCACCTCGCGCTGGTTGATGATCGATTTCTTGTTCTTGAACAGAAACTCGATCGGTTCTTCGATGGTCAGGATGTGGCCGGTGCTGTGCTCGTTGCGGTTGTCCAGCATCGAGGCCAGCGTGGTGCTCTTGCCCGAGCCCGTGGCCCCGACCACCAGCAGCAGGCCCCGCTTCTCCATGATCAGCTCGGTCAGGATGTCGGGCAGGTTCAGCGTGGCCAGCTTGGGGATCTCATGGCTGATGTAGCGGATCACGGCGGCCACGCTGCCGCGCTGATGCATGGCGCTGATGCGGAAGCGCCCGATGCCCTTGAGCGCATAGCCCACATTCAGCTCGCCGGTTTCATGCAGCTCTTCCATGTTGCTGGCGGGCAGGATCTCGGCCAGCAGGCTGCGTGGGGCATCAAAGGGCAACAACTGGTTGTTGATGGGCACGCAGGTGCCGTTGATGCGGATCAGGGCTGGGGCGTTGGCTGACAGGTAAACGTCGGACGCACCCTTTTCACCCATCAACCGCAGGATGCGTTCCATCATGCTCATGTTGGCGCTCATGGACTGGCTTTCGAAGTGCAGGGTGGCGTGGGGACCCGGGGCAACCGGCTTCAGCGGCTGCGCGACTGGACGAAGTTGACGATGCGCAGCGCCGCTTCGACGCATTCGGCCGCATCGGCCACCAGGGCCATGCGGATGCGCTGGGCTCCGGGGTTGACCCCACCCACCTCGCGTGCCAGGTAGCTGCCCGGCAGCACCGTCACGTTGTATTGAGCCAGCAATTCACGGGCAAAACCGGTGTCGCTGAGGCCCAGGGCCTCGGGCACCCGGGCCCAGAGGTAGAAGCTGGCGTCGGGCAGTGCCACATCCAGCACGCCGGCCAGAATGGGGGTGACCTGGGCGAATTTCTTGCGGTACAGCACGCGGTTCTCGACCACATGGGCTTCGTCGTTCCAGGCTGCGATGCTGGCCGCCTGCACCACCGGGCTCATGGCGCTGCCATGGTAGGTGCGGTACAGCAGGAACTGCTTGAGGATGGCCGCATCGCCCGCCACAAAGCCGCTGCGCAGGCCCGGCACGTTGCTGCGCTTGGACAGGCTGGTGAAGGACACCAGATTGCGGAAATCGTCGCGCCCCAGCTTCTTGGCGGCTTCCAGGCCGCCCAGTGGGGGCTCATCGCGGAAATAGATTTCGCTGTAGCACTCGTCCGAAGCAATGATGAAGCCATGGCGGTCGCTGAGTTCGAACAGCTTTTGCCACTCGCTCAGGGGCATCACGGCCCCGGTGGGGTTGCCGGGCGAGCAGACAAACAGCAACTGGGTACGGGCCCAGGTGTCGGCGGGCACGCTGTCCCAGTCGACCGCAAAGTTGCGCGCCGGATCGCTGGGCGCAAAGTACGGGTCGGCGCCGGCCAGCAGGGCCGCACCTTCATAGATTTGATAGAAGGGGTTGGGGCAGACCACGGCCGGTGTGGGCCAGCGCGGGTCGATCACGGTCTGGGCAAAGGCAAACAGGGCTTCGCGCGAACCGTTCACCGGCAGGATCTGGCTGGCAGGGTTCAGGTCGAGGTCGTAGCGGCGTTTGACCCAGGCGGCCATGGCTTCGCGCAATCGGGGTTCACCGGCCGTGGCCGGGTAGCCCGCCAGGCCGTCCAGGCTGTTGACCAGGGCCGTCTTGATGAACTCGGGCGTCGGGTGCTTGGGCTCGCCAATGCCCAGGCTGATCGGGCTGTGGTAGGGGCTGGGCGTGACGCCGGCAAAAAGTTGCCTCAGCCGTTCAAACGGGTAAGGCTGCAGTTTGGAGAGCAGTGGGTTCATGGAACCACATTATCCCGGAGTGCCGCAGACCTTCGTTGAAACCGGGCTTGAAATCGCCCTGCAGCGCTGGCGCAGGTGCCTTTTTGCTCGGGTGTCAGTTGACCATGACGGTATTGCCCAGGCTCTTATACGGGCCGGCGTCGCGCGGATGCGGCAGCTCGCTTTCGGTCACCAGCGGTTTGGCGAGGTCACGGGCCATCGCCACGATGGCCTGCAGCAGCGCCTGGTGGGGGCCTGGGTGTTGGGCTGCGCTCAGCAGGCCGGGGGCCAGCAGCCACTCGTCCACGGGCCACTGGGGCAGTTCAAGCACCCCCGGGTAGCCCAGCCCGACGTCTTGCAGGCACAGGCGGAACCCGGCCGCCCGCAAGCTCTGCAGTCGACGCCATGCGCTGGTCGGGTCGCTGGCGGCCCAGGCCAGGTCATGGGTGCTCAGGGCCAGGCCCAGCACCTGCCCCGGCAGGGGGTGCCGCTGCAGGCAGTCTTGCAGCCAGCGCACCGCATGGTCCTGGCGCAGCAAGGGGGTCAACAGGGCCAGTGTCAGCGGCAAAGGGGCCGAGGTTGGCGGTGCCGGGCCCTTTTCAAGGTGTTGCCATCGGCTGACCCGGGCGATCAGTTCTTCGTCCAGTTCAAAGCTCAGATCGGCGCGGCGGGCCACTTCCTGCGGCGGCGCTCTGGGGCCGGCGGTTTCAATCCATCGCAGGGCCGCCCGATGGCCCCCTGGCTGGCCGTCGGAGCGTTGGCGATGGCGCAGGTCCAGGCTCAGCCAACGGGTCAGCGCCGAGAGGCCGAGGTCACTGCGGGCCAGCAGCCTTTGCCGGGCCTGCTGGCCCAGCCCGGGGGCGTACCAGCAGGGGCGACCCGGTGCTTCGTGGCGGGCCTGGCGCACGGCCAGGCTGACGCGGCGCAAGCCCTGGGTGAGGGGGTCGTCTTCGTCGCCGCTCAGCGGGGTGGCCGCCAGCAGCACCCTGACCTCGCTCAGGGGCCGGGTGGGGTGGCCGGCGTACCCCATCAGGGCCTGGTACACGCGCCAGGCGCAGGCCTCGACTTCAGATGCCGTCAAGTGGGCCGGTAGCAGGGCCACGAATTCGCTGCCACCCAAGCGGAACAGGTCGGTACCGGCTTCGGGCAGGTGCTGGCTCAAGGCCTGTCCCAACTGCTGCAGGCAGGCGTCGCCCGCCTGCGGACCCCGCAGTTCATTGAGCTGGCCCAGGCCATCGAGTTTCACCATCAGCAGGTTCCAGGCTTGGCCTTGCACCGCCTGGCCCGCCATCAGGCGATCGTGCAGTGCCGCGCGGTTGGGCAGGCGGGTGAGCGTGTCCAGGTACACAAGGCGCTCGATCTGATCAGCCGCCCAGCGGCTGGCGGTGATGTCCTTTTTGAGTTCAAACCAATGTGTGATGTCGCCATTGGCGCGTCGGATGGGACCGATCTCGACGTCTTCCAACACCCGGCGACCATCGGGCAGCAGCACGGATTGCTCACCCCGCCAGGTTTGGCCCCGGGCCATGGCTTCGTGCAGGCTGTGGCGTTGCTGGGTGCTCAGGCCCGGGGTGGACAGCAGGTCGGCAGGCAGGTTGTGGAAGGCGGCCGCATTCAGGCCGGCCCGGCCAATGAAGGCGGGATTGACGTATTCGATGCGCCGCTGGGTGTCCGTGATCACGATGCCGATGGGGCACTGCTCGATCAGGCTGACCAGTTTGTGGATTTCTTCATCCTGCGCCTGCCAGGCACTCAGGGTGGCCTGGGCCCGCAGCAACTGGCGCTGGTAGCTCAGGCGCGACAGCAGCGCAATGCTCAGGGCCACGGCCATGTTGGTGAGCACCACCAGGTGCGGGGCGTATTCGCGCTGAAAGCGGGCCGGCGGCAGCCAGCCCCGGGCTTCAAACCAGGGCAGGGCCAGCATGTAGCCCGTGTTGAGGGCCGCCACGGCCAAGGCGCTGCGGGGCCCCAGCAACCAAGCGGCGCTGGCGACCTGGATCGGCAGCGAGAGGATCAGTGGTCCGTTCAGGCCGCCGTTGTGGAAGACCACCTCCAGTGAAATCAGCCATTGCCCCCAGATCAGCACATGGGCTGCTGCCTGCACATGGCCGAGATTGACCAGCAGCAGGCAGCTTGGCAGCACCAGCAGGATGGCCAGGCGGATGCGGGCGATCTCTTCGAAGAAGCGGGTGTCGTAGACATAGCTCATGGCCAGACACGACGAGACCATCAGCAAGCCGGTGATCCAGATCATCAGAACCGTGTCCTGACGGGCGAAATCAGCCTCGGGCTGGAGATGGGGGGGCAGATCGGACATGGGGCGGCGCAATGAAAGAGGGCCCACTTTAGAAGTGGACCCTCCCGTGAGGCCGCACCATTGCCAGGTGCTGAACAGTTAAATGGATTCAGCCCGATGGGGCTTCAACCCTTCTGAAACAGACGGATCACGCTGGAGAAGTCCAGTGCCCCCTGGCCGCCCAGGCTGTGGGCGGCGTAAAGGCTGCGCGCCAGGCCGCCCAACGGCGTGCTGGCCTTGACCGCGGTGGCGTTTTCCTGGGCCAGGCCCAGGTCCTTGAGCATCAGATCGGTCCCAAAGCCGCCCGCGTAGCCCTTGGAGGCCGGGGCCGTCTCCATCACGCCGGGCATGGGGTTGTATTTTTCGAGGGCCCAGTTGCCGCCCGAGCTGCGGCGCATGATCTCGGACAGCACTTTGGGGTCCAGCCCGTTGGCCACGCCCAGGGCCAGGGCCTCGCTGGTGCCGATCATCAGGATGCCCAGCAGCATGTTGTTGCAAATCTTGGCGGTCTGGCCGGCGCCTGCGCTGCCGGCATGGAAGATGTTGGCGCCCATTTTTTCGAGCAGAGGCCGGGCCAGTGCCAGGCCCGCGTCATCCCCCCCCACCATGAAGGTCAGGGTGCCCGCGATGGCGCCACCCGTGCCGCCCGACACCGGGGCGTCGATGCAGGGCAGGCCGAGGGCTGTGGCCGCCTGGGCCACTTTTTGCGCGCTGGCGGCGGCAATGGTCGAGCAGTCGATCACCAGCGTGCCCGGGTTCAATTGCTTCAGCAGGCCGGTGTCGCCCAGGTACAGCGACTCGACGTGCTGGCTGGCGGGCAGCATGCTGATCACCGCCTGGGCACCGCGCACGGCCTCGGCGGCGCTGGTGGCAATCGTCAAACCCTCTGCCGCAAACTTGTCGCAGGCGGGTTTGGACAGGTCAAAAGCCTGCACGGCGTGGCCGGCCTTGAGCAGGTTCAGGGCCATCGGGCCGCCCATGTTGCCCAGGCCAATGAAAGCGATCTTCATGTGTGTGTCTCCGTCGTCGTTGGGTTGTCGCGGTACCGTGGTTCGGTGGGGGTCAGCGGATGGCGTCCGGGGCATCGCCGTCAAGCATGCGGCGCGAGATGATCACGCGCATGATCTCGTTGGTGCCTTCCAGGATCTGGTGCACCCGGGCGTCGCGCAGCAGGCGCTCCAGCGGGTACTCGCGGATGTAGCCGTAGCCGCCATGCAGTTGCAGGGCCTCGTTGCAGACCGTGAAGCCCACATCGGTGGCAAAGCGTTTGGCCATGGCGCAGTAGGTGGTGGCATCGGGGGCCCCGGCATCGAGTTTGCTGGCGGCCAGCCGCACCATCTGGCGAGCGGCCACCAGTTCGGTGGCCATGTCGGCCAGCTTGAACTGCAAGGCCTGAAAGCTGGCAATGGGTTTGCCGAACTGCTGGCGCTCCTGCATGTAGCGCTGGGCCTGGGCCAGCGCCCCCTGGGCGGCACCGACCGAACAGGTGGCGATGTTGATGCGCCCGCCGTCCAGCCCCTTCATGGCGATCTTGAAGCCCTCGCCCTCGGCGCCCAGCAGGTTGTCGGTCGGGATGCGCACGTTGTCAAAGCTGATGGTGCGGGTGGGCTGGCTGTTCCAGCCCATCTTGTGCTCCTTCTTGCCGTAACTGATGCCCGGCGCATCGGCGGGCACCACCAAGGCCGACACACCTCCTGCGCCAGGGCCGCCAGTGCGGGCCATCAAGACCAGCACATCGGTGCTGCCCGCCCCCGAAATGAAGGCCTTGCCGCCGTTGATCACATACTCGAAGCCCACCCGCTCGGCCCGCGTCTTGAGCGAAGCCGCGTCGGAGCCGGCGCCGGGCTCGGTCAGGCAGTACGAGGCCAGCTTCTGGCCGCTGCACAGCAGGGGCCCCCAGTGATCGCGCACCGCGGGGGTGGCCCAGGTGCCCAGCATCCAGGTGGCCATGTTGTGGATGCTGATGAAGGCCGTGGTGGAGGGGTCGACCGCGGCCATCTCCTCGAACACCAGCGTGGCATCGAGGCGGGGCAGGGCCAGGCCGCCGGCGGCCTCGGGGGCGTACAGGCCGCAAAAGCCCAGCTCGCCCGCCTTGGCGATGGCCTCTTTCGGAAAAATGCCAGCCTCGTCCCAATGCGCCGCATGCGGCGCGAACTCGGCTTCGGCAAAGTCGCGGGCGGTTTGTGCAAAGGCCCGCTGTTCTTCGCTCAGTTCAAAATCCATGGAAGACTTTCAGAACCCAAAGTGCTGTTTTACCCCGAGAGGGACAGGAAAACGGCGGGCGGCCCGGCGTTTTCCTGCGAGGAAGTTCCAACAGGGTGGTCTCACTTCAAGCTGATGGTCGTGTTGACGCCCTGGCTCACCGTGCTGTCGTCGAACCAACGTGCGGTGATGGTCTTGGTCTGGGTGTAGAACAACACCACCTGCTTGCCATAGGGGCCCAGGTCGCCCAGCTTGGAAGCGCGCGAACCGGTGAACGAGAACATGGGCACCGGCACCGGGATCGGCACGTTGATGCCCACCTGGCCGACGTCGATGTCCTCCTGGAACTTGCGCGCCGCGGCACCGCTTTGCGTGAAGATGGCCGTGCCGTTGCCGTTCGGGTTGCTGTTGATCAGCTCGATGGCTTCATCCAGGGTTTCGGCCCCGGCCAGGCAGAGCACCGGGCCGAAGATTTCCTGGTCGTAGATGGCCATGCCGGGTTTCACACCGTCAAAAATGGTCGGGCCTACGAAGTTGCCTTGTTCATAGCCGGGCACCTGGGGCTTGCGGCCGTCCAGCACCAGGGTGGCGCCGTCGGCCACGCCGCGCTCGATCAGGCTTTCGACCCGGTCGCGGGCTGCGCAGGACACCAGCGGGCCCACATCGGTGCCTTTTTCGGTGCCGGCGTTGACCTTCAGCGTCTTGGCTTTGTCGGCCAGGTCGTTCACCCACTGCCGTGCTTCACCCACCAGCACCACCACCGACAGCGCCATGCAGCGTTGACCGGCGGCGCCGAAGGTGGCACCGGCAATGGCGTTCAGGGTCTGCTCCTTGTTGGCATCGGGCAGCACGATGGCGTGGTTCTTGGCGCCCATCATGCATTGCACCCGCTTGCCGGCCAGGCTGGCCCGGTTGTACACATGGGTGCCGACCTTGGTCGAGCCCACGAAGCTGATGGCCTTGATGTCAGGGTGATCGCAGATCGCGTTGACCACCTCTTCGCCGCCATGCACCACGTTCAGCACGCCAGCCGGAATGCCGGCCTGCAGCGCCAGTTCGCACAGGCGCATGGTCACCATGGGGTCTTGCTCGGAGGGCTTGAGGATGAAGGTGTTACCGGTGGCGATGGCCATCGGGAACATCCACAGCGGGATCATGGCCGGAAAGTTGAACGGCGTGATGCCGGCGCAAACGCCCAGCGGCTGCAGCAGGGTGTAGGTGTCCACGCCACCGGCCACGTTGTTGGCCAGCTCGCCCAGTTGCAGGTTGCCGATGCCCGCTGCGTGCTCCACCACCTCCAGGCCACGGAACACATCGCCTTCGGCGTCGGGCAGGGTCTTGCCTTGCTCGGCGGTCAGGATGGCGGCCAACTCGGCCATGTTCTCGCGGATCAGTTGCTGGTACTTCAGGAAGATGCGGGCCCGGGCCCCGATGGCCGTCTTGCGCCAGGTCTTGAACGCGGTCTTGGCGCTGGCCACCGCGGCGTTGATCTCATCAGGCGTGGCAAAGGGCACGCGAGCCAGCACCTCCTGGGTGGCCGGGTTGACCACATTGCGCCACTGGGTGGTCTTGGACTCGACGAATTCGCCGTTGATCAGCAGTTTGACGGTGGGGGTGCTCATGGTCGCTTGTCTCCAATGTAGGTAGGCGGTTGCTTTGCCGTGCATGTTAGGTTTGCGAAATTATTCAGGCAAGAGGTAAATTCGCATCACATCATTGCAAATTTGCACAACACGGACGGGCGTCAATTCAGCCGACGTCCTCCAAAAAAGGCTCGCCTTTCACCATGGACTGGAACAACCTTCGTTATTTCCTCGAACTGGCCCGCACCGGCACCCTGGTGAATGCGGCGCGGCGCCTGGAGGTGGACCACACCACGGTGGCGCGGCGCCTGCAGGC
Organism: Curvibacter sp. EU05-FHT14A10; assembly: GCF_058791075.1. NCBI lineage: Bacteria > Pseudomonadati > Pseudomonadota > Betaproteobacteria > Burkholderiales > Comamonadaceae > Curvibacter > Curvibacter sp. EU05-FHT14A10. The sequence continues at coordinate 552,833 of NZ_JBYTDE010000001.1, forward strand.
GCTTGAAAAAGAAGTGGGCACGCCTTTGTTCGCCCGCGAGGCGGGCGGCCACCGCCTGACCGAGGCCGGCCGGCAGTTGTTGCCCCAGGTCGAGGCCATGGAGGCCGCGGTGGCCCAGGTCGAGCGGGCGTCGCTGTCGACGGCCGAGGGCCCTTCGGGCCTGGTCAGGCTGGGGACCACCGAGGGCTTTGGCACGGTGGTGCTGGCCCCTCAACTGGCCCGGCTCAGCCGCCAGTACCCGGCCCTGTCGATCGACCTGCTGGCCCTGCCACGCCTGGTGCACCTGTCGCGGCGCGAGGCCGACATCGTGATCTCGCTGGAGCGGCCCAAGCGCGGGCCGGTGGTGGTGACCAAGCTCACCGACTATGTGCTGCAGCTCTATGGCTCGCGCGACTACCTGGCGCGCCAACCGGCCATCGAAAGCCGGGACGACCTGCGCCTGCACACCTTCATCAGCTATGTGGACGACCTGCTGTTTTCCAAGGAGCTGCAGTTGCTGGACGAGTTGTACCGCCCCGAGCGCTTCGCCCTGCGCAGCACCAGCATCCTGACCCAGTACGAGGCCGTGAAGGCGGGCGCCGGCTTGGCCGTGCTGCCGGCCTTTGTGGCTGCACGCGACCCGGCGCTGTTGCCGGTCTTGCCAGGGCAGGCCCGCTTCACCCGCACCTTCTGGATGTCCATGCCCGCCGAGGCCAAGCACCAGGCCCGCATGCAGGCCACCTGGGCCTTTGTGCGCGAGACGGTGCAGGGCTTGCAGGACTGGATCAACCCGTCCGCTTGACAGCGGGGGCTGGTGAGGGTTTGCCACGGGTGGACAGGCGGGCACGCTCGTGACATCTTGTGACAACGCGTCGCGCAGTTGCAGCGCGGTTCATTCCCAAGAAGATAGGAGCCTCGGCCATGAAGACACGCCAGAGAATCCTGCTGATGAGCCTGGCCTCGCTGCTGGGCATGGCCTTGATCAGTGCCACGGGCCTTCAAGCTCTGCGCCAGACCCTGGTGGAGGGCAAACAGGAGCAGATCCTGAAAGTGGCCCGATTGGCCCAGGGCGTGGTGGCGCAGTACCAGCAACTGGAAAGCGCCGGCAAGCTGAGCCGTGAACAGGCTCAGACCCAGGCCCGCGAGGCGCTGACGGGCATGCGCTTTGAAGACGACTACCTGTTTGTGCGCACCCTCGACAACGTGATGCTGGTGCACGCCGACCCGCGTCGCGTGGGCAAGGTGGACAAGGGCTCTCGCACCGATGATGGCCGCCTGACCTCCGAGGTCTACCGCGACGGCCTCAGCCGCGCCCGCCAGGTGTTCATGACCGCCTACGTGGCCCGGCCATCCGCGACCGACAAGAGCGAAGTGCCCAAGCTGCTGGGCGCCATCCTGGACGAGCGCTGGGGCTGGGTCATCGGCAACGGGGTGTTCATCGACGACATTGACGCGATCTACCGCAGCTACCTGTTGCGCTTTCTGGGTCTGGGTGGCGTGGTGCTGGCCGTTTTGCTGGGCCTGGGCTGGCGCACCCATCGCGTGCTGCAGCGGCAGCTTGGGGGCGAGCCCGATTACGCGGCCACCATTGCCCGGGGCATCGCCGCAGGGCGGTTGGACCAGTCCATCGTGCTGGAAGGGCCCGCTGAAAGCCTGTTGGGTCAGATGCAAACCATGCAGCGCTCGCTGCGCGACGTGGTGCAAGAGGTTCAGCAGGGGGCGTCCACCATCCGCCAGGCGGCCGAGGAGGTGGCCCAGGGCAGCCAGGACCTGTCCAACCGCACCGAGCAGGCGGCGGCCAGCCTGGAGGAGAGCGCCTCGTCGATGGAACAACTGACCGACAACGTTCAGCACAACGCCGAGGCGGCACAACAGGCCCGTCAACTGGCCTTGCAGGCCAGCGATGTGGCCAGCCGAGGGGGCTCGGTGATGGCCCAGGTGGTGAGCACCATGGCCGAGATCAATGATTCATCGCGGCGCATCGGCGACATCATCGGCGTGATCGATGGCATTGCATTCCAGACCAACATCCTGGCGCTCAACGCGGCTGTCGAGGCGGCCCGTGCCGGTGAGCAGGGGCGCGGCTTTGCCGTGGTGGCCAGCGAGGTGCGCAGCCTGGCAGGCCGCAGCGCCCAAGCCGCCCGCGAGATCAAGGCCCTGATCGCCGATTCGGGCAGCCGGGTCGAGAACGGCAGCCACCTGGTCCAGCAGGCGGGCTCCACCATGGACGACATCGTGAAAGCGGTGGACCAGGTCAGCGTCATGATCCAGGACATCTCGGAGGCCGGCGCGCAACAAAGCCGCAGCCTGGGCGAGATCGGCAGCGCGGTGTCGCAACTCGACCAGATGACGCAGCAGAACGCGGCCCTGGTGGAGCAAAGCTCTGCTGCAGCCGCCAGCCTGCAGGAGCAGGCCCAGCGGCTGACGGGGACGGTGGGGCATTTCCATTGCTGAGGTGGATGGCCCGCCGATGCCCGGCTGATGGCCGGGTGTGCGCCCACCGCGAGAACAGGCTCTCAGGCTGACCCGGACCAGGGGTTGAACAGATCGATGCCCAGGCCTTCGAAATCACGGGTGTGGCGTGTCACCATGCACAGGCCGTGAGCGGCTGCGGTGGCCGCCAGCAGCGAGTCGATGGTCGGCAGGGGTCGGCCAGCCTTCGCCAACAAGCGGCCCCAACGATCGCCGACAAGCTGATCCACCGGCAGGATGCGCCCTTGGAAGTAGGCCGGAAGCTCGGTCTCCAGCCAGTCGTTCAAGATCTGCCTTTTCGGAAGGTCCTGCAGGCTGTCGATGCCTTTGCGGATTTCTCCGAGGGTGAGGACGCTGAGGAACAAGGCGCGAGACGGGCGTTGTGATATCCAGTGGGCGACGGCGGGGTTGGGGGCCTTACGCCGCAACTCGGACAGCACATTGGTGTCCAGCAGATAGCTCACCAGGGAACCTCGGGTACGGTGTCCTGTTGCCGTGTCAGGTCCAACTCCAGGTCCGGAAACGGCGCCTGCTGCATGAATTCCACGAGAGACTGATGTCGACCTGAGAGCGATTCATATTGCTTTTGGGATAGCAGAACCGCCACCGGGCGCCCGTGCAGGGTGATGTCCTGTGGGCCTTCGGTTTCGGCCTTCTTGACGACTTCGGAGAAGCGGGCTTTGGCTTCTTGAACTTGCCAGATGGACATGGGTGCCTCCGTGAATTCTGACCAGACAGGTCATAGTTTATCGCCATGCCATGGGCAGGTGATTTCGGTGCCCTGTCCGTCGGTCAGTTCGTCAGTTCGTCAGCCTTTCAGCTTGTGCGCCGGCAAGCGTGCCGCCAGTCGCTCGCCCATCTCCGCGCCCAGTGCCTGCAGGCCGCTCAGCGGGCGCACCATCACCTCAAACTCGGTGATCAGCCCTTGGGCGTCAAACTGGATCAGGTCGATGCCCTTGAGCGCCTTGCCCTTCACGTTGGCGCTGAACTCCAGCACCACGCTCAGGCCATCGTCGCTGGCCAGTTCTCGGTGGTAGGCAAAGTCTTCAAACACTTGCATCACCGTGCCCAGGATCATCTCCAGCGCGGCCGCCGGGCCATACGGCGTGTGCGCCATCGGCGAGCGGAACACGGCGTTGGGGTGCAGCAAGGCGCTCAGGCCGCTGAGGTTTTTGGTTTGCACCATGGCGTGCCAGCGGGCCAGGGAGGCCTGCACGGTGGGGTTCAGGTGGGTCAAGGTGTTGATCATCGCAGTCTCCTTTGAGGGTTCAGATTTGGGCGGCGAGGGTGGTGCCTTGGTGGATGGCGCGCTTGGCATCCAGTTCGGCGGCCACATCGGCACCGCCGATCAGGTGCACGCTGCAGCCGGCGGCCCGCAGCCCTTCGTACAACTCGCGCTGGGGTTCTTGGCCGGCGCAGACCACCACGTTGTCCACGGGCAGCAACTGGGGTTGGCCGTCCACGGTGATGTGCAGGCCTTCGTCGTCGATCTTCTGGTAGGCCACTGAATTCGTCATGGCCACGCGGCGCGCCTTCAGGGCGCTGCGGTGGATCCAGCCCGTGGTCTTGCCGAGTTGGTCGCCCACCTTGCTGTCCTTGCGCTGCAGCAGGTGCACCTGGCGTGGCGAGGCCTCCACCTGCGGGCGGGCCAGGCCGCCGGCCTGGGCATAGCTTGGGTCGATGCCCCATTCGGCATAGAACTTGGTCGGGTTCTGGCTGGCGCTGTCGCCCGCATGGGTGAGCACCTCGGACACATCAAAGCCAATGCCGCCGGCCCCGATCACGGCCACCGAGCGGCCCACGGGCTGGTGATCGCGCAACACATCGAGGTAACCGAGCACCTTGGGGTGGTCGATGCCCTCGATCGCCGGGGTGCGGGGCACCACGCCGGTGGCCAGCACGATCTGGTCAAAGCCCCCAGCCTTCAGGCCGGCCACATCGACGCGGGTGTTCAGGTGCAGAGCCACCTTCGTCAACTCAAGCTGGCGTTGGAAGTAGCGCAGGGTTTCATGGAACTCCTCTTTGCCCGGCACCTGCTTGGCGATGTTGAACTGGCCGCCGATCTCGGCCGCGGCATCAAACAGGCTGACCTGGTGGCCACGCTCGGCGGCGGTGACCGCAAAGCTCAATCCGGCCGGGCCGGCGCCCACCACGGCGATCTTCTGCGGCTGGGCCGTGGGCTCGATCAGCAACTCGGTCTCGTGGCAGGCCCGGGGGTTGACCAGGCAGGAGGTGATCTTGCCGCCAAAGGTGTGGTCTAGGCAGGCCTGGTTGCAACCGATGCAGGTGTTGATCTCGTCGGCGCGGTTGTCGGCGGCCTTTTGCACAAAGAAAGGGTCGGCCAGCAGGGGGCGGGCCATCGACACCATGTCGCAGACGCCGTCGGCCAGCAGTTGTTCGCCGACCTCGGGGGTGTTGATGCGGTTGGTGGCCACCAGCGGGATGCCCACATGGCCCTTGAGCTTGCCGGTCACCCAGGCGTAGGCCGCGCGCGGCACCTTGGTGGCGATGGTGGGGATGCGGGCCTCGTGCCAGCCAATGCCGGTGTTGAGGATCGTGGCCCCGGCGGCTTCGATGGCCTGGGCCAGGGTGATCACCTCGGCCAGGGTGGAGCCGCCCTCGACCAGGTCCAAGGCCGACAGACGGTAGATGATGATGAAGTTCGGGCCCACCCGCTCACGCACCCGCCGCACGATTTCGACGGCAAAGCGGATGCGGTTTTCGTAGGGCCCCCCCCATTCGTCGCTGCGGTGGTTGGTGCGCGCCGCAATGAACTCGTTGATCAGGTACCCCTCCGAGCCCATGATCTCGACGCCGTCATAGCCCGCCCACTGGGCCAGGGCGGCGCAATTCACAAAATCGGCGATGGTCTGCTCCACCTCTTCACCTGACAGGGCCTGGGGCACAAAGGGGTTGATGGGCGCCTGAAGTGCACTGGGGGCCACCAGGCCTTTTTGATAGGAATAGCGGCCGAAATGCAGGATCTGCATGGCAATCTTGCCCCCCGCCGCGTGCACGGCCTCGGTCACCGTGCGGTGCTGCAGGGCTTCGGCCTCGGTGCTGAGCTTGGCGCCGCCCTTCATGGGGCGGCCCGCGTCATTCGGGGCGATGCCGCCGGTCACCATCAAGGCCACGCCACCGCGGGCGCGCTCGGCGTAGAAAGCAGCCATGCGCTCAAAGCCGTTCGGCACCTCTTCGAGGCCCACATGCATGGAGCCCATCAACACGCGGTTCTTGAGGGTGGTGAAGCCCAGGTCCAAGGGCTGCAGCAGGTGAGGGTAGGGGTGGCTCATCGTCGGTCTCCGTTTTAATTGCAACTGGTTGCATAAAATTCTAGAGGCAAAATTGGTCTTTGTGCAACCGGTTGCATAAACGGTGGCCCAAGCGCCCCAAAAGCTGTGTTGAGGCAAAATCTTCCCCATGTCCCTGCCCCATGCCTTGCTCACGGCCCTGATCGAGCGACCCAGTTCAGGTTTTGACCTGGCGGCCCGTTTTGACAAATCGATGGCCTATTTCTGGCAGGCCTCACACCAGCAGATCTACCGTGAACTGGGCCGGCTGGAAGAGGCGGGCTGGGTGCGCTCCAGTGCCGACGAAAGCGCCCGGGGCGGGCGCAAGGTCTACGAAGTGCTGGACGCGGGGCGTGAGGAACTGCGCCGCTGGGTGGCCGAGCCCGCCGACCCGCGCCCCCTGCGCGAGGAACTGATGGTGCGCCTGCGGGCCGATGCCGCCGTCGGCCCCTGTGGCCTGGAGCCCGAAATTGCCCGTCGGCTGGCCCTGCACCAGGCCCAGTTGGCGGTCTATCAGGCCATCGAACAACGCGACTTTCCAGTGGGCGGTGACCAGCGAGCCCAGCGCCTGCAGCACCTGGTCCTGCAGGCCGGCATCATGGTGGAGGCCATGTGGTGCGAGTTCTCAGAGCGCGCCCTGGCCATCCTGAATGAACCCGAGCCTGAGGCCGGCGAGGGCTCACCTGCAGCGGATCAGGCAGCAGGCCCGCCATCCCCGTGAACAAAGGGGATCGCGTGCTCCACCGTGTCCCAGATGAAGCGCCCTGAGGGCGATTTCTGTTCTTCCACGATGTGGGCCACCAGCCCGGCCGCACGCGAGATCACGGCAAAGCCGCGCATCACGGCGGTGGGCACGCCCAGTTCGCCCAGCAGGGCGGCCACGGCGCCGGTGGCGTTGATCGTGACGGGGCGGCCCCAGACCTCGTCCACCGCTTGGGACAAGGTCATCAAGGCATCCAGATGGGCCCCCTTCAACTCGGGCTCGGCCCGGCCCAGCTCGATGAGCTTGTAGGCGCGCGGGTCCACCGGTTTGTGCAGGTGGTGGCCGAAGCCGGGCACGGCCTGTTTGCGCGCGCGGTGCTCACGGGCGATGGCCAGCGCTTCGGCGGGCCCATCCGGGGCGGCCAGGATGCGGTCCAGCAAGCGGGAGCCGTTCTCCATGGTGCCCACAAAAGAGCTGCCCACGGCCAGTAGACCGGCCGCCACCGCGCCCTGCAGGTTCTCGGGGGCGCTCATGTAGATCAGGCGGGTGGCAATGGCGCTGGGGGTCAGGCCGTGCTCCATCAGCACCACCAGCACCACGTCGGTGATGCGCACATCCACCGGTCGCAGCGGGCGCCCCAGGATTTGCATCAGCATCACCTCGGTGAAGCCTTTTTGGCCCATCAGGTCTTCGACCAGATCCGCATCGCGGTAATGCAGGCTGGTCAGGGTGTGGCGGCACAGGCCGGTGGTCGGGGTGTTCTGGGCTTGGGGGGTCGTCATGGGGATTCCTTTGGAACAGTTTCAGGCAGCGGGGCTCAGCGCTTGCTGGCGCACCTCGGTCTTGAGCACCTTGCCCACGGGTGAGCGGGGCAGGCTGGCATGGAAGTGGATGCGCTTGGGGGTCTGCACCGGGCCCAGGCGCTCACGCACATAGGCGATCAGCTCGGCCTCGCTGGGCAGGGGCAGGGCATCGGGGCGCAGTTGCACTGCGGCCTGCACCGATTCGCCCCACTTGTCGTCGGGCACGCCGAACACCACGCATTCGTGCACGGCCGGGTGCTGACCCAGGGCGTTTTCCACATCCACCGGGTAGACGTTGAAGCCACCGGTGATCACCACGTCACGCAGGCGGTCCTTCAGGAACAGGTAGCCCTGTTCGTCGATCAGGCCCCGGTCGCCGGTGTGCAGCCAGCCTTCCACCAGAGTTTCGGCGGTCTTTTCGGGCAGGCGCCAATAGCCGCTCATGAGCAGGTCGCCGCGCGCCACCACCTCGCCGATCTCGCCGGGCGGCAGGATCTCACCGCTGGGCGACATGATGGCCACGTCGCTGAACCAGGCGGTGCGCCCCACCGCAGCCCAGTGACGCTCGTCCTCGAAATCGTCCGGGCGCATCACGGTCAGGATCTGCGGCGCCTCGGTCTGGCCATAGGTGGTGCCCAACACCGGGCCGAAGAATTCGCGCACGGCGCGGATCTTCTCGGGCGGCATGGGGGCCCCGCCATAGATCAACTGGCGCAGTTGCGGGTAGTCGGCCCGGCTGCTGCCGGGCAGGGCCATCAGCATGTAGATCAGGGTCGGGGGCATGAAGCACACCGTGCCGCCACGCTCGAGAAAGGCCTGGCGCACCGCCTCGGCCCCGCCCTGGGCCAGCAGCACATGGCAGCCGCCCTGGGCCAGCACGGGCAGCAGGTAGGTCGAGGTGCCGTGCGTGATCGGGGCGGCCACCACATAGCGCGTGTGCTCGTCAAAGCCCCAGGCCTGGATCTGGTTGACGATGTTGGCCATCCAGGCCCGGTAGGGCTGCATCACGCCCTTGGGCAGGCCGGTGGTGCCCCCCGTGAACTTGATGGCCTGGGTGGCCTGATCAGGTTGATGGAAGTGAGGCTCGGGCGCTTGGGCATGGCGCTCGATCAGACGGGTCAGTGCGGCCCCACCCAGGGCGATGCGGTGGCCCGGGGCCTCGCCCAACAGGGCGGTGCCGGCCTCGTCGAGCACCAGCACGCTGGGCTCGGTGGCGTCGACGATGCGGCGGATTTCGGGCGCAGTGCTCTTGGGGTTCAGCGGCACCCAGGTCTTGCCGCAGGCCAGCACGGCCAGCAGGGCCACGATGTGGTCGGCGCTGTTGTGGGCACAGATGGCCACCCGGCTTTGCTCGTGCGGGTCGGCCGCCAGCAGGGCGGCGGCGACGGCGCGCACGCGGCGGGCCAACTCGGCATAGGGGATGCATTGATCCGGGGCATCGATGGCGATGCGCTCGGGCCAGCGCCGGGCGGCGCGCCAGAAGAAATCAATGGGGTACATATCGGGTTCTCGTGAACGGTGATCAGTGAACGGTGATCAGTGAGTGGGGGCAGAGAGTGGAGGTTGGTGCGCGGCTCAGTCGGCCTTGGCCCCGGAGGCCTTGACCACCTCGCGCCAACGCTTGATCTCGTTGGCGACGGTCTGGCGCATCTGCTCGGGCGTGCCGGGCAAGGGGGTGGCCGCCATCTCTTGCAGACGCTGGCGCAGCTCGGGCTGGGCCAGCGATTTGTTCAGCGCCTGGTTCAGGCGCTCCAGCACGGCGGCCGGGGTGCCGGTGGGCGCGGCCAGGCCAAACCATGACTGCACCTCCAAGCCCGGGTAACCCGATTCGGCCAGCGTGGGCACATCTGGCAGCAGCGGCGAGCGCTGGGCGCTGGTGACGGCAATGGCCCGCAGACGCCCGGCCTTGATGTGGGGAAGCGCCGAAGGCATGTTGTCGAACATCGACTGCACCTGGCCACCGATCAGGTCGCTGATGGCGGGGGCGCTGCCTCGGTAGGGCACATGCAGCAGGTTCAGGCGGCTCTGCATCTTGAAGATTTCCCCCGACAGGTGGATCGACGAGCCGCTGCCCGATGAGGCAAAGGTGATGCCCTCTTTGTTCGCCTTGGCAAAGCGCTGGTAGTCGCCCACCGATTGGATGGGCAGAGTCGGGTTGACCACCAGCACGTTGGGAATGCTGGCGATCAGCCCGATGGGCTCGAAATCCTTCACCGGGTCATAGCCCAGGCGCGGATACAACGACGCGTTGATGGTGTTGGCAATCGTGTAGACGTAAAGGGTGTAGCCATCGACTGGCGCGTGGCTGACGGCCTCGGCCCCCACATTGCTGTTGGCGCCGGTGCGGTTGTCGATGGTCACCGGCTGGCCCAGCTGTTCGCTCAAGCGCTGGCCGACCTGGCGTGCGATCAGGTCGGTGGCGCCGCCGGCTGAATAACCCACCACCAAGCGGATTGGTTTGACCGGCCAATTGAGGGTTGGTGTCGCGGTGCCCGGCTGGGCGGCCACCAGGCCGGGCAGGCCGCTCAGAGCAGCCTGGGCGAGCAGGCCCACGATCAGGCGGCGGCCAGACTTGCGGGGGCACAAGGGTTTGAGGTTCATGGTTTTGTCTCCGAGGGTTCAAATCAGCCGCTGGCGTGTCTGGGGCACACTGCGCGGCTGGGCTCAACACCGGATTGTTCTGAATGTCCACGAAACGCATGCATGAAAACGTTCACCTGGTGGACGAAGAACCCCCGCCGGCCTCCCTCCAAACGCCGGGCAAGGGGCTGGCCGACGAGGCCGGCAACCGCACCCTGCGCCGGGGCCTGCAGGTGCTGGACCAGGTGCTGGCCGGCGGCCGTGAAGGCGTGCGGGTGGTCGACCTGGCTCGTGCCACCGGCCTGGAGCGGGCCACGCTGTACCGCCTGTTGGCCCCTTTGATCGAGGCGGGCTACGTGGCGCGGCAAGGGCGCTACCGCTACCAGCCCGGGCTGCGCCTGGCCCCCTTGCAGCCGCAGCCTGGCAGCGCCAACTGGGCGGTGCGCCTGGCGCCGGTGCTGGCCCAGGTGAGTGCCTGCGGTGGCGACGCCACCTTTGCGATCGTGCGTGAGGGCGCGCTGTCACGCTGCATTGCCCGGCATGTGGGCACGCACCCGGTGCAGATCCTGGTGATCCAGGTCGGCACGGCCCAACCCCTGGGGGTGGGCGCGGCAGGCCTGGCTTTGCTGTCGGCGCTGCCCGAGTCTGAGGTCGAGGCCTGCATCGCCGCCAATGCCGGGCAGTTGGCGGCGTATGGGGGCATGAGCCCGGAGCGCCTGCGCCTGCTGGTGGCGGCCAGCCGTGAGCGGGGCTGGTCGGTGGTGGGCAACCACGCCACCCGCGGCGTGCTGGCGGTGGGCTGCGCCGTGCGCAATGCCTTGGGCGAGCCGGTGGCCGGCATCAGCGTGGCCACCACCCTGGCGCGCCTGCCCAAGGCGCGTCAGCAACTGATGGCACGGGCGATGCAGGAGGCCTTGCAGCAGCACCTGCCCGAGGGCTTGTGAGGAACTGCGGTGGGCGGCTCAGGCACTCAACGGGGCCTGGGGGGAACGCAGACCGCGGGCCAGCTTGACCAGGTCGATCAGGCGCAGCACGCGTTCTTCGGCCGCCGTCCCGACCAGCACGCGGTCCTCGCGCTGGCCAGCGGGCAGGCGCCCGTGTTCGATGTTGACCAGCGCCGGCACCTTGAATCCCAGCCACTGCCCGTCGTCTTCCAGCACCAGCACCTGCCCGGCGTCGGTCGGGTCTGCCGCCAGACCCAGCAGCGGCGCCAGGGCCAGCACCGGAATGGCCCGGCCCCGGTTCATCAGCAGGCTGCCCTGTCCCAGACCATGCACTGCAGAGCCTGGCTCCCAGGGCAGAATTTCTGCGATCTGCGGCAAAGGGCTGGCCACATCGCCCCCCAGGCGGTAGATCAGCAAGGGGCCGCTGTCACGAGGCGGGGCGACCTGGGGTTCACCCCCACGCGCTTGCTGGCCACCGGACTGGCTCAGCCGGGTCAGGTCCAGCAGGCGCGCATCGGTTTGCAAGGCCTGCGCGTCGAGCAGCAGAAAAAAGCCGATGCAACTCGGCTCGGGCCGGCCCGGTGTCGCCGCCAGGGCCTCCACCGGCAGGGTGCCGGCAAACAGGGCCGAGCCCGTGAGGCTGTAAGCGGGCAGGGGAACGCGCTGGCGGCAGTCGGCCGCCACCACGTCGGTGATGCTGTCGACCAGGCAGGCCACCAACCCGCCCGCGGTGGGAACCAGAAAGGCCTGCTGATCGGCGCTGACCTGATGGCCTGCCTGGGGGCTCAGCCCGCAAAGCTGGCCCAGGTGGACGGCCGGCACGTCGTGTCCATTGAATCGCATCATCCCCAGGAAGGCCCCCGAGGCATTGCGCACGTCCTGCAGCTCCGGATTGACCACGGTGGTGTGAACGGCCTCGGTGCCGATCGCCATCGGAATGCCCTGGCAGCGGAACAGCATCAGGGGCTGGGCGTCCACCACCGGCAAGGCAGATCCTGCCGGCACGGACGGGCTTGCGACGGGTGCCCTGGGCGACTCAGTCTGGCCGTCTGCGGCTGGTTCGGGCGTCGCTGGCCAGGTCATGGGCAGATGGGGCTGGCTGATCAGGCGTTGCACATTCAGCAGGCTGACCTGGCTGCCATCGTCCGGGCGCTCAAAACCGCCCATCAGAACCGAATCGCTTTGCTGCGCTGGCCCGAGCCGGCGCATGTGGGCCGGGGGCAAGGCGTACACCCCCACCACCCCATCGGCCGCCAGTCCGAGCAGGCGCTGCTCCCATTCAACCACCACCACATAGGGGGCTGGCCTGTGTTGGGGCATGCCGGGTTGCAGCAGGTGGCGCAGGTCCATCACCGGCACCATCAGGCCGCGCAAGGAGAGCGCGCCGATGATGCTGGGGCACTCGGTGGGCAAGGCGCTCAGGTTCCCGGTCTGCACCACCTCCTTGAGGTGGTGCTGGTACAAGGCCAGTGACATCCCCGCCAGGTGGAACACCCCCACGTGGAGCGGGTCGGCGGCGGCGGGGCTCATGCGCTGGCGGCTGCGGTCAGCTCGTGGATCAGGTTGGCCACACCGTCGGCCAGGCGGGCCTGGGCCTCCGCTGCCTGGGCGATGCTCTCCACCCGGCTCACGGTGAGGGTCACATTGCCCAGGATGCCCTCGAAGCTGGTGGAGGCGGCCCGGCTGACTTCTGCCCCCTCATTGACTTCGCGAGAGGATTGCTCGATCAGGTTGGCGATCTCCTTGGCGGCCCCGGCGCTGCGCTCAGCAAGCTTGCGCACCTCGGCCGCCACCACGGAGAAACCCACCCCGTGGGCGCCGGCGCGGGCTGCCTCGATGGCCGCGTTGAAGGCCAGCAGGTTGGTCTGGCTGGCAATGTCACTGATCACGCGCACGATCTCACCCACCTTGGCCGAGCTGGCCTCGATGCGGTCGATCGCGCTGATGGACTTGCGCAACGAGTCATGGCCCAGTTCGGCGGCCCGAGCGGTCTCGGTGGCACGTTCGGCGGCCACCCGGGTGTTGTCGGTGACTTGGTGGATGCTGGTCAGCAGGCTTTCGATGCTCTGGTTCATCTCGTCGGCCCGCTTGGCAATGCTTTGTTCCAGCTGGATCTCCTTGGTGACGTCGAATGCGTATTTGACGATCTTCACCACCTTGCCATTCAGGTCCAGGATGGGGTTGTAGGTGGATTGCAGCCAGACATTGCGCTGGTATTTGCCCACCCGGTGGAAGCGCCCGGAGAGGAATTGACCCTCGCCCAGGCGCAGCCAGAAATCGCGGTACTCCAGGCTTTGCGTGTACTCGGGTGTGCAGAACAGGCTGTGGTGCTGGCCCTGGATCTCGCGCAGCGTGTAGCCCATGGCGGCCAGGAAGTTGCGATTGGCGGTCAGTACATTGCCGTCCAGATCAAACTCAATCACCGCCTGGCCCTTGTCGATGGCTGCCACCTTGGCTTCGTACTCGGAGGTGCGCACCTTGGATGCCGTGATGTCAGAGGCGAACTTGACCACCTTCACCGGTCGCCCCAGGGCATCGAACACGGGGTTGTAGGTGGCATGGATCCAGACTTCGCGCCCCTCGTTGCCGATGCGTTTGAACACATCGGTGATGTACTCGCCGCGCCCCAGGCGCTCCCAGAGCTGGTGGTATTCGGTACTGTTGGCCATGTCGTGCTCGACAAACATGCGGTGCGGGCGGCCCTGGATGTCCTCCAGCGAATAGCCCATCAGGCCCAGAAAATTGCGGTTCGCGGCCAGGATTTTTCCGCTCAGGTCGAATTCGATCACAGCCTGAGCCCGGTCGATGGCCACCAGCCTGGCATCCGCCTCGAGTTGGCGTGACTTGCTGTCGGTGATGTTGTTGGCCTGCACGATCACCTTGGCCAATTGGCCGTCCAGCCCCAGGACCGGGGTCAGGGTGGCGGCCAGCCAGATTTCCTTTTCCGCATGGCCTTTCAGGCGCATCTCGCCAGACCAGCTTTCACCGCGCCGCAGCGTGGGCCAGAGGGCCTGGCGGGCCGGGCTTGGCTTGTCTTCATCAAAGACCAGGCTGCTCTCCGGGCGTCCGAGCAAATCCTCGCGCTGGAGCTCCAGCGCATTCAGCATCGGCTGGTTGGCACTGAGGATGAGGCCCTGGGCGTCGAAATCCATGACACAGGTGGTTTTCTGCAGGGTGTCCATGCGAGCCTGGATGTCGAGGCTGGCCAGCTTCTCGGCCGTCACGTCGCTGCAGAACTTGATCACCTTGATCGGCTGACCGTCCAGGTCAAAGATGGGGTTGTAGGTGGCGCGCAGCCAGACCCGCTTGAGGTTTTTGCCAATGCGCAGGTACTCGCCACCCTCGAACTGGCCTTGTCCCAGCTTTTGCCAGAAGGCCCGGTAGGCGGCCGGGTTGAAGGTGTCGTTGTCGACAAACATCCGATGGTGCTGGCCGGCAATCTCGTCCAGCGTGTAGCCCATCAGGTTCAGGAATTGCTCATTCGCGGTCAGCACGGTGCCGGCCATGTCGAACTCGATGGTGCCGTGCGAGCGTGTGATGGCACTGACCTTGCCATCGTCCTCCAGGGATTTGAGCATGGCCTGGGTCACGTCGGTGGCGAACTTGACCACCCGCACCGGCTTGCCGTCCAGCCCCACGATCGGGGTGTAAGTGGCCTGCAACCAGACGGGGCGGCCCTTCAGGTCGCGTCGCCGGAACGAGCCGGTCTGGGGCTGGCCGGCGCGCAAGGCAGTCCAGAATGCCGGGTACTCCGGGCTGTCCACATACGCCTTGTCACAGAAAAGGCTGTGGCTTTGGCCTATCACCTCGTGGCGGCTGCACTGCATGGCCTGCAGGAACAGGTCGTTGGCCTCCAGGACCTCGCCCTCCAGATTGAATTCGATCACGGCCTGGGTCTGGTCGATGGCCCGCATGCGGACCTCGGCCTCGATGGCCTTGAGCCGGGTGCTGGTGATGTCGTGGGCAAACTTGATGAAGCGCTCGGGCTTGCCATCGGGGCCGATCACGGGTGCAGCAATGCCGTAGATGTGGATGCGGCGACCCTGGGCATCCATGCGCTCGAACTCCCCACATACCGAGCGTCCGGCATGCAGCTCTGACCAGTAATGGTCGTAGGCCGGGCTTTCGACGAGCTCTGCCGGGCACATCACGCGGTGGTGCTGGCCCTGCAGTTGCTCCAGTGGGTAGCCGTACAGGGCCAGAAAATGGTCATTGGCTTCGGTCAGAAAGCCATCGCGGTCAAATTCGGCCAGCGACTGGGCCTGGTCAATCGACTTGCCCAGGCTGATCAACTCGCGGGCTTCGCCCGGCGTGAGGCTTTCGCCCCGCATCAGTTTTTCGGTCAGCAGGTCGTAGAACGCATTCTTGAACATCCGGAGCTCCTTCGATCGTGGTGCACAGGCCTTTGCCATGCACTTTGAATCAACACTTAGGAGCGAATCTATCAGATGAACCCATATTTATCAATAAAAATTGTATTTGTGAGTCTGGATGGTGGCGGATATCGTATTTATCGAATTAGTTCGAGCATTCGGGCTTGCGGCTCTGGCAGGTAGGCACTCGGCGCCAGGTGGCGCGCTCAGGCCAGGCGCCTGGTGGCAGGGGGGATGGGGCATGGGCGCCTCAGTCCAGGCTGATGTTGGCCTTCTTGATCAGGGCCTGGTACTGCTGCGACTTGGTGTCGGCGTTCTTCAGGATCTCTTCGACTGACCAGTTCAGCGGCTCGAAGGCAAAGGTGTTGAAGCGCTCGCGCACCTCGGGCTCTGCCAGCACCTTGAGCACATCGGCGTGGATCTTGGCTCGCACCGCGGCGGGCACGCCCTTGGGGCTGAGCAGGCTGACAAAGGAGTTCACGTCCAGACCCGCCGGGCCACCGGCTTCGGCCACGGTGGGCACCTCAGGCAGTTGGGGGATGCGCTTCGGGGCGGCCACTGCGAGGTAGCGCAGCTTGCCGGCCTTGTACACCCCCTGGCTGGACGGGATGCTGGCAAAGCTCCAGGCCACATCGCCATTGGCCACCGAGGTGTAGAGCTGGCTGACCTCCTTGTAGGGGGCGTGGACCATCTGCACCTCGGTCAGCGACTCCAGCCATTCGGCCCCCAGGTGCCCCGGGCTGCCCACCCCCCAGGATCCATAGCTGATGGAACCGGGCCGGGCCTTGGCAGCGGCCAGCAGGTCTGCCATGGTCTTCCAGGGCGACTGGGAGGACACCGCCACCATGAAAGGGGTGCGGAACAAGGGCGCTACCGGGTCGAAGGCCTTGAGGGTGTCGAAATTGCGCGATTTGTACAGGTAGGGCAGGGCGGCCAGGTGCTCGCTGTCGAGTTGCACCAGGCTGTAGCCGTCGGCGGCGGCCCGGCGCGCCGCCTCGATGGCAATGAAGCCGCCGCCGCCAGGCCGGTTGTCTACGGTCACGCTTTGCTTCCATTGGGCCGACAAGCGATTGGCCACCAGACGCAGCACGGCGTCGGGGCCGCTGCCCACGGCGAAGGCGGTGAACACCGTGACCGGCTTGGTCGGGTAGTCGGTGCTGCCTTGGGCCGCCACCGGTGCGTTCAGGCCCAGCCCCCCCAGGCTCAGGGCAGCCACCAGGGCGAAGCGGCGTGTGATGTGTTGGCTCATGCTTGTCTCTTTTCTGAGGTTGGGATGGGATCTGGCGGTGGGTTCAGTCGGCCGGACCGACCTTCAGGGTGACGCGGCCCACGCCGGCCACATGGCCTTCGATGCGGTCGCCGGGCAGCACGGCTCCCACGCCCTCGGGGGTGCCGGTGTAGATCAGGTCGCCCGGCTGCAGGTGGTAGAACTGCGACAGGTCGGCGATGATTTCACGCAGGTTCCAGATCAGTTTGTCGACGTCGGACTGCTGCCGGGTGGTGCCGTTCACGCTGAGGGCGATCTCGCCGTGTTCAATCACCTGGCCCGGCAGGGGCACGATCTCACCGCACACCGAAGATTCTTCGACATCCTTGCCCAGGTCCCAGGGGCGGCCCTTGTCACGGGCCAGCAACTGCAGATCGCGACGTGTCATGTCCAGGCCCGGGGCGTAGCCATAGATCAGCTCATGGGCGTCTTCTGCCCTGACCCGAAAGCCTGGCTGGCCGATGGCCAGCACCAGCTCCATCTCGAAATGGTAGTTGGCCGTGCCGGGGGGGTAGGCCACGGTGGCCCCGCTTTGCACCAGGGTTTGCGGGGCCTTGGTGAAGTAGAAGGGGCGTTCCACGCGCTTGTCCACCGGCTTGCCCATCTCGACCGCATGGGCGTGGTAGTTGCGGCCGACGAAGAACAGGCGGTTGATCGGCAGGCGCCGGGTGCTGCCCTGCACAGGCAGCGACATGACGGCGGGCGGGTTCCAGAGGTAACTGGGGGTCGGGTTCATGGCAGATCGACGGGTTGGGGGCCGCAGGTGAGGTGGATGAGGCGGGAGAGGACGCGGTTCAGCGCACCTCGTAGACGCCCAGTTTCTGGTGCAAGGGGGATTCATCCGCCATGAAGACAAAGGCCGGGGCGTCGGGGCGTGGGTTGACCAGCGTGACGGGCGTGTACCCCGGCGCGCAGCAGGTGTCGGCCTCGGCCAACTGAAAGGACTGATCGTCGACCTGCCCCTGTACCCGAACCTCCAGCGCCCCCTCGATCACATGGAACACGCAGGCGGGCGAGCGTGCCGGCAAGGCCAGGGTCTGGCCTGGGCGCAACATCAAGGCGTAAAAGCCCAGGATGTTCTCGGCATGGCCGCCGGTGGCCGGGTTGGTGTAGGTGAGTTGCACCGCGTCGAGGCCCGGCTGGTCCTCGGCCAGGGCCTGCAGCGCGGCGTGGGCCTCCGCCCAGGGGTAGCGCAGCATGGGGTAGGCCCGGGGGCTGCGTTCGAACACCGGGGTGGGCAGCAGGCCCCCGCGGGCGTGGGTGCGCTCACCGTGGCCGGGTTTCACGGCCTGGCGCGGGCCATCCACGTGGTAGGACGCCTCCATGTAATGCACCAGGGGCAGGTCCAGCACGTCCAGCCACACCACGGGCTGGTCTCCGTCGTGGCCGTGCTCATGCCACAGCCCGGTCGGGGTCAGGATCAGGTCGCCCCGGCTCATGGGGCACTTTTCGCCGTCCACCGTGGTGTAAGCCCCTTCCCCCTCAACGATCATGCGCACCGCGTTGGGCGTGTGACGGTGCGACGGGGCCCACTCACCGGGCAGCAGCAGTTGCATGCCCAGGTACATGGCGGCGCTGGCTTGCATCTTGTCCAGCCCATGGCCCGGGTTGGCCAGCACCAGCACGCGGCGCTCGGCTTTTTCGATCGGGGTCAGTTCACCCGCCTGCAGCAACAGCGGTCGCAAGGCCTGGTAAGACCAGGCTGTCGCCCGGGTCTGGGGCCGAGGCTTGCCCGGCGGCAAGACCGCCCGCAGGCTGGGCCACAAAGGCACCAGGTTCTGCGCCTTCAGCGCATCGCGGTAGTCCTGGGGCAGGTCTTCCAGGCGTCCAAGTTCATTCATGAGGGGCTCCAGGCCGGCTTGCAGGGGCTGGCGGGTGTTTCAAATGCATACTGATAGAAAGTGTGCTGACGAAAAGTGTAGGTTTAGAATTTGACGCCCATCACCCGTGCAAACCCTGAACCCTGTCCGATGTCCGCCCTCCCGCCCAGCCTGAGCCCCGATCTCGAGGACCTGCCCGGTTTTCACATCCGCCGACTGCAGCAGATCGCCGTGGCGGTGTTTCTGGAGGAAACCCAGGAACACGGCCTGACACCGGTGCAATACGCGGCCATGGCCGCCGTGCAGCGCCAACCCGAGCTGGACCAGCGCACCCTGGCCCGCACCATCGGCTTTGACACCTCCACCATCGGCAGCGTGATCGACCGCCTGGAAGCCCGCGGCCTGATGCGGCGCAATGCCTCGCCCACCGACCGGCGCGTGCGGCTGCTGACCCTCACCCCCGACGGCGACACCTTGCTGGCCGAGGTGCAGCCCGGCATGCTGCGCGCCCAGGCCCGCATGCTGGATCCGCTGCCCCCCGAGCAGCGAGAGACCTTCATGCAGATGCTCAAGGTGCTGGTGGACGGCAACAACGAGTACAGCCGGGCGCCCAGCGTGCCGCTGGAGCCCGCTGTGGAGGGGCGGCGGGTGGGTTGAATGGAACGCAGGGGTGATCGAGGCCTGCAACACTTTGCTGCGCTTGATACCCCGTCGACGACACTTGTTATTAACGGGTGCCGTTATTAATATCGGATGATCAACCTGGACTCCCACTGAAAGGTATGCCAGTCATGGCCCGTGAAATTCCCTGGCCCCATCCGGGTGAGATTCTTTTGCATGACTATCTGGAGCCCATGGGCATCAGCCAATACGCCTTGGCCAAGGCGATTGGCGTGCCCCCTCGGCGCATCAACGAGATCGTCAAGGGCTTGCGCGGCATCACGGTCGATACGGCATTGAGGTTGGCGGTGTTCTTTGGCACCGATGCCCAAAGCTGGATCAATCTGCAGACGGACCACGATCTGATGCGGGCACGGGAAGACATGGCCGATGTGTTGGCCAGCATCCAGAGGCATACCGGTGTCGCGGAAGCGAACTCTGCGTGAGATCGCCACTGCGAGCCTCAACCACCCCTCA
Source organism: Curvibacter sp. EU05-FHT14A10 (assembly GCF_058791075.1). Lineage (NCBI taxonomy): Bacteria > Pseudomonadati > Pseudomonadota > Betaproteobacteria > Burkholderiales > Comamonadaceae > Curvibacter > Curvibacter sp. EU05-FHT14A10. The sequence goes on from NZ_JBYTDE010000001.1 coordinate 572,201, forward strand.
AACCGGCTCCCCCAGATTCAGCATCAGCCGGTTGGCCCAGGCAAAGATGGCGACGGCGTGCAGCATGTCCAGCACCTCCAGGTCGCTCAGGCCCTGGTCGCGCAGCGACTGGATGGCGGCGGGGCCGAAGTCGGCGGGGGCTCGGGTCAGGGCGATCGAGGCGCGCACGATGGCGCGTTCGCGCGGCGTGGTGCCGGCCGTGTCGGGGTCTTCGAACACCTGGGCGATCACGTCGTTGCGCTTGGTCAGTTGCTCGAAGCGCTGCGCATGCACCGAAGCGCAGTACACGCAGCCGTTCACCCGCGACACCACCGCGCTGGCCAGCTCGCGTTCGGCCCGCGACAGGCCGCCCGGCGCGTACATGATGGCGTTGAACACGGTGGAGCGCTCTTGCAGGATGCGCGGCTGCTGGCTCAGCAGCAGGTAGTAGTCGGAGCTGCGGGCCTTGGGGTGGCTGCTGTCGAGCACGGCCAGTTGTTCGGGCGTGGCCTGGGCCAGGTCCAGCACCGGCAGCCAGGCCTTCCAGCCCAGGGTGGCGCTGGTGAAACCCTTGATGTTGAGCGGTTCGCCCGGGGGCGGCAGGTTGGCCGGGTGCACGAAGGGGGCGTCGTCGGCCGCCGGGGGCTGGGCGGTGGTGGCGCCCAGGGCCTTCATGGCCTGCAGGCCGGCCAACACGCGCACCTGGTAGCTCACATAGGCGATCAACTGGGCCAGTGCAATCGCTTCCGGGGTCGAAAAACCCGCGGCTGGGAGGCTCAGCAGGGCCTCGCGGTCGCCGGCCACCGGGTTCACGGTCAGGGTGTGGGCAAAGGCCCGGGCCGCGGCCAGCCGGCCCGAGTCCTGCACCGGTCCGTGCTGGCGCAAGGCCTGGGCATAGTGGGCCGTCAGGCCTTCATGGCCGACGGTCTGCGCCATGGACAAGGCCACGTGCAGGCGCTCGCCCAGGCTCAGGCCGGGCAGGGCCGGGTCGAACAGGGCGTCGTGGCTGCCCTGGGTGGCGGCCACCACCTTGTCGCGCTGGTGGCGGGTGGTGTACAGGGCCTCGGCGGGGGCCAGGGGCACCAGGGTGTCGATCAGGTCAGTGCTCATGATGGGCTCTCTCAGGGGTGGGCGTGGGCGGCCTGCGCAGCATGGGCGTCCACGGCTTGTTGTAAAAAATCCAGCACGCCAGCCCAGGAGGCCTGGTCGGCTTGTGCATTGGCGGCGGGGTGGCCCCCGGTGGTGCTGAGGCGGCCCGACACCGGGTGGGCATAGACCAACTGGGTGGTGGGCACCGTCGGAAACAGAACGCTGTGGCCGGCCTCGGGCCAGTCGAGCTGGCGCACGGGCCAGGGATGCCCGGCCTGCGCCAGGTGATCCACCACCATGCGCCCGTAGAGGCTGGAAGGCCACGAGCCATCATCCCCCGCGGTCAGCAACAGCACCGGGCCGCGGATGCGCTCCACCCGGATGCGCGCGCGCTCCACGGCCTCGGCATCCTGCAGCGAGGTCAGCAGGGCGTTCGTGTGGCGGCGTGGCTCCGGGCCTTCATCCCAGGGGGCCCAGGTGGCGTGGCGGTTGTGCTCCCAGACATGCGGGATCGGGCGGCCCCGGTAGAGCCAGGCCCAGCCCTCGCGCCCCAGGGCTGGGTCGCAGGCGTTCTGGGCGCAGTTGACCACGGCCGAAGGCACATAGCCGATCACGGCCGACACCAGATCGGGGAACATCGCCCCCAGCAGCAGCACCAGTTCACCGCCGCGCGACTGCCCGCTCAGCGCCACAAAGCCCTGCGCGGGTTGCAACTGCTGGTGCATCCAGTGCAGGGCGGTCTCGAAGTACTCCAGCGGGGTGTTCGAGATGTAGTCGGACAAGCCGGGCGCCTTGAAATAACCCAGCGCCAGAGCGGTGTAGCCGCGCGAGGCATACAACGCGCCCCGGGCTTCGTTGATGCCGCCGCCCGAGCCATTGAGCACCAGCACCGCTGGGTGCGGCCCCGGGCCGGCGGGCGTCCACAGGCTGCCCACCAGGCCTTGCTCGCGGATTTCGCGGCGTTGCACGCCGGGAGCGGCCAGTTGCTGCACCAGCCAGGCCTGCGCCACGACCTGATCGTCGCGCAGCAAGGTGATGTGGGTCCGCAGCGCGGCCCCGGGCTCGGTGCCGAACACCTCGCGGGAGGCGCCGGGCTGTTCGGGCGCCTGGGCCCAGATCAGGCCCATGGCGTCCACGCCCTCGTAGGCCGAACCAGCCAATGGGGCGTCGCGGCCCAGGTCGACCTGACCGGCGGCATCGGCCTGGTACCGGGCCGTGGCCACCCAGGCCACACCGGGCCCGCGCACGGTGCGGCTTTGCAGCGTGATGGCTTCGCCGGGTGCTAGGCCCTGGACCAGGATCTGGCGCGGCACGTCGATCAGTGCCTCAGCCGGGAGGATGCTCAGGTGGACGGCGGCGCTCATGGCTTACTTGCCCACGCGGCTGACCTGCATGGCCGTGGTGCGGTCGCTGAGCAGCGGCACCACCTTCAGGCCCTTCTTGGCGGCCCAGATGTTCTGGTAATGGAACAGCGGGATGGCACCCACATCGTCGCTCACCAGCTTGGCCGAGTGGCGCAGGATGGCCTCGCGGCGGCGGGCATCGAACTCGACCGTGGCCGCGTCCAGCGATTTGTCGACCGATTCATTGCCGTAGCGGCCCCAGTTCGAGGCGCCGCGGCCGCGCTTGGCGTCCACGCTGGCAAAGGCGTTCAGCAGGCCGTAGCTGGCCTCGCCGGTGCCATTGCCCCAGGCCAGCACGCTCACCGCGTACTCGTTCTTGTTGGCCTTGCCGGCATACACCGACCACGGCACCACCTCGACCTTGGTCTTCACGCCGATGCGGCTCCAGAACTGGGCCACCGCCTGGGCGGTCTCGGGGCCTTGCGGGTAGCGGTCGCCAGGCACATGGATGCTGATCTGGAAGCCTTGCGGAAAGCCGGCCGCGGCCAGCAGCTTTTTGGCCTGCTCGGGGTCGTTGGCGATCTCGGGGATGTCGGGGTTGAAACCAAAGCTGCCCTTGGGCATCCATTGGTTGGCGACGGTGACCGTGCCTTGCAGGATGCGGTCGGCAATCGCTTTGCGGTTGATGGCCAGCGACAGCGCCTGGCGCACCCGCACATCGAGCAGCGGGTTCTGGGCCAGCGGCTTGCCGGCGTTGTCGGTGATGAATTCATTGGGCCCCGTGCGGAAGCTGGGCTGCACCAGCAGCACGCGCAGGCCAGGGTAGGTGTAGACGCTGAAGGCCGGGTTTTTGCGCAGCTTCTCGACATCGGTGACCGCCACCTTGTCGATCACGTCCACGTCGCCCGCCAGCAGGGCAGCCGTGCGGGCCGCCCCATTGTTGATGAAGCGGTAGTTCACCTTCTCCCACTCGGGCTTGGGGCCCCAGTAGCTGGGGCTGCGCTCGAACACCGTGCGGTCGCCCGGCACGTACGACACCCATTTGTACGGCCCGGTGCCCACCATGGCCCGGCCGGCGTTGTAGTCCTCGGTCTTGGATTTCTCGCCCACGTGCTTGCTCACGATGTAGACCGAGGCGATCTCCAGCGGCAGCATGGGGTTGGGGGTGGTGGTCTTGATCACCACCGTGTGGGCATCGCGGGCCGTGGCCGATTCAACCGAGCGCAGCGCCCCGGTGTACGAGGCCACGCTGCCCGGCACGTTGCGGGCGCGCTGGAACGAAAACACGATGTCGTCGGCGGTGAAGGGCGTGCCGTCCTGCCATTTGATGTCGGTGCGCAGCTTGAACTCCCAGGTGCGCTCGTCCAGGCTCTTCCAACTGCTGGCCAGGGCCGGCTCCAGCTTGCCGCCATCGCGCGAGTTGATGATCGAATCCCAGAAATGCAGGGCCAGCGAGCGGTCGCCGGCATGGTTGTTGAGCTGGGGGTCCAACGAGGACAGGGGGTCGGCGTAGCCGATCGACAGGGTCTGGGCGCCGGCCAGGGGGCTGGACAGGCTGGCGGCCAGAGCCAGGGCGGTGAGGGTGGTTTTCATGGGCGTCTTTCCGGGTGGGGGTGGGGTTCAGACCGTGTCGTGCAGATGGCAGGCCACCTGATGCCGCACGGCAATGCCTCGCAGCGTGGGCGCCTCGGTTCGGCAGCGCTCGGTGGCTTGGGGGCAGCGCGGGTGGAAATGGCAGCCCGGCGGCGGGGCCAAGGGGCTGGGGATTTCGCCGGCCAGGGCGGTGAATCGGGTGCGACGCTGGGCGATGTCGGGAATCTCGGCCAGCAAGGCCTGGGTGTAGGGGTGGGCCGGCCGGGCAAACAGCTCTTCGGCCGAGGCGCTTTCCACCACCCGGCCCAGGTACATCACCACCACCCGGTCACACAGGTGGTGGATCACGCCCAGATCGTGGCTGATGAACAGGTAGGCCAGGCCCAGCTGGTCGCGCAGGTCCATGAACAGGTTCAGGATCTGGGCCTGGATCGACACATCGAGCGCAGCCACTGCCTCGTCGCACACCAGCATGGCCGGTTGCACCGCCAGGGCGCGGGCGATGCCGATGCGCTGGCGTTGCCCGCCGCTGAACTGGTGCGGGTAGCGGTGGCGCAGGCTGGGGTCCAGCCCGGCGCGCTGCAACTGGGCACACACATAGTCATCTAGCCCGGCGGCATCGGTGAGGCCATGGTGGCGCGGTGCCTCGCCCACGATGCGCGACACGCGCAGGCGCGGGTTCAGGCTGGCATGGGGGTCCTGGAACACCATCTGCACCCGCAGCCGGGCGGCCAGGCGCTCGGCCGGGTTCAAGGCCTCCAGCGACTGACCCAGCACCTGCACCTCGCCCGAGGTGGGGCGCAACAGGCCGGCGGCGATGCGGCCGAGGGTGGATTTGCCGCAACCCGATTCACCCACCACCCCCACCACTTCGCCGGGCTGCACGCTCAGGCTCACGCCATCCACCGCACGGGTGATGCGGGGTGGTGCGGGGGGCAGCAGCCGGTCCAGGCCACGGCCCAGCCAGCCGCGGGGGGCGCGATGGCCAAAGTGCTGACGGATGTCGCTCAGGGCGACCAGGGGCGGCGAGGTCTGGGGCGTCATGTTGGAAAGTGGCGCGCTCATGCATCGGCCTTGTCTGAGGGGGCGGCCAGGGTGGTGGGGCCGGGGTGATGGCAACGCACCGTGTGGTCGGGGGCTTCCGGGCGCGCCGGGCTGATCTCGGGCCGGGTCTGCTGGCAGGTGGCGGTGGCGCGTGGGCAGCGCGGGGCAAAGGCACAGCCCGCGGGCATGTCCAGCAGGCTGGGGGCCATGCCGCTGATCTGGCGCAGGCGGGTGCCGCGCTGGTTGGCGCTGGGCAGGCTGCCGATCAGGCCCTGGGTGTAGGGGTGCTGGGGGTGGTCCAGCACCTGGTCGACCGTGCCGTGCTCCACGATGCGCCCGGCATACATCACCGCGATCTGATCGGCCAGGCCGGCCACCACCGACAGGTCGTGGCTGATCCAGATCAGCGCCGTGCCGCGCTCGCGCACCAGGGCCTGCACCTCGGACAGGATCTGGGCCTGCAAGGTCACGTCCAGGGCGGTGGTGGGTTCGTCGGCAATGATCAGGTCGGGCCCGTGCAGCAGCGCAATGGCAATCGCCACCCGCTGCCGCATGCCGCCTGAGAGCTGGTGCGGGTAGGCATCGAGGCGCTCGTCGGGGCTGGGAATGCCCATGCTGGCCAGGGTGTCGCGCGCCAATTGCCGGGCCTGGGCCCGGCTCACGCGGCGGTGCGCCTGAACCGCCTCGATCATCTGGGTGGCAATGTCCAGCACCGGGTTCAGCGTGGCCATGGGGTCTTGAAAGATCATGGCCATGCGGTCGCCTTGCAGGCTGCGGCGCTCGCGCGGGCTCAGGTCGCGCAGCTCGCGGCCCTGGAACAGCAACTGCCCGCCTTCCACCCGGCCCGGTGGGTCGATCAGGCCCATGATGGAAAAGCCGGTCACCGACTTGCCCGAGCCGGATTCGCCCACCAGCCCCAGCACCTGGCCGCGCCGCAGGGTGAACGAGACCCCGTCCACCACGGGCAGCACGCCCTCGCGGGTGTGGAAGCGGGTGCGCAGGTTGCGTACCTCCAGCGTGATGTCGCCCGCGTCTGTCGAAATGGGAGATGCCATGGCGTTCACTTCATGAGGCGGGGGTTGAGCACATCGCGCAACTGATCCCCCACCAGGTTGATGGCCACGATGGTGGCCAGCAGGGCCAGGCCCGGGAAGACGCTGATCCAGTATTCATTGGACAGCAGGTACTGGTAGCCATTGGAGATCAGCAGCCCCAGCGAGGGCTCGGTGATCGGCACGCCCAGGCCCAAAAAGGACAGGGTGGCCTCCAGCGTGATGGCGCGCGCCACCTGCAAGGCACCGATCACCAGCAGGGGCGGCAGGCAGTTGGGCAGGATGTGGCCCAGCAGAATGCGCCAGTCGGGCAGGCCCAGGCCGCGAGCCGCCTCCACGTAGTCACGGCGCGCCTCCACCAGGGCCTGGCCGCGGGCGGTGCGGGCGTAGTAGGCCCATTCGAGCAGCACCAGGGTCAGCACCACATTGCCCACGCCCTTGCCCGTCCAGGCCAGGATCATCAAGGCCATCAGCAGGGTGGGGAACGACAGCAGCAGATCGACCAGGCGCATGATCAGCGCATCGATGCGCCCACCCGCATAGGCGGCCAGCAGGCCCATCAGCGTGCCCACCACAGCCGCCACGGCGGCCGAACCCACGCCCACCAGCAGGCTGATGCGCAGGCCATACACGATGGCCGAGTACAGATCGCGCCCCTGGCCGTCGGTGCCCAGCCAGTAGGTGTACTGGCCGCTGCCCTGCGGGCTGCCTGGCGGCAGGCGGGCGTCCAGCACGTCGAGCTGCATCAGGTCGTAGGGGTTCTGCGGCGTGATCCAGGGGGCCACCAGGGCCACCAGCAGCACCGCCAGCAGTAACAAAAGGCCGGCCAACGCGATGCGCGAGCGCGCAAAGTCGGCCGCCATGCGCCACCAGATCGAGTGTTCGCGGGCCGCCAGCGCGGGTTTGACCAGACGGGTGCCGCTCATGCCGCCCCCTCCAGCCGCACCCTGGGGTCCAGCAACTTGTAAAGCACGTCCACCAGCAGGTTCAGGGTGACGAAGATCAGTACCACCACCATCAGGTAGGCCACCACCACGGGGCGGTCCAGCGAGTTGATGCTGTCCAGGATCAGCTTGCCGGCGCCGGGCCAGGCAAAAATGCTTTCGGTGACCACCGCGTAGGCGATGGTCGAGCCCAACTCCAGGCCCAGCACCGTCACCAACGGGATCAGGGTGTTGCGCAACACATGCCACAGCAGCACCCGGGCCGGCGACAGGCCCTTGGCGCGGGCAAATTTCACAAAATCCTGCGGCAGCACCTCGCGCACGCCGGCCCGGGTCAGGCGCAGCACCAGCGAGATCTTGAACAGCGCCAGGTTGATGGCCGGCAGCAACAGATGCTGCAAGCCGTCCAGCGTGAGCCAGGACCAGGCCACGCCCAGCCACTCGCGGGTGGTGCCACGGCCGCTGGCCGGCAACCAGCCCAGTTGCACGCTGAACACCATGATCAGCATCAGCGCCACCCAGAAGGCGGGCAGCGAAAAGCCCACGATCGAGCCCGCCATCAAGGCCTTGGACAGCGGGTGCTCGGGCCACATGCCCGCCACCAAGCCCAGGGGCACGCCGATCACCACCGCCAGCAGCAGGGCCGACACCGCCAGTTCCAGGGTAGCGGGCAGGCGCTGCAGGATCAGGTGGAAGGCGTCTTCCTGGTACACAAAGCTGCGCCCCAGGCTGCCATGCAGGGCGCCGTCGACAAAGGCCAGGTACTGCCGCCACAGCGGCTGGTCCAGGCCCAGGCGGGCAATGGCCTGCAGGCGCTCCTGCTGGTTCAGGTCGTCGCCGATCAGGATGTCGACCGGGTTGCCCACCGCGTGCAGGCCCACGAACACGATCACCGTCATGGCCAGTACGACCAGGGCCGCCTGACCGATGCGGCGCAGCAGCCAGCCGCTCATGCCACGGTCGCAGCGGCTGCCACGTCGTCGTAAGGCGGCAGGGCCGGGGCCGGGGTCCATTCCTGACCGTCCAGTTCGGGGTCGGCATAGGCTTCCATGGCGGCAAAGTGCTGCGCGGCGTCCTCGCTCAGCAACTGGGCGGCCAGGCCGCGGGCCAGGCGCTGGGCGCCTTCGCTGATCTGCGGGATGTCACCGGCGCCGGCGCCCTGCGACAGCGCGGCCGCATAACAGAAGCAGTGCACCCGTTCCAGGCCCGGCAGGCTGCCCGGCGTGCGTTGCTGAAATTCGAACAGCGGGCCCAGGTCGGGCGACTGGTCGAGTTCGCTGTCCTCCTGCCCGGCCGGGGCGGTGAAGCGGTCCTGCCAGGTGCGCACATGGGGCGCCAGGCGGGCGTACTCGGGGCGTTGGCTCCAGTCGGTGCGAAAGCCCGTGCTGAAGATCAGCACGTCGGCGGCCAGCGGGCCCTTGGCGGTGTCCACCCGCAGCACGCCGTCGCTGCGCAGGCTGGCACCCAGGATGGGGGTGCCCAGATGAAAGTGGGCGTTGGCGTGGCGCGACACCCGCAGCGTGCTGCCGTGTGGCGGCGGCACCTGCTGCACATTGATGTAGTGGCGCAAACGCCACTTCCATTCGTCCGCCAGCGTCGGGTAGCCATGCACCATGCCGGGATGGCCAGCGCCCTTGCCTTTGTTGACGCGGGGCAGGTCGGGGCGGCGGATCAGCAGGTCGACCCGCTGCGCGCCGTGTTCCAGCGCCGTGGCCGCCACGTCCATGGCCGACGAGCCGCCGCCCACCACGGCCACGCGCAGGCCGCGCATGCGCTCGCCGTCCCAGACGTCAGAGGAATGCACCCAGCGGTCTCGCGGCACCTGGTGGGCCCAGGCCGGCACCCAGGCCCCGCCCAGGCCATCCCGCCCGGTGGCCAGCACCAGGTGGCGGGCCCGTACGGTCAGCGTGCGGGCCGGTGTCTGCCGCTGGTCCTGCAGTTCGATCTGCACCGTGCCGTCGGCTTGGGGCAGTACATCGGTCACCCGGTGCTGGTTGAGCACCTCCAGATCCAGCACCTGGCGGTACCAGCGCAGGTAGTCTGCCCATTGCAGGCGTGGGATCTTGTCCAGTTCGTTCCAGGCGTCCAGGCCGAATTGGGCCTCGAACCAGGCGCGAAAGGTCAGGGCGGGCAGGCCCAGCGCCGGGCCGGTCAACTCTTTGGGGGAGCGCAGGGTCTCCATGCGCGCCGTGGTGGCCCAGGGGCCTTCAAAACCGGCCGGCGCCTGGTCATAGATGCGGTTGCGGATGCCCAGGTGACGCAGCGAGGCCGACAGGGCCAGGCCGGCCATGCCGCCGCCGATGATGGCGACATCCAGCACCTCGGGGTCGGCCTGTTGAGGTACCCAGGGCTTGGCGGGCAGGCACAGCCATTGCAGGTCCTGCTTCAGGCGGGCCTCCAGGGCGGCCAGGCCGGCGGGGGAAACAGCGGAGGACACAGGGTTAGCGCTCATGGTCGAGCCTTTCTAGTCAAAGTGAAATCGGGTTGTTCGTCGGGGACTGGGGCGCCAGGCCATGCTCTGCATCGAGCAAGTGGGCGTGGGCCGAGGGCGGGTGTTCCTGGAACCCGGGCAACTGCCGAGCCTGCGCCAGCAAGGCCTGCACCAGGGCCTCGGTGCGCTGCTGTTGGGCTGGCGCTACGGGCCGGGTCGGCAGGGTGATCACGCCAAAGAAAAAGGGCACTTCGGTGTCCAAGGGGCGCACGGCCACGCCGCTGGGCTGCAGGCCGTGCGCGGTCAGCGGCTCCAGCACGGCCACGCCAAGCCCGGACCGCACCAGGGCCATCGCGCTGGCCGAGGCATTGGTTTCGATCAGCGCGGGCTGTTGGGTCGGCCCGAGCGCATGTTCGAGCCGATGCCGCAGCCGGTAGGGGTTGCCCATGGTGATGAGGCGGCGCTGACCCAGTGCCTGCAGGGGCACCACCGCATGACGCGCCAGTTCATCGTCGGCCGGCAACACCGCCACGCAGGGCAATTGACCGATCCAGTGCACCTGCAGGCCCCGGTGCTCCAGCGGCAGGCTGCACAGGCCCAGGTCCACCTCACCCAGCAGCACCGCCTGCAAGACCTGCTCGGGCACGCCGGTGTTCAGTTGCAGTGGGCTGGGGCCCAGGCCTTGCTCCAGGTGGGCCAGGGCAGGGGGCAGCAGGCCCAGGGCCAGGGCTGAGGTGGCGGCCACTTCCAGGGCCGGCAGCTCACGGCTGGCAATCTGGCGGGCCCGCTCGCCGACCTGGCGCAGGCCGGCGAGGGCACGCTCCACATCGCCGCGCAGGCCAAAGCCGTGCTCGGTGGGGGTGACCCGCGGGCCATGGCGCTGGAACAGCGGGTGGCCGATTTCAGCCTCCAGCTCCTGGATCAGCCGTGTGACCGCCGGCTGCGAACGCGCCAACAGCCGAGCCGCACCGGTGATGCTGCCGCTGGACATGACGGCCGAAAAGGCTTCGAGGTGGCGAGTTTCCATGCCAAGAATCTACATTGCGCATTAATGCAGGTCAATCATTCAATATTTATATGCTTATGAGTTCAGCGTGCCTGGCATGCCGGTCAGCTGCTGATAGGCACCCTTGATCGCGGTGGTCAGGCCTGACGACCGCTGAAATTGCCTGCCCGTGACCCAAATCACGCGGGCGAGGGCGCAAAAAGCGGTGCTGTGGCCCGCTGCACCGCGGAACCAGAGTGCGCTCGGGTAACATCGTGCCCCGCGGATCATCCGGACCGAAGCCCTGCGGGGTGCTGTCGGTCCCATGCCATCAAGCTGCCTGCGGCGCCCCCGTGGCGACAGGCCGAACAGGGTTTCTCGTGCGTCTCAATTCAATCAAGCTATCAGGGTTCAAGTCGTTCGCCGAGCCGACCAACTTCCTGCTGCCCGGGCAGCTGGTGGGGGTGGTGGGCCCGAACGGCTGCGGCAAATCCAACATCATGGATGCCGTGCGCTGGGTGCTGGGCGAAAGCAAGGCCAGCGAGTTGCGCGGCGAATCGATGCAGGACGTGATCTTCAACGGCACGACCACGCGCAAGCCGGCCAGCCGATCCAGCGTTGAACTGGTGTTCGACAACATCGACCACCGCGCCGGTGGGCAATGGAACCAGTACGAAGAGATCGCCGTCAAGCGCGTGCTGACCCGCGACGGCAACAGCAGCTACTACATCAACAACCAGCCGGTGCGCCGCAAGGACGTGCAGGACGTGTTCCTGGGCACCGGCCTCGGGCCCCGGGCCTACGCCATCATTGGCCAGGGCACGATCAGCCGCATCATCGAATCCAAGCCTGAGGAACTGCGCCTGTTCCTCGAAGAGGCGGCCGGGGTGTCCAAGTACAAGGAACGCCGCCGCGAGACCGAAAACCGCCTGTCGGACACGCGTGAGAACCTGACCCGGGTCGAAGACATCCTGCGCGAGCTCAATGCCAACCTGGACAAGCTCGAAAAGCAGGCCGAGGTGGCCCGCAAATACAACGCCTTGCAAAGCGATGTCACGCTCAAGCAGCACCAGCTGTGGTTCCTGAAACGGCGCGAAAGCGAAGGCGACCAGGCCAAGGTGCGGGCCGACGCGGCCCAGGCCGTGAACGACCTGGAGTCGCGCACCGCCGACCTGCGCCACATCGAAGCCGACCTGGAAACCATCCGCCAGGCCCACTACACCGCTGGTGACCAGGTCAACCAGGCCCAGGGCGCCCTGTATGAAGCCAGCGCCGAAGTCGGCCGCCTGGAGGCCGAGATCCGCTTCGTGGTGGAAGGCCGGCAACGCGTGGAGCAGCGCCTGGCCACGCTGCGCGAGCAGATCGGCCAATGGTCGCTGCGCCGTGAAGACGCCGAAGCCCAACTGGAAACCCTGGCCGAGGACGACATCAGTGCCGAAGAAAAGGCCGAGCTGCTGGCCGCCCAGGTTGAAGAGCAGGCCATGCGTCTGCCCGAGCTGGAAGACGCGCTGCGCCTGAGCCAGCAACGCGCCAATGAACAGCGCGTGCTGGTCAGCCAGGTGCAGCAGCAGATCCAGGTGCTGGCCGCCGAGCAGCGCAGCCTGGATGAGCAAAGCCGCAACCTGAACCAGCGCCACGACAAACTCAGCACCGACCGCAAGGCGCTGGCAGTACCCGATGAGGCCTTGCTGAACACGCGCCGCGCCGAATTGGAAGAAGCCCAGGCCGTGGCCGAAGAGGCCGAGGCCCGACTGCACGAACTGCAGGAAAGCGTGCCCGCCCTGGACGAAGACAGGCGCAGCCGCCAGCAGGCCGTGAACAGCGAGAGTGCGCGCCAGGCCGACCTCTCGGCCCGCCTGGAGGCCCTCAAGGCCTTGCAGGAGAAGGTGCGCACCGACGGCAAGCTCAAGCCCTGGCTGGCCAAGCACGGCCTGGATCACCTGCAGGGCCTGTGGAACCGGTTGCACATCGAGGCGGGCTGGGAAAACGCCCTGGAAGCCGCCCTGCGCGAACGCCTGGGCGCCCTCGAAGTGTCGCGCCTGGAGCTGGTGCGGGGCTTTCTGGGCCAGGCGCCGGCCGATGCGCCGCCCACCCGACTGGCCTTTTTCAGCCCGCCGGCAGCCGCCGTACCCGCGCCCGCCGGGGCCTGGCCTCGCCTGTCGGAGCTGTTGCGCCTCAACGATGCCGGCCTGAGTGCCTTGCTGGCCGATTGGCTGCACGGCTGTTACACCGCGCCCAGCCTGGACGAAGCCCTGGCCCAGCGCGCCAGCCTGAAGCCGGGCGAGGTGGTCTATGTGGCCGGTGGCCATGCCGTGTCGGCGCATGGCGTCACCTTCTACGCCCCCGACTCCGAGCAGGCCGGCCTGCTGGCCCGCGCCCAGGAGATCGAGAACCTCGACAAACAACTGCGGGCCCAGGTGCTGCTCGGTGAAGAAGCCCGCGGCGCCCTGGTGCGTGCCGAGGCCGCCTATGCCGATGCCTCGCAACGCCTGGTGGCCGTGCGGCGCGAGGCAGCCGAGGCCCAGGGCCGCCGCCACGAGCTGGACGTGGAGACCCTGAGGCTCAGCCAGCAGGCGGAGCAGGCCCGCCAACGCAGTGAGCAGTTGCAGGCCGATCTGGCTGAAGTCGATGCCGCCCTGGAGGAACTGCAAGAGCGCCGCATCACCGCCGAGGCCCGTTTCGAAGAACTGGACCTGCAACTGGCCGACACCCAGGAGCGGCACGCCCAACTGGACGAACGTGTGATCGAAGCCGAGCGCAAGCTGGCCGAGAGCCGTGAGCAGCAGCGCACCCTGGAGCGCCAGGCCCAGGAAGCCACCTTTGCCCGCCGCTCACTCGAAGCGCGCCGTGGCGAGTTGTCCCGCACCATCGACACCGCCCGCCAGCAGGCCGAAAGCCTGGTCGCCGAGCAGCAGCGCGCCCACGACGAGTTGGCCCGCCTGTCCGACGCGGCCGCCCAGGGGGGGCTGCAGGATGCCCTGCACCTCAAGCTGGAGCGCGAGAAGAACCTGGGCGCCCGGCGCAGCGAATACGACGACCTCACCACCAAGCTGCGCGCCAGCGACGAGATGCGCCAGAAGCTGGAGCGCGAGTTGGAGCCGCTGCGTCAGCGCATCACCGAGTTCCAGCTCAAGGAACAGGCCGCCCGCCTGGGCTTTGAGCAGTACGAAGGCCTGCTGGCCGATGCCGGTGCCGACCTGGCCGTGGTGGCCGCCTCGATCGAGCAGGGGGCCGTGCGCCTGACCGGCCTTCAGTCAGAGATCGACCGCCTGAACCGCGAGATTGCCGCCCTGGGGGCTGTCAACCTGGCGGCGCTCGATGAACTGACCGTGGCCCGCGAACGCAAGACCTTCCTCGACGCCCAGTCGGCCGACCTGACCGAGGCCATGAACACGCTGGAAGACGCCATCCGCAAGATCGACGGCGAAACCCGCGAGTTGCTGGCCGGCACCTTCAACACGGTCAACCATCATTTCGGGCGCATGTTCCCCGAGCTGTTCGGCGGCGGCAATGCCAAGCTCATGATGACCGGCGAGGAAATCCTTGATTCGGGCGTGCAGGTGCTGGCCCAGCCCCCGGGCAAGAAGAACCAGACCATCCACCTGCTGTCCGGCGGCGAGAAAGCCCTGACCGCCATTGCCCTGGTGTTTGCCATCTTCCAGCTCAACCCCGCGCCGTTCTGCCTGCTCGACGAGGTGGACGCCCCGCTGGACGACGCCAATACCGAGCGCTATGCCAAACTGGTGGCCAGCATGAGCAAGGAAACCCAGTTCCTCTTCATCAGCCACAACAAGATCGCGATGGAAATGGCCGAACAACTGATCGGCGTGACCATGCAGGAGCAGGGCGTCTCGCGCATCGTGGCGGTCGACATGGAGTCGGCCCTTTCGATGGCCGACCACGCCTGATCCGGCCCAGAGACCCAGGAACCCCAAGCAACCATGAGCAATTTGCAAATCAGCCTGGCCATTGCCGGCGGCGCCATCCTGGCGGCGGTGGTGGCCTACAACACCTGGACTTCGCGCAAGAACGAACCGCGCAAGCCCGAACCAGAGCCCGACAGCCAGCATGCCGGCACCGACCTGACCGATCCCCTGGCGCGCCGTGAGCCTGGCCTGGATGCGGCCCTGGTCGACCCGCTGGAACCCGCCCAGGCCAGCGATGCCTCTCCCGGTCTGGGCATGCCGCTGCCCGTGCTGGAGCGCAAACCGGGTCTCGACTCGCTGATCGACGTGATCGCCCCCATGTCCCTTGAAGGGGTGGTGTCGGGCGATGCCGCCCTGGCCGCGTCGCCGCACACCCGACGCGCCGGCAGCAAGCCCTTTGCCATCGAGGGGCTGAACGAAGCCAGCCAGCACTGGGAAACGCCCGTGCCCGGCCAGCGCTACGGGGCCTTCCAGGCTGGCGTGCAGCTGGCCAACCGCACCGGTGCGCTCAACGAGATCGAGTTTTCCGAGTTTGTGATGAAGGCCCAGGCCTTTGCCGATGCGGTGAACGCCTTGCCCGAGTTCCCCGACATGCTGCATGAGGTGGCCCGCGGGCGCGAGCTGGACCAGTTCGCCAGCGACCACGACGCCCAACTGACCTTCAGCCTGCGCGCCCGCCAGGCTGCCTGGAGCCCCGGCTATGTGCAGCAGAACGCTGCGCGGCTGGGCTTTGTGCCCGGCGTGATCCCGGGGCGCATGGTGCTGCCCTCGACCGTGGCCGG
This sequence comes from Curvibacter sp. EU05-FHT14A10, assembly GCF_058791075.1. NCBI lineage: Bacteria > Pseudomonadati > Pseudomonadota > Betaproteobacteria > Burkholderiales > Comamonadaceae > Curvibacter > Curvibacter sp. EU05-FHT14A10. Next base: position 587,369 of record NZ_JBYTDE010000001.1, read on the forward strand.
CCTGCCGCCCATGCTGGGCCTGACCTACGACGCCCAGGCCGCCATGGCCGACGACCCCGAGCAATCGGCCCTGCGCGACATCTCGCTGCACCTGGACGTGCCCCAGGTGCCGCGCAGCGAACAACCCTTCCGCCAACTGCGCCAGGTGGCCCAGGCCCTGGCCGAAGCCATGGACGGCGTGGTCACCGACCAGAACGGCAACCTGATCCCCGAGCAGGCCATGGACGCCATCGGCGTCGACCTGGAACAGCTGTACGACGCCCTCGACAGCCGCGACCTGGCCGCCGGTTCGCCGCAGGCGCGGCGTCTTTTCAGCTGAGGCTGTTCAACTGAGCCGATCAGCCCCACCGCCGGGCTGTTTCAGGGCTGCATTGATGCAGCTTCTGGCCAGGCTGGCCCCCCCCGGTCTCTGATGGCTTGCATGCTGTTCTTCCCGCCGCGCCCGCGGCGCCTGCCGAAGGACGCATTCCATGCCTTTGCCCATCCCCTCAGCCGCTCCGGCCGATCTGCCGGATGGCCTACTCGTTGATCTGAAGCGCTTGATCGATGGCGCCCGGCAACGTGCCGTGGCCGCGGTCAACAGTGAGTTGACTTTGTTGTATTGGTCTGTTGGGCAAAGAATCCATGCCCACGTTTTGGCGGGCCGACGTGCGGAATACGGGCAGGAGGTACTACCCAAACTGGCCCTGCAGTTGGTGCGCGACTATGGCCAGAGCTTTTCTGAGAAAAACCTGCGCCGCATGGTCCAGTTTGCAAGCCAGTTCAGCGACGAAAAGATTGTCGTATCACTGGTACGACAATTGAGCTGACATTACCGCTTGGGCGGAGTATGTCATCAGACCATTCGGGCAACCTTGCTGAGAGCCCAAAGCTTGAACCCTGCAGACTATTTTTTAGCGGTCTCGTTTTTCGTCATCAAGCAAGAAAATGGGTCGAATTGACCTGGGATGCTCGAATTTTATGGCAATAATGTTTGCCTTCAAAAACACACAGGGATTAATGAATTGACTCAAGATCAGGCAGAAAGGCTTGCGTATTCCATCTTTAACTCGGCTGTAACAGTTCTGAAAATTCATGGTATCGGTGGTAAGCGCTGGCGTCGAAATGTACCGAGCACCGATTCAAGATATGGGCCTTGGTTACAGGCCGACTATTCAGTCGTTAATCCCACTCTTTGGGGCGCGAGAGAACCTTGCATGTATTTGATTGCAGGGCAGCGCGATGGAATCATCAGGTATGTGGGAATATCCCGAAATCGAATGCGCGACCGATGGCGTGAGTCACCGGCCTTGGATCACGAAACAGGTGCAAAGATAGAGAATCAGCTTTTCCACAGTCAATGCTGGAAGTACATCGAAGGTGAGCTGATCAACAAGCATGTGACTGAATACGAGGTTCGCTGCATCGGTGGTCAAGAGCTTAGAAAAGTACTCGAAAAGTTGGGGCCCCCGTTGTCAGCATTTGCAGCGTTGGGGGATGACTCTGAAGGTATCGCCGCAAGCATTGAACGGTGGATGTGCAATAACCGAAGCCATAGGCTGGTTTCATGGAACGTGGCTATGACTACCCGAAAGTAGGTACCTCAACAGTGGGCATTCAGTTCCGTTTAACCGAGTACGACAAGTGCTTCGGGTCAACGGAATTGGGTGGTACCCACTTCCGATATGGGTTAGCTCGGATGTCCATGAGGCTTAGATCAGAAAACACTAACCTCTTGCGGGAAATGAGTTTTCAAGTCGGTGTCCTGCCGCTGCGTTAGGATGGGCAGCCGCTTGGGCGATGGCCTGAGCCATGGCCGGGCAAGCCGGCACCGAGCCCCGAGCCACCCCCATCTTGGATAAAATTTTTGCCGCATGCGGCCCAGCGTCTGGGCCCGCCGCCGGACGTTTTTCATGACCACCCTTGACCCGAACGGGGCTGCCACGGCGCCCGCGGATGCCGCCACCGTGGCGCAGGCCCAGGCCTTGCGCGAGCAACTGCACCACCATGCCCACCGCTATTACGTGCTCGATGCGCCCGAGATCCCGGATGCCGAGTACGACCGCCTGTTTCGAGCCCTGCAGGCCCTGGAGGCGGCCCACCCCGAGCTGCTGACGCCCGACTCGCCCACCCAGCGCGTGGGCGGGCGTGTCTTGGAGGCCTTTGCCAGCGTGCGCCATGCCGTGCCCATGCTCAGCATCCGCACCGAGACCGACACCGAAGCCAGTGGCGCCGAGGCCTTTGATGCCCGCATCCGGCGCGAGCTGGGCCTGGGGGAGGGGGGCGATCCGGTCGAGTACGTGGCCGAACTCAAGTTCGATGGCCTGGCCATGAACCTGCGTTACGAGGCCGGCGTGCTGGTGCAGGCCGCCACCCGGGGCGATGGCGAGCTGGGTGAAGACGTGACCAGCAACATCCGCACCATCGGCCAGATCCCGCTGCGCTTGCCGGCGGGGGCCCCGCCCGTGCTGGAGGTGCGGGGCGAGGTCTACATGCGCCGTGCCGACTTTGAGCGCTTGAACGAGGCCCAGCGGGCCCGAGGCGACAAGCTGTTCGTCAACCCGCGCAATGCCGCAGCCGGGGCCGTGCGCCAACTCGACTCCAACATCGCAGCCCAGCGGCCGCTGAGCTTTTTTGCCTATGGCCTGGGCGAGGTCACGCCGCCGGAGCAGGGCGGGCCGGCCTGGCAGACCCATTTCGAGATTCTGCAAACCCTGAAATCCTGGGGCTTTCCGGTCGAGGCACTGGACCAGACCGCCCGGGGGGCCGCCGAACTGGTGGCCTACCACCAGAAGATCGGGGCCCTGCGCGACCAGTTGCCTTACGACATCGATGGCGTGGTCTACAAGGTCAACAGCCTGGCCCTGCAGCGCCGGCTGGGCTTCGTCACCCGCGAGCCTCGCTGGGCCGTGGCCCACAAGTACCCGGCGCAGGAGCAACTGACCACCGTGCTGGGCGTGGATGTGCAGGTGGGCCGCACCGGTGCGATCACCCCGGTGGCCCGTTTGGAGCCGGTGTTTGTGGGCGGCGTGATGGTGTCCAACGTCACTTTGCACAACCAGGACGAGATCGCCCGCCTGGGCCTGCTGGTGGGTGACACGGTGATCGTGCGCCGAGCCGGCGATGTGATTCCACAGGTGGTGGCGGTGGTGGCCGAGCGCCGCCCGGCCGACCTCGATCTGGGCGCCGAGCCGCTGCCCGAGCCCTACAAGCGCTTTGTCATGCCCACCCAATGCCCTGTCTGCGGCTCGCACGTGATGCGCGACGAGGGCGAGGTGGTGGCCCGCTGCACCGGCGGCCTGTTCTGCAAGGCGCAGCGCAAGGAGTCGATCCGCCACTTTGCCAGCCGCCGCGCCATGGACATCGAGGGCCTGGGCGAGCGTCACATCGACAACCTGGTCGAGTACGACCAGATCGGCAGCGTGGCCGACCTGTACAGCCTCACGCTGCAGCAGTTTCTCGATGTGAAGCGGCGGGTGGACGAGCGCGACGGCGTGGCCGCCGAGCTGCAAGGCCGCGACGAGGTGCCCACCAAGTGGGCGCAGAACATCCTCGATGGCATCGCCGCCAGCAAGCAGCGCCCCCTGGGCCGATTCCTGTTTGCCCTGGGCATCCGCCACGTGGGCGAATCCACCGGCAAAACCCTGGCCGACTGGCTGGGGCGCCTGGCCTGGGTGCGCCGCGCGCCCTTGCCCCTGTTGCGGGTGCTGCCCGACGTGGGCGACGTGGTGGCCACCTCGATCTACGAGTTCTTGCAGGAAGACCACAACCGCAAGGTCATCGACACCCTGATCGCCCAAGGCGTGGTGCCGCCCGACACCGGCCTGCCCAACCCGGCGCTGGCCGACAAGCTGAGCCTGCCCAGCCTGCTGGGGGCCTTGAAGGTGCCCAAGCTCACCCCGCTGCGCGCCGAGCAACTGGCCCCGCACCTGCAGGCCCTGAGCGATCTGCTGGATGCCCAGGGCGCCTGGCAGGCCGCGGCCGAGCTGCCGGCCGAGGTGCTCAAGTCGCTGCAAGCCTTTGTGGCCGAGCCCGGCCAGGCCGCGGTGCTGCAGGACCTGGACCAGATCCGCACCGAGCTTCTGGCCGCCTTGCCGGCCCCCAGCACGGGGCCGCGATCGTCCTTGGCGGGCAAGACCGTGGTGCTGACCGGCACATTGCCCACCCTGGGCCGCGATCAGGCCAAAGACTTGCTGGAAGCCGCCGGCGCCAAGGTGACCGGCTCGGTGAGCAAGAAGACCGACTACCTGGTAGCCGGTGCCGAGGCCGGCAGCAAACTCGACAAGGCGCTGAGCCTGGGCGTGCCCGTGCTCGACGAAGCCGGCATGCTGAGCCTGCTGGCCCAGACCGACGGCGGGCCCGAGCCCGTGACACCGGCGACCCCCACCGTGGCGGACGCTGCGTCGCCCCCTGTGGCCGAGCCCCCCCAGGGCCAACTGCCCTTCACCCTGACCGGAGACTGAACATGGCGATCCGAGAGATCCTGAAAATGGGCGACCCCCGCCTGCTGCGCATCGCCCAGCCCCTGGCCGATGCCGATTTCGACAGCGACGCCCTGCACCTGCTGGTGCGCGACATGTTCGAGACCATGGCCGCCGTCAACGGCGCCGGCCTGGCCGCACCGCAGATCGGGGTGGACCTGCAACTGGTGATCTTCGGCACCGACGCCCCCAACCCGCGCTACCCGGATGCGCCGCCTGTCCCCCGCACCGTGCTGTGCAACCCGGTGCTCACCCCGCTGGGCGACGAAGAAGAAGACGACTGGGAAGGCTGCCTGTCGGTGCCCGGCCTGCGCGGCGTGGTGCCCCGCTACAAACGCCTTCACTACCGCGGCCTCGACCCCTATGGCGACCCGATCGAGCGCACCGTGGAGGGCTTTCACGCCCGGGTGGTGCAGCACGAGTGTGACCACCTGATCGGCAAGCTCTACCCCATGCGCGTGCGCGATTTCTCGCGCTTCGGCTTCACCGAGGTGTTGTTTCCGGGGCTGGACCCGAAGCAGGATGATTGAGCACGGGCTTTCTACAGTCCTGTTCGGGGCTCAGGTCCGCTCGGGCCTGGCTTGAGCAGCTCCTTGCGACGTCGCTTGTGAAGTCGCCTGCGCCAGGCTGTCATACACCGGCAACTGGGCGTCGCGGTGCAGCAGGGCGGGCAGGGTCAGGCGCTGGAAGGGCTTGCTGGCGTAGCGGGAGGCGCTGCGGTAGAAGCGCTGCTCCAGCTCCAGGCCCATGCGGGCATAGGCCTCGGCCGCCTGCTCGTCGAGCTTGAAGCCGTCGTAATTGATCACGGCACCCACCTTGTGGCCCAGCGGGGCGCACAGTGCGGTGACGGCGGCGCGGATGCGCTCCACATCGGCTTCGGTGCGCACGCTGAGGTGCTGGAAGTTCAGGAACAGCAGGCCTTGTGCGGCGTCGTACCGGAAGCGGGCCTCAAAGGCCATGTTCAGCAGGCGCTCACGCAGGCCCATGGGTTCGGGGCGGAACAGGGCCGGGTCCATGAGGCGGGGCTGCTCGATCAGGGGGCGAAAGCCCATGTGGGCCACGATGTCGCGCTCGATGTCCACACCCGGGGCCACTTCCGTGAGGCGCAGGCCCTGCGGGGTCAGTTCGAACACGCAGCGCTCGGTGATGTACAGCACGCGTTGGCCCTGCCCGGCGGCGCGCCGGCCGGCAAAGGTGATCTGCTCGACCTGGGGCAGAAACTTGCGCGAGCGACCCTCCTGCAGGATGCGCAGTTGACCGTCGGCTGCGGCCACCTTCAGGCCGCCGGCGGTGAAGGTGCCGGCAAACAGCACGGTGCGCGCGTTCTGCGAGATGTTGATGAAGCCGCCGGCACCGGCCAGCTTGGGGCCGAAACGGCTCACGTTGACATTGCCGGCCGCGTCGCATTCGGCCATGCCCAGGCAGGCCAGGTCCAGGCCACCGCCGTCGTAGAAGTCGAACTGCTGGTTCTGGTCGATGACGGCCTCGACGTTGAAGCCGGCGCCAAAGTCCATGCCGCCCGCGGGCATGCCCCCGACGATGCCGGGCTCGGCGGTGAGGGTGAACAGGTCCAGCACGCGCTCTTCATTGGCCACGGCCGACACGCCTTCGGGCATGCCGATGCCCAGGTTGAGCACGCCGTCCAGGGGCAGCTCCAGCGCGCAGCGGCGCGCGATGATCTTGCGCTCGTCCAGGGGCAGCGGGGCCAGGCTGTCGAGCGGCACCTGCAGTTCGGACGAAAAAGCCGCCGAGTAGCGCGTACCGTAGGTCTGCATGTGGTTGTCAGCTTGGGCCACCACCACACAGTCGACCAAGGTGCCGGGGATGCAGACCTGGCGCGGGTTGAGCGAGCCGGCCTGGGCCACTCGCTCAACCTGGGCGATCACGATGCCGCCTGAGTTGCGGGCCGCCATGGCCATGGCCAGGTTGTCCAGGGTCAGGGCCTCGCGCTCCATGGTGATGTTGCCGTGGGTGTCAGCGGTGGTGCCGCGCACCAGGGCCACGTCGATGCCGAAGGCCTTGTAGAAAAGCCATTCCTCGCCATCGATGTCCATCAGGCGCACCAGGTCTTCGTGGGTGCACCGGTTGATCTTGCCGCCCCCCAGGCGCGGGTCGACGAAAGTGCCCAGCCCCACCTTCGACAGGGTGCCGGGCTTGCCCGCCGCGATGTCGCGGTAGAGCTGCGAAATGCAGCCTTGAGGCAGGTTGTAGGCTTCAATCTGGTCGGCCAGGGCCATTTGGCCCACCTTGGGGATCAGGCCCCAGTGCCCGCCGATGGCGCGCCGCACCAGGCCCGGATGCCCCAGGTGGTTGAGCCCGCGTTCACCGCCGTCGCCCTGACCGGCGGCAAACACCAGCGTCAGGTCGCGTGGGGTCTGGCTGGCGGTATAGCGTTGCTCCAGGGCCAGCAGCAACTCCTCGGGGGTGCCGATGCCGACAAAGCCCGAGGTGGCCACCACGTCGCCGTCGCGGACCAGGGCGGCCGCCTCGGCGGCCGAAACGATCTTGTTGCGCATGTCTTGTCTCCGGTGTCTTGTTTTGTTGGCGCAGCCCCGGGGTGGGCCCCGGGCTGCGGCTTTCGGGTCGCAGATCTCAGATCTCAGGTCTCAATAGAGGCCGGTCAGGTAGTAGGTGGCAATGATCACGCCCACGGCGGCCGTCTTGATCAGGGTGATCGCGAAGATGTCCTTGTACGAGGTCTTGTGCGTGAGGCCGGTGACGGCCAGCAGCGTGATCACGGCGCCGTTGTGCGGCAAGGTGTCCATGCCGCCGCTGGCCATGGCGGCCACACGGTGGAACACTTCCAGCGGGATGTGGGCTGCGTTGGCGGCCTGGATGAAGGTGTCGGACATCGCGGCCAGCGCAATGCTCATGCCCCCCGAGGCCGAACCGGTGATGCCGGCCAGTGCCGAGATCGAGATGGCCTCATTGAGCAGCGGGTTGGGGATGGCCCGCAGGGCATCGGCCACCACCGTGAAGCCGGGCAGGGCGGCGATGATGCCGCCAAAGCCGTACTCGGATGCGGTGTTCATGGCGGCCAGCAGGGCCCCACCGACGGCGGCCTTGGTGCCATCGGCGAAACGCTTCTTCACCGGGCCCCAGGCAAACACCACCACGGTCAGGATGCCCATCAGCAGCGCCGCCTCGACGGCCCAGATGGCCGCCACTTTGCTCACGTCGGTCACCACCGGCTTGGCCATGGTGGGCAGGGCTGCGGTGTGCACCGCGCCGTAGAACTGCGGGATCAGCACCGTGAACACCTTGTTCATCACCCCCACCACCAGCAAGGGCGCCAGGGCCAGCCAGGCGTTGGGCAGCTTTTCGGCGGCATAGGGTTCGGGTTCGTTGCTGTGGCCGCTGCCATAGCCTTCGCCGGCCTCACGTGCACGACGACGGCACCAGGCGAGGTAGGCCAGGCCTGTCACCAGGATGAACACCGTGCCCACCACGCCCAACCAGGGCGCGGCCCAGGTATTGGTCTTGAAGAAGGTGCTGGGGATGATGTTCTGGATCTGCGGGCTGCCCGGCAACGCATCCATGGTGAAGGTGAAGGCGCCCAGTGCGATGGTGCCCGGGATCAGGCGCTTGGGGATGTCGCTTTGACGGAACATTTCGGCCGCGAACGGGTAGACCGCGAACACCACCACGAACAGCGACACGCCGCCGTAGGTGAGCAGCGCACACACCACCACGATGGACAGGGTGGCACGCTCGCGCCCCAGCAGCCCGATGACGGCTGCCACGATGGACTTGGAAAAGCCCGACAGCTCGATCACCTTGCCAAACACGGCGCCCAGCAGGAACACCGGGAAGTACAGCTGCACAAAGCCCACGAGCTTGTCCATGAAGATGCCGCTGAACAGCGGTGGCACCAGAGTGGGATCCGTCAGCAGCACCGCCAACAGCGCGCAGACCGGCGCAAACAGGATCACGCTGAGGCCGCGGTAGGCCACGAACATCAGCAAAACCAGCGAAAGCAAAATGATCAAAAAGCTCATGCGGTCCTCCGCAGGGCGAGCTTGTGAGCCTGCGCGGATTGCAGCGCGGCACAGAAAGGGGTGGGGGTCACGGTGTCTCTCTCCAGTCGATATGAGAAGACCGTCGGGCTGTGGGGCGCGACGGTCCAAAGGTGGGGGGCAGATTGTGGGATCAGGAAGCCGTCGGCCTGGGCGTCGCTTGTGAGCGTGTGTTATTTGCGTTTTTTGGCTCAGCGCGCTGTTCAGTCCCGCTGGTGTGGGTGGCGGCCTACAAGGCCTCCAGCCAGCGCAGCAGGCGCAGAGGGCTGAAAGGCTTGCCCATGTGGGCCTGGGCCCCCAAGGCCAGGCTGGTCTCAATGTCGGCCTGGCTGGCGTGGGCCGAGATGACCAGCACCGGTGTGTCGGCCAGAAGGGCGTGGGCCCGCATCGCCTGCAGCAAGTCGTGGCCGCTCATGCCGGCACCAAAGCACAGGTCGGTGATCACCAGGTCGGGCTGTTCGCGCTGAGCCAGGGCCCAGCCCGAGGCGGCGTCGGCGGCCAGCAGCACCTCGCTGTGCTGGTGCAGCACCAGCCGCAGCAGTTCGATGATGAAAGCGTTGTCCTCGACCAGCAACACACGCCGTCGGGGCCGTACTGGGGGGCCTGGCGTTTCGAGGGGCTGGGGGACTGCGTTCATGGCGATCTTTCGGGGCTGCTGCTGCATGGGCCATCCCACCGCGTGCCGCGCCGTGGCTGGGCGGACCTGGGCTGTCGGAAGGATTTGTTGCAGTTTGATGCAGTCCCCGAAGGGGCTGTGCAGGCCACAGACGGCACGCCCTGTAGGAGGGCATCGATGTCCGGACGCGCCATTGCGCCAGGACAGGGCCAAGGCACTCAGCGGCGCCCGTCAGCCGTGCAGGGGGCTGCCCGGCCGCTGACGGCTTGGTTTCAGACCGTGCCCAGGGCTTTCAACAGCTCGGTCTCGATCTCGATCTGCTTGCGGTTCTGCTGCAGTTCGGGGCCCTGGATCAGGAAGGTGTCCTCCACCCGCTCGCCCAGGGTGCTGACCTTGGCCATCTGCAGGCTGATGTGGTGCTGGGCCAGCACCCGGGCCACCATGTACAGCAGGCCCAGGCGGTCGCTGGCCGAAATGCTGAGCAACCAGCGCTGGGCTTTTTCGTCGGGGCGCAGGTCGATGCGCGGGGCAATCGGAAAGCTCTTGACGCGGCGCGACACCCGCCCCCGGCTGGGGGGGGGCAGGGGGCCCGCTTCGGTCAGGGTGCGGGCCAGTTCACTTTGCACCATGCTGGTCAGCTCGCGGTAGTGCTCGGGCAGCATCTGGGTCACGACCTGGAAGGTGTCCAGGGCGTAGCCATTCGAGGTGGTGTGGATCTTGGCGTCCAGGATGCTGAAGCCGGCCTGGTCGAAGTAGCCGCAGATGCGGGCGAACAGGTCGGGCTGGTCGGCGGTGTAGACCAGCACCTGCATGCCTTCGCCCACCGGCGACTGGCGGGCCCGCACAATGGGGTCGAGCGAGGCCACGTGGCGCGACAGCTGCCGGGTGTGCCAGGCGATGTCGCCCGCGTCGTGGCGCATGAAATAGCTCACGTCCAGCGTGTCCCACAGCGGCTTTTGCACCTCGTGGGGCAGTGCGTACAGGGCCAGCTGCACCAGCGCCTCACGCTTGCGGGCCTCGATCTCGGCGCGGGCGTCGGGGGCGCGGCCGCCCAGCACGCGCAGCGTGTAGCGGTACAGGTCTTCCAGCAGCTTGCCTTTCCAGGCGTTCCAGACCTTGGGGCTGGTGCCGCGGATGTCAGCCACCGTCAGCAGGTACAGCGCTGTCAGGTTGCGTTCGTTGCCCACGCGTTTGGCAAAGGCCTGGATCACTTCGGGGTCGCTGAGGTCTTCTTTCTGGGCAATGCGGCTCATGGTGAGGTGTTCACCCACCAGCAGCTCGATCAGCTCGCTGTCATCACTCGCAATGTCATGGTCGCGGCAGAAGCGGCGTACCTCGGCACGCCCCAGCTCGGAGTGGTCGCCCCCTCGGCCCTTGGCGATGTCATGGAACAGCGCCGCCGTGTAAAGGATCCAGGGCTTGTCCCAACCGGCCGCCAGTTGCGAGCAGAAAGGGTATTCGTGCGCGTGTTCGGCCATGAAGAAGCGGCGCACGTTGCGCAGCACCATCAGGATGTGCTGATCCACGGTGTAGACGTGGAAAAGGTCGTGCTGCATCTGGCCCACGATGCGGCGGAAGACCCAGAGATACCGCCCCAGCACCGAGGTCTGGTTCATCAGGCGCATGGCGTGGGTGATGCCCTCGGATTGCTGCAGGATGCTCAGGAAGGTGCGGCGGTTCACCGGATCGCGGCGGAAAGCCCCGTCCATCACATGGCGGGCGTTGTACAGGGCGCGCAGCGTGCGGGCCGACAGGCCCTTGAGGCCCACCGTGGTCTCGTACAGCAAAAAGGTTTCGAGGATGGCGTGCGGCTGGTTCAGGTACAGGTCGTCGCTGGCCACCTCGATCATGCCGGCCTTCTCGAAGAAGCGCTCGTTGATGCGCCGCGGCTCATGGGTGTTGGGGTGCAGCCGCTCTTCGATGTTGAGCATCAGGATCTGGTGCAACTGCGACACCGCCTTGGCGGCCCAGTAGTAGCGGCGCATCAGGGCCTCGCTGGCCCGCACGGCCAGGCGCGAGCCATCGGGTGCATGCGACTGGTAACCAAAGGTCTCTGCGACCGCTGTCTGAAGGTCGAACACCAGCCGGTCTTCGCGGCGCTTGGCCACCACGTGCAGGCGGGCCCTGATCAGGCTCAGCAAGGCCTCGTTGCTCTTGATCTGACGGACCTCGAACGGCGTGGCCAGGCCCTTGGCGGCCAGGTCGTCCCAGGTGTCGCCAAACCCGGCCGCCTTGGCCACCCACAGGATGGTCTGCAGATCGCGCAGGCCACCGGGCGACTCTTTGCAGTTGGGCTCCAGCGAGTAGGGCGTGTTCTCCGACTTGTTGTGGCGTTGGCGTAGTTCCAGGCTCTTGGCAACAAAAAAGGCCTGGGCATCCAGATGGGCCCGGAAGGCCTGCTGGAAGGCCGTGAACAGATCGGTCGGGCCGATCAGCAGGCGGGCCTCCAGCAGCGAGGTCTGCACCGTGACGTCCTTGCCCGCTTCGGCCACGCACTCGCTCAGGGTGCGCACGCTGGAGCCGATCTCCAGGCCCACGTCCCAGCAAGAGCCGATGAAGGCCTCGAGCCGGGATTTGAGCTCCGGCTCGCTGTCCGCCACCACGCTGTCGGGCAGCAACACCAGCACGTCCACATCCGAATAGGGAAACAGCTCGCCGCGCCCGTAGCCGCCCACGGCCGCCAACGCAAAAGCGGGCGGAAATCCGGCGCGCCGCCACAGCTCGGCCAGCAGGTCATCGACCAGCCGGGCCAGCCGGGTGAGCAAGCCGTGGATGCCCCGGGTGGTGGCGCCCTCGGTCTGGAGTTGCTGCAACAGAGCCGCTTTCTGCTCTTTGTAGGACTGGCGCAAGGCCTGGAGGTCGGTCATGGCGGGGCGGGCGGCGCGGGGTGAACGGGGCGAAAACGGGACGAGGGCCTGAGGCTCAGGTCTTGGTGGTGGTGACGAAGCCCGGCAGCGGCGGGCTGCCGGCCGACAGCGTCAGCACCTCATAGCCGGTTTCGGTGACCAGGATGGTGTGCTCCCATTGGGCCGACAGGCTGTGGTCTTTGGTGACGATGGTCCAGCCGTCGTTGCCGTGCGACTTCACTTCGCGCTTGCCGGCATTGATCATGGGCTCGATGGTGAAGGTCATGCCGGGCTTCAGTTCTTCGAGCGTGCCGGGCTTGCCGTAATGCAGCACCTGGGGCTCTTCGTGAAAGCGCTGGCCGATGCCGTGGCCGCAGAACTCGCGCACCACCGAAAAGCCATGCCCTTCGGCAAACTTCTGGATGGCGTGACCGATGTCGCCCAGGCGGGCACCGGGCTTGACCTGCTGGATGCCGATCCACATGGCCTCGAAGGTCAGCGCGCTGAGGCGCTTGGCCGCGATCGAGGCGTCGGGCATCACGTACATGCGGCTGTTGTCCCCGTACCAGCCCTTGTCGGTGATCACGGTGACATCGATGTTCATGATGTCGGTCTTCTTGAGCGGCTTGTCGTTGGGGATGCCATGGCACACCACATGGTTCAGCGAGGTGCACAGCGAAGCCGGGTAGGGCGGGTAGCCGGGGGGCTGGTAACCGACGGTGGCCGACTTGGTGCCCTGCACATTGACCATGTACTCATGGGCCAGGCGATCGATCTCCAGCGTGGTGACGCCGGGTTTGACGAAGGGGGTCAGGTAGTCCAGAACCTCGGACGCGAGGCGGCAGGCCACGCGCATGCCCTCGATCTCTTCCGCGTTTTTGTAGGTGATGCTCATGACGCGGATTATCCCACCTGAGAATAGCCGCGTCGGGGCACGGCCTTGGCCGGCCCCAGGCTGCCGGTATCAGCGCAGGTTGCCGGTGTGGCCCAGCGAATAGCGGCCAGGTTGCGGCCACACGGCCAGGCCATGGGGCTCCTGCCCCACCTTGATCTGGGCCACGGCGCCGCTTTGGGTGTCAAAGCGGTACACCACGTCGTCAAAACGACCCGACAGCCACAGCCACTTGCCGTCGGCGCTGACATTGCCCATGTCGGGGCTGCCGCCGCCCTGGATCGGCCACTGCGCCGTGACCTTTTCGGTGGCAAAGTCGATCACCGTCACGCTGCCCGGGCTTTTGCGCGGGCCGTGGATGCGGTGCGAGCCCCGGTTGGCCACATACAACTGCTTGCCGTCGCGGCTCGGGTACAGCCCGTGCGCGGCCACCCCGGTGGCAATGAAGCCCACCTCGGTGAGCGAATCACCGTCGAGCACGTGCACGCCGTCGGCCTCCATGTCGGCCACGTAGAAATGCTTGCCGTCGGGCGAGATGCGGATGTCCTGCGGCATGCCCTTGGTGGCCGAGCAGACTTCGGTCTCCATCGGCGACACATTGGGGTCGCTGAGCTTTTGCCCGTCCTTGAAGCGGGTCTTGGGCATCTGCAGCTTCAGGTAGCCCAGCACCTCACGCTTGCCCAGGTCGATCTTGGCCACGCTGCCCTGAAACTCACAGGTGAAGATCGCGTAGCGCCCGTCGATCGAAAAGTCGGCATGGTTGATGCCGCCGCACTTGGGCACATCGATGGCGTATTGCAGGGCCAGGGTCTTGGGGTCGCGAAAATCCAGCCGGTGCTTGGCCTCGGCCACCACGATCAGCGAGGCGCCATCGGGCGTGGCGTACACGTTGTAGGGGTCGTCGACCAGGATCTCCTTGCCCGGCTTGCCGGTGCGCGGGTCGATCGGGGTCAGGCTGCCATCGGTGCGGCGCTCGGCATTGTTGGCCACCCACAGCGTGCGCAGGTCCCACGAAGGCACCACGTGCTGTGGGGCTGGCCCCACCTTGAACTTGTCGACCACCTTCATCTTGGCCGGGTCGATCACATACACATCGTTGGAGCGCAGATTGGGCACATAGATGCGCTCCAGGTCGTCGCGCACGGCCGGGGCCATGTGGTCAGCAGCGGTTTCGCTGTAAAGATTGGCCGGGTTGGGCACCGGCGGCATGCCGGGCACGGTGTTGACCGTCGCCGGCCTGGCGGCGCCATTCTTGCCGACCGCGTCGGCCCCCTGCACCCCGCTGGCCAGCAGGCCCATCACGATGACAGCCGAACTGACGGCCAAACCAACGGCGTTGCGGGCAAAGACTTTCCCGAGGGACATGAGAAGAACACTCCAGATAAAAGAGGCGGCTCAGGGCTTGATGGCCGCCTGGATCGCTGCGGCCGAAGTCTCCACGATTTGCTGCACCCCGACTTGACCCAGCGCAACGCTTGCGCGACGCGGGTCGCCGGTCACGCCCCGGGCCCGGTCGCGGGCGCCCGGGCTGGCCAGTGTGTCGGTGCGCACCAGGGCCGGGTCGGTGGCCAGCATCAGCGAGGTGTCGGCCAGGCCGGCGTGCTCGCCGATCTCGGCCGGGCTGAAGCCGCGCTGCTTCAACTCGGCCACGTAGGCGGTCTGGGTCACGCGGTAGTACTCGCTCAGGGCATGCACCCGCGCCGGCGGGCCGCCGTCACGGGCCCAGGCCTGGTTCAGGCGCTCGGCCACCCGCTCCAGGTTCTTGCGGTAGCCCCCGTGGTCACCCAGGAAGAACACATCGCGAAAACCATGCTGCCGAAAGCTGCGCGCCGAGCCCTCCAGCACGGCCTCAAAAGCCGGCTCGGGGATCGAGATCGTGCCCGCAAAGCGCATGTGCCCGGCCGGCGGGTGGATGCTGCCCTCGGGCACATAGGCCAACACCGGGGCGACCACCGTGTGTCCCACGCGCCGTGCAATCTGACCGGCCAGCACATGCACCCGCACGTTGTGCTTGCCCAGCGCCATCTGCGGCCCGCTCTGCTCGGTGCCGCCGATGGGGATCAGCACCGTGCGCGTGCCCGCATCGAGGCGGGCCTGCAACTCGGGGCTGCTCAGGTCTTCCAGAAAAGGGCTGTCTGGCTCTGCCGCCTGGGCCATCGGCCCCAGCGGGCCGGCCAGCAAGGCCATGAGGCCCAGGCAGGCCAGGGTGTGAGGAAGGTGGCGAAGCGGCATGCGAAGGAGGTCGGCGAAGCGGGAGTTGGGATTATGTGTTGGGTATGTCAACGGGCGGTGAATGGGCGGCATCCGGTCTGCTCATGTCGCCAATATGCAAAAATAGCGACATGATTTCTTGACGTGTTCCAACTTCGACAAAAAAAGAACATGTTGTACGGACATGTCGCCGGCAGCGACATGAACTCAGAACGTGTCGTCGAAACAGGCTTTTTGCATCATGACCAAGAACGTCTTCGCTTGGAATCCCGAGCAGCCACACAACCACTTGCCCGCACTGCCCCCGGCGCACGAGTTGGAAAGCCGCACCGTTCTCAAGGCATGCATCGAAGCCCGCGCCGCCCTGGCCGAACTCAAGCAAGCGGCCGAACTCATCCCCAACCAGGCGATGTTGATCAACACCATCCCGCTGCTGGAAGCCAAAGACAGCTCGGAAATTGAGAACATCGTCACCACCACCGACCAGCTCTTTCAATACGCCCAAGGCCATGAGCAGGCCGACTCGGCGACCAAAGAGGCATTGCGCTACCGCACCGCACTGCACCAAGGCTTTCGGTCGCTCCAGCAGCGCCCCCTGTGCACGGCGACCGCCGTCGAGGTCTGCCGCACGCTCAAGGGCGTGGACATGGACATTCGTCGAACGCCCGGCACTCAGTTGGCCAACGACCGCACTGGCGAGGTGGTCTACACCCCGCCAGAAGGTGAGACTCGTTTACGGGACATGTTGGCCAATTGGGAGCGTTTCCTGCACGAGGCCACCGATCTGGATCCTCTGATCCGAATGGCCGTAGGACATTACCAGTTTGAGGCCATTCACCCTTTCATCGACGGCAACGGGCGCACCGGGCGGGTGCTCAACATCCTGTACCTGATTCAACAAGACCTGTTGAATCTGCCCATCTTGTACCTCAGCCGCCATGTGATTGCGCACAAGGCCGACTACTATCGCCTGCTGCTCTCCGTCACCCGTGATGAGGCCTGGGAGCCCTGGCTGGTCTTCATGCTGCAGGCGGTCGCCGTTACCTCCAAGTGGACGACCGGCAAGATCGCCGCCATCCGCGCGCTGGCCGAGCACACCACCGAGCATGTGCGCACCCGGCTGCCCAAGATCTACACCCGGGAGCTGGTGGACGTGATCTTCGAACAGCCTTATTGCCGCATTGGCAATCTGGTGGACAAAGGCATTGGCCAACGCCAGGCCGCTTCACGCCATCTGCAAGAGCTGGTCAAGCTGGGTGTGCTGCGTGAAATGCCTTTGGGCAAGGAGAAGCTCTTCATCCATCCGAAGCTGATGCAACTGCTCAGTCGCGACAGCAACCAGTTTCTGCCTTATGGCTGACAGTGGCCCGGCAATTGGGCTGTGCCGTTGGATGTTGCACTCGCTGCGGAAGCTGAATCAGCATTGGGTCATCTGCTCGAAATCGCTCAGGGCGGCGGCACGAAAGGCGGGCAGCGCTTCGCAATGTTGGGCCAGGTTGATGAGCGCGGCGTGAGCGGTGGGGGCCAGCACTTCATGCAAACGGTCTTGCACGTACCTGATCAGCACGGTGATCATGACATCGGCGTGGGTGAGGTTTGCCCCGCAGGCATACGGGGTGGCAAGGCGTCGAGCCAACTCGTCAAGGCCTGAGCGGGCCTGTCCAAGGCAGCGGTCAATCCAGACGGCACTTCGGGTTTCGAGGGGGTGGAAGTGCCGCTCGTAGACGACAGCCCCTGCTTTTTCGAGCGTGCCTTGAGCCAAGGCCGTCATCTGCAGGACACGCCGACGCGCCGGGCCTGCGGCAGGGATCAGGGCCGCGTCAGCCACCAGTTCATCCAGGTGATCGAGAATGGCGGCGCTGTCAATCAACACCTCTCCATCGTCGAGGATGAGGGCCGGGATGCGGGTCAGGGGGCTGATGGTCCTGACGGCTGCGGCTTCGCTAAAGACTGAGCGGGTATCTCGGGCGAAGGGTATTCCGTAGTGATGCAGCGCAATGGCCACTCGGCGGGTGACGGGGCTGTCATATTGACCAACGAGGATCATGGGCGGGGCCTTGAGGAGTTGCAAGAAATGGCGTTCAGGAATCTTGAATGAATCTGATGACCCACGCGCATTCAACAAGGTGCTGATCCGCTGAAAACGCCCTGACACCAACGTCCGCCCGACCTACGGTGCCGAGTTATCACGCATCGGTGCGCTTCACCGAACGCAGGCCGGCCTCAAGGCCGAAAACAAATGCCGTCGTCGCCCCACCCAGTCCGTCAAGATGTCCCTTCACACCCCCTCAATCACCGCCGAAACCCCCGCCCCCAGCCGCGTCCAGGGCAGGCTGGCCGGGTCGGCGGGCATGGGGCCTGGGGCGCGGGCAACCAGGATGTGGGAGGCGATGGGGGTGAAGTCGGCGCGGAAGTGCACCGAGCTTTTGTTGACCAGCAACTTCATGGCCTCGGGCTGAATGCCCACGCAGCGATACAGCTCGCGGTCCAGCATCTGGCATTTGCCGCTGGCGACCACGACCAGCACACCGTCCAGCTCCAGGCAGGCGACCAGGCCGAGCCGGGTG
This sequence comes from Curvibacter sp. EU05-FHT14A10, assembly GCF_058791075.1. Classification (NCBI taxonomy): domain Bacteria; kingdom Pseudomonadati; phylum Pseudomonadota; class Betaproteobacteria; order Burkholderiales; family Comamonadaceae; genus Curvibacter; species Curvibacter sp. EU05-FHT14A10. The sequence goes on from NZ_JBYTDE010000001.1 coordinate 604,977, forward strand.
TGCACGCCATGCATCATGGGCCCCAGCAGGCGCACGCTGCCTTCGAACAGGGCGCGCACGGTGACATCAGCCTGCACGGGTGGGTCGCTGAGCTGGCCGGGCAGGGTGCTCACCTGGCGGCCCAGGCTCAGGTTCAGGCGGGCGCCGGGGCCGGCCCGGTGGGCGGCAGCGGCGGCTTCGGGGTCGTACAGCAGGCCCAGCGCCACCTGGCCGGGGTAGCGGTGCCCGGCGCCGGCCTGCAACAGGGCATGCAGCATGCCGGTGGTGTTGCTGTCACCCCCTGCGCCGGGGTTGTCCTGGGTGTCGGCGATCACCACCGGGGCGCTGGCGTGTTCGGCCAGCGCCAGGGCCTGCTGCACCGCAGCCAGGGGTTCGGGCAGGCTGACGCGCCAACGCTGGGGCGGCTGGCAAAGCTGGGTCCACAGTTCTTGCACCACCGCCTCGGCGTGCTCGCCATAGGCCCACACGCAGGGGCCGCAGCAGGCGATGTCGGCGGCCGGGAAGCCCATGGCGATGCTGCTCAGGGTGGCTTGACGGGCATCCACCTCGGGCAGTTGCGCGTACAAGGACGCGGCCGGCTCGATCAGGGTGCAGCCGGCGTTGATCGGGATCAGGAAGGGCACGCGGCGCCAGGCCATCGGCAGGCGTTGGCCGGCCTGCAGGCGGCGCTCCAGCAGTTGGGCGGCCAGGCGGCCGGTGGCTTCGGTGTCCACATGCGGGTAGGTGCGGTAGGCCACCAGGCCGTCGGCCAGCGCCAACATGTCGGCGCTGACGTTGGCGTGCAAATCAAGGCTGGCCACGATGGGCAGCTGATCGCCCACCAGCGAGCGCAGGCGTCTGAGCAATTCACCTTCGGCGTCTTCGAAGGCAACGCTGACGGCGGCGCCGTGCAGATCCAGGTAGATGGCTTGCAGGCCCGGGCCGGCCAGGGCCTGGCGGGCCGCCTCGACGATGGCGCCGGCAATGCGCTCGAACGCCTCGTCGCTGACCTGGGCCGAAGGCGTGGCCCCCGCCCAGCAGGCGGGCAGCAAGGTCCAGCCCCGCGCCTGGGCCTCGCTGATGAAGCCGCCGATGGGCAGGCTGCTGCCCGTGAAGCGGCGAAGCATGTCGGCCCCTTCGCTGTAGGCCGGAAAGCCGTCGCCGCGCAAAAAGGCGGCCCAGTCGGCCGGGCTGGGGGCGAAGGTGTTGGTCTCGTGCTGAAAGCCGGCGATCAGGATGTTCATGGTGTTTCGCAGTGGGCAGGGAGGGGTTGAGGCTTTGGGCAGGCGGCTACCAGCCCAGGGCCAGGTGCAGGCCGAGCAACACGCCCATGCCGGCAAACAAGGCGTGGTTGATGTTGCGCCGGCCCCCGAAGTAGGTGAGCAGGGCGGCGGCGCAGGCCCACCAGCGGGCATCCTGCCATTGCGGCACCCACTGGCCCTGGTTCAGCGCCACCTCAGGGACGACCATGGCCAGCAAGGCGCCCAGTGGTGCAAAGCGCAGGCAGGTGCGCAGCCAGCCCGGCAGGCGGGGTTGCTGGCCGGGCAGCAGAAAAAAGGCCCGGGTCAGCACGGTGATCAGCACCAGCAGGGCCACGGCCAGCCAGCCCCTGTGTTCGGGGTCATCGAGCATGGGGCCTCGGTCGGCGGTGTTCGGCCAGCAGACCCGCGGCCATGGCGGCCAGCATGGTGACCAGCACCGGCAGGCCGCGTGGCAGCGCCTGGGCCGGCAGGGCCACGGCACAGGCCGCGAAAGCGGCCACGCGGGTGGGGCGGTCTTTGACCATGGGCAGGGTCAGGGTCAGCAAGGCCAGGATGGCCACAAAGCGCAGGCTGTTGGCGCCGGGCAATTGGTCGGCCAGCAGCAGGCCCACCCCGGATGAGAGCTGCCACACCGCCCAGTTGCTCAGCGCCAGGCCGAGGTAGAAGGCCACCTCGCGGCGGCGTTGCCGGCGGTTGTGGCCGGGCAGGGGGTGGCGCTGGGTGAACAGCGCATAGATCGGGTCACCGGCAAAGTAGGACAAGGCCACGCGCTGCGGTCGGCTCAGGTGGTGGAAGTAGCGGCTCCATTCGGCGCTGAACACCACGAAGCGCAGGTTCAGCACGGCCGCGGTGGCCCCCACCAGCCACAACGGGGCTTGGCTGGCCATCAGCGGCAGGCAGGCCAGTTGGGACGAGCTGGCATACACCAGCAGCGACATGGGCAACAACACCGCCATGGGCAGGCCGCTTTGGGCCATGGCCACGCCCGCCACCAGGCCCATGGCGGCCGTGCCGGTGGCCGGCCCGGTGACGGCCCGCACCCCCGCCAGCGCGTGCCTCACGGTGCGTGGGCCGAGCCAGGCGGGCCAAAGGGTCAAGGCAGGCCGCCAGCGGCGCATCAGGCCTCCGCGATGTGCGGCCAGGGCCGTTGGGCCGGGCGCATCTGTTCGAAGGCGCGGGCCATCTGCAGCACGCCCAGGTCGTCAAAGCGGCGCCCGGCGATCTGCAGGCCGATGGGCACGCCATGGCTGTCGTAGCCGCAGTTCACCGAAGCAGCGGGCTGCTCGCTCATGCTGAAAGGCAGGGTGAAGCCGATGTGATCCATGGCCTCATTGACGTTGTTGGTCGGGTACGCCCATTCGGCCGGAAAGCTGGTGTTGGGCGACACCGGCGACAGCACGTAGTCGTAGGGCTGGGTGGCGGCCACGGTGGTGGCGCGGGTCTTGAAGGTCATGCTGTAGGCCTCGAAAGCCTGCTCGCCGCTGAAGCCCAGGCCGCCTTCGGCCCACTGACGCACGATGGGCAGCACCTTGGCGCGGCGCTCGGGCGGCAGGGCCTGCACATCGACGCCCGAGCGGATGCGCCAGAAGCGGTCCACCCCGTGCAGCAGCTCGTTGCTCATCCAGGGCTGCAGGGTTTCGATCACCGCCCCGGCCTGCTCGAACAGGCGGGCCGCCGCCACCACGGCCTGCTGCACCTGGGGCGACACCGGCATGCCGCAGCCGGCCTCCAGCAACAGGCCGATGCGCAGCCCCTTGAGTTCGCGCTGCAGCGACAGCCACGGGATGTCGGACGGCGGCAGGCTCATGGGGTCGCGTGGGTCGGGGCGCGACAGCACGGCCATCATCAGGGCCGCATCGGTGACGGTGCGGGTCATGGGGCCGGCGCAGCGGCCCATGTACGGCGGGTCGATCGGCACCCGGCCCAGGCTGGGCTTGAGGCCGGCCAGCCCGCACCAGGCGGCCGGCAGGCGCACCGAGCCGCCGATGTCGGTGCCGATGTGCAGCGGGCCGTAGCCTGCGGCACCCGCCGCGCCCGCGCCGGCACTGCTGCCGCCGGGGTTCATCGCGGTGTTCCAGGGGTTGCGGGCCAGGGCATGGAAGCTCGACAGGCCTGACGAGAGCATGCCGTACTCGGGCATGGTGGTCTTGGCCACGAAGACGGCACCGGCCTCGCGCAGGCGAGCCGCGGGCGGCGCATCGGCCGCGGCGGGCACCGGCAGGCTGGCGGCGGTGCCCACCGGCACGGGCACGCCGCGGGTGGCGATGTTTTCCTTGATGGTGGCTGGCACGCCGTCGATGCAAACACCGCCCACGCTGATGGGGGTACCGGCACGCCAACGGGCTTCGGCAGCGCGCGCCATGCTCAGTGCGGCATCGGCATCAAGCGCATAGGTGGCGCACAGCACGGGCTCGCAACGCTCGATGCGCTGCAACACGGCCTGGGTCACTTCGACTGGCGACAGGCTGCCGTCACGGTAGGCCGCCACCATGGCGGAGGCGGAAAGGGCGTGGAGTTCACTCATGGGTCAGGGGTCCTGAGGTGGAGAAAATCGGGAAAGGACGGGGTACTTACATCGGGTCCAGCGGGTAGATCGGGCGGCGCACCCGTTTGAATTGCAGTGCGCCGTAGTCGGACGTGGTCACGCCCAGCCCGTCGCACTCGATCACCTCACGGGCCAGGTCGCCAAAGCCGGCGCGCCAGTGCACCCGGCTCTTGAGGATGACAAAGCGCTTTTGCAGCGGATCGACGCCGACGCTGGACAGGCAGTTCAGGTCAAACGGCTCCTGGTGCTCGGAGATCAGCACGATCTCCAGGCCGCCCACGGCCAGCACCACGGTGGGGCCCAGCCGGGTCTGCACGCCCTGGTACATGGGCCCGCGGTTGCGAAAGCGCCCGTCAAAGGCCAGCTTGACCCGACCGGTGACGCTCAAGGGCGGGCTGTCACGGCGCAGCGCCGGCATGGCGGTCTTGCCGCCCAGGCTCAGTGTGATCTCGCTGCCGATGCCGGCGGCCAGCGCCTGTTGCACGGCCTGGGGGTCCCAGATGGCATAGAAGACGGCCTCGTCCAGGCCCTGGCGCAGCACCTCGGCCAGCACCTCGGTGGTGTCCATCGAGCCGCCCGAGGCCGAGTTGTCGCAATGGTCCAGCAGCACGACCGGGCCGCCGAGGCCGATGGCGCAGGCCTGGGCCCGTGCCACGGCTTCGGCCAACGGGGTGGGGTGGAACACGAAGCCCTCGCGGGCCTCCCAGGCCTGGGTCAGCAGGGCGTCGCAATGCCCGCGGGCTGTCTCAGGCCGTGCGTCGGTGCAGACCACGGCGCTCAGGCCGGCCTGGCTGATGTCGGCGTGCGGAAAGCCCACAAACACCGAGGCGGCCAGCACCTCGCCGCCGGCCTCCAGGGCCTGGCAGCGCGCCTGTAGCGAGCGATTGGGCTCGGCGTGTGTGCCCTGGCGCATCACGTGCGGCAGCATGGGGGCCTGGCCCCACTGCATCACGGGGCGGATCTCGCCACTCAAAGTGCGCAGGATCAGTTCGGCGGCCCGCACACCGGCGGCATGGATGTCCACATGGGGGTAGGTGTGGTAGCCGGTGATCACGGTGGCGTGACGCACCATGTCGTCGTACACATTGGCGTGCATGTCCAGGGTGACGCCCACGGGGATGTCGGGGTCGATCTCGCGCAGGCGGCGCAGCAGCGTGCCTTCGGCGTCTTCCAGCGATTCGGTGACCATGGCACCGTGCAGGTCGAGCAGCACGGCATCGAAGCCGCCCCGCGCCACGCGCGACAGGATGGCCTGGCTGATGCGCTCGTAGGTGGCATCGTCGGTGGGTCGGCTGGGTTGGGCCTCGGCCGCCGTGGCAATCACCACCTCGGCGCCCACGCGCTCGGCCACGTCAATGAAGCCGCCCAGGGCCAGTCCCGTGCCTCGGTAGGCTGCCAGCAGGCTGGCCTGGTCAGCATCGGCCGGCAGAGCACGGTAGAAGCGCTCGAACGGGGTGGGCACAGGTGAAAAGGTGTTGGTCTCGTGCTTGAACTGGGCCAGCAGAAGTCGCATGGTGAGGGTCCTGTCGGGCGGAGGGATTCAGCCCCGGCGGGCCAGCTCGGCCCGGGGGGCGGCGGCCAGCAGGCGGCGGGTGTAGTCGTGGGCGGGCTGCTGGAACACCTGGGCTGTGGGGCCTTGCTCGACGATCTCGCCCTGGCTCATCACGATCACGCGGTCGCACAGTTGGGCCGCCACCCGCAGGTCGTGGGTGATGAACAGGATGCCCAGGCCCAGGTCGGCCTGGATTTCACGCAGCAGGGACAGGATCTGGGCCTGCACCGACACGTCCAGGGCCGACACGGCCTCGTCGGCCACCAGCACCTGGGGCTGGCAGGCCACGGCGCGGGCAATGGCCAGGCGCTGCCGCTGTCCGCCCGAGAACTGGTGTGGGTAGCGGTCAAGCGCGGTGCGGGGCAACTGGATGCGGTCCATCAGCTCTTCGGCGGTCTGGCGGGCCTGGCGCTCGCCCATGCCGAAATTCATCGCCCCCTCCATCAGCGACGAGCCCACGGTGCGGCGCGGGTTCAGCGAGCGGTTGGGGTCTTGAAACACCACCTGCACCCGCGATCGCAGGGGGCGCAGCCGCCCCTCGGGCAGGCCCTGCACCGGGGTCTCGCCCCACAGAATGCTGCCTTCGCTGGGGTCGATCAGGCGGATCATGCAGCGGGCAAAGGTGGATTTGCCCGAACCCGACTCGCCCACCACGCCCACGGTCTCGCCCCGATGCACGGCCACGCTGGCATCGCGCAGCGCGGTGTTGGGCTTGGCCCGGCCCAGCCAGTCACGGCGCACATAGGTCTTGCCCACGCCGGTGGCGCTGAGCAGGGCACGCCCACCGGGCAGTTCGCGCGGGGGGGGCGGGGTCATGCCGGGCACGGCGTCCAGCAGCATGCGGGTGTAGGCTTCGCGCGGTGCCTGCAGCACCTGCTCGGCCGGGCCTTGCTCGACCACGCGGCCGCGGTGCATCACCATCACCTGGTCGGCGATCTCGGCCACCACGCCCATGTCGTGGGTGATGAAGAGCACGGCCGAGCGTTGTTCCACTTGCAGCTCGGCGATCAGGCGCAGGATCTCGGCCTGGGTGGTCACGTCCAGGGCCGTGGTGGGCTCGTCGCAGATCAACAGCCGGGGCTTCAGGATGATGGCCATGGCGATCACGATGCGCTGGCGTTGGCCGCCCGAGAGCTGGTGCGGGTAGCTGTCGTAGATGCGCTTGGGGTCGGGCAGGCGCACCCGGTCAAAGATGGCCAGGATGTGGGCCTTGCGCTCGTGCGCGGGCCACTGGGTGTGGGTGCGCAGCAGCTCATCCACCTGCTCGCCGCAGCTGTGCACGGGGTTGAGCGCGGTCATGGGCTCCTGGAACACCATGCCCATGCGGGTGCCGCGCCAGGCGCGCAGGCGTGATTCGGGGGCCAGTCGGGCCTGGTCCATCAGGGTTTCGCCGGCCAGGCGGATCTGGCCCTGGGTGGCGCACAGGCCTTTGGCCAGCAGGCCCATCACCGTGGTGGCCAGCACGGATTTGCCCGAGCCCGACTCGCCGACGATGCACAGGGTCTGGCCGGCTTCGATGCGCACGTCCAGGTGCTCAATCGCAAAAGGGCGGTCGGCGTCGGCCGGCAGGGCCACCTGCAGGCCCTGCACATCGAGGATCACTTCGGCGGGCCGGGGCACCGGGGGCGGTGCCGAATCCAGGAAGACGGGGGTGGGGGAGGTCAAGGTGTTCATGGCAGGGGGCTCGCTCAGGCTCGCTTGGAGAACTTGGGGTCCAGCACGTCGCGCAGGCCGTCGCCCAGCAGGTTGATGGCCAGCACGGTGGGCACCAGGAACAGCGCCGGAAACATCACATTGCCCGGGCTCTGGGCAAACTGCACCCGCCCTTCGGCCATGATGTTGCCCCAGGTGGGCACGTCGGCCGGCAGCCCCAGGCCCAGAAAGCTCAGGATGGCCTCGGTCAGCACCGCGGAAGCCGCAATGAAGGTGCCCTGCACGATCAGCGGGGCCAGCGCATTGGGCAGGATGTCGCGCCACAGGATGGTGAGGTTGGACGAGGCCAGGGCCCGCGCCGCCTCGACAAAGGGCTCGTCACGCAGGCCCATCACCAGGGCGCGCACCAACCGGGTCACCCGTGGGATTTCGGGCACGGCAATGGCCAGGATCACGGTGGGCAGGCTGGCCCCGAGCATGGCCACCAGGGTGATCGCGACCAGCACGGCGGGGATGGCCATCATGCCGTCCACCAGGCGCATCACCACCGCATCCACGGGCCGGAAGTAGCCCGCCAGCATGCCCAGCAGGCAGCCACCGGTGATGGCGAGCACAGCGGTGCACAGCCCCACACCCAGCGAAACGCGGGTGCCGAAGAGCACGCGGCTCCAGATGTCGCGGCCAAAGTTGTCGCTGCCCATCCAGAACACATGCTGCAGGGTCTGGCCGTCGGGCAGGGTGACTTCGCCATGGGTGCCGGCAGGCACCGAGATGAAGCTGGGGTCCATGGCCGAGGGGTCGAAAGTGCCCAGCCACGGGGCCAGCACAGCCAGCAGCAGCAAGGCGGCCAACACCGCGCAGCCCAGGCGCACGGCGCTGTTGCGCCAGAGTTTTTTCCAGTTGCTCATGGGAGATCCGGGGAAGGAGGGTCAGTAACGGATGCGCGGGTCGAGGAACAGGTAGCTCAGGTCGACCAGGAGGTTGATCAGCACATAGGCCAGGGCAAAGAACAGCACCACCCCCTGCAGCACCGGAAAGTCGCGGTTCAGCACGGCGTCCACCGTGAGCTGACCCAGGCCGGGGATGGCGTACACCGTCTCGGTCACCACCACGCCGCCCAGCAGCAGGGCGGCACTGACGCCGATCACGGTGACCACCGGCACGGCGGCGTTGCGCAGCGCGTGGTGGGTCAACACGGCCAACTCGGTGATGCCCTTGGCCCGGGCGGTGCGGATGTAGTCCTCGGTGAGGGCCTCGCTGACCGCGGCCCGGGTCACCCGGGCCAGCAGGGCCACATAGGTGACCGACAGGGTCAGGCAAGGCAGGATCAGCTGGTGCAGCCAGGGCCAGAGGCCGGACTCCAGCCGCCGGTAGCCCTGCACCGGAAACCAGTGCAGTTGCAGCGCCATCACATAGATCAGCACATAGCCCACCACGAACACCGGCACCGAGAAGCCGGCCACCGAGAACGCCATGACGGCCTTGTCCAGCCAACTGCCCATGCGCCAGGCCGCCAGGGTGCCCAGGGGCAGGGCCAGCACGATGGCCAGCAGCAAGGTGCCGGCGGCCAACGACAGGGTGGGCTCCATGCGCTGGGCAATCAGCTCGACCACGGGCTTGTTCATGAAGAAAGAGTGGCCCAGGTCGCCTTGCAGCACGGCTCCGCCCCACAGGCGGAACTGCTGCCACAGCGGCTGGGTCAGGCCGAGTTGGGTGCGGATGCGGTCCAGGTCTTCGCTGGTGGCGCTGTTGCCTCCGATCACGGCGGCCGGGTCGCCCGGCGTGAGGCGCACGATCATGAAGACCGCCACGGCCACCACCAGCAACACCGGCAGGGTGGCCAGCAGTCGTTTGGCCAAAAATGAAAGCATCAGGAAATCTCCGGAAAACAGTCGCCCCGGCGCCGGCCGCGCCCCTTGCAGGCAAGGCGCAGGCCGGGCCTGTCGGGCAGGCAAGCTGGCGGGCGAGCGGGGCCCGGCTCAGGGCTTCTTGATGTTCCAGTACACCTGGGCGCCGGCCGGCACCAGGCCGGTGATGCCCTTGCGCACGGCGGCAGGTTGGCTGTACTGGCCCACGGGCACGTGGGTCACGGTCTCGAAGGCGCGCAACTGGGCGGCCTGGGCCAGCTTCTTTTTGTCGGCGTCGGTGCTGGCCTGCGAGAACTGCAGCTTGATCTTCTGCAGCTCGGGGTCGTCCTGCCAGCCGAACCAGCCCTTGTCGCCAGCGGCATTCATCATGGCCATGGTCAGCGGGTTGAGGATGTCGGAGGCGGTCCAGGAGGTCATGAAGGCGTTCCAGCCGCCCGCGCTGGGCAGGTCTTTCTTGGCGCGACGGGCGACCAGGGTCTGCCAGTCCATGGTCTGCAGGTCGACCTTGAAGCCGGCCTGCTCGAGCTGCTGCTTGGCCACCAGGGGCAGCTTGGCAATGGCACCCAGGTCGGTGGGGCGCATCAGCACCACCGGCTCACCCTTGTAACCGGCCTCGGCCAGCAAGGCCTTGGCCTTGGCCGGGTTGGCGATGCCGGTGTACTCACCGGTGGCATCGGATTCAAACGGCGTGCCGCAGGGGAACATGCTCTTGCAATAGCGTGACATGCCGGGGGCGCCCACCTGGGTCTTGAGGAAGGCTTCTTGCCCCATGGCCAGCATGGCGGCGCGGCGGATCTTCTCGTTGTTGAAGGGCGCGTGCAGAAAGTTGAAGCGGAAGATGAACTGGTTGCCTGCAGGTTGCGCATCGACCAGGGTCAGGTCAGGGTTGCTGCGCAAGGTGGCGTATTGTTCGAAAGCCGGTTGCTCCAGGATGTCGACCTCGCCGTTGATCAGGGCGTTCATCTGGGTCTGGGCATCGCGCACGATCACCCACTCGACCCGGTCGACATACACGTTCTTGCCGCCGGTGGTGCCCGAAGGGGCTTCGGCGCGGGGCTTGTAACGGGCGTTCTTCAGAAACACGACTTTTTCGCCAGGGCGGTACTCGTCGGCCTTGAAAGTGTAGGGGCCAGAGCCGATGGTCTCCTTGATCTGGGTGTCGCCCGGGGTGTCGGCCACACGCTTGGGCATGATGAACGGCACGTTGGCTGAGGGCTTGCCCAGGGCTTCGAGCACCAGGCCGAAGGGCTCCTTGAGCACCAGCGCAAAGGTCTTGGCGTCGGGGGTCTCGTAGTGGTCCAGGGCCTTGGCCAACTGGCCGCCCATCGTGTCGCGGCTGGCCCAGCGGGTCAGCGAGGCCACCACGTCTTCGCTGGTGACGGTCTTGCCGTCGTGGAACTCCAGGCCGTCGCGCAGCTTGAAAGTCCAGGTCTTGTTGTCCTTGGACACGCTCCATTTCTCGACCATCTGCGGCTTGATGCGCCCATCCAGGTCGGTGCCGAACAGGGTGTCATAGATCATGTAGCCGAAGTTGCGCGAGATGTAGGCGGTGGTCCAGATCGGGTCGAGCACCGTGACGTTCGAGTGCGGAATGATGCGCAGCGTCTTGGTGTCGGCCAGGGCACCCAGGTGGGTGCCGGCGGCGGCCAGGCCCAGCAGCAGGCCGGCGGCCCATTGGCGGCGACGGGCGCTGTTGAAGGAACGTTCGGACAAGGCTTTGTGCAGTGGCAGGGGCATGGACAGGTTCCTGTTCGGTGGCAAGGGGGACGGGCGGCGCTGGGGCCTGGGCACTCTGCGCAGGGTCGTCATCAGCGATGGGGGTATTTAGTCACGTCCGATACCAATTGACTATGTACAGTTGGGGCCATGAAGATCAGCACAGTACGCACACGAAGCGCGCCCGCACGCCCCAGCAGCAGACCTTTGGCGCACCGTTTTCAGGCACGCGCGGCTGGGCTGTACCAGGGTGCACCACGATGATCACCTTGCAGTCCGACAGCGCCACGCCGCTGGTGCGCCAGGTGTTCGAGGCGATGGCCGCCCTCATCGACAAGGGCAGCCTGCGCCCGGGCACGCGCCTGCCCTCGGTGCGAGGCCTGGCGCGCGAGCAGGGCATCAGCACCATGACCGTCACCCATGCCTACCAGCGCCTGGTGGCCGAAGCCTATGTGGAGGCCCGTCGCGGCAGCGGCTACTACGTGGCGGCGCCGGCCAAGGCGCAGCCCCGCCATCGCCCCTTTGTGGGCCGTACCCAGGTGGATTCGCTGTGGCTGATCCAGCGCGTGTTCGAAGACGACAGCGCCTTGCTCAACGCCGGATGCGGATGGTTGCCCCCGGATTGGCTGCACCTGGAGGGCGTGCGCCAGGCGCTGGCCAGCCTGGCGCGCAAGAGCCCCGCCGGGCTGGCCCATTACGGCACGGCACATGGCTACCTGCCGCTGCGGCAACAGATCCAGACCCAGTTGGCGGCCCGGGGGGTGCAGGCCAACCCGCATCAACTGGTGCTGACCCATGGCGCCACCCAGGCCCTGGCGCTGCTGGGGCGCTGCCTGCTGCGGCCGCGCGACACGGTGTTGGTCGATTCGCCGGGGGCCACCAACTTCTTTGCCGCGCTGCGGGCCATGGACCTGAGGCTGATCGGGGTGGAGCGCCGGCTGGACGGCCCCGACGTGCAGGCGCTGGCCACCCTGGCCCAGCGGCACCGGCCCAAAGCCTTTTTCACCACGACCACGTTGCACAACCCCACCGGGAGCCAATGCTCGCCCACCGTGGCGGCTCAGGTGCTGAAGTTGGCCGAGCAGCACGATTTTCATGTGGTGGAAAACGAGGTGATGGCCGGCCTGGAACCCCCCGGTTCGGTCAATCTGGCCGCCCTGGCGCCGCTGGGCCGGGTGTCTTATGTGGGCAGCTTCTCCAAGACCATCACCCCCAGCCTGCGGGTGGGCTTTGCGGCGGTGAGTGAAGACCTGGCCGAAAAACTGGTCTACCAGAAGATGCTGGGCAGTCTGACGAGCTCTGAACTGACCGAGAAGCTGGTGCACACCGTGCTGGTGGACGGGCATTACCGCAGCCATCTGGCGCGCCTGGGCGAGCGCCTCGCGCAGGCCCAGCGGCAGGTGTGTGACGGCCTTGAGGCGGCTGGCATGGTGCTGTTCACCCGCCCCCAGGGCGGGCCGTTTGTGTGGGCCGGCCTGGGACACGATGGGGTGGATGTGCAGGCCGTGGCACAGCGCGCCGTGGCCGAAGGGCTGATGCTGGCCCCCGGCAACCTGTTCCGGCCCGATCTCAAACCCACGCCGTGGCTGCGCTTCAATGTGGCCTATGCCCACGACCCCAGGCTGTACCGCTTCCTGAGCCAGGAGGTGAAGCGTGCTGTGCGCCGCTGAAGGGGCTGGCGTGCAGGCCGGGGAGGGGAAGAGGGCGCAGCGACCGCCTGATCGGGTGGGTTGGCCGCCCACACGCTAAAATGCCGGGTTTTCCACGCACCGCTCGGGTCAGGGCGGGCCGGTCCCATTCAGCGACCGGCCGTTCTGCCCCCAGCCCCTGCAGCTCCACCCAAACAGGCCGCCCAAGTGACCTCGCACCCCTCGCCCACGATGCACCACCTGCACATCAGCACCTTTGAAGGCGGCAACGCCTTGAGCGCTTTCCGGGTTCAGCAACTGCTGCCCCGGCTGCAAGTCATCCACGACCGCATCTCCGGCATCGCTGCGCGTTTTGTGCACCTGGTGGCCTCCGAACAGCAGCCCGACGCGGCCACCCGCGAGCGCCTGGCGGCCCTGCTGACCTACGGCGACCCCTACGCCGGCCCCACCGAGGGCGAACTGCTGCTGGTCAGCCCGCGTTTCGGCACTGTGTCGCCCTGGGCCTCCAAGGCCACCGACATCGCCCACAACTGCGGCCTGGCCTTGAAACGCGTCGAGCGCGTGACCGAGTACGTGATCACCCTGAAGCAGCCCTTGCTGGGCAAGGCCACGCTGAGCGATGAGCAGCGCGGGGCCGTGGCGGCGCTGCTGCACGACCGCATGACCGAATCGGTGATGTTCGAGCGGGCCCAGGCCGCCGGCCTGTTCACCGAGCTGCAGGCCCAGGCCATGGCGTACGTGGATGTGCTGGGCGGCGGCCGTGCCGCGCTGGAAACGGCCAACACCCAGTTCGGTCTGGCCCTGGCCGACGACGAGATCGACTACCTGGTGGCCGCCTTCACCGGCTTGCAACGCAACCCCACCGATGTGGAGTTGATGATGTTCGCCCAGGCGAACAGCGAGCACTGCCGGCACAAGATCTTCAACGCCCAGTTCACCATTGACGGCGTGGCGCAAGACAAAAGCATGTTCGGCATGATCCGCAACACGCACCAGTTGGCCCCGCAGCACACCGTGATTGCCTATTCGGACAACGCCTCGGTGATGGAGGGCCATGCGGTGGAGCGTTTCAATGCCGCCTCGGCCCAGGGCCAGTCGGTGGCCTATGCCAAGAGCGAAGCCACCCACCACGTGCTGATGAAGGTGGAAACCCACAACCACCCAACTGCAATTTCGCCTTTCCCGGGCGCCTCGACCGGCGCGGGCGGCGAGATCCGCGACGAAGGTGCCACCGGCCGGGGCTCCAAGCCCAAGGCCGGCATGACCGGCTTCACCGTGTCGCGCCTGGTGTTCGACGAGACGCAGAGCACCGAGTTCGGCAAGCCCGAGCACATCGCCAGCCCGCTGCAGATCATGGTGGAAGGCCCCCTGGGGGGCGCCGCCTTCAACAACGAGTTCGGCCGCCCGAACCTGGTGGGCTACTTCCGCGAATACGAGCAGACCATTGAGTCGGACGTGGACAGCATCCGCCGCGGCTACCACAAGCCCATCATGATTGCGGGCGGTCTGGGCGTGATCGACGCCGACCTGACGAAGAAGATCGAGTTCCCGGCCGGCACGCTGTTGATCCAGTTGGGCGGCCCGGGCATGCGCATCGGCATGGGCGGTGGTGCCGCCAGCTCGATGGCCACCGGCGCCAACGCGGCCGAGCTCGACTTTGACTCGGTGCAGCGCGGCAACCCCGAGATTGAACGCCGGGCGCAAGAGGTGATCAACCATTGCTGGGCTCAGGGCGCGGGCAACCCGATCCTGGCCATCCACGATGTGGGCGCTGGCGGCCTGTCGAATGCCTTCCCCGAATTGACCAACGACGCCGGCCGCGGTGCGCGCTTCGACCTGCGCAAGGTGCCGCTCGAGGAGTCGGGCCTGGCCCCCAAGGAGATCTGGAGCAACGAAAGCCAGGAGCGTTACGTGCTGGCCATCGCCCCCGAGTCGCTGGGCCAGTTCAAGGCCTTCTGCGAGCGCGAGCGTTGCCCGTTTGCGGTGGTGGGTGTCGCCACCGAGGAACGCCAGCTGGTTTTGGCGGACGAGGGCCAAGCGACCCCGGTCGATATGCCGATGAATGTGCTGCTGGGCAAGCCGCCCAAGATGCACCGCGACGTGAAGACCGTGGCGCGCCAGTTCAAGCCGGTGGACCTGACCGGCGTGAGTCTGCAGCAGGCCGCCATCGAAGTGTTGGCCCACCCGACCGTGGCCAGCAAGCGCTTTTTGATCACCATTGGCGACCGCACCGTGGGGGGCATGAGCCACCGCGACCAGATGGTGGGGCCCTGGCAGGTGCCGGTGGCCGACTGCGCGGTCACCCTGGCTGATTACAAGGGCTTTGCCGGCGAGGCCATGAGCATGGGCGAGCGCACCCCGCTGGCCGCGCTCGATGCCCCAGCCTCGGGCCGCATGGCGGTGGCCGAGGCCATCACCAACCTGCTGGCCGCGCCCATCGAGCTGCCCCGCGTGAAACTGTCGGCCAACTGGATGGCCGCGTGTGGCGAGACCGGTGAAGATGCCGCCCTGTACGAAACCGTGAAGGCCGTGGGCATGGATCTGTGCCCGGCCCTGGGCATTTCGATCCCGGTGGGCAAGGACAGCCTGTCCATGCGCACGCAGTGGAAGGACGAATCGGGCCAAGCCAAAAAGGTGACCTCGCCGGTCAGCCTGATCGTGAGCGCCTTCGCCAGCCTGGCTGACGTGCGTGGCACGCTGACGCCGCAGCTCGATGCCAGCGTGGACGACAGCACCCTGGTGCTGATCGATCTGGGCAAAGGCCAAAACCGCATGGGCGGCTCGATTCTGGCCCAGGTGCTGAACCAGGTGGGTGATTCGGTGCCCGATGTGGACGATGCGCAAGACCTGAAGAACCTGGTCAATGCGGTCAACGCCTTGCGTGCCCAGGGCAAGATCCTGGCCTACCACGATCGCAGCGATGGCGGCCTGTTCGCCAGCGTCTGCGAAATGGCCTTTGCCGGCCATGTGGGCGTGGCCCTGAACGTGGACATGCTGGTCACCGAAGGCGACGGCATCAGTGACAGCCGTGCCGAGTACGGCGACAGCAAGAACTGGGCGCAGCAAGTCAGTGCCCGCCGTGAAGAGCTCACCCTGAAGGCCTTGTTCAGTGAGGAACTGGGCGTGGTGCTGCAGGTGCGCACCACCGAGCGCAACGAGGTCATGCAGACCCTGCGCGAGCATGGTTTGAGCAAGCACAGCCACTTCATCGGCAAGACCCGCCCCGCCGGTGCCGCACTGGACGTGGGCAAGGGTGAGATCCAGGTCTGGCGCGACACCAAGAACGTGTTCAGTGCCAGCCTGTCGGACCTGCACCAGGTCTGGGATGCGGTGAGCTGGAAGATCTGCCAGCGCCGTGACAACCCGGCCTGTGCCGACGCAGAACATGCCGCCGCCGGCGCGCCCAGCGACCCGGGCGCCCACGTCAGCCTGAGCTTTGACCCGGCCGACAACGTGGCAGCCCCGTTCCTGAACCTGAGCCGGCCCAAGGTGGCCATCCTGCGCGAGCAGGGCGTGAACTCGCACGTCGAAATGGCCTATGCCTTCACCGAGGCCGGCTTCGAGGCTTACGACGTGCACATGACCGACCTGCAAAGTGGCCGCGCCCAGTTGAGCGACTTCAAGGGCGTGGTGGCCTGCGGCGGCTTCAGCTACGGCGACACCCTGGGGGCCGGCATCGGCTGGGCCCGCTCGATCACCTTCAACCCGGTGCTGGCCGAGCAGTTCAAGGGTTTCTTCGGCCGCAGCGACACCTTCGGCCTGGGCGTGTGCAACGGCTGCCAGATGTTTGCCGAACTGGCCGACATCATCCCGGGCGCCGAGGCCTGGCCGCGCTTCACCACCAACCAGAGCGAGCGCTTTGAGGCCCGCCTGTCCATGGTGGAGGTGCTGGAATCGCCCAGCCTGTTCCTGCAAGGCATGGGCGGCAGCCGCCTGCCGATCGCGGTGGCGCACGGCGAGGGCTATGCCAACTTCAAGTACCGGGGCAAGCCGGCCGAGGCGATCGCGGCCATGCGCTTTGTGGACCACTTTGGTGCGGCCACCGAGGCCTATCCCTTCAACCCCAATGGCAGCCCGCAAGGCCTGACCGCCGTGACCACGGCCGACGGCCGCTTCACGGCCATGATGCCGCACCCCGAGCGCGTGTTCCGCAATGTGCAGATGAGCTGGACTTCGGGCGACAAATCCGAGTTCAGCCCCTGGATGCGCATTTGGCGCAACGCCCGCAAGTGGGTGGGTTGAGGTCAATCCGCGGGGCGGTTTGAGCCCCGAGGCCTGCGCCTCAGTGCCCTGTCTTGCCAGCCCGGCTGACGATACCGTCAGACCGGGCTTTTTCATGGCCAGAGACAAATTTGACCAGCATCAATGGACTGAAAAACGAAGCGAGACACACTCTCATTCGTTTTGATGTCTTGTATGCAAGGCGTCCAGGCTGGAAATCTGTTCTGGCCGCGCGCCTGATGGGAGTTTGATGATGACTGATACGCACGCCTCATCGCGTGAGATGGGCCTGGGGACTCGCCTGTCACTGAGTAATTTCCTGTTGGTCCTGGTGGTGCTCGCAGCCCTGATCGGTGCGATCACCTGGTCGACCGCGCGCTCCATTGAGCAGCGCGCCACCCTTGAGGTGCAGGACCGAACCGAATTGCTGACCAAGCTGGTCCGTGCGACAGACGACGACCTTCGCCTTCGCACAACCGAACTGGGCAAGGCCTTCAATGCGCGCCTGGACAAGCGGGTCAGCCTCGGTGGCGAGACCATCGAGATGGGGGGCAAGCCTGTGCCGGTGCTGAATTGGCAGGGCCGCCCACTCAATGCCGACACCAGCGTCATTGATGAGTTCTCGCAGCTGACCCGCAGCACGACCACCGTGTTCGTCAAGAGCGGCGATGATTTCGTGCGGATCAGCACCTCTCTCAAGAACGAGCAGGGTCAACGCGCGACCGGCACGCTGCTGGAACGCCAGCACCCGGCCTATCAACTTGGCTTGCAAGACCAGCCCTATGTGGGGTTGATCGCGTTGTTCGGCCGCCAATACATGACCCGATACGACCCTCTGCACAACAGCGACGGCAAGCTGGTCGGGATGACCTTTGTGGCGCAGGACTTCACCGAATACCTCGGCATTCTGAAGAAGACCATCCGTGAACTGAAGATCGGAGAAACCGGGTACTTCTATGTGCTCGATGCCCGCACGGGCCCCCAGCAAGGCGATCTGGTCATCCATCCGGCGAAGGAGGGCAAAAACATGCTCGAGGCCAAGGATGCCGATGGGCACCTCTTCGTGCGCGAAATGCTGGAGCGCAAGAACGGGGTGCTGCGTTATCCCTGGATCAATGCTGAACTCGGCGAAACCCGGCCACGCGAGAAGGTGGTGGCCTTCACCTACCTCAAGGAATGGGACTGGGTGGTAGCTGGCGGCACTTACATCGACGAGTTCTCTGCCGAAGTCGTGCACATGCGCAATCTTTATGGCAGCTTGGGCTTGGGCATCGTGCTGCTGATCTCGCTGGCCGGGTGGCTGATGTTCCGCAAGCTGGTGGTGCAACCGCTGGCCGAGGTGGGACAAGCAGCCGACCGGATCGCGCACGGCGACCTCACCGTGAAACTGTCGGTTCGCCGGCGTGATGAAGTGGGCCTGTTGCAAGAGGCCATCAATCGCATCGGCCAGGGCCTCACGAGTGTGGTCCGCACTGTTCGAGACAATGCCCAGAGCGTGGCCAGCGCCAGCGCCCAAATCGCTGAAGGCAACCAGGATCTCAATGCCCGGACCGAAAGCCAGGCCAGCTCGCTCGAAGAGACGGCAGCCTCGATGGAGCAACTGGGCTCGACCGTGAGTCAAAACGCCGCCCACGGACGCACGGCCAGCGAGCTTGCGGTCCATGCCAGCCAAGTGGCCAGCCGCGGCGGTGCCGTGGTGGCCGAGGTGGTGCACACCATGCATGGCATCAATGACAGTTCTCGTCGCATCGCTGACATCATCAGCGTGATCGATGGCATCGCCTTCCAGACCAACATCCTGGCCCTGAATGCCGCCGTTGAGGCCGCACGCGCCGGCGAGCAGGGTCGAGGCTTTGCCGTGGTGGCCTCCGAAGTGCGCAGCTTGGCCCAACGCAGTGCGGAGGCGGCCAAGGAGATCAAGACCCTCATCACCGCCAGCGTCGAGCGGGTTGAGCAGGGCAGTGAACAGGTCAACCAGGCCGGCCAGACCATGCAGGAGGTGGTGGAGGCCATTCGCCGGGTCAGTTCCGTGGTCGGAGAAATCAGCACGGCCAGCGGCGAGCAGAGCGCCGGCGTAGCCCAGGTGGGTGAGGCCGTGACTCACATGGACCACGCCACGCAGCAGAATGCGGCCCTGGTGGAAGAAATGGCCGCCGCCGCGGGCAGCCTGCGCACCCAGGCCGAGGATCTGGTGCAGGCCGTGTCGCTGTTCAAGCTGGAAGGGGGGGCGCCTGCCCCGAGCCGCCGCAGGCTCACAACGGCAGCGGCGGCACCGGGGGCACCCGCACCGAGCGATAAGGCTGTGTCGTATGCGGCCACGACCCAGCCGACGGGGGAGGGTGGTCGCCCAGCCTTGAAGCTGGCCACCCAGGCAGCGCCCCAATCCATGGGCGCTGGGTCAAGCCCCTTCTCGCGGATACGAGAGAAGAGCGGCGCGGCAGCGACAGCCTCTGAACCCGATTGGGAAAGCTTCTGAACCGACTCGCGCGAGACGCCTGAGTGATTCCGCGTGCTCCGAGGACTGAGGCTGCCGCGTTCAGTCAGCAGGCAAGCGCTTGAATTCCCGACGCAAGGCCACGGCATCCAGATCGGCGATCGAGGCTTCACCGTGAGCGAGGCGGAACAGGCGCATCGAGTGGCTGACCTCATCGACCTCAAGGTGCAAAGCCTTGGCTGCCGCCGCCAGTTGCTCGACCAGGGCCGCATTCTGCTGGGTGATCGAGTCCATGTCGGCCACCGCCGAGTTGATCTGAGAGATGCCCCCCTGCTGCTCGGCGGCTGAGTGACTGATTTCGTGCAACACCATGCTGACCTTGCCCACCGCGGCCAGTGCCTCGTCCATGCGCCCGCGGGCGGCCTGGGTCTGCTGGCTGCCACTGTCGATGCGCTCGGAGGACTCCACGATCAGCTGGCGAATCTCTTTGGCTGCACCCGCCGTGCGTTGCGCCAGGGCCCGCACCTCGGACGCCACCACGGCGAAACCACGCCCGCTCTCGCCGGCCCGGGCCGCCTCGACGGCAGCGTTCAGGGCCAGGATGTTGGTCTGAAATGCCACCCCTTCGATCAAGTGGATGATTTCACCGATCTTGTGCGACGACTCGGTGATGCCCGTCATCGTCTGAGCCACCGATTGAACCGCCTCGTTGCTGCGTCCGGTCACATTGGACGTCTCGGTGGCCAGGTGCGCCCCCTGGGCCGCAGCAGCGGCACTCTGGCTGACCATGCTGTTGATTTCCTCCATGGCGGCCGCGGTCTTCTCCAGGCTGGCGGCCTGGGATTCCGTGCGGGTCGACAGGTCATGGTTGCCCGCAGCCACCTCACGCACGGCATCGCCCAGGTAATCGACCTGTTGGCGCACGTCGCGCACCACCGTGCGCAGATTGACCGACAACTGATGCAGGCTTTGCTGCAACTGCCCCAGCAGACCGGAGTCGCCGGTCTTGATTTCTTCGGACAGGTCGCCGGAGGCCAGGCGGTTGGCATCGTTCATGATCTGGCGCAAGGGCGCCACGGCCCACGCATGGGTGAGGTAACCCGCGACCAATGCCGCCACCAAAGCGGCCGCTGCGGTGATGCCGGAAGGGGCACCGAGTGCGATGCTGGCCCAGGTGACACCCGCCACGGCGGCATACAGCACGCTCATGCGCAGGGGCCTGAGCCCTTGCATGACTTGTTGCCAACGGCCTGCCAGACCGGTGCGCAGCACAGCGCCTTGGCGCAGCACATGCCGCAGGTGGCCTTGTCGGGCTTCTTCTCGCATCACGGCGTACAGCGCTTCGGCAGCTTCAATCTCTTCGCGGCGTGGGGCGGTGCGGACCGAAAGATAGCCTGTGATGCGTTGGCCATCGCGCATGGGAGTGGCATTGGCGCGAACCCAGTAGTGATCGCCGTCCTTGCGCCGGTTCTTGACCAGACCGGTCCAGGGTTGCCCTTGTTGCACGGTGTCCCACATGTCGCGGAACGCCTCGGGAGGCATGTCAGGGTGGCGCACCAGATTGTGGGGCTGGCCCAGCAATTCCTCTTTGGGGTAGCCGCTCAGTTCGATGAAGTCCTGGTTGCAATAGGTGATGCGCCCCTTGGTGTCTGTCACCGACACCGGGGTCATGCGGGGTGGATAGAGATGCTCGCGCTGTGTGACGGGTTCATTGATTCGCATGAAAATCTCTATGGGGGCCACTCACCACAGGGGCGGCAGCTGGGTGGTTCACGACAACACAACGGTGACGCTTTGACACTGACAGCCTTGAAATGTAAACCGCCCAGGCCGCTCGCAAACAGATCGCTCCCGCAAAATCGGCATATTCAACAAGAAACCCCGGTCAATCCTGATCGAATCTGTCACTTGTGAGGACTTGAATCAACAGCCGCAAGACTTTTCATCAGATCAAGGCCGCAGCACAGCAGCCTCAGTCTCGCGCGGGAATGTTCAGCCCCCGCTGCACGGCCGGGCGTGCCACAAAGGACGACAACACCCGTTGCACCTGCACAAAATCAGCCTGACCGACCAGGTCACCCGCTTCGTAGAAACCGAACAGATTGCGCACCCATGGCCAGATGGCGATGTCGGCAATGCTGTAGTCCTCGCCCATGATCCAGGTGCGCCCTTGCAGTTGCTGCTCCAGCACCCCCAGCAGGCGCCGGGATTCGGCGACATAGCGGTCGCGCGGGCGCTTGTCCTCATAGTCCTTGCCCGCAAACTTGTGGAAGAAGCCCAACTGGCCGAACATGGGCCCGACGCCGCCCATCTGGAACATCAGCCATTGCAGCACCTGGTATCGGCGCGCCGGGTCGGCCGGCAGCAACTGCCCTGTCTTTTCGGCCAGGTAGACCAGGATGGCGCCCGACTCGAACAAGGCCAGGGGCTGGCCACCCGGCCCTTGTGGGTCCAGGATGGCCGGGATCTTGTTGTTGGGGTTGAGCGAGAGAAATTCGGGCGACAGCTGATCCTGGGTCTGAAAGCTCACCAGATGGGCTTCGTAGGGCAGGCCGATCTCCTCCAGCATGATCGACACCTTGACCCCGTTGGGCGTGGGCAGCGAATACAGCTGAAGCCGATCGGGATGTTGTGCGGGCCATTTGTGGGTGATGGAAAAAGAGGAGAGGGTGGAGGAGGGGGTGCTCATGGCGTTGCCGGTGCTGGGGCGCGACCCGGGTCAGGGCCGCCCATTGGTTGGATAAACCGCCATTGGAACCAGTGCGCGCAGGGCCTGCAAGCGGCGACGTTGGTGCCACGGTTCATGGCAGGGGCATGTTCGCCACACCGTGCACGCGCCAGTCCGGCCAGCCTGCTGGATGCCCGCCCGCATCGCTGAAAATCCGGAGGCGGGCCGCTGCTGCGCCCAAACCACTCAAGGACTTCAAGATGGATCTGTCTGCCCTGCAGGCCACGTTGCGCCAGTTTGCCGCCGAGCGCCACTGGCAGGCTTTTCACAACCCTAAAAACCTGGCCATGGCCTTGATGGTCGAGGCCGCCGAGCTGACAGAGATCTTTCAGTGGATGACGCCCGACGAAGCGGCGCGCACCCGCGAAACACCCGATGTACAGCAGCATCTGGGCGAAGAAATGGCCGATGTGCTGTTGTACCTGCTGCAGCTGGCCGACCACACCGGGGTCGACCTGGAACAGGCGGTGGCCGATAAATTGATCAAAAATGCCCAGAAGCACCCGCCGCTGCCGCCTGCATGAAGCTGGGGCAGGGCGGGGGATTTCAGCGTGGTGTGCCAGCGCCCGCCGTCGGGACAGGGCTGACATGGCCCCGGGCCACGAACGGCACCAGGCCCAGCACGAAACCAAGCACCGACAGGGCGCCCACGTAGTGCGCCGGTGCCAGCACGTCTTTTTGCAACCAGGTGGTCATGATGATTGGCGTCAGCCCACCAAACACGGCATAGGCCATGTTGTAAGCAAATGACAGGCCGCTGAATCGCACCCGGGGTGGAAAGGCCCGCACCCCCACGATGGGCACGATGGCGATGGTGCCCACAAACAGGCCGGTGATGGCGTAGTGCCACAGCAATGAAGCCGGCGTTCCGGGCAGGTCGGTGTAGAACAGGTAGCTGCTGATCAGCAAGCCAGCAAATCCTGTCAGCATCACAGCCCGCGTGCCCAGGCGGTCGCTGGCCCAGCCCACCAGAATGCATCCCACGCTCAGCATCAAGGTAGCGAGGGCATTGGCCTGCAGTGCCAGGGTCACCGGAATGTGGTGGGTCTTTTGCAGGTAGGTTGGGGTGAACAGCACCACCACCACGATGGCGGCCGAGAGCACCCAGGTCAACAAGGCCACCACCACGCAGGCCCAACGATGCTCACGCAGCACGGTCTTCACAGGCAGTTCTTCGGCAATGTGGCGCAGTTGCGCCAGTTCTTTGAAGATCGGGGTCTCTTGGAGAAAGCGTCGCAGGTACACCGACACCATGCCGAAGACGCCCCCCAGGATGAACGGAATGCGCCAGGCAAACCCCTGCACCTCGGCGGCTTCGTAATGGCTGTTGATGCCGATGGCCACCAGAGAACCCAGCAAGATGCCGCCGGTGATGCCCGAGGTCAGCGTACCAATGCCCAGGCCGTAATGGCGCCGCGGCACGTGTTCGGCCACAAACACCCAGGCGCCGGGCATTTCGCCGCCAATGGCAGCCCCCTGCAAAACCCGCATGGCCAGCAGCAGCAAGGGCGCTGCGACGCCAATCGAGGCATAGGTGGGCAACAGGCCGATCACCAGCGTGGGCAGCGCCATCATGAAGATGCTCAGCGTGAACATGCGTTTGCGGCCCAGCTTGTCGCCAAAATGCGCAATCACGATGCCGCCCACCGGTCGCGCCAGGTAGCCCGCCGCAAAGATGCCAAACGTCTGCAACTGGCGGAGCCAGTCCGGCATGTCGGCGGGAAAGAACAGACCGCCCAACACCGTGGCAAAAAAGACGTAGATCACAAAGTCGTAAAACTCCAGTGTGCCCCCGAGCGCGGACAGCGCGAGGGTCTGGTAGTCATGGCGATTGAGGGGACGGTGTGGTGCCTGTGGCGCCACACGCTCGGAAGTGGAAGTCATGAAAAGCCTGGATGGGTCGCCGGTGTGGCGACAATGCGTGACGAAGGCCGCAGGTCGTGTGGCAGGATTTCAGCTGTTCAGGGGCCTGGGGGTGGACGGCCACACGCACGCAGACCACGATGGCGACCTGCGCTTGGAACAGATTGGGCTGCGTTGCACCGCCCAAGCCTCCATTTTAGGGTTAACCCTAGATCCGAATCGGAGTCAGGGCTTCTGGTGGCCCGGCTTTGGCCCACAGGCCAAGGCCTGTCAGGTGTTGCCAAGCCGCCTGCAGCCGGGCCTAGCGGCGGAGCTGTCTGTTGAAAGAGCTGCTGAATGAGTTGCCCGAACGGCCCAGCATCGTGCTACATCTACTTTATACAATGTATATTATGTCAAATATCAGGCGCAGAACGAATACGCAGAATGAGCCCTCGATTGCCGCATTGAATTCCACACCCCATCGGGACTGCTCCAAGGGTTGCGCATCTCCTATGCCCCCTGACATCAGCAGGATCAAAACACGAACTCGCACTCGAAGCGGGCCACACCATCACTGACCAGCATCACCTGGTGCCGTGTGGCTGTGCAACGCCATCTTTGGCGCATGGCATCCAGCCCCTGTGGGGGATCGAACAAGGCATCTTGAGCGAAAGCCGCCGCACTGGCCTCGCCGGCCGTGCGCGCTGATTCGTACTAGAGGTCGCCAATAGGCGATCTGGGCGCAGACGGCCACCGGGTTCAGTGTGCCCTGCCACTGGCCGTGCTCGTGGGCGGGGCGAAACCGATGGGCATGTGGCGGGGTGTGCCGAAATGGCGTGAAGAGAAGATAGGTGGTGCGCCTTTTTGATCAGAGGTTTGCCGCCCTTCAGGAATTGCTCTAGTAGCTCTTGCTCGTCCAGTGAGTCAACCAGCCTCATCGTTGCCGGCTCATACAAAGGTTCCAACCAGCCCAAAACAAGCCTTTGACGTCACTCCCCTCACCGGCCCTCCGCCCAGGCGTTCATGTGGGGGCTCGTATGGCATCCAGGTAGGCCATCGACTCGCTGAATCCGCTGCAGAGACACCCTGCCGCGTGCCTTGTTCAAGCGGTCCAACCACAGCGGACGCTTGCGATCATGCGTGCCCACGAGCACGTCCAGTTTTCCATCGAAAACACAGGTATTGCACTGATCCTCAAGCTGAGGCAGCCATTGGCGTCGGCAGAGAGGATCGCCCTCACTGTCCACACGCGGTACCACCGGCGCCCTGCAAGCTCTCGAAACGAATGGATCTTCTGTGTGCTGGAAATTGACATCGATAAGTGATGCTTATCGTGTTTTATTTAATTTAAGATGTGTAATCGCACATGCTATGTGTGATTACATACCTTTATCGCTTATGACCTTGATTGAGGCGCCGGCAGGGCCAAAGCCGCGGTGCGCGAAGCCCCTCAGCGTTCGAGGGTGTGACGAGTGCCAAAGTTGAGGCATGCGCCAGTCAACACGTCTTCGCTGTGGCGCTGGAGAATGCCGTGGTGGTTTTTCAATGGGTCACTTATGATCAATTGCCCATTGATACAAATAAGGGGGACTTCATGCCAGCCTGCTTCGTTGAAGCGCATCGGGTGAACCACGGCAAAGGATGCTGCACCAAAGGAATGCAGGAACCGTGACCTCAGACCTCCCTCACGCCCAGAGCGCATCCGCCCTGAACTCGCAGGAAAGGCACTTGCTGAGTGCTGAGATCTTGACCCTGGTGTACGGGTCGACCCGGCGAAGCACATTGGTGGCCCTGTTGGTGGCAGCCACGGTTCTGGCCCTGCAGCACGGAGACGCCGCACGGGTGCCGTGGTGGGTCTGGGCAGGCTTGACGATGCTGAGCTACGGCGCCCGTGAAATGCTGGCCTGGCAGTTTCGTACCCGTTCCAGTTCAAACACACCGATGGCACGCTGGCTGCTGGCGTACCGGGTGGCCACGGCCGCCTGTGGCTCGGTGTGGGGCCTGGCCGGATGGTTCTTCTACCCGGGTGGCGACACAGTGGGCCAGGCTTTTCTGGTGGTGATCCTGGTCGGTGTGTCCAGCGGCGGCATCATGGCCTACCTGATCGATCCCCCGTGTGGTCGTCTGTTCTGTGCAGGCATCTATTTCCTGGCATTGCCCGGCTTTTTGACCCACGGCAGTTCCTTTTCGGTGTCGCTGGCCCTGATGTTGGCCTTGTTCATGGTCTACATCAGCTTGTCCAGTGCATCGATGTCCCACCACTTGCGTGAAAACATCAGCCTGCGCATCGTGGCCAATCAGCGTTCACAGGCGGTCCATGAGATGGCCGAACGCCAAGCGCTGCACATCCAGCAAACGCCAATGGGCGTGATCGAATGCGACACCCAATTCAAAGTGACGGTCTGGAATGCCGCCGCTGAATCGATGTTTGGCTACACCGCCCAAGAGATGCTGGGCCAGCCCCTGACCGTTTTGATGCCCCCCTGGGAGCGTGAGCGGGTGAGGCATGTCATGCGCCATCTGTTTGCGAATGGCCTGGCCCAGAACAACCAGAGTGAGAACCTGCGCAAGGATGGCCAGATCATCATCTGCGATTGGTTTGCCACGCCGCTGAAAGACATCGACGGCCGAATCATTGCAGCGGCCGCGCTGGTGGTGGACAAGACCGAGGCCCAGAAAAACCTCGAGGCAGTGCACCAACTGGCCTATTACGACATGCTGACCGGTTTGCCCAACCGTCGCCTGCTGCTCGACCGCATCGAACAGGCCTTTGCCCTGAGTGCACGGCAGCAGGACCATGGCGCCGTGGTGTTTCTCGACCTGGATCGCTTCAAAACGCTCAATGACATGAAGGGCCATTCTGCGGGTGACCTGCTGCTCAAACAGGTCGGCACCCGCTTGCGAGAGATGATGCGCAGCCATGACACGGTGTCGCGCTTTGGGGGTGACGAGTTTGTGGTGGTGCTGGAGGGCCTTGGCGAGCAGCAGGAGACGGCCTTGATGGGCTGCCGACAGGTGGCGCAAAAGATCATCACCGAACTGAACAAGCCCTTCGACATCTCGGGCTTCGAGTACCAGACCTCGCCCAGCCTCGGCATCTGTCTGTTCCTGGCGCATGAACTGAGTGTCAATGAAGTCTTGAAGCGGGCAGACATGGCCATGTACCAGGCCAAGCAGGCCGGACGCAACACCGTCTGCTTTTACGACCAGACGCTGCAGCCGCAACTGGAGGCGCGGGCGAATCTGGAGGCTGACTTGCGCCATGCCATCGCCCAATCGGAGCTGGTGCCCTACTACCAGGTGCAAGTGGATGGACAAGCCGAAGTGCTGGGGGCCGAGTTGTTGCTGCGCTGGCGTCATCCGCACCGGGGCTGGGTGTCGCCGGCCGACTTTGTGCCGATTGCCGAGGAGTCCAACCTGATCTGCGAGATCGGGGAATGGGTGCTGCTGACCGCCTGCCGGCAGCTGCATGCCTGGCAGGGGCAGGCCGGGATGCAGGACCTGCGCCTGTCGATCAACGTCAGCGCGCGCCAGGTGGAGAGAAGCGACTTCGTCGAATCGGTGGCCCGATGCCTGGACGAAACGGGCTGCCCGGCCGGGTTGTTGCGCCTTGAACTGACTGAAGGTCTGATGCTGCGACGAAGCCAGGAGCTGATTGCCAAGCTTCAGGCCTTGCACGCCCTGGGGCTGTCGCTGTCCATCGACGATTTCGGAACCGGCTACTCGTCCCTGTCGATGCTCAAGCATTTCCCGCTGGATGAGCTCAAGATCGACCGCAGCTTCGTCTCCGATCTGCCAGGCAACACCGACGATGCCACCCTGATCAAGACCATCATTGCCATGGGCCGCAACCTCGGCCTGGAGGTGATCGCCGAGGGCGTCGAAACGGCGGCCCAGTTTGAGTTTCTGCGCCAATCGGGTTGCATGGCCTACCAGGGCTATCTGTTTGGCCGCCCCTCAGCCATCGAAGATTTCGAGCAACAGATGAAGGCCCGCGCCACCGCCTTGCAAGCCTGAGGCCCTGCCCTGCCCCGGCCAGGACCGGCTCAAAGGTCGAACACCTGCCCCTGGTTGTTGCGCTTTTGGCGCTTGAACGGAGGCAGGCCGGCCAGCAGACGCTGGCCAAAGCTGGTGCTGATCAGGCGCCGGTCGTAGCAGTAGACATGGGCCTCATCGGTTTCACTGCGAATGGCACGCCCCACCCACTGAGCCAGGCGGATGCTCACCGCCGGCACCACCAGCTCCATGAACGGATCACGCCCCTTGGAACGCAGCCACTGGGATCGAGCCGAACTGACTGGATCGGAGGGCGGCGCAAAGGGAAGCTTGCAGATGAAGACGCTTTCACACAGCCGCCCGGGCAGATCCAGGCCCTCACCGAAAGACTGCATGCCGAAGATGATGGAGGCGTCGCCCCGCTCCACCTTTTCGCGGTGGCGCTGCAGCAGGGTCTGCCGCGGCAGATCGTTTTGCACCAGCACCCGGCTGCGCAGGCTGCCGCTGAGGCTGTCGACCGCGGTGCGCATCTGGTCGCGCGAGGTGAACAGCACCAGCGCACCAGCCTGCACCTGGGCCAGGTCCGCCATCAACTCTTTGCACATGGCCTGGTTGTACTCGGCGGCACGTTTGGGGTCGGCCGGCGTATCGACTGCCACAAAATGCCCTTGCCTGGCGAAGTCAAAGGGGCTGCTGACCACCCGGGTACTCACGTTGTCCAGCCCGCGCAAGCCGGTTTCGTTGAGGAAGAAATCAAAGCTGCCGCAACTGGTCAAGGTGGCCGAAGTGATCACCACGCCACGGGCCTTGGCCCACAGCTTGTGGCGCAGGGCACTGGCGGGCAGGATGGGACTGGCCGAGCCCGTGATCGACAGAAACTCGCCATACAGACCAAAGGTGAACCAGCGCGCCGCGGGCACTTCGGTCTCCAGCAGCATCAGTGCTGCCCAGGCCTGCACGGCTTCCAGGCGTGGTGCCAACACCCCCAGCTGAACGTAGTGGGTGGCCAGTTCTCGCGAATCTTCCGGGCGTTCCTTCATCTGGGTGCGCAAAGCCGCCGAGATGGCCTGCAGGTGCTTGAGCATGGCACCTGAAAGGGTAAGCACCTCGCTGACCGGATTGCTCAGCACCGCAGGCAGCGGCCCGATGGGCAGCAACTCCACGGGTTCATCGCTCAAGCCCCGCGGCCGGTACAGGGCCAGCGCCTGCTGCGCCACCTCGTTGAGGTGGACCTTGAGCGCACTGCCCTGCCCTGTCAGTTCGGCGGCCGCATCCAGGTCCAGCATTTCAGCCGTCTTGCGGGCGCGCAAGGCCAGTTGCTCCACCCAGCGCAGCCGGGTCAGGTCGGTGCTTTCCTGAAAATGGTTCAATGCCACGGCGGGCAGGTGGTGGCCCTCGTCCAGCACCAGCAGACAGTCCGACAGATCGGGCAGCGTATTGCCGTTCAGTGTGGCCAGCAACAGGTCGTGGTTGGCCACAATCACCTGCGAGGCCGCCAGGGCCTTGCGCTGGTCAAAGTAGACGCAGTCCTGGTAGTCGGGGCAATGCTTGGCCGTGCAACTGCTGGCCTCGGCCGCCACCGGGCTCCACATCTCTGGACTGGGCGGAACGGCCAGGGTGTCCCGATCGCCATCCCAACGGCGCTCCTTCAATTCGGCGGCCATCTGGCGGTAGAAGTGAAGCTGGTATTCGGTGGGTGCACGCCCGTTGCTGGACGCACTGGGGGCGTTTCCGGCCGGCAACTCGTCGGCAAACAGGTCGGGCTCGCCTTCGCCGTTGACCCAACGCATCAGCTTGTACTTGCAGACGTAGCGCCCGCGCCCCTTGGCCAGGGCGTGGGTGAAAGGCTCGGGCATCAACTGGCTGAGCAAAGGCAGATCCTTGTGCACCAATTGCTCTTGCAAGGCCACGGTGGCGGTCGAGATGATGACGCGGGTCTTGCGCGCCAGGGCGGCGGCAATGGCGGGGGCGGCATAGGCAATCGATTTGCCCACGCCGGTACCTGCCTCGATCACGGCAAAGGCGCGCTCGGGCTCTTCCTCACACTTGCCCAGGGTGGGCGTGCTGAAGGTCTGTGCCACCAGTTCGGCCATGTCGCGTTGGCCCGCGCGGGCTCTGAAACCGGTTGAAGCGGCCACCACATGGTCAAACGCGGCCAGAGCGGTGGCCTGGGTTGTCTCTGCGCTCACCAGGTGCCCCGCGGCTGGCGGGCGCGCAAGGCCGCGGCAATGGCCTCCACGTTGGCACTTCGGCCTACTTGCTGCGCAAAGTCGATGGCGGTCAGGCCTTTCTCGTTGCGCAGCGAGGCATCAGCCCCCTCCTCGATCAGCACCTTGAGCACATCGCTGCGCCCATACATGGCCGCCATCATCAGCGGCGTGCTGCCATTGGGCGAGGCGGCATCGATGTAAGCAGCGTTGTCCAGCAGCAGGCGCACCATCTCCACCTGGTTCTGAGAGGTGCCGGAGGCCGCGTAGTGCAAAGGCGTCCAGCCGGTCTTGTTGACATCGGCGTCGTGCTCGATCAGCAGCTTGGCCAGGGGCAGATCACCCCGGATGGCGCACAGCATCAGCGCGCTTTCACCCTTCTTGTTGCGCACTTCGGCCTCGATGTTGGGCGCGCTCAACAAGGCCTCGACGGCACGCATCGATTGCAGGTCCACCGCCATCATCAGGCCGGGCTGGCCGGCTTCATCCACCGTGTTGGGATCAAAACCACGCCGGATCAAGGCCTGGATGGTGCTCGCATCGTTGCGGCGGATGGCGGTGAAGAAGTCTTCAAAAGACCCGGCACGCGCCGGCAGGCTCACGAGAGCCAGGCCTGCGCTGGTCCCCAGGGCAATCAGACATTGGCGGCGGCTTGTTTTCATGCGGCACTCCCGGCGACTTGGTTCACCACACCACGGAACAGACGCTCGAAGTTCGCACTGGTCAGTGCGCCCACCGCCTCTGCGCTCAAGCCACGCAGTTGCGCGATCTGGGCCGCCACAAGGGGCACGTACGAGGGGTTGTTGGTCTTGCCACGGTAGGGTACCGGGGCCAGATAGGGGCTGTCGGTTTCGATCAGCATGCGGTCGAGCGGCACAAAACCGGCCACTTCCCGCAGATCGCTGGCACTCTTGAAGGTCAGGATGCCGGAAAACGAGATGTAAAAGCCCAGGTCCAGCGCGGCTCGGGCCACCTGCAGGCTTTCGGTGAAGCAGTGGAATACACCGCCGGCGGCGCCTTCGCGCCCGTCTTCACCCAACTCGCGCAACAGGGCCAGGGTGTCGTCGGAGGCGCTGCGGGTGTGGATCACCAGCGGCTTGGCGCAGGCCTGCGCTGCGCGGATGTGGGTTCGAAAGCGCTCGCGCTGCCACTCCATGTCGGCCACGCTGCGCTCGCCAAGCCGGTAGTAGTCGAGGCCGGTCTCACCGATGCCCACCACCCGCGGCAATGCCGCACGCTGCAGCAAATCATCCAGACTGGGCTCCAGCACCCCTTCGTTGTCCGGGTGAACGCCCACCGTGCACCAGAAATTGTCGTGCTGCAGAGCCAGCGCATGGACGGATTCAAACTCCTCCAGCGTGGTGCAGATGCAAAGGGCTCGGTCAACCTGGGCATCGGCCATGGCACGCCGGATGGCGGGCAAATCGGCGGTCAGCTCAGGAAAAGTCAGGTGGCAGTGGGAGTCGACAAACATGAAAAACTCAACGGAAAGGCCCGCGACAGGGCGGGCGTCATTCAAACAGGGGGAGATCCGGCCCTTCAGGTACGGCGGCCGGCAGATTTCAGATGGTCTGGGTGGGCCGCTCGGAGGCCAGGTGGCTGCCCAGCATCTCCTCGATCTTGATCTTGAGCAAGCGGGATTTCTCATCACGCGGAAACTGGATACCCACCCCCTGGGTGCGGTTGCCAGCTGCCCGCGGTGGCGTGACCCAGGCCACACGACCGGCAATCGGGTAACGCTGCGGGTCGTCCGGCAGGGACAAGAGCACGTAGACATCGTCGCCCAGGCGATAGTCGCGCGCGGTCGGAATGAACATGCCCCCTTCGGCAAACAAGGGAATGTAGGCGGCATACAAGGCCCCCTTCTCCTTGATGGCGAGCTGCACAACACTGGGGCGCGGGGTACTGGGACTGTTCATGGCGTGGACTCTGTGGCCGAGTTTAGGGCGATTTGTGCCTCGCTCACAAGCGCTTCCAACATCAAACCTGGGTTATACGGGTGATCTGCCGTTCGAGCCGCCTCGCTGAGGTTGCGCGACCAGTGCAGCAGCACCTTGTGGGCCGGTGGCCGCGGCAGTTCGCTGGCCATGAAGTAACGCGGTGCCGCGCCGGAGGCCATGGCCAGCAGGTCATGGCAGACCTTCTGCAGGCTCTGGATGTTGCGTGCGGCGGGCCAGTGGGCCAACACGCCGGGGTCACCCCGCAGCAACGCACGGGGCAATTGCGCCCAGGACTCAGGGGTCAGCCCCTCAGCGGCCAGCATCAGCGCGTCTTCGGGGCGTCCGCCGGCCGCGCGCAGCAACGCCGCGGCGGCGGCAGCCGGCAAGCCCTGCCCCGCCAGCCAATGGCCGGCCTCGTCAGCACCTGGCCAGACCAGTGAGTGGGTCAGGCAACGGCTGCGGATGGTGGGCAGCAACTGGTGGGCCGCTTCACTGGCCAGCACAAAGCGCACATCGCCCGGGGGTTCTTCCAGGGTTTTGAGCAGCGCATTGGCCGTGATGTGGTTCATGTCCTCGGCCGGGTACACCAGCACGGCCTTGCCGCGCCCCCGCGATGAGGTGCGCTGGGCAAACTGCACCGCCTCGCGCATCGCCTCGACACGGATCTCGCGGCTGGCCTTGCGCTTCTTGTCGTCAATTTCAGACTGCGCTTTCTCCGACAAGGGCCAGCCCAGGGCCAGCAGCGCTGTTTCGGGCATCAGCACCATCAAATCAGGGTGGGTGCGCACGCGCACGGCGTGGCAACTGGCACAGTGGCCGCAGGCGCCATGCGGTGTGGGTGCATCACACAACCAGGCCTCGACCAGGGCGAGGCCCAGCGGGTACTGACCCAGGCCCGAGGGGCCTTGCAGCAGCCAGGCGTGACCGCGCTGGCTCAACAGGCTGTCAAGCTGCCGTTGCAACCAGGGCGCCAGGGGCGGGCGGGCCTCGCGCTCTTCACTCATTGCAGACCTCCATGGGCGGCCACCATGATGGCCAGCCAGCCCTTGCGCACCAGCACCCGGGTGATCTGCTGCCAGACCTGGTGTCGGCTCTGAGCCGCATCGATGCGTTCAAAACGGCCAGGCGCTGCGGCGGCGCGTGCCGCGTAGCCCGCTGCCACCTGGCCGAAGAAGGCCACGGGTTGAGACTCGAAACGATCGGGCACACGGGCGTCGGCCAGTCGGGCGGCCGCCACCTCGGGGTCGAGATCAAACCAGATCGTGAAGTCCGGCTGCCGCAGGCTGCCACCAGAGCGGCCTTGCACCATGCGCTCGAGCTGGGCCAGGGTGTCCAGATCGAAGCCCCTGCCACCGCCCTGGTAGGCAAAAGTCGCGTCGGTGAAGCGGTCACACACCACCACCTCTCCGCGGGCCAGGGCGGGTTCGATGACCTGTTGCAGGTGGTCACGTCGAGCGGCAAAAATCAGCAAGGCTTCGGTCAGGGGGTCCATGGCGTCGTTCAGCACCAGGGCGCGCAGTTTCTCGGCCAGGGGCGTCCCGCCAGGCTCGCGGGTCTGACACACCACCCGCCCCTGGGCACGAAAGGCCGCCACCACCCCCTCGATGTGGGTGGTCTTGCCGGCACCGTCGATGCCTTCGAAACTGATGAACAAGCCGGGAGTGGGTGGGGTCATGGTCGACGCTGGAATTGGTTGACGGCCCGATTGTGCTCGTCAAGGGTGGCACTGAAGTGGCTGCTGCCGTCGCCACGTGCGACAAAGTACAGCGAACGGCTCTCGGCGGGGTGCACGGCGGCCAGCAAGGCCCCCCGGCCGGGCATGGCGATCGGGGTGGGCGGCAGGCCGGGGCGGGTGTAGGTGTTCCAGGGCGTGTCGGTGAGCAGGTCGCGTTTGCGCAGGTTGCCATCAAAACGTTCGCCCATCCCATAGATGACCGTGGGGTCGGTCTGCAGCAGCATGCCGGTGCGAAGGCGATTGACGAACACGCTGGCAATCAGCGGGCGGTCGCTGCCGCGCCCGGTTTCTTTTTCGACGATGCTGGCCAGGACCAGGACCTCGTCGGGCGACTTCAGGGGCAGGTTCGGGTCACGGGCCTGCCAGGCAGCCTCCAGTTTCTTGTCCATGGCCCGCAGCGCCCGTTGCAACACAGCCAGATCACTGCTGCCCTTGGAGTAGGTGTAGGTGTCGGGGTAGAAGCGGCCCTCGGGCACCGTCCCGGGGCGACCCAGACGCGCCATGATGGCGGCATCATCGAGCTCGGTGCTGTCGCCTTTGAGTTGATCGGCCCGTGCCAGGGCCTGGCGTACCTGGCGCCAGTTCCACCCCTCGACCAGGGTGACGGCACGCAGGGCCTCTTCACCGCGCACCAGCTTGCTCAGCAGGCGCCTGGGCGTGATGGTCGCGTCAAGCTCATAGCTGCCGGCCTTGATGCCACGGGCCTGGCCTGAAAAGCGGAACCACGCATACAGGAACAGGGGATTCACCTCCACACCCGCATCCTGCACGTCCTGCGCCAGGGCACGCGGCGAGGTGCCAGGTTCGATCGAGAGGTCGATCGTGGGCGCAGCCAGGCGCAAGGGCGCATCCAGCCACCAGAACACGGCGCCGCCCAGGGCTGCTGCCACCAACACCAACATCACCAGCAAAGCGCGCACAGCCCAGGCCCCATCACGAACAAGTTTTTGACGGGGGATGATAATTCACGCATGACACAAGCCATGAATTCTCCCCAGGCGCTGCTGCACGGTGTGGCGCCCTTGTCGACGCTGGGCGTGATTCGCGCCCGCGGCGACGATGCTGCTTCGTTCCTGCACGGTCAACTGACCCAGGATGTGCTGCTTTTGCCAGACGGGCAGGCCCGCCTGGCCGGCTATTGCTCGGCCAAGGGGCGCCTGCTGGCCAGTTTTGTGCTGCTGCGCCTGAGCGCCGCCGAAGTTTGGCTGGTATGCCCCCAGGCCTTGCTGGCATCCAGCCTGAAGCGCCTGTCCATGTTTGTGCTGCGAGCCAAGGTCAAGCTCGACGATGCCAGTGCCGAATTGACCGTGCGGGGCCTGGCCGGCGAAGCCGCCTTGGCCGCCCTGCCCGCAGAGACCCCGCCCTGGACGGCCGCCCCCTGCGCTGCGGGGCATGCCATTGCGCTGTATCCGGCAGCCGGTGTGGCACGCGCGCTGTGGGTGGGCCCGGCAAGCGGCAGTGAGTCCACCGCGCCGGCCCTGTCCGAGTCGCTCTGGGCCTGGTCGGAGGTGTTGGCCGCCGTGCCGACACCCGGTGCCTCGCAGACCGACAGCTTTGTGCCCCAGATGCTGAACCACGAGTCGGTGGGCGGCGTGAGCTTCAAGAAAGGCTGCTACCCCGGGCAGGAGGTGGTGGCACGCAGCCAGTTCAGGGGCACGCTGAAGCGCCGCACTTGCCTGGCCCACGGAGCAGGTCTGGCCAGTCTTGAGCAGGCCCCCAGCCCCGGCCAGGAGGTGTTTCTGCCAGATGATGCGGCCGATCAGCCCAGCGGTGTGGTGGTTCAGGCCGCCGTGTCCCCCACCGGCGGGGTCGATCTGCTGGCCGTGGTGCAGGTGACGGCCAGTGCCGCCGGTACCACCTTGCACCTGGGCGCACCGGATGGCCCCGCCCTGGTGGTGCAGCCCCTGCCCTACCCGCTGCTGGCCGACATCTGATCCACGGACCGGATTCGCGTCTTCAGATCGGCGTCTTGGATCAAAGGCCCCGCACCATTTCAATGTGCGGGATATCCACTTCGTAGAACACGTCGCCACGGGGCTCAAAGCCCAGTTTTTCGTAAAACCCGCGGGCGCTGGTCTGGGCGTGCAGCAGCACCTCGCGGTCGCCCCGCTGACGGGCGGCCTCCATCAGGGTGCGCAACACGTCTGCGCCCAAACCCGAGCCCCGCATGGCCCGCAAAACCGCCATGCGGCCAATGCGGGCCACACCGGGCGCATGCACCAGCAAACGGCCGGTGGCCAGGGCCTGGTCGAGGCGGTTGTAGACCACCGCGTGCAGGGCGTTGGCATCGGCCTCGTCCCATTCCTCGTCCAGGGGAATGGCTTGCTCCTGGACAAACACCTCGGTGCGCACGCGGGCCGCATCGGCCCCCAGCGTGGTCCAGTCACCGCGGCGCACCTCGAATACCGGCTGGCCTGCGGCGTGGTCCAGCAGCAGGCTTCGCAAGGCATCCGGCACGCGACGCGAGGTCTGGGTGGCCGGATCAGCGAACACATACAACAGCTCGCCAGACACCAGCAACTGATCGCCCCGAAAAATGGCGCCCACCAGTTCAATCGACGAATTGCCAATGCGTCGGCAGCGCAGGCCGACCTCGAGCACGTCGTCGTAGTGCGCCGAGGCGTGGTACTCCAGCGTCAGACGCTTCACGTAAAGCTCACCGCCCAGCGCCTGCATCGAGGCCTCGTAAGGCAAGGCCAGCTCGCGCCAGTAGTCACCCATGGCGGTGTCCAGGTACATCGCGTAATGGCCATTGAAGACGATTTTCTGCATGTCCACTTCCACCCAGCGCACGCGCAGGCGGTGAAAGAATCGGAAATCGCTGCGTTGTGGCGCTGGGGTGCTCATGGGGACTCCGTGGGGGGATTCAGGGCAGCGCGCATGGCCTCTGCCGCATGTTGGTGGGCTTGCAGGGCTTCAGGGATGGCGCGGCCCATCTTGATGAATTCGTGGGTCACGCCGCGGTAGATCTCCAGGTCCACCGCATGGCCGGCCAGACGCAGCTTGTCGGCATAGGCAATGCCCTCGTCCACCAGTGGATCGAACTCGGCCAGCCCCAACCACGCCGGTGCAAGCTGCTCGGTGTCGGGGGCCAGCAAGGGGGCGAAGCGCCAATCCTCGCGCTCCTGACGGGAGGGCACATACTGATCGAAAAACCACTGGATGTGGGACGCCTCCAGCACCAGGCCATGGGCAAAGCGCTGGTGCGACACGGTGTCCTGGTAAGCCGTGGTGCCAGGGTAGAACAGCAGTTGCAGGGCCAGTGGCAGGCTTTCCAACGCAGCCTGCACCGCCAAGGCGGCAGCCAGGGTGCCGCCAGCGCTGTCGCCCCCCACGGCCAGCCTTGATGAATCCAGTCCCAGACCGGGGCCTTGGCCATGCAGCCAGCGCAAGGCATCCCAGCCATCGTTGAAGGCCGTCGGAAACCGGTGCTCCGGGGCCAGCCGGTAATCGAGCGACACCACGGCACAACCCGATCGCAGGGCCAGGCTGCGGCACAGGATGTCATGGGTGGCGATGCTGCCGATCATGAAACCACCGCCATGCAGGTACAGCAACACAGGCAGCCCTGTGTGCAGGGTGGGCCGGTAAAGGCGGGCTGGCAGGGCGACCCCATCGCGGGCCGGTATTGTCAGCTCACGCACCTCGGCCAATTCAGGGCGGCTGATTTCAAGCACATCGGCCCCGGCTGCATAGGCGGCGCGCGCCTGCCGTGGGGACAATGAGTGCAAGGGTGGACGCCTGGCCTTGAGCATGCGGTCGATCACGCCTTGCATCGCAGGGGTCAGCCGGTGGGCTTGAGAAAAAGTGCTGGAAGACATCGGTCTCGGATCGTTGCGGCTGTCAGCACCGGGCCTTGTCACCTGAGTGACCGCCGGGGTGATCTGCCTGGGGTTTGAACGTCTGGTCAGGCCAGGCTTCAGCCGGTAAAGTCAGTTGCGCATCGTACAACGTGGCGCTTGGTCCGATCGGCGACCGGTGTCCCCTCAACCCGTCTGACACTTTATTTTCGCTTCATGGCCTTCATCAACTACGTCACCCAGATCCAGTTCGAGTTTGGCGCCGTGCGCCTGCTGGCGGCCGAATGCGAGCGCGTAGGCATCCATCGCCCCCTGATCGTCACCGACGCCGGGGTGCGCGCCGCGGGCGTGCTGCAAAAGGCCCTGGATGCCCTGCCGGGCCTTAGCCTGACCGTGTTTGACCAAACCCCCTCCAACCCCACCGAGGCCGCCGTGCGGGCCGCCGTCGAACTGTACAAATCTCAGGGCTGTGATGGGCTGATTGCGGTGGGCGGTGGCTCGGCCATCGACTGCGCCAAGGGCATCGCGATTGCGGCCACGCACGAAGGCCCGCTGACCACCTACGCCACCATCGAAGGGGGCTCACCCCGCATCACCGAGCGCACCGCCCCCTTGATCGCAGTGCCCACCACCAGCGGCACCGGCAGCGAGGTGGCGCGTGGCGCCATCATCATCGTGGATGACCACCGCAAGTTGGGCTTCCATTCCTGGCACCTGGTGCCGCGGGCAGCCATCTGCGACCCGGAACTCACCCTGGGCCTGCCCCCGGGCCTCACGGCGGCCACCGGCATGGATGCCATCGCGCACTGCATGGAGACCTTCATGTCGGCGGCCTTCAACCCGCCAGCTGACGGCATCGGCCTGGACGGCCTGGAGCGTGGCTGGGCCCACATTGAGCGTGCCACCCGCAATGGTCAGGATCGCGAGGCGCGCCTGCAACTGATGAGCGCCTCGATGCAAGGCGCGATGGCCTTCCAGAAAGGCCTGGGCTGTGTGCACAGCCTGAGTCACAGCCTGGGGGGCGTGAATCCCCGCCTGCACCATGGCACGCTGAACGCCATGTTCCTGCCCGCGGTGGTGCGCTTCAACGCCAGCGCCGAATCGGTGCAGCGTGAGCGCCGGCTGGACCGCATGGCCCACGCGATGGGCCTGCGCTCAGGCGGAGACATCCCGGACGCCATCCGCGACATGAACGCCCGCTTGGGCCTGCCCACCGGCCTGGCCGCCATGGGCGTCACGCGGGATCAGTTCGACGATGTGATCAAGGGTGCCTTGGCCGACCATTGCCACAAGACCAACCCGCGCATCGCCAGCCCCGAGGAATACCGCGAGATGCTGGAAGCCTCAATGTGAGCCCTGTCAAAGCCTGGTGCTGGGTTCATTCAGCAAAGCCTCCAGGGTGGGTGCGCTGAACATGTGCTCGGACCACGCTTCCAAATGCTCCACCGATGCACTCTGAAGCCGCTGGTAGACCCAGGCGGGCACGGGGGTGAAGCGCTGCTCTATCACTCGAGTCAGCATCATGGCGATGCCTTGTGAAAGGCCTTGTGAGAGGCCCTGTGTCAGTCCTTGAGACAATCCTTGTGAATGCCCTTTGGACAGTCCTTTTTCAATGGCTTCGTTGTAAAGGCGTTCCAGGGTTTCTTCGAGCATGGTCGGGCCTTTCAGAAGGTCGTGGATTTGATCGAGTTCGTCGGTGACGATGTCCGGCATTTTGCGCCGTATCAGGCGACGGAGCCAAACATTGAGGGTTCTTCTCAATTTCTGATGCTCGGGTGCCTGGAGCGCCTGACCCATCGCGTACGCCAGCCTGGCGATATCGGACCGATTGGCGCTGTGCTCCAACTTGAACAAGGCTTCGGTCACGTTCCGAACTTCGTCAGACTGGGATAGCTTCAATCTGGCTTCATCGATCAGGTGATACAGCAAGCGCGGTCTGTAGGGTTCCAGCGCAGGTATGCCAGGGGCGAAACAGTCAGCCACATCCTGAGCCGCAGACCAGGAGCGATGTCCTTTGTAAAGGACCAAAGGCAGCAAGGGCGGCAGCCTGCCTTGCTCCAACTGCCCTTCCTTGATCAGATGCTGGGCCAGCAGGCCCACATAGACCATCATGCGCACCGCCATCCATTCGTCGGGCTGGCTTTGAAACTCCAGCAGCAGATAAACCCAGACCCAGCGCGGCCCCACCTGTAACCGCCAGACCATGTCGTCGTGGCGCTGCTTGTCCGATTCGCTCACGTAGCTGGCATTCACCCGCTCCAGCGTCTCGAACCTGGCCGCCTGCACCCAGTCGCCGGGCACGAAACCGAGCAGCAGGTCGCGCACCATCTCGGGGTGGGAGAACAGCAGCTTGTAGTCGTTGTCGTGGTGCGTGGGCATCGCCCACGCTGCCGCGGATCGCACAAGGGCCAGCTGCATGACCGCCAGACTGCGCTGTCAGCCTGACAGCGGGTAGCAGCCCAGTCCGGAAGAGCCGTTCAGAGGGCCTCAACCCGACCCATGTCCGGGGCGTGCAGCCACTCGGCGAACTCGTCGGCCAGTTGCTGGCTGGCCTGCACGGCCCGAGTCCAGGCGGCGGCACGGCCAGCATGGTCATTGCCATAGTGGGTGAAGTCCTTGCGGTCGGGCAGTTTGGCGTTGGGCAGGGTCTGCACCCAGGCCGGGTCGGGGGCCAGCACCAGCATCGGGTCCAGAAAGGCGCTGGCACGGTGGCGCCACTTCAGGGCCTTGTCGAGCCAGCCGGGCACCACGGCCTGCTGAAAATGCGGATACAGCACCACGCCCGGGGCGGGGCTTCGGTAATCCAGGTGCATGTGGTAGTCGGTGATGCCGCCATCCCAGTAGGCCCCTGGTGGGGCGCCGGCGATACCGCTGACCGAGCGCAGCACAAAGGGGATGGAACAACTGGCCTGCACGGCGTCCATGAAATTGGCCGGTGTGAGGGCCACCTGGCGGCTGCGGTAATCACGGGTGCTGAAGGGCAAGGCGGCATGCCGGGCCGAAAACACGACCCGCTCCAGCCAGGCCCCCATGGCACGGCGCTGCACGGTGTTGCTCAGAAATGCGCCCAGATACCCCAGGGGCGTGGCCAGACCATGCTCCTGGGCCAGCACGTGCCGGCCGCGCGAGGCAATCACATGCAGTCGGTAGCGTGGGTGTTCCAGTACTTCATGTTCGCGACCGCCAAAAAACAATTTCAAATTGTCGGCAAATCGCTCGCTCACATGCTCGGCGCTGGGGCGCTTCTGGCCTGGCGCCAGTTCATAGCGTTGGGCGATGTAGTCATGTTCAAGCCGGGCAAAGGCCTGAACGGGATCGTCCAGGCACGCCGTGGCCATGCGCCACGCCCCAATCGAGGCCCCCACCAGATCGATGGGCTGGCTTGAGCGCGGCAGCCATTCGCCGAACAGGAAACGGTCCAGCGGCCCCAGCACCAACCCCTTGGGGCCGCCGGCTGCCGCGGGCACCACGCGAATGTGCTGAGGCTGCAGCCCGTGGGCCTGCAATTGGGCGCGGGCCTGGGGCCCGGCATAAAGACGTAGCGCTCTCATCGGGGCATGCGCGGCTGGTGGGGTCCGGGTTCAGACAAAGGCGCCCACTTCCTGGGGGGTGGTCCAGTCGATCGGATCCTGCTGCAGCACCATGTCGATGTCGAGCTCCAGCGCCAGGCCCACGGTGTCCGGAAAGCTCACCGCCAGTTCGCGGTCGGTGAATCCCGCTTCCTTGGCGCGGGTGCGCCAGGAAGCCAGGTGGATCACACCCGCCAGTGGCTCATAGACCTCGTTCTCGAACGGGGCAACCTGGTACTCGAGCGCATCGACGATGGCCGCCGGAAACTGCCATTTGCGGGCAAATCCGGCACTCACCTGGGCGTAACAGAAGCCCAGCTTCTTGCGCTCGCTGCGCGCCCGCTTGAGATCCAATGGCCCGTGCTCCATGTTGAGCAGCGCCATGTCACGCGGCATGCCCATGTGCATGGCGAGTTCGCCGACCGCATGCAGCAAGCCCGAGGTGAAGGCCGCGCTGGGGTTCTGCCGCACCACGCCGGCCAGAATGCGGGACACCTTGGCCGTGTCCAGGCTGTAGCGCCAGAACTGCTGCAGGTTGATGCCCGCCACGCCGCGGAAGGCGCCGCCCACCGCTGCCGCGGACACCAGGGTCCGAACATGGTTCAGGCCCAGCACGGCCAGGGCCTCGGCCACGCCGTTGACTCGCCGCTCCAGATGAAAGAAGGCCGAGTTGGCCAATTGCAGCAAGCGGGCTGTCAAGGCCGGGTCGGTGCTGATCAGTTGCGTGATGCGACGCAGGTCCGACTCGTCCTTGTCCAATTCCAGCATGAGCAAGGCCACCACCCGCGGAATGCTGGGCAGGGCGATTTCAGAGGCCAGAAGGGCGTCAAGCTCCATGGAAATTGATTTTGAAACTGATTGTTTCCGATTATCGTCAGCGCGAGCGGTTTTGCAGCTTGGCAAATGCAGAAGCCATGGCAGATGGGGTTGCCGCGTCGTTTTGGCGCCGCTGCCCGCCGCCCTGGTGCTGGCGCCCAGCCCCTTCAAAGCGGTTGTCGCGCGGACCGTCGCGGCGCGCCGGTGCGGCGTCGAGCTTCATGGACAGGCCGATGCGCTTGCGCTCCACATCCACCTCCATCACCTTCACCTTGACGATGTCACCGGTCTTGACGACTTCGCGCGCATCGTTGACGAACTTGTGGCTGAGTTGGCTCACGTGCACCAGACCGTCCTGATGCACCCCCAGGTCAATGAAGGCGCCAAACTGGGCCACATTGCTGACGGTGCCTTCCAGAACCATGCCTTCACGCAGGTCCTTGATGTCTTCAACCCCTTCGTTGAAACGGGCCACCTTGAAATCGGGCCGCGGGTCGCGCCCCGGCTTCTCCAGTTCGCCCAGGATATCCTTGACCGTGATGACGCCGAACTTCTCGTTGGCAAACAGCTCTGGCTTCAGGGTCTTGAGCATGTCGGCACGGCCCATCAGTTCGGCCACAGGCTTGCCGGTCTTGGCCATGATCTGCTCCACCACAGGGTAGGTTTCGGGGTGCACACCGGTCATGTCCAAGGGGTTCTCGCCACCGCGGATGCGCAGAAAACCCGCGCTCAGCTCGAAGGTCTTGGCCCCGAGGCCGCTCACGCTGAGCAACTGCTGGCGGCTGGCAAAGGCGCCATTGGCCTCGCGCCAACGCACCACCGCCTTGGCCACGGCGGCGCTCAGGCCCGACACCCGCGACAGCAGGGGCACGCTGGCGGTGTTCAGATCCACCCCCACCGAGTTCACGCAGTCCTCCACCACCGCTTCGAGCGTGCGAGCCAGTTCACTCTGGTTCACATCGTGCTGGTACTGGCCCACGCCAATGCTCTTGGGGTCGATCTTGACCAGTTCGGCCAGCGGGTCCTGCAAGCGGCGCGCGATGCTGGCAGCACCACGCAGGCTCACGTCCACATCGGGCATCTCTTGCGAGGCGAATTCGCTGGCCGAGTACACCGAGGCACCCGCCTCGCTGACCACCACCTTCTCCACGTGACGGTCGATCTTGGCCAGCAGCTTGATCAGGTCGGCGGCCAACTTGTCGGTTTCGCGGCTGGCCGTGCCATTGCCGATGGCAATCAGGTTCACGCCGTGCTTTTCACACAGGCGGCCCAAGGTGTGCAGCGAACCGTCCCAGTCGCGGCGTGGCTCATGCGGGAACACGGTGCTGGTGTCCACCAGCTTGCCGGTGGCATCGACCACGGCCACCTTGACACCGGTACGGATGCCTGGGTCCAGGCCCATCACCACACGCGGACCGGCGGGCGCCGCCAGCAACAGGTCGCGCAGGTTGTCGGCAAACACCTTGATCGCCACCTTTTCGGCCTCTTCACGCAGGCGCGAGAACAGATCCCGCTCGGTGGACAGGCTCAGCTTGACGCGCCAGGTCCAGGCCACGCACTTTCGAAGCAGGTCGTCGGCCGGTCGGCCTGCATGGCTCCAGCCCAGGTGCAGGGCAATGCGCCCTTCTGCCACCGAGGGCTGCCCCGGCTCCGGGGGCACCGGCAACACCAGTTTGGCCTCCAGAATCTCGAGTGTTCGGCCGCGAAACACCGCCAGGGCGCGGTGCGATGGCACCCGGCCAATGGGTTCGTCGTAGTCGAAATAGTCGCGGAACTTGGCCACATCGGGGTGGTTTTCGTCCTTGCCCTCGATCTTGCTGCTTTTCAGCAGACCTTCATTCCAAAGCCACTCGCGCAGGTTTTGCACCAGGCCGGCGTCCTCGGCCCACCGCTCGGACAAAATGTCGCGCACGCCGTCCAGCACGGCCCCGGTGGTGGTGAAATCACTGCCGTCTTCGCCCTTGGCGGTCTTGACATAGGCCTGGGCCTCGTCCGCCGGCACACGGGTCGGCTCGGCAAACAGCAGATCGGCCAGGGGTTCGATGCCGGCTTCGCGGGCAATCTGGCCCTTGGTGCGGCGTTTTTGCTTGTAGGGCAAGTACAGGTCTTCGAGTTCCTGCTTGGTGGGGGCCGCATCGATGGCCGCGCGCAGGGCATCGGTCAGCTTGCCTTGCTCGGCAATGCT
This sequence comes from Curvibacter sp. EU05-FHT14A10, assembly GCF_058791075.1. NCBI lineage: Bacteria > Pseudomonadati > Pseudomonadota > Betaproteobacteria > Burkholderiales > Comamonadaceae > Curvibacter > Curvibacter sp. EU05-FHT14A10. Next base: position 648,677 of record NZ_JBYTDE010000001.1, read on the forward strand.
CTTCAGGATGGCCTCGCGGCGGTCTTCCAACTCGCGCAGGTAGGCCAGGCGGGCTTCCAGCTCACGCAGTTGGATGTCGTCCAGGCCCTGGGTCACTTCCTTGCGGTAGCGGGCAATGAAGGGCACGGTCGCGCCCCCATCCAGCAGGTCTACAGCAGCGCGCACCTGCGCTTCGTTCACCCTGATTTCAGCGGCCAATTGCCGAATGATCTTTTGCATGTCTCTCGCAGCGTCACGGTCGAATCCGAAGCCGGCGAGTGTGCCACAGCGCCCTGCCCCTGGCGTCCAAATGACCTGGCTCGGGTGTGAAACTTTGCCGCATCGCGGCCGACAGACGGCAGCCGCTAAACTGCCCGGCAACATGGAGTGAAGCGATGGCCATCGAGCAAGGCAGTGATCTTTTGAAAACCGTGGTGCTGCTGGGCGCCGGGGTGCTGGCCGTGCCGCTTTTCAAGCGACTGGGGCTGGGCTCGGTGCTGGGCTACCTGGCCGCGGGCCTGGCCGTGGGGCCCTTCGGCATGGCCGTTTTCAGTGAGTCCCAGACCATTCTTCATGTGGCCGAGCTGGGGGTGGTGATGTTCCTGTTCGTGATCGGCCTGGACACCCAGCCGAGTCGGCTGTGGAAGCTGCGCCGCCAGATTTTCGGTCTGGGCTTGATGCAGGTGCTGACCTGCGCCACGTTGCTCACCACCCTGGGCCACCTGCTCGGGCTGGCCTGGCCGGTGGCCTTTGTCGCCGCCATGGGGTTTGTGCTGTCCAGCACGGCCATCGTGATGCAGGTGCTGGACGAGCGCGGCGAATCTTCCAGCCCGCCCGGGCAGCGCATCGTGTCGATTTTGCTGATGGAAGACCTTTCCATCGTGCCACTGTTGGCCATCGTGGCCTTTCTGGCCCCTGCACCGGCCGACCAGGAGCCCGTGTCGCGCTGGGTCACCATGGGCGTGGCGCTCAGCGCCATCCTGGGCCTGGTGGCGGTCAGCCGCTGGTTGCTCAACCCCTTGTTCAGCCTGTTGAGCAAGGTGCGCGCCCGCGAAGTGATGACGGCGGCCGCCCTGCTGGTGGTCTTGGGCGCTGCCCTGGCCATGCAGTGGGGCGGGCTGTCGATGGCCTTGGGCGCCTTCGCCGCCGGTGTGATGCTGTCCGAATCGACTTTTCGGCATCAGTTGGAGGCCGACATCGAACCCTTCCGGGGCTTGCTGCTGGGCCTGTTTTTCATGGGCGTGGGCATGTCGCTCGACCTGCCGCTGGTCTTGCAGGGCTGGCCCAAGCTGCTGGCGGGCGTGGTGGGCTACATGCTGCTCAAGGGCCTGGGGGTGTACACCGTGGCCCGCCTGACCCGTTGCAACCGGCGTGACTCTGTGCTGCGCGCGGCCATGATGGCCGAAGGTGGCGAGTTCGCCTTTGTGCTGTACGCCACGGCCGCCCATGCGGGCCTGATCGAGGCCGAGATGAATGCCGTGCTGAATGCGGCAGTGATCTTGTCCATGGCCCTGAGTCCTCTGTTGTTGGCCGCCGTGCGCCGAACCCTGGCGGCCCGCCCTGCCCCGCCCGACCTGCGCGGCATCCAGTCCGTGGACGCCGCAGCCGAACTGGCCCCCAGCGTGTTGGTGATCGGCTTCGGTCGTTTTGGCCAGATCGCCTGCCAGAACCTGCTCGCCCGCGGCATCGAGATCGCCATCATCGACCGCGACACCGACATGATCCGGGCCGCGGCCCAGTTCGGCTTCAATGTGTATTACGGTGACGGCACCCGGCTGGACGTCTTGCAAGCCAGTGGCGCCGGCACTGCGCGCGCAGTCCTGGTGTGCGTGGACGACAAGGCCGCCACCACGCGCATTGTCGAATTGATCAAGCAGAGCTTCCCCCTGACCCCGGTGCTGGCCCGGGCCTTTGATCGCCAGCACGCCATCGAACTGATGCACCATGGGGTGGATTTCCAGATGCGCGAAACCTTTGAAAGTGCCATGGCCTTCAGCCTGGAGGCCTTGCGCCAACTGGGGGTTGAAGCGTCGGACGCCGCCGCCGTGGGCGAGGACATCCGCCGGCGCGACTCGGAACGCCTGCAAATGCAACTCAATGGCGAAGCCAAGGCGGCCCTGGCGCTGCTGCATGGCAACCGCTGGGCCCCCACCCCGCTGACCACGCCGCAGCGCGAAGGCCAGGCCCTGAACACGGCGGCCGAAGCGGTGATCCATGGCGATGCGGTGGCGGAACCGGCACCGACCCCAGGCCGGAGCTGAACCATGGACCTGTTCAAGGCGCTGCTGCGCTTCATCAAGACCCTGCTGCTGGGCACGCTGGCTTTGCTGCTGGTGTTCGAAGAATGGGGTTGGGACACCCTGTCAGCCCTGGTCGGATGGATCGCCCGGCTGCCGGTGCTGGCCTGGCTGGAGCGCCGCATCCGCGCACTGCCCCCTTGGGCCGCCCTGTTGATGTTCGCGGTCCCGGCCCTGGCCCTGCTGCCCGTGAAGCTGGGCGCCCTGTGGCTATTCAGCCAGGGCCACGCGGCGCTGGGCCTGGTGCTGCTGCTGGGCGCCAAGCTGCTGGGCACCGCGGTGTTGGCACGCCTGTTCCACCTGACCCAGCCGGCCCTGATGCAACTGGCCTGGTTTGCCCGCTGGTACCCTCGCTGGAAAGCCTGGAAAGACCGGCTGCTGGCTTATGTGCGCAACAGCGCGCCCTGGCATGCGGCCCGCGCCCTCAAGACCCGGGTGGTGGGCCAGGTGCGCGCCTGGTGGCAGGCCTGGCGCGGTTGAACCTAGCCCTGCGGCAACCAGCTCCGCACCAGCCCGCTGAGCACCAGCCCCGCCGCCAGCAAGACGGCAAACTGCATCTCGAACCGGAAGGTCTCGATCAGCAGCGCGCTGTAGTCGTCGGCGTGGGATGCACGCCGCAAGGCCCGCAGAAGGCGCTGTGCCCGGGGCCAGAGCAGGATGGGCAACAGACACAAGGATGACCCCGCCAGCCAAGCCAGGGGCAGCAACAGTGCGAATGGGCCGGTCAGCATCAGCGCATGGGCCCGCCGTGCATGGGCGGCCCCCAGGCACACGGCCAGGGTGCGGCGCCCCACCCGTTCATCGTGGGCCAGATCGCGCAGATTGTTGATGGCCAGTGCCGATGCGGCCAGCCCCCCCATGCAGAGCGCGGCCAGCACGCTGGGGGCGTCAAATCCGCCCGTCAACAGCCATTCGCTGCCCAGCACAGCCACCAGCCCGAAAAACACCAGCACGGTCAGCTCGCCAAATGGCGTGTAGGCAATCGGCCGCGGCCCGCCCATGTAGGCCAGCGCCGCCAGCAACGACGCACTGCCGATCACCAACACCGGCCAACCTTTGAGCAGCACCAGCCCCAAACCGAATGCCGTGGCCAGCAAGGCCAGAGCGGCCACCACCCACTGCATTTGGCGCACTGCGATCCAGCCCAGCGCCGTGGCCCGCGGCAAGCCGGTGGCGGTGGGCGACTGGTGCGCACCGCGCCGGGTGTAGCCGACATCGTTTTGCAGGTTGGTGATGATTTGCATCAACAAGGCCGCCACCACTGCGGCCGCTGCGGCCCAGGCATCCAGCGCACCGGTACGGTGCCACCCCAACGCGGCCCCCACCAGCACCGGGGCCAGCGCGACCCACAGACTGCGTGGGCGCACGGCCACCTGCCAGGCTTTCCAGGTCTGCCAGCGGCCTCTGGGCGGTTCGGCCGGAGCCGACGGGGCAGATTGCAAGGGGGATTTGTTCACGGCATCGATTGCTACAGGACGAAACAACCGATTCTGCCAGCCGCGCCCGACTGGGGAAGCCGTGACGGCGCCAACGCATTTGCTTACCAAGCCACCAGGCCGGACAGCCGTGCACCCCCCTACCACTGCCCAAAATCGCCCACCGCCAACCCACCCACCCACCCGCCGTCAAGGAGTCTTTGTGGAAGCCGCCCTTCGCCTTGTGATCGACCCGCTCAACCACCTTCTGTGGAGCCATGTGCTGATTTACGCCCTGCTCGGCGTCGGCCTGGTATTGACCCTGGGCACCGGCGCGGTGCAACTGCGCGGACTGGGCCACAGTCTGGACGCCTTGCGCCGGGATGGTGGCAGCAGCGGCATCACACCATTGCAAGCGTTCGCCACCGGCCTGGCCAGCCGGGTAGGCACAGGCAACATTGCCGGCGTTGCCACCGCCATCGCCCTGGGGGGGCCGGGGGCCATTTTCTGGATGTGGCTGACCTGTCTGCTCGGCATGGCGTCGGCCTTCACAGAGTCCACGCTGGCTCAGATCTACAAGCAGCGTCACCCGGACGGCAGCTTCCGCGGCGGGCCAGCCTATTACATTCAGCACGGACTGGGCTCACGGCGCTGGGGCATGGCCTTCGCGCTGGCCCTGATTGTGGCCTTCGGCCTGGTCTTCAACGCCGTGCAGGCCAATTCGATCGTCGACGTGCTGCACACCGCCTATGGCTGGGACAAGGCCGGCATCGGGATTGCCCTGGTGGCCCTCAGTGCCTTGTCCATCTTTGGCGGCCTTCGCCGTATCGGCCGCATCGCTCAATGGCTGGTGCCCATCATGGCCCTGGGCTACCTGCTGGTGGCGCTGTATGCCCTGGTGGTGAACTTTGACCGCGTGCCCGGTGTTTTCGCACTGATTTTTCGCAGCGCCTTTGGCCTGCAGGAGGCCGCCAGCGGCCTGATGGGCTACGGCGTGGCCCAGGCCCTGCAATTTGGCGTCAAACGAGGCCTTTTCTCGAACGAAGCCGGCATGGGCAGCGCCCCCAATGCGGCGGCCACCGCCACGGTGCAGCATCCAGTGTCGCAAGGCCTGTTGCAGATGGTGGGTGTGTTTGTGGACACCATTGTGATCTGCACGGCCACCGCGCTGATCATTCTGTTGTCCGACCAGTTCGTACCAGGCGGGGCACTCAAAGGTGCCGCCCTGACCCAGGCCGCAGTGCAGGCCCACATCGGCAGCGCAGGCCAGGCCTTCATGGCGGTGGCGGTGTTCTTCTTCGCCTACACCTCCATCATCGGCAACTACGCCTATGCCGAGGGCAATGTCGAATTTCTGCGCAGCAGCAAGCCCCTGGTGATGGCTTTCCGGGTGTTGGTGCTGTGCATGGTGATGTTTGGTGCCGTGGCCAGCGTGCCCCTGGTCTGGGACATGGCCGATGTGGCCATGGGGGTGATGGCGCTGATCAACCTGGTGGCGATCTTCAGGCTGCGTCGCTACGCATTTGCAGCGTGGGCCGATTACCGCCGCCAGATCGCCACCAGCAGCACGGCACCGACGTTCCGGGCCGGCGTGCTGCCAGATCAGGGCCGCAGCACGGCGGCCCAAGGCGTCTGGCGGCCTTGAAGCATCGGCTCAGGCGGCGCGCAGCGCGGCCTTGAGCTGCTCGCCCAGTTCTGGCTTGTGGGAGAACGGATCGGTGGGGTTGCGGCCCTGCACCACGTCTTCGAGGCGGGTCTGCACCGAGCCCAGGGCGTGCGGGTGGCTGAAGATGTAGAACTGATCGGCGCTGATGGCGTCGAACACCTTCTGGGCAACCTGGGCAGCCGTCACCTTGCCCGAGCCCACCGCCTTGTCGCTCATGGCCTGGCCGATCAGTTGGCTCTTGGTGGGCTTCTGGTCACGCAGTTCAGCAGGTTGGTTGCGGTGGCTCTGGTTGATGCCGGTGGGCACGAAGAAGGGGCACAGCACGCTGGCACTGATCTGATCGCTGACCAGGCGCAAATCCTGGTACAGGGTTTCAGTCAGGCTCACCACGGCATGCTTGCTGACGTTGTAGATGCCCATGTTGGGTGGGGTCAGCAGGCCGGCCATGCTGGCGGTGTTGACGATGTGGCCCCGGTAGGCCGGGTCTTTGGCCGCGGCTTCCAACATCATGGGCGTGAACAGGCGCACGCCATGGATCACACCCCAGACGTTGACACCCAGCACCCATTCCCAGTCTTTGACCGAGTTCTCCCACACCAGCCCGCCGGCGCCCACGCCCGCGTTGTTGAAAACGAAGTGCGGCGCGCCGAAGCGCTCCTTGACCGCCGTGGCCAAGGCCTCCATCTGGTCGGCCTTGGCCACGTCGACGCGGCGGGCCAGCACCTGGGCGCCGGCAGCTTCGAGTTCGGCCTGGGCCTTGTCCAGGGCATCCTGTTGCACATCCACCAGCACCAGGTTCATGCCCAGACGGGCGCCAATGCGGGCGCATTCGAGGCCGAAGCCCGAGCCGGCCCCGGTGAGCACGGCGGTGGTGTTCTTGAAATCCTTGATCATTCTTTGTCTCCTTGATTGAACGGGTTGCGGAGGCGCTCAGGCCGCGTCGAGCGCGCGCAGCACGTAGCCGATGCGCGGGAAATGGACATGCACGGTGCCGGCGCGTTCGTCGGTGCGCCGCAGGGTGTAGTGCATGCGCGTGGCGGCCACCAGCTCGCCCTCGGTGGCCTCGGTGCCAAAGGTTTCCGCGGCAATGCTCACGCGGCTGCCCAGGGCAATGCCATGCTCATCCTGGAAGGGCTCGTCGCCCAGAGCCACCGGCTGGCTGGCCGCGGCCACGGCAATGGCATCGGCCGAGTCGAACTTGTCCAGGCGGCCGTGCCCCAGCGCGGCCAGCCGATCCATCCACCCCAGGACGCCCGGCGTGGCCTGCAGGATGTCACCCATGACCGGGTTGCGCACCCGGCTGAACCACAGCGGATGGTAGGCCGCAAAGTCGGCCACCGTGGGCGCATCGCCCAGCAGGAAGGGGTGGTCTTCGAGCATGTTGGCCAGGCGGCGCAGGTAGCTTTTGTAGGCGGCCGTGGCATCGCCAGGGCGCAAACGGGTCATGCCGGTGGACATGGCGCCCCGGTCGGCGGCAAAGGCCTTGGCCACCTCGGGCGGCGCGCCGGCGAACATGGCGGCCGCCCCCTTGGGGCTGAGGTTGTAGGCCATGGCGGCCCAGAACAAGGTGGTGTCGGCCCACTGGGCCAGCACCCGGGCAACACCCTTTTGGTGGTCAGGGTACAGCGTGGGGCTGGGCTGGCGGTGCTCCAACACGTCGCAGATCAAGGCCGTATCACAGTAGATGTCGGCACCGATTTGCAGGAACGGGGTCTTGCGGTAGCCCCCGGTCAAGGCCAGCACGTCGGGCTTGGGCATGATCGAGGGGATGATCACCGACTTCCAGGCCAGTTGCTTGTAGCCCAGGATAAGGCGGATTTTTTCCGAGAACGGCGACGTGGGGTAATGGTGGAGGATCAGGTCGTGCATGGCGGGCTCCGTGGGGTTGGGAGGCGCGGGCGCCTCAGATCACCTTGACCAGTTGCTTGCCGAAGTTCTTGCCCTTGAGCAGGCCCAGGAAGGCGTCGGGCGCCGACTCGATGCCCTGGGCCACGCTTTCACGCGGGCGCAGCTTGCCGCTGGCCACCAGGCTCCCCAGTTCGGCCAGGGCCTCGGGCCACACTTCCATGTGCTCACCCACGATGAAGCCCTCAACCTTGAGGCGGTTGATCAGGATCAGGGCCGGGTTGGCCAGCGGCAGCGGCTTGCCGTCGTAGCCGGCGATCATGCCGCACACCGCGATGCGGGCAAAGGCATTGGTGCGCAGCAGCACCGCATCGAGGATGTAGCCGCCCACGTTTTCAAAGTAGCCGTCGATGCCGTTGGGGCAGGCCTCCTTGAGGGCCTGTGACAGGCTTTTGACATCGGGGTGGGTCTTGTAGTCGATGCAGGCGTCGAAGCCCAGTTCGTTCACGGCGTAGGCGCATTTCTCGGGGCCACCGGCAATGCCCACCACGCGACAACCGCGCGCCTTGGCCACCGCGGCGTAGGTACTGCCCACCGCGCCGGTGGCGGCACTGACCACCACGGTCTCACCGGCCTTGGGATTGATGATCTTGACCAGGCCATACCAGGCTGTCACGCCGGGCATGCCGACCGCGCCCAGGTAGTGGGACAGCGGCACATGGGTGGTGTCCACCTTGCGCAGGGTGCCCGGCGTGGACGCATCGACCACGCTGTATTGCTGCCAGCCCCCCATGCCCACCACCTTGTCGCCCACGGCGTAGCGCGCGTGGCGGCTTTCCAGCACCTCGCCCACGGTGCCACCGATCATCACCTGGCCCAGGGGTTGGGGCTGGGCATAGCTCTTGCCGTCGTTCATGCGGCCACGCATGTAGGGGTCAAGGCTGAGGTAATGGTGTTGAACCAGCACCTGACCTTCCTGCAAGGGGGCGGTGTCGGTCACCACGAGTTTGAAATTGTCGACGGTGGCCTCGCCCTGAGGGCGGTTGTCGAGCACGATCTGCTTGTTCTGGGGCATGGGTTTCTCCTGGTCAGGCCGATCATTCGGCCTTGGGTGGGTGTTCAGGGGGCGTGGAGACATCAGTCCGTGGACACGGCGGCAGGGCCCTGGCCCGGCGTTTCGGCGCGTTTCACGTACTTGAAAGTGCCGGTCGAATGGGCGCAGGCCTCCCCGGCTTCGTTGTAGATCGTGGCTTCGGTGAAGGCCATGCTGCGGGTGCGGTGCATCAACCGCCCCTTGCCGGTCAGGCGCCCGGTCCCCGGGCGCATGAAGCTGGTCTTCATCTCGATCGTCACCACCCCCAGATCGGGGGCCACGCTGCGCGCCGCCGTGGCCATGGTGACGTCCAGCAAGGTCATGATCGAGCCGCCATGCGCCACCTGAAACGAGTTCATGTGCTCAGGCCGGGGCTCGTACACGATCTCGGAATGCCCGCCTTCGAAGCGGGTGAGTTCAAACCCCAGCAGGGTGACAAAAGGAATTTCGACGCCAAAGCTCATAAAAAGGTCCATGGGGATTCAGAGCGCGAGTGTGCGCCCCGTTCGGGGCATTTTCAGCCTGCTGTCACGATCGAGGTACCGCCATCCACCGCCAGCCACTGGCCGGTGATGTGCTTGCCCGCGTCCGAGGCGTACAGCAGGCACAGGCCTTTGAGATCTTCGTCATCGCCGAGACGGCCCAGCGGTGCGTGGGCGGCCAGACGTTCCTCGCCCAGGGCCTTGAGGGTGCCCACGGTCATCTTGCTCGGGAAGAAGCCCGGGCAGATCGCATTGACACGGATGTTGTGCTGGCCCCATTCCGCGGCCAGGGTGCGGGTGAAGTTGATCACCGCGCCCTTGGAGGTGTTGTAGGCGATGGTGTTCATGCCCTTGGGGTTGCCGCCCAGGCCTGCGATCGAGGCCAGGTTGATGATGCTGCCCTTCTTGCGGGCAATCATGCTGTGTTTGGCCACATGCTGGCTGAGGATGAAATAGCCCCGCACGTTGAGGTTCATGACCTTGTCCCAGGCTTCCACCGGGTGGTCTTCGGCAGGCGAGCCCCAGGCGGCGCCGGCGTTGTTCACCAGGATGTCGATGTGGCCCAGACGGGCGATGGACTCGTCGGCCAGACGGCGGATGTCGTCCTCACGGGCACAGTCGGCTGCAATCCAGCTGGCGTCGATGCCGGCGGCCTTGAGTTCGGCGGCCGACTCTTCCAGGTCTTCGGCCTTGCGCGAACTCAGCACCACACGGGCACCGGCCTCGCCCAGGGCATGGGCCATTTGCAGGCCCAGTCCACGTGAGCCGCCGGTCACCAGGGCGGTGCGGCCTTGAAGGTCAAAAAGTTGTTGCACGTTGCGTGTCATGGGAATGTCTCCTGCTGTTGGATGGCGAACCCGGCGCTGGCCAGGCTCATGTCGGGGTCAAAAGAACGGAACGGAATCAAATGGAATGAGAAGGATTCTGGGCATTCCAGGCGGCGCCACCTGTCTCGGCGGCGATACCTTCAGGCTGACTTCAGGCTCTCAGCGGTCCTCACGGGCTTGCAGGGCGGCGCGCACAAAGATCAGCAGAACGCCAGCAGCGGTCGCCAGACCACCCCAGACCAGCAGACGCTCCCCCTGCCCCGGCGCGACCCGCTCGGTGGCCAGGCCCAGCACCACGCTCAGCAGCCCGCCGTAGATCAGCCACCACACGAGCTGCTGCAGGCGCAACAACAAGCGGGGGCTGACACGCAACAGGGCCACGGGACAAGACCTCAGAAAGCGTCTTCAGGCAGCTCGGCGCAGGTCTGGTCACGCGTTTCAACCACCCGCAGCCAGGCCCCGATCTTGGGCAATTCGTAATGGAAAAAGAAGCGCGCTGCTGCCAGACGTCCCTGTGCCGTGGCGTCACGGGGGCCACCGGCCTGCACAGCCAGCGCCACGTCCAGCCAGATCCAGGCCAGCACCGTGTGACCAAAGGCCTGCAAGTAGGGCACTGCATTGGCCAAGGCGTCGGTAGGCACGCCAGTGGCCCAGGCCGCCTTGGTGGCCGCACCCACCTGTTGCAGGGCACCACCCAGCGCATTGGCATGGGCGGCCAGTTCGGGCTGCTGCAGCGCACGCTCGATGGTGTTGTTGATGCGGGCAGCCAGCAACTGCAGGCCCCGGCCGTTCTCCATCAGCACCTTGCGGCCCAGCAGATCCATGGCCTGGATGCCGTGGGTGCCTTCATGAATCATGTTCAGGCGGTTGTCACGCCAATACTGCTCCACCGGAAAGTCGCGGGTGTAACCGTAGCCCCCATGCACCTGGATGGCCAGCGAATTGGCCTCCAGGCACCACTCGCTGGGCCAGCTCTTGGCGATCGGGGTGAGCACCTCCAGCAACAGGCGCGCATCGTCAGCGGCCTCAGGGGCGCCGGTGTGTTGTTCGTCGACCAGACGGGCGCAGTACAGCTCCAGAGCCAGCGCGCCTTCGCAGTACGACTTCTGGGCCAGCAGCATGCGCTTGACATCAGCATGCTCGATGATGCGGATCTGCGGCTGAGCGGCGTCCTTGCCACCCACGCCCATGGGGCGGCCCTGGGGCCGGTTGCGGGCGTAGTCCAGCGAGGCCAGATAACCCGCCATGCCCAGCATGGTGGCGGCCATGCCCACGCCGATGCGGGCCTCGTTCATCATGTGGAACATGCATTTCAGGCCTTCGCCCGGGCGACCTACCAGGTAGCCCACGGCCCCGCCCTGCCCGCCTGGCTGGAACTTGCCTTCGCCAAAGTTGAGCAAGGTGTTGGTGGTGCCCCGCCAACCCAGTTTGTGGTTCAGACCCGCGAGGACGACGTCATTGCGCTCGCCCGTCAGACGGCCTTCGGTGTCGACCAGCTTCTTGGGCACGATGAACAGCGAGATGCCCTTCACGCCCGGAATGGTCTTGCCATCGGGACCCGGGATCTTGGCCAGCACCAGGTGAATGATGTTCTCGGTCAACTCGTGTTCGCCGGCCGAGATCCACATCTTGTTGCCCTTGAGGCGGAAGCGCGGGCCCAACGGATCAGCCTCGGCGCCCTCGCCATCGGGCACGGCACGGGTGGCCACATCGCTGAGGCTGGAACCGGCCTGCGGCTCGGACAGGCACATGGTGCCCGACCAGCGGCCAGCAAACTCGTTCTTGGCGAACACCTGCTTCTGCAGTTCACTGCCATGGGCCATCAGCAGGTTCGCATTGCCGGTGGTGAGCATGCCCGAGCCGATGCTGACCGAGGCGCAACCGAAAAAGGCGTTGGCGGCGGCTTCAACCGTGTAAGGCAACTGCATGCCGCCCCAGTCGTAATCCTGCGCAGCACTCAGCATGCCGGATTCGGCATAGGCCTTCTGGGCATCGTGGGTGGCCTGGGGCAAGGTCACCTTCTCACCGTCGAAATGGGGCTCCTGGGTGTCCACCAGACGGTTGAAGGGGGCGTACTTTTCGCGAGCGATGCGCTCGCAGGTGTCCAGCACGGCATCGAAGGTATCGCGGCTGTGGTCCGCGAAGCGCTCACGCTGGTTCAGGTTGTCGGCTTGCAGCCACTGGAACAGAAGGAAATCGATGCTGGAACGGAGGCTCATGGCGTGGACTCTGTGCGTAAGAAGAGATCAGGGGGAGCCAGCAGAAACAGAGCATGCCGCAGCCCGGAGCGGGCTGAACCTGGGCATGGCGCGTGTCCGTGGCCCGTGCGGAGGCCTGGCTGCCAGGGTGTCAGTCACGCCAAGGCAGCTCAGGCCTGGGAGACTGCGCCGGCATCCGCTGGACGCCGGCATCGCCTCCCGGTGCCGATCACAGCACTTCGAAAATGCCGGCAGCACCCATGCCACCGCCAATGCACATGGTCACGGCCACGCGCTTGGCACCGCGGCGCTTGCCTTCGATCAGGGCGTGGCCGGTCAGACGCTGGCCGCTCACCCCATAAGGGTGGCCCAGGGCGATGGCGCCACCGTTCACGTTCAAGCGGTCAGCCGGAATGCCCAACTTGTCGCGGCAGTAGATCACCTGCACGGCAAAGGCTTCGTTCAACTCCCACAGGTCGATGTCGCTGACCTTGAGGCCCAGGCGGTCCAAAACCTTGGGCACGGCAAAGACGGGGCCGATGCCCATCTCGTCGGGCTCGCAACCGGCCACAGCAAAGCCCAGGAAGCGGCCCAGCGGCTGCAGGTTGTGGCGTGCGGCGTACTCTTCGCTGACCACCACGCAGGCGCCGGCGCCATCGGAGAACTGGCTGGCGTTGCCGGCCGACACCACACCGCCAGGCATGGCCGGCTTGATGCCGCTGATGCCTTCCTTGGTGGTGCCTTCGCGGGTGCCTTCATCGCGGCTCACGGTCACTTCCTTGGTGCGCAGGCCCATCACGGGGTCAGCCACGCCGGCGGTCACGGTGATGGGGGCGATTTCGGCATCGAACAGGCCGGCGGCCTGGGCGGCGCAGGCCTTTTGCTGGCTGGCAGCGCCGTACTCATCCATCACGTCGCGGCCGATGTTGTAGCGCTTGGCGACCTGCTCGGCCGTCTGCAGCATGGACCAATAGATTTCGGGTTTGACCTTCAGCAGCGCCGGATCGGCCAGCATGTGCTGGTTCATTTCCTGCTGCACGCAGGAGATGCTTTCAACGCCGCCAGCCACATACACCTCACCTTCGCCGGCGATGATGCGCTGCGAAGCCAGGGCAATGGTCTGCAAACCCGAGGAGCAGAAGCGGTTCACGGTCAGGCCCGACACATTCACAGGGCAGCCGGCCATCAGGGCGATCTGACGTGCGATGTTGGCACCCGTGGCGCCCTCTGGGTTGGCGCAGCCCATGATCACGTCCTCGATGTGGGCAGCATCGATACCAGCCCGGGCAATCGCGTGCTTGACGGCATGGCCGCCCAGGGTGGCGCCATGGGTCATGTTGAACGAACCCTTCCAGCTCTTGGCAAGCGGGGTACGGGCGGTGGAAACAATAACGGCCTTGGTCATGGCAGGGTGCCTTTCTGTCGGTTATGGGGTTCGGCTGTGCTCACGAAGCCTTGGAGGCATTGCGCAGCAGTTGTTGATAGAACTGGATCGCTTCCACGTAGTTGCTCACCGAGATGCGCTCGTTGGTGCCGTGGAAACGTGGCAAGTCTTCGGGGTGCGCACGCACCGGCGAGAACTTGTAGATGTTGCGGCTGAGGTTGCCGAAAAAGCGGGAATCCGTGCCCCCCACCATCAGGCCAGGGGCCACAACGGCATCGGCGAACAACTCACGCACCGTGCGGTTGATGAGTTGATAGCCTCGGGCCGAGGTGGGCGAGACGGCCGAGGGCTCGGCACTGTCGCGCAGGCGTTGCAGCTGGATGGCTTCGTTGGCTACCACGGTTTTCACATGCTGTTCAACCGAGTCCAGGCTGTCACCGGGCAGCAGGCGAAAGTTCACCGTGGCTTCGGCGTGGCCGGGCAGCACGTTGAGCTTGTTGCCGGCGTTGACGATGGTCAGGGCCGTGGTGGTGCGCAGCATGGCGTTCGAGCTGGGCGACTTCTCAAGCTGTTGACGCACCAGGGGCCCGAACAGCCACAGGTTGGACAACAGGAAGCGGTTCACACCGTGCATCTCGGGCGCCAGGGTGTCGAACAGATCCTGGGCCACACCCGTCACGCTGGCGGGCAATTGCTGGGCTTCGAGCTGTGTCAAAGCCTTGCTCAGCATGCCGATGGCGGTCTGAGGCGGCGGCATCGACGAATGGCCGGGGGCGGTGTCGACGCTGAGCTGCCAGGTGCCAATGCCTTTTTCGGCCACACCAATCAGCGCCGCCGGCACTTGCAGGCCAGGCAACACGCCTTCGGTGACCACCATGCCTTCGTCCAGCACGAAGTCGAACTGGACCCCGCGCTGCTTCAGTACCTGGGCCATCTCCCGCGCACCCGCCCCGCCGACCTCTTCGTCTCCGCCCGACAGCAGGTAAACCGTCTGACGAGGTTGAAAGCCAGAGGCCAGCAGCGATTCGATGGCTTCCAGCTGGGCCATCAGGTTGCCCTTGTCATCCCAGGCGCCACGGCCCCAGACAAAGCCATCCTGGATGCGACCCTCGAAAGGAGGTACGGTCCATTTGGCTTCGGTGCCGGGGGCGATGGGCACCACGTCCTGGTGTGCCATCAGTGCCAGCGGCAAGGCTTTTGCATCGCTGCCGGTCCAGATGAACATCAGGCTGTGGGCACCGAAGCGCTCCAGCTTGAGCTGCTGGTGAACACGCGGAAACTGCTGCGCCAGATAGGCGTGCAGTCGGTCGAATTCGGCTGCGTTGAGCTGGGCGTCGGATTCCGACGACACCGTCTGGATGCGAACCGCACCGGCCAGTCGCTTGGCGACGGCATCGGCATCGACCTGCGGGGAGGCAATGCGTTCGACGGCCAGTTGCCGCGAGGGTTTGAGGAGGGTGTTGCCCACCACCACAGCACCCAGGCCGGCGCACAGCACCAGCACAGCCAGAGAGATTCGCTTGAGGCTCATGTCGTGTCAGCTGGTGGCGACAGCGCTCAGTTGAAGGTCTTGCCTTCGGCCACCAGGCGGGCCAGCAACGGGGCCGGCTGCCAGAACTGGGCGTCGTCGAGCGGGTTCTTGGCAAAACGCTTCATGGCTTCGGCGACGTTGAACAGGCCCAGCTGATCGGCATAGTGCATCGGGCCGCCGCGCCAGATCGGGAAGCCATAGCCGGTCAGGTACACCATGTCGATGTCGCTGGCCTTGCTGGCAATGCCCTCTTCCAGAATGTGGGCGGCTTCGTTGACCAGGGAGAACACCAGACGCTGCACGATTTCCTCGTCGGAAATCTTGCGCGGCGTGATGCCCAGGTCCTTGCGATGCTTCTCGATCATGTCGACCACCAGCTGGCTGGGGATGGCATCGCGCTTGCCCGGCACGTAGTCGTACCAGCCGGCGCCGGTCTTCTGACCGTAGCGGCCCAGTTCACACAGCAGGTCAGCGGTCTTGCTGTACTTGAGGTCGGGCTTCTCGGTGTAACGGCGCTTGCGGATGGCCCAGCCGATGTCGTTGCCAGCCAGGTCGCCCATGCGGAACGGGCCCATGGCAAAGCCAAACTTCTCGACCGCTTTGTCAACCTGAGCCGGGGTCGCCCCTTCTTCAAGCAGGAAGCCTGCCTGGCGGCTGTATTGCTCGATCATGCGGTTGCCGATGAAGCCATCGCACACGCCCGAAACCACAGCGGTCTTCTTGATCTTCTTGCCCACGGCCATGACGGTGGCCAAGACATCTTTGGCAGTGGCCTTGCCACGCACCACCTCAAGCAGTTTCATCACGTTGGCCGGGCTGAAGAAGTGCATGCCCACCACGTCCTGCGGACGCTGGGTGAAGGACGCAATCTTGTCGACGTCCAGCGTCGACGTGTTGGAGGCCAGAATGGCACCGGGCTTGGCGACGGCATCGAGCTGCTTGAACACGGCTTCCTTGACACCCATTTCCTCGAACACCGCTTCGATGATCAGGTCGGCGTCCTTCAGGTCGCCATAGCTCAGGGTGGTGCTCAGCAGGCTCATGCGCTGCTCATATTTGTCTTGCTTGAGCTTGCCCTTCTTGACCTGGGCTTCGTAGTTCTTCTTGATGGTGGCAATGCCGCGGTCCAAGGCTTCCTGCTTCATTTCCAGCATCTTCACGGGGATGCCGGCATTCAGGAAGTTCATCGTGATGCCGCCGCCCATGGTGCCGGCGCCGATCACGCCCACTTGGCGAATGTCGCGCTTGGGGGTGTCGTCCGCCACATCCGGGATCTTGGAGGCAGCGCGCTCGGCCACGAACAGGTGGCGCAGGGCACGGCACTCGGGGGTCCACATCAGGTTGATGAAGATGTCGCGTTCAAAGACCATGCCGTCGTCGAACTTCTTCTTGGTGGCGGCCTCGACGGCGTCCACGCACTTGCCCGGGGCGGGGAAGTTCTTGGCCATGCCCTTGACCATGTTGCGGGCAAATTGGAAGTAGGCGTCGCCCAGGGGGTGCTTGCAGGGCAGGTTGCGCACCAGGGGGAAGGCCGAGCCGTCGGCGGCATGCTTGGCGGCCACCTCGCGGGCCATCGCCAGCGCTTCGTCGGCCAGCGACTCAGGCGAGGCGGCCAGCTTGTCAAACAGCTTCTGGCCCGGCAGGCTGGCCAGCAATTCGCTCTTGACGGGCTCACCGCTCACGATCATGTTGAGCGCGGTTTCAACACCCAGCACGCGCGGCAGGCGCTGTGTGCCACCCGCCCCGGGGATCAGGCCGAGTTTGACTTCAGGCAGGGCCACTTGGGTGCCGGGGGCTGCAATGCGGTAGTGCGCCCCCAGAGCCAACTCCAGGCCTCCGCCCATGGCCACGCTGTGCACAGCGGCCACGACCGGCTTGGCCGATTTCTCGACCGCGCCAATCACGCTCAGCAGGTTGGGTTCCTGCAGCGCCTTGGGGCTGCCGAATTCCTTGATGTCGGCACCGCCCGAGAAGGCCTTGCCTGCGCCTGTCAGCACGATGGCCTTGACGGCGGCATCGGCATTGGCCTGCTCAAGGCCGGCCACGATGCCCTGGCGGGTGGCGAGGCCCAGGCCGTTGACCGGGGGGTTGTTCAGGGTGATCACAGCGATATCGCCGTGGACTTTGTATTCTGCCGTCATGCGGGTGTTCCTCGATGAATAAAAAAGAACGATCGTGCGATTTTTATTTTAGGGAAAGCTTGTTGCACCGCAACGACCGGGCTGTCCCAGCCGGGACAAAATGAGCGGTTTTGACCGATGTACAAGGGAAAACCCCTAACAAACGATGTGCAGGGTGGCCGCTCACCACCCTGCCCTGCCCCGTTTTTCGGGGCGGGTCTCAGACCTCCAGCCACTCCTTGCGCACGTCGGCATCGGCACGCAACTGATCAGGCGTGCCTTCGAACACGATGCTGCCATGCCCCATGACCAGCGTCCGGTCGGAGATGGACATGGCGATGGTCAGCTTCTGCTCGATCAGCAGCACCGAAATGCCGCGAGCCTTGAGGTTCTGCAGGTATTGGCCCACCAGTTCGACGATCTTCGGGGCCAGCCCCTCAGTGGGCTCGTCGATGATGATGAGGTCGGGGTCCCCCATGAGGGTGCGGCACAGCGTGAGCATCTGCTGCTCGCCGCCCGACATGACGCCGGCCTCGGTGTGCTGTCGCTCCTTCAGGCGCGGGAACATCTGGTACATGTCGTCAAACGACCAGCGCGAGCCCTTGCCATTGCCCTTGCGGCCCAGCAGCAGGTTCTGGTGCACCGTGAGCTTGGGGAAGATCTCGCGGTTTTCGGGCACATAGCCCAACCCCAGATGGGCGATCTCGTAGGCCTTGCGACCCTGCAGGGCCTGCCCTTTCCAATTGATCGAGCCTTCCCAGTTGACCAGGCCCATGACGGCCTTCGCGGTTGTCGAACGGCCTGAGCCGTTGCGCCCCAGCAGGGCCACGATTTCGCCCGGCTGCACATCGAAATGCACGCCATGCAACACATGGCTCTTGCCGTAGAAGGCGTGCAGGTTCTCTACCTTCAGCATGCTCAATGTCCTCCGGCCTGGTTCTCGGCCACCACGGAGCCCAGATAGGCTTCTTGCACGCGCTGGTTGGCGCGCACGGCTTCAGGCGTGTCAAAGGCGATCACCTCGCCATACACCACCACGGCGATCTTGTCGGCCAGGCCGAAAACCACCCCCATGTCGTGCTCCACCGTGAGCAAGGTCTTGCCCACCGTCACCTCACGGATGAGGCTGATGAAGCGTTTGGTCTCGCTGCGGCTCATGCCGGCGGTGGGTTCATCGAGCAGGATCACATTGGCGCCGCCGCCGATGGTGATGCCGATCTCCAGGGCCCGCTGTTCGGCGTAGGTCAGGTTCATGGCCAGCACGTCGCGCTTCTTGTCGAGGTGGATCTGCCGCATCAGTTCTTCGGCCCGTTCGTTGGCATCGTGCAGACCCGAGAGGAAGCGCAAGAAGGTGTACTTGTAGCCCAGGCTCCAGAGCACCCCGCAACGCAGGTTCTCGAACACGCTCAGCTTCGGGAAGATGTTCGTGATCTGAAAGCTGCGCGACAGCCCGCGCCGGTTGATCTCATAGGGCGGCAAGCCGTTGATGCGCTGCCCGTTGAGCACCACATCACCGCTGGTGGGTGCAAAGCGGCCGCTGATTAGGTTGAACAGGGTGGATTTACCCGCCCCATTCGGCCCGATGATGGCCACCCGCTCGCCGTGGGCCACCTTGAGGTTGGCACCGCGGATGATTTCGGAGCGACCGAAGCTTTTGCGCAGGTCGTTGAGCTCCAGGGCGTATTCAGAAGTGGCGGTCATGACTCAGTGGGCCTCCGTGCGCTTGATTTCTTTTTCGATTTCTTCCTGGATCAGGTGCCAGCGGGCCACAAAACGGCGCCGCACCAGCTCGAACAGGCCCAGGCCCACGGCCAGCACCGCACCGGCACACAACCAGCTGGTGGTGGCTTCCGCATTCACGCGCAGGTGCAGGAACTCCATTTCGGGGCCCAGGGCCGCGTTCAGCTGCAGGTGGTAGAGCATCTCGATCATCGAAGCCGCCCCCAGCACCACCACCGAACCGGTCAAGGCCATGCCCAGGTAACAGCTCAGCAGGGGCTTGAGGCGGCCGAAACGGGCCAGCCGCACATTCAGCATCACCAGGCTGGCGATGCCGCCAGGCGCATACATCACCATGAACAGGAACACCAGGCCCAGGTACAGCAGCCAGGCCTTGCTCAGCTCGGACAGCAGCACCGAGGCGAACACCAGCAGCACGGCACCGATGATGGGCCCGAAGAAGAAGGTGGCCCCCCCCAGGAAGGTGAACAGCAGATAGCCGCCGGAGCGGATCACGCTGAGGCTGTCGGCCCCGGTGACGATCTCGAAGTTGATGGTGGCCAGGCCGCCGCCCACGCCGGCAAAAAAGCCGGCGATGATGAAGGCGAAATAGCGCACGCGCTGGGTGTTGTAGCCGATGAACTCGACCCGCTCGGGGTTGTCGCGCACCGCGTTCAGGATACGCCCCAGTGGCGTGCCCGTGAAGGCGAACATCGCCGCGGTGCAGACGAAGCAATAGAGCGCGATCAGGTAATAGACCTGGATCTGCGGCCCAAAGCTGATGCCCATGAAGCTCTGGCCATACACCCGGTTGGTGGTGATGCCACCTTCGCCGCCAAAGAAGTCAGGCAGCATCAAAGCCATCGAGGCCACCAGCTCGCCCACGCCCATGGTGATCATGGCAAAGGTGGTGCCCGACTTCTTGGTGGTCACCCAGCCCAGCAAGGCGGCAAAACCCATGCCGGCCATGCCGCCCACGATGGGGATCAGCGACACCGGGATGCTCAGCCCCTTGCCGGCCATGTTCATGGCGTGGATGGCGATGAACGAGCCCAGCCCGGTGTACACCGCATGGCCAAAGCTCAACATGCCCCCCTGCCCCAGCAGCATGTTGTAGCTCAGGCAGATGATGATGAGGTAGCCGATCTGAGAGAGCATGGTCAGCGCCAGACTGCTCTTGAACAGCAGCGGAGCCACGATCAGGGCCAGCGCGAACAGGGCCCAGATCACGATGCGCCCCAGGTTCAGGGGCTTGAAGCCGTAGACTTGAATGTTGTTGGAACTCATGGATCAATCCTCCCGTTTGCCCAGCAGGCCCTTGGGCCGGAAGATCAGCATCAGCACCAGCAACAAGTAAGGCAGGATGGGCGCGACTTGCGAGATGGTGAGCTTGAGCACGGAATAGAGCGCAGTGTCTTCGGTGATGTGAAAGCCCAGGCCCACCAGCGCCGTGGCCATCGAATAGTCCAATGCCACGGCAAAGGTCTGCAGCACACCGATCAGCAGCGAAGCCAAAAAGGCCCCTGCCAACGAGCCCATGCCGCCGACCACCACCACCACGAAGATGATGGAGCCCACCGAACCAGCCATCGCCGGCTCGGTGACATAGGTGTTGCCGCCGATCACGCCCGCCAGGCCAGCCAGAGCGGCGCCGCCACCGAACACCAGCATGAAGATCCGTGGCACGTTGTGGCCCAGGGCTTCAGCCATGTCGGGGTGAGTCAACGCGGCCTGGATCACCAGGCCGATGCGGGTGCGGGTCAGCAGCAGCCAGACCGAGGCCAGCATCAACAGCGCCACCAGCATGATGAAGCTGCGCGACTTGGGAAACTGCGTGCCATACAAGGTGAACAGCGGACCTTGCAGTTGCTCTGGCAGCCCGTAGGGCACGGTGGAACGACCCCACACCAGTTGCACCACTTCGAGGATCAGGTAGGACAGGCCGAAGGTGACCAGCAGTTCAGGCACATGGCCGAATTTGTGCACCCGGCGCAGGCTGTAGCGTTCGAACAGAGAGCCCAGCGCGCCCACCGCGAGCGGTGCCACGAACAGCGCCGGCCAGAAGCCGATGGCCTTCGAGATGGTGTAGGCGAAGTACGCGCCCAGCATGTAGAAGCTCGTGTGGGCGAAGTTCAGAACGCCCATCATGCTGAAAATGAGCGTCAGCCCAGAGCTCAGCATGAACAGCAGCAGCCCATAGCTGATGCCGTTGAGCATGGAGATGGTGAAAAACTCAAGATTCATTGAAAGTCTTTTGCATCAGGGTCAAAAAAAAGGCCCGAGCGGCGTCGGGCCTCGCAAGTTCGACAACAGTTCAGGGTCGCTTCATTGCACACGAAGTCGGGGTACTGGCCACATAGGGTTCGTAGAACTTCAGGGGCACCAGGGTGTAGCCGGTGTTTTCAGGCGAGTATGGGTACTTGCCGCCCGCCTTTTCCCACTTGGTGATGTACAGGCCCTGCTGCAACTGGTGGTCGGTCTTGCGCAGTTCGACCTCGCCGTTGAAGCTCTTGAACTTCATGCCTTCCATGGTGGCGGCCACCTTGACCGGGTCGGTCGACTTGGACTTGGCAAAGGCCTCGGTGAGCGCCACAAACACGGTGTAGATGTCGGTGGTGTAGAGGTCGTCGTTGAACTTGGCCTTGAACTGGTCAGCCAACTTCTGGATGTCGCCACCCATGTTGTAGTGGGCGTAGCTGACCTGGTAGATCTTGCCTGCCGAGGCCGCACCCATCGCAGTCGGGGTACCCGATGTGACGGCATAGTAGGTCAGGAACTTGACGTTGTTCAGACCCGAATCGTTGGCGGCCTTGATCAACAGCGCGAGGTCGGAGCCCCAGTTGCCGGTGATCACGGTGTCGGCACCCGACTGCTTGATCTTGGCGATATAGGGCGAGAAATCTCGCACCTGGGCCAGCGGGTGCAGATCGTCGCCGACGATCTGGATGTCGGGACGCTTGTGGCTCAGGTTGGCCTTGGCAAACTTCGAGACCTGCTGACCGTGCGAGTAGTTCTGGTTGATCAGGTACACCTTCTTGATGTCGGCCTGATCCTTCATCCAGGTGGTCAGGGCCTCCATCTTCATCGAGGTGTCGGCATCAAAGCGGTACTGCCAGTAGCTGCACTTGCTGTTGGTCAGGTCGGGGTCGACCGCGGCATAGTTGAGGTAAAGCACCTCTTTGCCCGGATTGCGTGCATTGTGCTTTTCCAGTGCATCGATGATGGCCAGTGCCGGGCCCGAGCCGTTGCCCTGGGTAACGTAGCGGGCACCCTGGTCGATGGCCGAGCGCAGGGCGCTGGTGGTCTCTTGGGGGCTGAGCTTGTTGTCAATGCCGATGATCTCGAACTTCACACCGGCAGCGTTTTTCTTGTTGAACTCTTCGGCCAGGAACTGAAAGCTCTTGAGCTGGTTGGTGCCCACAGCCGCCATCAGACCCGACAGCGGATCAAGCCAGGCGATCTTGACAGTTTCACCCTGTTGGGCAAACGCACCGCCAGCCAGAGCCAGCAGGGTCGAGGCCACCACGGTCTTCATCACGAATTTCATGCTTTGTCTCCGTTCTGTTTGGAATGTTTTCAGCGTAATGTCTTTGTGCAGTGCAGCGCTCAGGGAATGCCCCTAGCATCTATCACGCAGGCGACTGAACCATTCAGCCAGTCGCCCAATCCTCTCGGCATCTTGCGTTCAGAGCCCAGGCAGTTTGTAGCCTTTGAGCTGGTCGCGCAGCCGAGTTTTCAGCATCTTGCCGGTGGCCCCGATGGGGATGGCGTCGACAAAAATGACGTCGTCCGGGATCTGCCACTTCGCCGTCTTGCCCTCGTAAAAGGCCAGCAACTCCTCTCGCGTCACCTCGGTACCGGGCTTCTTGACCACGGCCACCACCGGGCGCTCGTCCCACTTGGGATGGGGCATGCCGATGCAGGCCGCCATGGCGATGGCCGGGTGGCCCATGGCGATGTTCTCGATGTCGATCGAGCTGATCCATTCACCACCCGACTTGATCACGTCCTTGCTGCGGTCGGTGATCTGCATGAAGCCGTCAGCATCGATCGTGGCCACGTCGCCGGTGGGGAACCAACCCCGCCCCTGCTTGTCCTTGATCAGCGGTTGGCTTCCTTCGTTGCGGTAGTAATCGCCCAGGATCCAGGGGCCCTTGACCAGCAGGTCGCCGTAGGCGCGCCCGTCCCAGGGCAGCTCTTCGCCGTCTCCGTCGACAATCTTCATGTCGACACCGAAGATCGCCCGCCCCTGCTTCATGCGGATCTTCATCTGCTCGTCCTTGGACAGGCTCAGATGCTTGTTCTTGAGCGTGCACAGGGTGCCCAGGGGCGACATTTCGGTCATGCCCCAGGCATGCAGCACTTCCACGCCGTAGTCGTCCTGGAAGGCGTTGATCATGGCCGGCGGGCAGGCCGAGCCTCCGATCACGGTGCGCTTGAGTTGGCTGAACTTCAGGCCACCCGGCTTCATGTGGCCCAGCAGCATCTGCCACACCGTGGGCACGCCTGCGGCAAAGGTGACGCCCTCAGCCTCGATCAGCTCATAGACCGATTTGCCATCGAGTGCCGGCCCCGGGAACACGAGTTTGCAGCCGGTGAGTGCCGCCGAATACGGCAGACCCCAGGCATTGACGTGGAACATGGGCACCACGGGCAGCACCGAGTCACGCGCCGACAGGCACATCACATCGGGCAGCGAAGCAGCGTAGGCGTGCAACACGCTGGAGCGGTGGCTGTACAGGGCAGCCTTGGGGTTGCCGGTGGTGCCGCTGGTGTAGCACATGCTCGACGCGGTGTTCTCGTCGAATTCAGGCCAGTGGTAATCGCTGCTTTGAGCCGCGATCCAGGCCTCGTAGCTGACCAGGCCCGGCACACCGCTGTCGGCCGGCAGCTTGTCGGCATCGCACAGCGCCACCCACAGCTTGATGCCGGGGCAGCGCGCATGCACCGCCTGCACCAGGGGCAGGAAGGTGGTGTCGAAACACATCACCTGGTCGTCGGCATGGTTGATGATCCAGGCAATCTGGTCGGGGTGCAGGCGGGGATTGACCGTGTGCAACACGCGGCCCGAACCGCTCACACCGTAATACAGCTCCAGGTGACGGTAACCGTTCCAGGCCAGGGTGGCCACGCGGTCACTGAATTGCAGGCCCAGCTTCTCGACCGCATTGGCCACCTGGCGCGAGCGTGTCGCAAGGTCCTTGTAGGTGTAGCGGTGAATGTCGCCCTCGACCCGGCGCGACACAATTTCGCCATCGCCATGGTGCCGATCCGCGAATTCAAGCAGGGTGGAAATCAAGAGGGGTTGGCTCTGCATGAGACCGAGCATGTTGGCTCCTTAAGTTGATTCAGTCGTTCAAGTTAAACCTTGGGGACTGCGCGCCATTGACATGAGTCAACGCAGGCACTAGGGCCATTCACAGCCGCCTCAGGACGATTCTGGCACCGCCACGGCAGCCCACGGCCCACGCATGTCCCATCGGTTACTGCGTGCACTGTCAGGCCGCGTCGCCCTTGGCACAAACCGTGTCGTGCCATTGACAGGCCGCTAGGGCAAACCCGAATGACCCCAGGTCAAAGCCGTCGGTCGCCGAAGGGCTCACAATCGCGCCATGCTTCACGGTATCGACCTCATGGCCAGACAGTTCCTGGCTGCCCAACCCTGGTATGACGGCCTGCCCGTGGCCGAACAGGAGGCCCTGCAGGCCTCCATACAGACCTTTCTGGCCCGCAAGGGCGAGGTGCTCCTGCCACAGGGCCAACGCGTCAACGGCTGGTACGCCGTGCTGTCTGGGCTGGTGCTGCTGGAGAGTGAGTCGCAAGGCCAGCGCCGATCGGCCTTTATCGGCATGCCCGACGGCGAGTGGTTTGGCGAAGGCTCGGCGCTCAAGAACGAGCCCCGGCGTTACAACGTGGTGGCGCTGCGCGACACCTGGCTGCTGTGCTTGCCCCAAGAGCGATTCCAGCACTTGTACGCCACCAGCCTGGGCTTCAACCAATACCTGGCCCAGCACCTGAACATGCGGCTGGGCCAGGCCATGACCTTGATCGAAACCGGGCGCATGCGCAGCCCGGACTACCGTGTGGCCCTGCACCTGAGCCGCCTGTTCTGGCGCAGCACCCGCCAGTTGTACGTCACCCAGGAGGAACTCGGCAAGCTGGTTGGCGTGTCTCGCCAGACCGTGAATCGGGTGCTGCGTGAACTGGCGGCCCGAGGCATCATTTCGCTCGACCACGGCCGAGTGCTGATCCGCTGTGATGCCGCCCTGGGGCGCTACCTGGCCAGCGCGGATGACATCCCAGGCACTCCGAGCCTGCCCCTCCCGTCCTGAGCCATGCCCCTGCACCGCACAGGCGTTTGCCCCTGCAGGACAATGCACGGATGACCGATCTTGCCTCTGTGCCCGCCGCCTCGGACGCCACCCACGACTGGTCCAGCCGCTTCTGTGCCCTGGGCCCCACCTTCTATACCCTGTTGAACCCCAGCCCCCTGCCCGCACCGGTGTGGGTGGGCCGCAGCGAGGCCGCGGCCCGCAGCCTGGGCTTGAATCCGGACTGGCTCGAATCCGACGAAGCCCTGCAGGTGCTCACCGGCAACCAATTGCTCCATGGCATGCGGCCGCTGGCCAGCGTCTACAGCGGCCACCAGTTCGGCGTCTGGGCCGGGCAATTGGGGGACGGGCGTGCCATCTTGCTGGGCCAGACGCCCTCGGGCGATGAACTGCAGCTCAAAGGCAGCGGCCGAACCCCCTACTCCCGCATGGGTGACGGTCGTGCCGTGCTGCGCTCCAGCATCCGTGAATTTTTGTGCAGCGAGGCCATGCACGGCCTGGGCATCCCCAGCTCCCGTGCGCTCAGTGTGACGGGCTCGCCGGCGCCGGTGCGGCGCGAGACCATCGAAACCGCCGCCGTGGTGGCCCGCACGGCGCCCAGCTTCGTCCGCTTCGGGCATTTCGAGCACTTTGCGGCCCGCGATGAACTGCCTGCACTGCGTCAACTGGCGGACCACGTGATCGACCAATTCATGCCTGAGTGCCGCGAACACCCCCGCTGGCCCGGCAAGCCTTACGCCGCCCTGCTGGAACAGGTGAGCGAGCGCACAGCCCGCCTGATGGCCCAATGGCAGTCAGTGGGTTTCTGCCACGGGGTGATGAACACCGACAACATGAGCATCCTGGGGCTGACGATTGACTACGGCCCATTCCAGTTCCTGGACACCTTCGACCCGGACCACATCTGCAACCACAGTGACAGCCAGGGCCGTTACGCTCACCAGCGTCAACCCAACATCGCCTACTGGAACCTGTATTGCCTGGCCCAGGCACTGCTGCCGCTGATCGGCGAGCAAGACGATGCCCTGGCCGCCCTTGAGTCGTACAAAACGGTGTTCCCTGCCAGTTTCGAGGCTCGCCTGCGCGACAAGCTGGGCTGGTGCGAGCCCCAGCCGGGCGACGGCGAACGAATCGACGGCACGCTGCGCCTGCTGGCCCAGCAGCGTGTCGATTTCACGATCTTCTGGCGCCGCCTGAGCTTGGCGGCCGGCAACGCCGATTACGGCCCCGTGCGCGATCTGTTCATGGACCGAAGGGCCTTTGACGACTGGCTGCCAGGTTACCTGAGCCGGGCCCAGGCCGACGGCGGCACGCCGGATGCCGCCCGGATGCTGCGCAGCAACCCCAAATTTGTGCTGCGCAACCACCTGGGCCAGCAAGCGATTGACAAGGCCCAGGCCGGTGACATGTCCGAGGTGCACACCCTCCTGCAACTGCTGGAGCGCCCCTTTGACGAGCACCCAGGTCACGAGGCCTATGCCGACTTCCCGCCCGATTGGGCGTCTTCCATCTCCATCAGCTGTTCATCATGACCTCTATCCACAAGACCGATGCCGAATGGCAGGCCGAGCTGGCCGCCAAGGGTGCCGAGCCCGGCGCCTTCCAGATCACTCGCCAGGCTGCCACCGAACGACCCTTCACGGGCAAATACGAAAGCCACTGGGCCCCTGGCACCTACCACTGCATGTGCTGCGGCCAGAAGCTGTTCGACGCCGACACCAAGTTCGATGCGGGCTGCGGTTGGCCCAGTTTCTGGCAGGCCGCGCTGCCCGGCGCCATCCGCGAAATCGTGGACCGCAGCCATGGCATGGTCCGCACCGAAACAGTTTGTGCACAATGCGGGGCTCACCTGGGCCATGTCTTTGAAGACGGCCCGGCCCCGACCGGCCTGAGGTATTGCATGAACTCGGCCTCGCTCAACTTCGAACCCAAAGCATGAAGCTGCTTCTCGACTTTTTCCCGATCCTGCTGTTTTTCGCAGCGTTCAAGTTCGCCGGCATCTACGCGGCCACCGCCATCGCCATCGTGGCGACCATTCTGCAGATCGGCTACCTGCGCTACAAGACCGGCAAGGTCGAGCCCATGCAATGGATCAGCCTGGGGGTGATCGTGCTGTTTGGAGGCGCCACGCTGATCTCGCACAACGACACCTTCATCAAATGGAAGCCCACGGTCCTTTACTGGCTGATGGGATCAGCTCTGCTGATCGGGCAGCTGGTCTTCAAGAAGAACCTGCTCAAAAGCCTGATGGGGACCCAAATGGAGTTGCCCGAAGACGCCTGGCGTCTGACGCAATGGAGCTGGGTGGGCTTTTTTGCCGTGATGGGCTGCCTGAACCTGTGGGTGGCCTACCACTTTGACACCGATACCTGGGTCAATTTCAAGCTGTTCGGCGGCATGGGCCTGATGTTTGTATTTGTCATCGCGCAGGCCCTGGTGCTGTCGCGCTACATGAAGACCGACGACGCCAAGGATCCCTCATGACGCAGCAGGCTGTCACCGCCCAGGCCATTGCCGACACGCTGCGCGTGGCCTTGCAGACCCACACCCTGGAAGTACTGGACGAAAGCGCAGCCCATGCCGGCCATGCGGGCGCCAACGGCAGTGGTTCGGGCACCCATTTCAGGGTGCGCATCGCCTCGCCCTTGTTTACGGGCCGTTCACGCGTAGCCCAGCATCGGCTTGTGTATGATTCGCTGCGAGATTTCATGGACCAGGGCCTGCATGCCCTCGCCATCGAAGTGCTTTAACCGCCTTATTTGCTTTAACGCCCACCAGGCTTGTCTATCCATCAGGCCCCAAGGCCCCAACATCTCCGGATTTTCTGAGGAACAAGGATGAAGAAACTGTCTCTGGGCAGCATTGCTGCTGCTGCCATTGCCGTCACGCTGGCCCTGCCGGCCTCGGCGCAAAACATTGCCATCGTGAATGGCAAGGCAGTGCCCAAGGCCCGCGCCGAAGCGCTGGCCCAGCAAGTGGCCCGCTCCGGCCGCCCGGTCACCCCTGAGCTGGAAGGCCAGATCAAGGACGAAGTGATCGCCCGTGAGATCTTCATGCAGGAAGCCCAGAAGCTGGGTCTGGACGCCACCGAAGACTTCAAGACCCAACTCGAACTGGCCCGCCAGACCATCCTGATCCGCGAACTGTTCGCCGACTTCCAGAAGAAGAACCCGGTCACCGACGAGGAAATCAAGGCTGAGTACGACAAGTTTGCCGCCGCCAACGGTGGCAAGGAATACAAGGCCCGCCACATCCTGGTCGAGAAGGAAAGCGAAGCCAAGGACATCATCGCCCGCCTGAAGAAGGGTGCGAAGTTCGAAGACATCGCCAAGAAGCAATCCAAGGACCCAGGTTCGGGCGCCAAGGGCGGCGATCTGGACTGGGCCAACCCCGGCAGCTATGTGAAGGAATTCACCGAAGCCCTGATCAAGCTCAACAAGGGCCAGACCACCGACGCCCCGGTGCAAAGCCAGTTCGGCTGGCACGTGATCCGTCTGGACGACGTGCGCCAGGCTCAACTGCCCAAGATCGACGAAGTCAAGCCGCAGATTGCCCAGCAACTGCAGCAGCAACGCCTGGCCAAGTTCCAGGAAGACCTGCGCGCCAAGGCCAAGGTCGAATAAGACCCCACCTTGCCGGTTCCATCAAAAAAGCGGCTCAGGCCGCTTTTTTGTTGTCTGAAACCCCATCAGCCTTGGGCGAAGGCCCAGCGCCAGGCCATCAGTGCGCCCAACAGCACGGGTTGGTGCAGCATGTACCAGCTCAGGCTGATGCGGCCCAGGGGGCCCAGCCACCGGCCCCAGAGCGGCATTGGCCGGGTCAGCCAGGCCGGCTGCGAGCGCATCAGCCATTGGCCAGCAGCCAGCCCCCACCACATCACGCCCAGCCAGGGCAGCACGGGCACATAGTCCTCGGTCACCGGTTTGTGGCCGATCAGGCCCAGCCAGTTCAAGGCCCGGCCATCCAACACCGACAAGGCCGGCCAGACCTGGTGCAGCATCGGTGCCGCCCACGCGGCCCCCAGTGCCGCGGCGCCGGCAAGCCACAGCCAGCGCCCCCAGGCGGCGCTCAGGCGGGCCAGGATCAGCATCACCGCCAGGCCGTGCAGCACGCCGAAATAGATGAAGCTGTTGGGAAACATCAGGTACGAGCCCGCGCTGACGGCCAGTGCACAGGCCGCCACCTGGGCCCAGCGCCGCCAGAAGCGCGGCCAGCCCTGGCCCTGGGCCAGGGCCACCGATTGCCCCAGTCCGGCACACAGCAGGAACAGGCTGACAATCAGGGTGCGCTGAACCGTCCAGAACGGGTCCTGGAAAAAGTTCTGGTGCAGCCACCCGAGGTGGTTGAGATCGAAGCAGAAGTGGTAGGCCGTCATCCACAACATGGCCAGCGCCCGCAGGGCGTCGATGGCGTCAAAACGGGCTGAATTCCGGGTCATGCCCTGAGTGTAGAGGGGCCGATGCATCCGGCTGATCGCCGCATCGTGGGCGGGGCCGCTAAAATCCGCCCTCCTCCTGTCCAGCCGACCGGTCACTGCCGGTGAGCCCACCCATGTCTTTGCTCAACCACCAAATCGAGCTTCTAGCCCCGGCACGCGATGCCGAGATCGGCATCGAAGCCATCAACCATGGCGCCGACGCCGTCTACATCGGCGGCCCCGGTTTCGGTGCCCGGGCCTCGGCCGGCAACGACATCCGCGACATCGAACGACTGTGCCGCCATGCCCACCGTTTTGGCAGTCGCATCTTCATCACCCTCAACACCATCTTGCGCGACGACGAGCTGGAGCCCGCACGCCAGATGGCCTGGGATGTCTACAACGCCGGCGCCGATGTGCTGATCGTGCAGGACATGGGCCTGCTGGAGATCGATCTGCCCCCGATCCAGCTGCACGCCAGCACCCAGACCGACATCCGCAGCGTGGAGAAGGCCCGCTTCATGCAAGACGTGGGCTTTTCGCAGATCGTGTTGGCACGTGAGCTGACGCTGGAGCAGATCCGCGACATCCATCAAGGCCTGGACCCCACGCGCTGCCAGTTGGAGTTTTTCGTGCACGGTGCCCTGTGCGTGGCCTACAGCGGCCAGTGCTACATCAGCCACGCCCACACCGGCCGCAGTGCCAACCGGGGCGACTGCTCGCAGGCCTGCCGCCTGCCCTACCAGGTGACCGACAGCCAGGGCCGCTTCGTGGCGCACGACAAGCACGTGCTTTCGATGAAAGACAACAACCAGTCCGACAACCTGGAAGCCCTGATCGATGCCGGCGTGCGCAGTTTCAAGATCGAAGGCCGTTACAAGGACATGGCCTATGTGAAAAACATCACGGCCCACTACCGACGCCTGATCGACGAGGTGATCGAATCGCGTGAAGGCTCCTACGATCCCGCCCGCCCGCCGCTGGCGCGGGCCTCCAGCGGCCGCACCCGCTTCACCTTCACCCCGGACCCCGACCAGAACTTCAACCGCGAGTTCACCGACTACTTTGTGAACGGCCGCAAGGAGGACATCGGTGCCTTTGACACGCCCAAGAACCCCGGCCAGGCCATCGGCTGGGTGACCCAGGTGGGCCCCAACTGGATCGAACTCGAAACCAGCAGCCCCGCCACGGTGCTGCACAACGGTGATGGCCTCTGCTATTACGACCTGCAAAAAGAGCTGGTCGGCGTAGCGATCAATCGGGCCGAGCCGGCGGCAGCCGGCAAGGTGGGGCAGTGGCGCGTCTTCCCCAAAGACCCGATGGAGGGTTTCAAGGACCTGCGCCGCGGGACCGAGATCAACCGCAACCGCGACATGGACTGGGTGCGCCTGCTGGAGAAGAAGTCGAGCGAGCGCCGCATCGGGGTGTGGGCTGCGCTGCAGGACACGCCGGATGGGTTTGAACTGCAGCTGACCGATGAAGAGGGTCACCAGGGCCATGCACGGCTGCAGCACCCGCATGAGCCCGCCCGCGATGCCCAGCGCAACGAGGCCAGCCTGCGCGAGCACCTGAGCAAGTTCGGCGCGACGGTGTTCGAACCCATTGATGTGAGCGTGGCCTTGAGCCAGCCCTGGTTTGTGCCCGCCTCGGTGCTCAACCCGCTGCGCCGGGACGCCATCGCGGCCCTGGAGACCGCCCGCGCGGCCGCCTATCAGCGCCCAGAGCGCGGGCAGGCCGTGCAGCCGCCAGTGAATTACCCCGAAGACACCCTCACCTACCTGGCCAACGTCTTCAACGACAAGGCCCGCGCCTTTTATGCACGCCACGGCGTGAAGGTGATCGCCGCGGCCTATGAAAGCCACGAGGAAGAAGGCGAGGTGTCGCTGATGATCACCAAGCACTGTGTGCGATTCTCGATGAGCCTGTGCCCCAAGCAGGCCAAGGGTGTGACCGGCGTGCAGGGCACGGTCCGGGCCGAGCCCCTCACGCTGATCAATGGCAAGGAGAAGCTCACGCTGCGCTTTGACTGCAAGCCCTGCGAGATGCACGTGGTGGGCAAAATCAAGCGATCGGTGCTGAACCAGGCCAAAGCCGAGCCCCTGACCTTCTACCGCACACGCCCTGACGCCAAGCCCCTGCACTGAGCCCACGCAGGGCCGGGCAAGTCCTGACCTGCGTCAAGAGGAGCCGCCGCCACATCCTGCCCACAGGGTCTTGGACATCCAGGAGATGGCTGCCAGAGGTATATTGATTTCACAGGGTTGCCACACCGTGGCAACCGGTTGTTGAAAGGAATCCTCATGCACATCCTCGTGCCCATCGACGGAACCGATTTGTCTCTGGACGCCGTCCGCTTTGCCATCCGCCTGGCCCATGACGGCCTGCAGGCGCATCTGCTGCTGGCCAATGTGCAATCCCCGGCGACCTTGTATGAACTGGTGAAGGCGCCCAACCCCGAGGTGATCGAGCAGATCAGCACCGCAGCGGGCAGCCATGCCCTGGAAAAGGCACAGGCCTTGCTGCATGCCGCAGGGGTGCCCCACCACACCGAGGTGGTGACCGGGGATCCGGTCCCGGCCCTGCTCGATCTGATCGAGCTCAAACGCTGCGCGATGGTGGTGATGGGCGGCCACGGCAAGAGCCTGCTGCGCACGGCGCTGGAGGGATCGGTGTCCCATGATCTGCTGCAGGCCTCTCCGGTGCCGGTGCTGATCGTCAAGCCCCCTGCACAGGACTGACCCAAGCCAAGGGCGCTGTTCAGTCGCCCTGCTGAAGAGCCAGCAGGCCGGCGTTGTCAAGCAGGCGGTAGCGCCGCCCCAGCCGGTCCATGGGCTCAAGAATCCCGTCGCGGACCAGGGCGCTGACCTCACGGCTGACCGTTTCCAGCTTCAGATCCAGCATGGCGCCCATGTCCTCACGCCGGAACAGCAGCACCTCGTCGGGCTGCTCACGGGTCTGCATCTTGCGCACCAAATGGCTGACCCGTTGCCGTGCCGACCCGAAATTGAGCTCGGCCAGCCAGTCATCCGCGGCCTTCAGGGCCCCTTGCCATTTGGCCATCAGTGCACCATGCAGGCGCGGGCTCTGGGCTGCCAGACCTTGCAAGACCGTCAGCGGTATCCGGCACACAAGCACATCCGAGAGCGCAACGGCTTCGCTGTCGTAACGGCGTGTCACCAAGGCCTCCAGGCCCGCCACATCGCCGGGCCGCACCACGCGCACGATGCGCTGACGCCCGTCAGAGGTCAGGCGAACCAGCTTCAGCAGCCCCTTGCGCAGGGTGAAAACCCCCTGTGCAGCCTGTCCCTCCGAGTACATGGATTCACCGGCCTTGTATTCGAGGTCGTCTATCGGGGCGTGGATCTGAGCGAAGTCGCGGTCATCCAGCTCGGCGAACAAAGCCATGTCACGCACGGCGCAGGCGCTGCAGTCGGAGGTTCCGCGCCAGGCGGATTCGGTCTTGATGGGGATCATGGGCAATGCGCGCGAAAAATGCGTCGTCAAGCCCTGGATTGTGTCCCAGTTGCGCCGCACGAACCAACAAGATGCCCATCTTGCCGTCACGCCGCCCAGGACGGCCGGGCCATTGTCAGCGTGTCAACGAGCGGTGTCCACAGGCAGCTTGCCCTGGATGAGCTGCAAACGTCGCGTCACATTGACCGCCTTGGCCGGGCGCTCCATCGCGGCTTGCTGTGCCATAAACCAGCCCTGCTGGGCAAGGCAGACCTTCTGTTCCTGGCGGGTCAAGGCCGCCAGCGCAAAACCAGCCACCAGGGCCAGGATGCTGATCGGGGTGAGTGCCGAGGTGCCCTGGCTGCTGAGCCCCATGGAGTGACCCGCCAGATGACCCCAGGCTGCGGCCAGGCCCAACACGATCAGGATGCGTGCAATCTGCCACTGGCGTTGGGCTTGGCTGGATCGCAAGGGTTGAACAATTTGTTTCATATTTTCTCCCTTGCGCGGATGATAAATCCAAACCGGCAACCGCTACCCAGGTCGATTGCAAATTGCCGTTTTCATCTCCCGTGTTGCGGCCAGCGCACAACAAACTCAAGCGTTGCCCAGATCGCGCGGCCGGCTGCGTTGTTGCTTGACCTGCCCGCGCTGACTCTTGTCCTGCAGTCGCCGAAGGCGTGAACCACGGGTGGGCTTGGTCGCTCGCCGTGTCTTGGGAGGGATGGCCACTGAATCGATCAGCGCCTGCAAACGCTGCAAGGCCTCCAGCCGGTTTTGCTCCTGGCTGCGCTGGGTCTGGGCCTTGATCACCACCACACCCTCGGCGGTGATGCGGTGGTCACGCAGCCCCAACAGCCGTTCTTTCAGATCGTCGGGCAGGGAAGCATCGGGAATGCTGTAGCGCAGGTGCACCGCGCTGGACACCTTGTTCACGTTCTGGCCGCCCGCACCCTGGGCACGGATGGCGCTGAACTCCACCTCGTCTTCGCGCACCACCGGGCCCGCGCCGGCGGGGGCTGGGTTGCGGGTTTCGTCGTCCGGGTCCACGCTCACCGCGGTCGGTACAGCTTGAACAGCTGCTCAGGCCCGACGCTGAAGTAATCGGCCGGACCACCCCCACGCAGCACGGGGCCGGCAGCGGCCGTGTCAAAGATGCCGTCGCGCAACAGGCTGCGCTCGATGTGCACCGCCACCACCTCACCCAGCACCAGCCAGGTTGGCACGGTTTGGTGGGCCGCGGTCTGGAGTTGGAGCAACTGGGTCAGGCGGCATTCGAAGTTGACCGGGCTTTCGCCCACCCGTGGCGGCTTCACCAGACGCGAGGCCTTGGGCGTCAGCCCTGTCAGTTCGAACTCGCTGACCTCAGGCGGCACGGCGGCGCAGCTCTGGTTCATGGGCTCGACCAGTGGCCGGTTCACGAGGTTCCAGACAAACTCCCCGGTCTGCTCGATGTTGCGTACCGTGTCCTTGTACCCAATGCTGGCGAACCCCACGATGGGCGGCACGTAATTGAAGGCATTGAAAAAGCTGTACGGTGCCAGGTTCAAGGCGCCGTCAGCCGAGCAAGTCGAGATCCAGCCGATGGGGCGCGGCCCCACGATCGCGTTGAACGGGTCATGCGGCAGGCCGTGGCCCTGGGCCGGTTCGTAAAAATAAGCTTCGTTGTCCAAGGAGTCCTCACTCGATGACGGCACAGGCCGATACTTCAGCGAAATTTCAGCGCAAATTTCAGCGTAAATTTCAGCGCAGGTGGCCCCAAAACAGCAGGGCATCGCGCTCGTCCACCGACAGCGACACGGGCGCGCCCACCGGCAGCAAGACCTTGGTGGCCACATGACCATGCGGCAGGCCGGTCAGCACCGGCACCTTCAGCTGGCTGCGCAGCCACTGCACCACTGAGTCGAGCTTGAAACCCTTGTCATGGGGCGTTAATTTGTACTCGTTGAACTGGCCCAGCACGATGGCCTTCTGGCGGGCCAGCAGCCCGGCATGCAGCCACTGGGTGAGCAAGCGCTCCAGACGGTAGGGGTGTTCGCCGATGTCTTCGAAAAACAGCACCCCGCCCTTGATGTCAGGCAGGTAGGGGGTGCCGATCAGGCTGGACAGCACCGCCAGGTTGCCGCCCCACAGGGTGCCCTGCTTGACCGTGAAGGGCTTTTGCACCGGCGCGGTGGCCGCGGCGGCCGTGCCTTTGCGGGGGCGTGGCAACTCCCAGCCGGCCCCCTCGCCATGGCCGCTGAGCAGGTCGTCCAGGCAGGCCAACATGATGTCGTCGGGCTCTTCTTCGGTGCCCAGGTCGGCCCCCAAGGCTGGGCCGGCCCAGGTGATGGCGCCCGTCTTGGCCAACACGGCATTCTGGAAAGCGGTGAAATCGCTGATGCCGACAAATTCGGTGCCGCGCTCAACGGCTTTGGCAATCGCCTTGTAGGGCAGTTGGGGCAGCAGCCGTGTGAGGCCATAGCCGCCACGCGAGATCAGCGCGATGTCGGCACCGCTGGCGGCCGCCCGGCCAATGGCGGCAAGACGGGTGTCGTCATCACCCGCAAAACGGGTGTGGCTCGCCAGGGCATCGGGGTCGATCTCCACTTCATGGCCCATGGCCCGCAACCGGGCCACCCCACGGCGAAAGGCTGCCTTGTCGCGCACCGCGCTCGAAGGCGAATAGATGTAGATGTGCTTGGGGCCGTGGTCGTGCCCACAGGCCGCGTGGTCGTGATCGTCGAAGTCTGACAAAGTGCTTGTCCGCCGGCCTGGGGGCCGCGGCTCCTTGGTTGTGCGGGGCCTGCAGCCACCGCGGTTCATGGCTTGAAGTATTCCACAGCCCGGCGGGCAATCGGCTCACCGTGCTCCTGAACAAAATGCCCGGCCTCTGGCAATACCCAGGGCTCGGGGCATGCCCGTATCTGCTCACGCAGGCGCTGCATCACCGGCAGGCCCAGCACGGGGTCGGCTGCCCCCACCACCAGCAGGCTGCGACCGGCCCACTCTTGCTGCCAGAAATCCCGGGCCTGGCGCGACAGCGCGGCCCCAGCCGACCCGGGGTGCTCGGGCACCATGGGTGGGAAGGCCTGCAGCGCAGCGCGATGCCCTCGATCGGGAAACGGCGCGTTGTAGGCCGCGCACTCCTCGGTGCTGAGCGCGGGCACAGCCCGTGCCATCAGGCGCCCCACGTCGAACAAGGGCTTGCTGCGGCACATCTCGCGCCAAGCCAGAAAGCCTGGGGACAAGGGCTCCTCACCGGTGGCGAGCAGGGTGTTCATGGCCAGCAGGCCCTGGTAGCGCGAGGGCTCGGCCATGGGCAGGGTCAGGCCCAGAATGCCGCCCCAGTCCTGCACCACCAGCACCACGCGTTGCAGATCCAGGCGCTGCACCAATTCGAGCAGCACCTGGCGATGCCAGTCGAATTGGTGAGCAGCCGGCTTCTTGGGCTTGTCGCTGCGGCCGAAGCCCGGCATGTCGGGGGCCACCACCCGGTGCCCGGCGGCCAGCCACACCGGCAGCATGTGACGGTACAGGTAACTCCAGCCCGGGTTGCCATGCAGACACAGCCAGGTGATGGGCGCGTCGACAGGCCCCTCGTCCAGGTAATGCAGCCGCAATCCGGCCAGGGCCGGCAGATCGCTCAGGTACCGGGGCGCCCAAGGGTAGC
Organism: Curvibacter sp. EU05-FHT14A10; assembly: GCF_058791075.1. Classification (NCBI taxonomy): domain Bacteria; kingdom Pseudomonadati; phylum Pseudomonadota; class Betaproteobacteria; order Burkholderiales; family Comamonadaceae; genus Curvibacter; species Curvibacter sp. EU05-FHT14A10. The sequence goes on from NZ_JBYTDE010000001.1 coordinate 685,087, forward strand.
CGGGCAGCGCGGCAAAGGCATTGTCGGGTGCGCGCACCGCGTCGTCACGCAGCGGGTGGGCCGCTCTGGCCTGCTCACGCTGGGTCGCTCGCCGGGCCTGAAAAAAATGCTGCAGGGCCAGGCTGCAATCGTGCTCGGCCACGCCACCCTGCACCGTGGTCTGATGGTTGAGCTGGGCTTGCCCGAACAGATTGAGGACCGAACCCGCCGCCCCGGTCTTGGGCTCGGCAGCACCAAAGACCACGCGGGCCAGACGGGCCTGCAGCAGGGCCCCGCTGCACATGGCACAGGGCTCCAGCGTGACGTACAGGCTGCAGCCGTCGAGACGGTAATTGCCCAGGGCCGCACCGGCCTCGCGCAGCGCCACGATCTCGGCATGGGCACTGGGGTCGTGCCGCGCAATGGTCTGGTTGTGGCCACGACCAATCACACGCCCCGCCTTGACCACCACCGCGCCCACCGGGACCTCACCCGCGGCCGCCGCCAGTCGGGCTTCGGCCAAGGCCAATTGCATGAAGGCGTGGTCCATCGCGGATTGCGGGTCCGGTAGCGGGGTATCAGAAGCCGTCAACATGGTGTGCTCAATTCTCGTCGGGCATGGGCCGCGGCTTTTGCATCAGGGCGTCAACCGCCTCCTTGGTCTGCTGGGGCAGTTGGTTCAGGGGCACCGCCGCAGGCGGCGTACCGGCAGAACCGCTGGCCGCCGCCGGTAACGCGGGCCTGACCAGGGGCGGTGGCGCCACGGCGTTGCCCAGTTGCCGCTTCACCAGCAGGCCCGTGATGACCAGGGCCAGCACCAATCCGATCAAACCGATTCCACCACGCATCACAGATTCTCCTGAGGGACCAGGCCCAGACGTTGCATCCATTGAGCCAGGCCACGCGCAGCGTCGTTGTCGGCGCTGCGGTAGGCCTCGTACATGGCGGCGTGGGATTCGGGCCGGTGCTGGTTGAGTTTGAGCTTGCACTGCAGCGACTCGACACGGAGCTCGAATGCCACGATGCCGCGCAGCATGCCTTGGCGCCAATCGGCGTCCAGCCCGTGCCACTGCGCAGCGTAGCCCGGCTCGTGATCGGCGATCAACTGCTTGAGCAAGGCGTCTTTGGCCTCGGCCTCGTCGAGCAGCCGGGCCTGCACGGTCGCATGCACCGCCAGGTAGTTCCAGGTGGGCACTCGCGCCAGATCGGGGTAGACCGCCGGCGATAGATAGGCCTGCGGCCCCATGAAGGTCAGCACCGCACGCGGGCGCTGTTGCAGGTAGCGCCAGTGCGGGTTGGCCCGGGCACAGTGTCCCAGCAGCAGCGCCGGGCCCCCTGCCCCGTCCTCGGCTGCCAAATGCAAAGGCAGATGGGTGACATAGGGCAGACCGTCATCGTCGTTCGAGATCAGGCTGGCCAGGGGGTGCTCGCGCATTAGCGCGTGGGCCAGCGCCGGGTCCGAGCCGTCGAATTGCGGGGGCAGGTACATCGAATGAGCCTCTCTGCGTCAGAGCGTGACAAGTTCGATATTGTGTGCCAGACCGCCTGCTCTATGGCTCTATGGCTCTATGGCTCTATGGCGCTATGGCGCTATGGCGCTATGGCGCCCCCTGGGCACTGCCGCCCAGAGCCAGGTACAGGGTGACCTGGTTCTTGAGTTGCGAGAGCTGATTCTGCGCCCAGGCGGTTTCGGCGGTGCGGCGGGTCTCCTGGGCATCCAGCCACAGGTTCAGGGCCACTGACCCCTGGCGGTAGCGCACCTCGTACAGCTGTTCGCTGCGCCGGCTGGCGGCCAGCGAGCCGGCCAGCAGTTCGCCCTGCCGGGCCAGGGCACTGCGGTTGCTCAGGGCGTTTTCGACATCGCCCAGGGCCGAATAAAGCGTCTGGCGGAAGCTGACGACCGCACTCTCGTACTGGGTGCGGGCAATGGCGTTGTTCAGCTTCATGGTGTTGACCTGCAGGAACGGCAGGGTCACACCGGCGCCCAGCAAGGCATAGGGATTGGACAAAGCCTGCCCCAAAGCCAGGCTGCTGCTGCCCAGGGCCCCGGTGAGGGTGAGCGCAGGGTAGTAGCTGGCGGCGGTGGCATCGGCGCTGGCCAGGGTCTCACGCAGGCGCAGCTCGGCCGCACGCAGGTCGGGGCGTCGACCCAGCAATTGGGCCGGCAGCCCGGACGCCACCTCGGGCATGGCCTGCAGCGGCAAGCGCTGCGGCTCGGTACCCAACCAGGGCTGCAAGGCCGTGTCGCTCGGCGCCACATCCAACAACAGGGCCAGGGTGGTGCGGGCGCTCAGCCGCTGCTGCTGCAGGTCGGCCAGCGTGGCCTTCTGGCTCAGCACCGTGGCCTCAGCCTGACTGATCTCCAGGGCCGACACCGCACCGGCCCGGTATTGAGCCTGGACCAGGTCTCGGGTCTTTTCGGCGTAGGCCACGCTTTGCTCACCGGTGCTGATGCGCTGGTTCAGGTAGGCCAGTTGCCAGTAGGCCTGCAGCACGCTGCCGATCAGGCTCAGGCGGGTGGCCTGGCGATCCTGCTCGGTGGCCAGCGACTCCCAGCGCGACACATCGCTCAAGCTGCCCAGGCGGTTCCACAAATCGGCCTCGTAACTGACTGAGACGCTGGCGCCGCTGCTGCGGGTGCTGGCCCCGCCGTCCAGCGGCTTCTGGCCCTGGGTGCTGACGCTGCCTGCGAGGGTGGGCCAGCGGTTGCGTTCCGCCAGTTCGGCCTGCAGCCGCGCCTTGCGCACCTTGAGGGCCGCCACGGCCAGATCGTTGTTGCGGCTCAGGGCCGCCTCGACCAGGGTGTTGAGCTGCGGGTCGCCAAAGGCGCCCCACCAGGTATCAGGCCCATCGGCGGGGGCCGTCACCACGGCGCCTGGGTGTGACCAGGCGCCGGGCACGGCCACCTGGGGCGCCTGGTAAGGGGTGCGCACCGAGCTGCAGGCCCCGAGCAACAAGCCCTGTGCCAGGGCCAGTGCCAAAGCAAGCGGCAGCGCAAGTCGATGCGGGGCCGGTGTCTTGGGCTTTGAAAAAGGAAGGTCCATCATGAAATCGTTGCGCCACAGCGCCTTGTGTCCAGGGGCGTCCATCTCGGGTCGATCACGGGTCAGTCCTGGGTCAATCACGGGCCAGGGCCTCGACAGGGTTGAGCCGGGCCGCGCTGCGCGCCGGCAGGAAGCCGAACACCACCCCGATGAGGGTTGAGCACAGAAAGGCCGCCCCCATGGCCGAGGTGGAGAACGCCAGCGTGAAGTTGTTGCTGAAGTGCTTGAATAGGGCCCCGAAGCCCAAAGCCAGCGAGATGCCCAGCACACCGCCCAACAGGCAAACCAGCACGGCTTCGATCAGGAACTGCTGTTGAATATCGCTTTGCCGTGCCCCCACCGCCATGCGCACGCCGATTTCGCCGGTGCGCTCGGTGACGCTCACCAGCATGATGTTCATCACGCCGATGCCGCCCACCACCAGCGAAATGACGGCAATCGACGACACCAGCAACGTGAGCGTGCGGGTGGTGCTTTCAATGGTCTGACGGATGCTGTCGGTGTTGAGCACATAGAAATCCACCCGGCCGTGACGGCGCTCCATCAATTGGTTGATGCCCTGCTCGGCGGCGGCCATCGAGGTGCGATCGTCCACCCGCACCGTGATGCTGCGCAGGTAGCCCTGTCCGATCAGGCGGCGCATGGCCGTGGTGTAAGGCACGAAGACATTGAGGGTCTCCATGTTGGGGCCGAACCCCCCTTCCTTTTTGGCGGTGACGCCCACCACATAGACCGGCATGCTGCCCAGCAACAACACCTGGCCCACCGGGTTGGTGTTGGGGAACAGTTTCTTGCGGGCGTTCTCATCGATCACCGCCACCTGGCCGTAGGCCTGCACGGCGGCTTCACTGAAGGCCGTGCCGCCGGCCATCTCCAGGCCTTTGACCCGGAAATACTGCTCGCCCACGCCCGTGACCTGCACCGAGGCATCGATGTTGGCATACCGCGCCGTGACCGAGGCTTGCACATTGGGGGTGACGCTGTCGACGTAGCTCTGCTCTTTGAGCGCATCCGCATCGGCCGGACTCAGGGTCTGGATGCGGGCGGCCCGCGGGTCGCCGAACCCGGTGCCCGAGTACACATCGATGGTGTTGGTGCCAATGGAGCTGATGTTGGCCAACACCTTCTGGCGCGAGCCCTCCCCCAGAGCCACCACCGACACCACCGAGGCAATGCCGATGATGATGCCCAGCATGGTCAGCAAGGTGCGCAGGCGGTGCGCATTCATGGCCAGCAAGGCCATGCGGAAGGCTTCACCCAGCCGGTCTGCCCAGCGGCTCAGGGCGGTCCAGGGCCCAGTCCGGCCAGCGGCCTTGGGGCGGAGGATCACCGCGTCACCCGCCGAGGCGGGCGTCAAGGGTTGGCTTGGGACGTTGCTGCGGTCGGAGACCACCTCGCCATCGCGCAGTTCAACAATGCGCTGGGCATGGCTGGCCACCTGCATGTCGTGCGTGACCAGGATGATGGTGTGGCCCATCGCATGCAATTCAGCCAGGATCTTCATCACCTCGGCGCCGGACTGGGTGTCCAGCGCCCCGGTGGGCTCGTCCGCCAGGATGACGCTGCCACCGTTCATCAGGGCTCGGGCGATCGACACCCGCTGCTGCTGGCCACCCGACAGCTTGCCCGGCACATGCGAGGTGCGTCCGCCCAGGCCCAGGCGCTCCAGCAGGGCCAGGGCGCGGGCCCGGCGCTCACGCGCCCCTGAGCCGGCATAGATCGCGGGCACCTCCACATTGCCGGCGGCCGACAGGTCGCCCAGCAGGTGATAGCGCTGGAAGATGAAGCCAAAATGCTCGCGCCGCAGCGCGGCCAGTTCGTCAGCCTGCAGGCTGCCCACTTCGCGATCATTGATCTGGTAGCTGCCCCGGCTGGGCTGGTCCAGGCAGCCGACCAGGTTCATCAAGGTGGACTTGCCGGAACCCGACTGGCCCACGATGGCGATCATCTCGCCGGCGGCCACATCGAGGCGGATGTCCTTGAGCACGGCCAGCGGGCTGTCACCGACCAGGAACTCGCGCCACACCCCCTGCAATGACAGCAGGGGCTGGGCGGGATCTGAAGCCGAGGCGGGGGCCGCGCCGCCCGGTGTTGGGTGCGCGCTCATGTCAGAACCCACCCGGTGGCGGGCGCATGCTGCGCGATTCGCCCGAGGCCGACGGGGCCCCGGCAGCATTGCCCAGCACCACCTTCTCACCCTCTTTCAGGCCGTCCAGGACCTCCACCGTCACGTTGTTGTTGATGCCCACGTGCACGGTGCGCGGCTGCAACTGCCCGTCGCCGCCCAGCACGCTGACCCGGTAACTGCCGTCACGCTGGCGGGCACTGAGAGCGCCCACAGGCATCGTCAGCGCGTTCTTGGCCTGACCGCGCACGATGTAGACCATGGCGGTCATTGAGATGCGCAGCTTGTTGTCGGGGTTGGGCACGTCAAACAGGCCGTTGTAGTAGATGGCCGTGGCGCTGCTGGTGGAGGTCGAACTGGAACTGCTGCTGGAGGAACTGCTGGTGGTGGAGGTGCTGATGCTGTCGGTGGCCGGCTCGATGGTGCGCAAGGTGGCGTCGTAGCGCTTTTGCGGTTCGCCAAGAATCGTGAAGTACACCCGCTGTCCCGGTTTGACCGAGGTGACATCGGCCTCTGAGATCGAGGCCTTGACGGTCATGGTGTCGACCTTGGCCACGATGATGATCGTGGGAGTGGACTGGTTGGCGTTGACGGTGGTGCCTTCTTCGGTCACCAGGGCCACCACCTGCCCATCAATGGGCGACACGATGCGGGTGTAGCCCAGGTTGACGCGGGCCGTGTCCACCGCCACCTTGGCCTGGTCCACCTGGGCGCGCAGCGCCTCCACGCTGGCCCGGCTGGTCTTTTCGGTGGCCAGAGCGGCCTCCAGATCGGCCTGTGAACTTGCCTCGGAAGCCCGCATCTGCTGCTGCCGCTTCAGGGCCAGTTCGGCCTGCGTGAGGGTGGCCTCGGCAGAGCGCAGCTGCGCCTGCACATTGGCCAGGGCAGCCTCGTTGTTGCGCAAGGTGTTCTGCTGGGTGAGCGAGTCGATCTCGGCCACCAGATCACCTTTGCGAACGATGTCACCCAAGGCTACCTTGAGCGACTTGACCTGGCCCGACACCTGGGCCCCCACACTGACCTGCTTGAAGGCCTTGAGCGTGCCATTGGCGAGCACGGTGTCTTCGATGTCGGCCCGAGCCACCGGGGCGGTGATGTAGGCGGGGGCCGGCGGCGGCGCGAAGAAGGTCTTCTTGCCCACCACCAGGGCGATGGCCAATACCCCGACCGCGATCCCTGGACGGATCAGGCGTTTGAATTCAATGTTCATGAAAAATCTGAGGCTTGCAAGTCGCCCAGTTTGCCAGCCCCGCATGACACCAGCGCTTGCGCAGCGTCACAGGAAGGTAAAGCGAGCCCGCCCCCATCCGGTTTCAGGCCCGGCCCGTCAAAGGCCGAACAGAGTCCGCAGTGCCCCATCGTCCATGCCCTCCACCGCCACCCGCTTGGTGCGCCCGCTGCTGCCCAGCTCGATGGTGACGGCCGATTTGGACACCCCGCAGCGTTGCGCAACGAAGGCAATCAGCGCCTTGTTGGCCTCGCCGTCCACCGGCGGCGCCTTCAGTTGGATCTTGGGCTTGCCGTCATGGGTGCCCATCAGCTGGGTTTGCTTGGCGCCGGGTTGGCAGTAGAGAACGATCTTGGCCATGGAGGAAAAACGATCAAGGACAGGGAAAGCGGCCTTGGACGGCCCCCAGCATGGCAGGGATGATAGAACGCTGCCACCGCTGTTTCAGTAAGATGACGCTCGCCTGCCCTGCCCCACACCCCCTTGATGACCCCCAGCGCCAGTTTTCCGATCCGCACCGAATGCCCGCCCGGCGCCTGCGTCTGTGACCGTGACGCCCTGCTGCAAAACCCCAGCGGTGACTTGCGCGTGCTGCGCCTGACGCGTGAAGAGGAAAAACGCCTGCTGCAGCGGTTGGAAAACCTGGCCAGCCTCAGCGACCTGCGCCGCCTCGAAGAGCGCCTGGAAGAGCAGCTTGGCATTCGCCTGACCATCAGCACCAGCCCCAACGAGGTGCGCACCCTGCGCGGCATCACCATCCTGGTCCACGAGCAACCTGGCCTGTGCAAGAAAACCCGCCAGGCCATCCCCGCCGCCATCAAGAAAAGCCTGGAGCAACGGCCTGAGATCGCGTTCGAGTTGCTGGATGAGGGGGGATTGTTTGGGGGAGGATGAGTCGGCGCATTCGGCCTCTGTGCCCTTCCGTATGGACTCGGTCGGGTCACCGAGCGAGCGCAAGGCCGAACGACGACTGAAAGCGGTCTCGCAACGACTCAGCACCTCCTCGGCCAGGTCGGGCAACGCGGACAAAGGCATTTCCCGAGGCCTGGAGTCGAACACCGCCTGAGCCGGCCGCAAAAGATCGCCTGGGTCCTGATGCCAGTCGAGCACCGCCCAACCCGAGGCCACCGTTCCCTTTTAGCCCTCCCGATGGATCTGGCCCACCCTGACATGCCCCTCGATCACCTGATTGCGGGCTCGGCTGCGGACACGATCTTTCAGTCAAAACGACAGCCGGAGCCCTGAACAAGGAAGTCAGCAACCCTCATGCCTCTATGTGTCGGTAGCTTGACAGAAAGTGCCCCCCTCGCGTCCTAGAGTAGGCAGACATCGGCAATCTAGTCGTGACAGACGTGATGAAGGGAACCTGTTCATGAAGCAAAAACAATGGCCAGTCGCCAGCGGCGTGAGAGCGCTCGGCTCCGCTGCGTGGGCGCAAACGGAGGCGCAATTGGAGGTGCAAATGGCGGTGCAAATGTTGGGTGTGCTGGCCAACGCCTCGACCTCCATGGCCAACATGGCCATGTTGGCCATACGAGCCCAAAGCGGTGATGGCGTGCGGTCACTGGCCGTGGGCCTGCGTAACACCTTCTAAAGAGGCCATGAACAACCGAGCCCTGGCAGGATTTCTCTGACCGTGGGCTGCCGGAGGGCTCGGACTGATTCCCCCCCCCTGTCTGTTCTCCAAAGAGGTCACAATGAACATATCTCCAATTGGCGCGGCACTGCTCTGGAGTTGCGCAGCAGGTGCAGGCGCTGCGCCCGCGAACGACGGCTATCCGAGTCGTCCGGTGCGGATCGTCGTGCAGTACCAGGCTGGCGGCGCAACCGACACCTTGGCGCGAATCCTCACAGAAGCTCTGGGCAAGCGGCTTCATCAGCCTTTTGTGGTCGACAACCGCAGCGGTGCCACAGGCATCATCGGCAGCGACCATGTGGCCAAGAGTGCTGCCGATGGTTACACGCTGCTCCTGACCACGCCAGCGGCCATCAGCACCAACCTGGTCCTCTACAAGAAGCTACCCTACGACCCGCGCACTGACCTGCGCATGATCTCGGATGTCGTCAGACCCTCTTTGGTACTTGCGGTCAATCCATCGGTACCGGCTCGAGACTTCAGGACGCTGATTGAGGCCATACGGCGGTCTCCCGGCAACTATGCGATGGGATCTTGGGGCGCTGGCACTTTGCCCCATCAAATTCAGGTGTACATGGACAAGACCTATGGCCTGCAAACTCTGCACGTCGCCTATAAAGGTGAAAGTCCGATGTCCGCAGACCTGATCAGCGGCGTAGTCCAGATCACCTTGGGCTCCGCCGCCACCCTCAAGCCCTTCATCAACACCGGCAAGTTGCGAGCCCTGGCGGTGGTGGGCAACCACCGCGCTCAAGGCCTCCCCCAGGTTCCAACCTTCAGCGAGCAGGGCTACAAAGATGCTGTCTACAGCAACACGGGTGCCATATCGCTGATGGCTCCCGCCCGGACACCCGACTTCATTGTTCAACGCGTGGCTCATGAGCTTGCCGCCGTGATGCGTGAGCCCTCGGTCCGCGAACGCGTCGAGAGCCTGGGGCTTGAGCCGGTTGGGAATACGCCCGCCGAGGCCACAGCCGCCTACGCGAGTTTTCTCCCCGTTGCCCTCGACCTGGCCCGCTCCACCGGCGTGAGCTTGGATTGACCCGGTTTTCAGCACCAAGCCCCCCCGGCGAATGCACCCCGCTCCCCGCCGCGCGCTGCCTGAGTCACCTTGTGGGTCTGATGGGTTGCACTGCCGCGGGCAGCGGCGCCAACCGGCCTGAGCACCGTGCCGGCACGGGTACCGACGCCAAAGAAAAAGGAATCAGCATGACCACCAAAGACGACACCCCTTCCATCCTGTTCATGGGCACCGGCAGCGAAACTGTGGTGCCAGGCCTGCACATCCTGCATGGCCAAGGCCAGTCTTTTGTGGCCGAGACCGATGTCGGTCTGGTCGTCATCGATGCGGGCCCTGGTGGCCCGGTGACCGAGAGCATGATCGCCAGTCTGCGCCAGATCAGCAGGTCTCCTGTGCATGCGCTGTGCTACAGCCATGGGCACATGGGCTACAACGCAGGCGTGGCCACCTGGCTGGCCCATGCAGCAGAACGGGGTGATGCAGCCCCACGGCTGATCGCACACGACAACCTCCCACGCCGGTACGCCCGCTACCGGGAGACTCTGGCACTGCAACATCGCATGGCGGAAGTTCAGTTCAACCGATCGCCCGGTTTCTTTGATCATCGGATCGACTTGCATGAGCCGACAGAGACCTTCGCGGATCGCCTCATCCTCGGCAACGATGAGCAGCGCATCGAACTTTTTTGGGCACCATCAGAGACCGATGATGCGATTGCTCTGTGGTGCCCTGCCCACCGTGTGCTTTACGGGGGCGCTGCATTGCTGAACTCCATCCCCAACATCGGCACGCCTTTTCGCACCCAACGGGACACGGCTCGCTGGGCCAATACGCTGGAAGCCATGGCCGCACTCCGTCCACTCAAGGCCGTGCGCGAGTTCGGCCCCGTGATCGAGGGTGAGGAGTCCGTGCAGCAGGTACTGGGCCACACGGCACGCACGCTGCGTTGGCTGCGATCCGAAGTGGTGAGACTGATGAACGAGGGCTTGAACGAACAACAGGTGCTCGCGGCCATCCGGTACCCTCAAGAGCTCTTCTGTGTGCCATGGATGCAGCCAAGCTATGGCGACCCCAGCTACATCGTGCGCGACATCTATCGCTCCGAGAACGGCTGGTGGGACCGCAACCCGACCTCCTTGCATCCGGCAGCGCCCGAAGCCGTTGCGACCGCCGTGGCGGAAGCCATCACCGACAAAAGCGCCTTGATCAAGCATGCCCAAACACTGGGCGATTCAGGGCAGCATCAATTGGCGCTCCATGTGATCGACCTGCTGGCCCTGTCAGACAGCGACGCACCCGATATCACCCTGGCCCGAAAACTCAAGGCAAGCTTGTTGCGGCAACGCGCAACCCAGGTTGAGAGCTTTGTCTCTCAAAATCTCTACCGCGTGAGTGCCGACATGATCGAGCAATCCACATCATGCCGGTTCGGAATTCACTGAGGCAAAACGTGCCCTCATGGGAACCCTGGCACGATGCATGAAAACAGGCGCGTCAAACCGTTGACCCTTTGCCTTGAAGCCGCTTCACAGTGCGCGTGCCTGGATTTCAAAGGCTGGCAGGCCTGATGCACTAGCACCTTGCCCGCGGCTTGTTGAGGCTTCAGACCCCGGCTCGCGGCAACAGTGCCGACCATGCGAAGGTCACCGAGCCCCGATGGGATCCGCGCATGGCGCGGGTTGGCGATCTGCCACTGGGGCAACATCGAACCTATCCGCTGTGCCCACACCGCCGAAGAGGCGGCCTGTCAGGCCGCCCGGTGTTCAGGGCCCTGGGTACTGCCACAGCGTGCTCCTCAATGAGCACGTTCGAGCAACAGTCACAGGTGAAAGTCGACTCACTCCCACTCAATCATCAATAAGAATAGAAACACCATAAAAATCAATAAGTTGCGTACTGATCATAACTTTATACCATGAAAAATGCCATTCCCCGATGGTTAAGCGCCTGCCATGCAAGCTAGAAACCGGTAGGTGTCCGACTGGATACGAAGCGTACCTGCGGGTTGAACCTCCCATGTCAGGGTCATCACCTCGTTGGCCTTCCCAGACCACCCGCAAGGAATGGCAATGTAGCTCCCATCAAATAGCCGCTGAGGGCGCAACTGACCCGTGCTAAATGCCGACTCTTCGGAGCGAATTCCCGCCTTCTCCCAAGTTGTTTTCGCGTGCGACTCTGAGAGCCTCTTGCGTGTGCCTACGAGTACAAAGACTGCTGCTGCATCTGGATGGGCGTCCTTATAGGCACACAACTTTCTTAGATCACGCTCGACCGCCTCTTCAGTCAGCTGATCTTCGGCAAGCAGCGTCTTTAACTCGAAATATCCCCAAGGGGACCCGCCAATGCGATCAATGATCACATCGGGAATACAACCACCGAGGGTTGGATGCTCTAACGCCTGTTTGTTGTTTCTGATCAAGTCAGGGGATGGTATATGTGGCGTTAGCAGCTTAACGATCAAGTGCTGAACCGTCGCCTCTGCCTGATGCCCATCTTTGGAGCTTCCTACAAGGCCGTTTTCTGAAATCACCTGATGAGGAAGTTGTTTGTGCAAGACGTTGATCAACCGCGGCCCATATTGCAGCAGGCGCCTACGTTCCATATTTGAGCAGCCCGATATCGATCTCGAAAAACTCTTTTTCCACGCCGCACTCTGACGCCGCCGTCTCTTTGGAGACGTAGTTCCAAACTGGATGCAAGCTGCTGTCAAATGCTACTAGGGCAAACGATCCATGGGGATCGAGCCCCGCTCCCTCTGGGTAATGTTCGACCCACACCACACGTCGCACGATCTGCTCGATGAACTGGCTGTGATCATCCCGAAATCGCCACCAAGGCTTGGCAGCGACAAGGTGGTCAAGACCAACGTCCGCTTGCAGCTGCTTAATTGCTGCAACCAAAATTTGCTCCGCGGCGTTTGTCACTGACGTACCGTAGTAGTCAAGAAGTTGACTACAAAGCACGACCACCCCTGTTGATCGAACACGCGCCCGCAGGAAGCATGTCCCTTGTGATCCGAATCCAGGGAAGTTGAATCGTTTGTACTGTTTGTCGACACTTTCCAACAACTTATTCTTCATCTAATCCAACTCCCACCCATGTCGTATGTGATAACCGCGTCGCAAAGTCTCAACACTCTGCCAACTTGAAACAAGGGCCAATAGCATACGCCAGCGACTGGCTGTACTTGGCCGACAGCGATCAACCGGCAGCGATCGCTGCAAAAAAGTCAGCGCTTCCCACCGAGAGAAAGATGGGAAGTAGCCTCAACGGCTTCTGACGGAAACCATGCAAGGGATCACCTACACGTTCCATGAACAGTTGAAAAAACCGATGTCTTCATCAAAACCATCTGCATAGAACGGAACCGCCGTGGGATCGTCAGAACACAACACTGAAAAATAACAGCAAGATGTCCCGAACTCTGCTCTCACCATACTTGCAAGATGGGAGGTCATGGCCTCACGTTCACGCAGGCCTCGAGAATCAGAGAATTCGTAGAGGGACGCCAAATACCTGCCATCACGCGAAACAAACGCCCTTTCAGTCCGGAGCAAGGCTCGTGTTAGCGGAGAAGCATTGTCATGGAGCCAAAGCCAGCAGCCGCCGAATTCACCATTACTGGGTACTCCCGCTGAATCTTCGACTTGGCGAACAAGCTCACCAAAACGATTGCTGAGCGCTTCGCATACCGCTTGCGGCTGTGAAAAGTAAGGATCAAGATTGACCATCGCGCTTGCTATTGCCTGAGCAATGTTTGCGGGGTCTTGGAGTTGGCTAGGTGCTGGCAAAAGTTTACTAGCCATGACAAAACCAAATGTCTCAGCAGTAGCTTGACCACTATCAACCAGTGTAAGCATATCACTCACAACAAGTTCCGCTTGCCTTCTTGTTTCAACAATCACGCCGATTCCGGAAATGCCAGCCAAATAAAAGTCCAAGCCAGGTATTTCATCCCAACTAGACACAGTACCAAAATCTTGAACTTGCTGCTTTACGAATGAAAAATCCGCACGGCAAGGCCATCGCCATTCACGCTCATGTGTCCAGTCAATGTTCTTAGCCCCGCCAATATCAAATGTTACGTAGCGAAATTGCTCAGCCGAAGGAATGATCGACTCAGGAAGCATTCGATTTCCGGCGACGTCATAGCTTGCTGAAAAATTAACCTCTGAGGCCACTCCAGAAATAACAGGAAGCGCTCCCAATCGATACAGTGCATCCTTTGGAAAAACCAAGGCAAACGGACTCATCGCTTGACCACTTTTCCAGCGTGCATCCCCTGCTTGCAAGAAGGCGGCTATTGGCATTTCAGTAAAGCAAATGGCAGGACTCGGGCCGTATACAGTACGCACGCCATTACGCATGGACCAAGTCGCCCAAAGCCGCCCATTCCGGAGCGCGGCCCTAAGCATAAAACTCGCCGGAAGAAACGTATCCTCATAGAGATTTTGCCACCCCATGTGCTCTGGAAATAAAATTCCATTTCGCCCTAAAAGGTCAATATCTCTAAAAAAATGAATCAGATAGTCCGAGAGATCAAATCGTATATTGTTATTCACGCCACACCTCGCACCGAAATTTAGCCAAAACGAATACCAAATAGACCACCATCTTCGGTGGCGTCAGTTAAGCGCATGGATAGCACGTAATCATTTAAATCAAACCCCTTCATATTTTCCTTGAAGGCGTCATCTTCATTCATTGTCACGATGTACTGAAAGCCAAGCTCTTGTGCAATCTCTGAGCCAAGACGCAATGCACTGATGACTTGGCGTCCATCAACGCCATCGAAGAGGTGGCTGTCATGTATCAAGAATCCCGGCCCCATCTGCCGCTTTGCGCACAAGCGCATAAGCATCATGTCGAAGCAGAATATCTGCATGTTCTTGATGCCCTTGCTGCGCTCCCCTTGCATTGGAAACTTGAAGATCGGACCATTCGAGGTTTCATCAACCGTCATGCTGCCGGCCGATTCATACAAGCGTTGCGAGGTTTCCTCGAAGGCGACGATGGCCTCCGCCAGTCGATCCTTCTGCTCGGTGAAGTCACGCCGTAGGCGGATCGTGAGGCGGTTGCGCTCGATCTCCAGCTCGTTCTTGGTGCCTTCGAGCTGCTCGGCGGCTTCGAAGCGTTGCCGCAACGATTCCACTTCGGACTCCAGTCGCCCCAGTTCGCCTTGCAGCTTGAGGAACTGTTCGAGCGCGCCATGGCTCTTGAGAATGCCGAGGATTTCAACGCGCCGATGGTCGAGCTGCGCCTTCTTGCTATCGCGCAGCTCGATACGCAGCTTGGCAGCCTCGAGTTCGCTGGACAGATAGTCCTTCCGATTACGCACCACCGATTCGTGAAAGCTCTTTACGTCCTCGTAGCGGCGCTTGACCAAGCCAGGTAGCACGACACCTGCTTCTTGATAGACCGCCTGAAGGTCTTCATGGTCTGGAGGAACCTCAGAGGCGAGTGCGCTTTCCAGATCACGAATGGCCGAGAAGTCGATGGTGTTGGCGTTGGCCAACTCGTTGAGCTGCCGAGTCAACGTGGCGCTTTCGACTTCCAGTTCCCGGTATTCCGGCAAGACCTGAAAAGTCTCAACTTCCGCATGGAGCTTCTTGAGACGGGCTTCCTGAATGGTCAGCTCAGTACGTAAGTCGGCGGCCTTGCCGATGATTGAACCGAACGCGCCGTTCCCGGCTGCCTTCTTCAGCTCTTCCAGGGTCTTTTCGCGATCACGGACAGCTTGCCAATCTCGGGCGATCTGCCAGTCCAATCCGAGCAGGAACATCAGCGCCATTTGCATGTCGCCGGTGCCCTGCATCGTGGCCTGCTTTTCCGGCGTCATGAACGCACCACTTGCCTGTCGGCGCACAAAGTAGGCAAACAGTGACCGGAACGAAGGCGGCTTGCTGCCTGCAGCTTCAAGGCTGCTCAGGCCGAACATTTGTTCGCCGAGGAACGTACACCACTCGGTGGCCGAGAACTTGACCTTCGCGGCAGGCGGGACGGTCACGAAGATTTTGGCTTTGGAACTACCGCTGCGCTCGACCACCGTCCGTTCTGACCGCAGATCGAAGTCCATGCCGAAGGTGGATTCAGCCAGTTCTGGGGTGCGGAAAATAGAGTCCGGCCCGGCGTCGGCGCCCAACAGAAAATGCACCAACTCAACGAAACTGGTTTTACCGGCGCGATTGCGTGTTTGCTTGGTGGTCGCCCCTTCGGTTTTTTGGGCGAGCAGCACATTCAGGCCGGGCTTCAGATCTCCAAGATTCTTGAAGCTAGGCAGCGTGCTGAAGATGTGATGAATCACGCTGTCCTCCGTGCCACAAGGCCGCTTTCGAGTTCTATAGTTCCAAGGGCGTACAGGAGGTCGAGGGCGAGCAAGAACCAGTCATAGGTAATGCGCCGGGGCGTTACCGCCAAGCCAGCGTCATGCCTGTTCAATTCCTCCCAAAGCGCTGAGACAGTCTTGGGGTGTGCGAGGAACGTCAAGACATGCGCGCCGACGGTCAGTAGCGCACGATCCTGCGGCAGATGCTTAGATGGCAGTATCATGCCGCCACCACCGCTTGAGCATCTTCAAAGATTTCGCACTTGTCGAACAGGTAGGCCATCACGGCCAACACGGCGGCCTTGTGCGCGGGCGTGGTGTTTGCCGTACCCCCGGCCCATGCTTCGAGACGGCCGAATATCTCATCAGGATGGAGCGGAGGAACTCCATCCCGTAGCCCAACGTATTCGTTCTTGAACGCCTGCGCGATCTGCTCGCCGTAGGTTGGGTTCTTCCAGCTATTGAAGAACTGTGCGACGAGCGGCGACTTTTGCATGCCGATCTTCAGAAAGTCGGCGACAGCCTGAGACAGTAGATTGGCCTCTATCTTTCCGCGCGATACATCCTTCACCTCGCTCGTCGTGGGTATGGGCGTGATGCTGATATGCGTGAGCACAGCGGCCAGGTCGCTGAAGCCCAGGTTGACGTTCGCTTCCATCGTCAGCGAGGGGCCAAACCAGGATTCAAGATCCTGAAGGCTCAACTGACGGAACTTCGCTAGCATTTCCTCGTATCCACAATGTCCGATTCTGATCATCGGATTGTCTTGCCTAAGTTTGGCCAGTGCTTCGATGATGTGGGGCCCCAGACGCCCATCGGGTGAGTTGTGGACGAAGGTCCACTCATCGAAATATTTTTCCCAGTGCTCTTTGGCCCCCTCGAAGTCCTCGTTGATCTTCTTGGTGGCCTCGGCGGCGCTCATTTCATTCGGCGCGTAGCTCTGGAAAAGGATTCGCGAGGAAGGTAGATAACCGTCGTTCTTACGATCTCCAACGTTGCCCCAGGGCCGGCATGCCATGAAGTCGTTAGGGTGGGCCTTCGACATCAGCTTCTCGAACAGACGTTGGAATCCGTCTCCCTTGGATTCCAAGAAGGCGATGCGAAAGTCCTTTTCGTAGTTAAGCTGCTGTATCCGGTCCATGAATTCAAATCCCTGATTTTTATAAAATTATTTTTCAGAATCTCGCGAATTTTGAATGCCTGATTGAGACCAAGTGCGGTTGATATCAAAGGGAATGGCTTTATCAGCTGCCACGCGAATAAGAAACATTCTGATCGCATCCGAAATAGACAAACCCATTTCGGCCAATACGTTCGCAGCTTCTTCCTTGATACCCCCGTCAATCCGGGCACGAACAACATCACTATTTGCCATCGCCGGCTCGCTCCAAAATGTAGCTACATTGTAGCCCAGAACGACACGCCAGGCCAGCGCCCTATGCGGAATGAATCGTCATGTGTCGTGTGGAGGCCTATTGGCATAAGTTGCCTGACGCTGAAAATTGATAAGAATATGGTCAGGATTGATTGATCTTGGTAGTTCTTTGAGCAGCAATCTGCTGGCGTCCAGAAAAGCACTGTTTTTTGAACGAAGGGATGACACTCAGACCCTGAAGTGTTCAGGCTGATCTGGCACCTCCGCGCGGGTAAATCGTCCACGTCAATGTTGAGCCAAAGCCACCATCCGCCCTGATAGCGTGGGTCATCCTTCAGCTCATCCAGACCAGACGATTTTGGTTCCTTGCCGTGGTATCCGGCGGCAACGGCTTCCTGTAACCGGGCGGGCACCTCCGAAACCGCCGAGGCAAACGTGTAAAGATTGAAATTTGGCAAGCTCGCCCGAATGCCACCGTTGACTTCATCCACCAGATAGGTCATGAAAAAAGCCATTACTATTTCTCCTGCGCTGCCGACTTATTGACGGCGTTTGGTCATTTCTGGTTTCAATGAGTTGCCTTGGCCGCAAGGGCTGATGCCGTGATTTCAGCGAACGAAAGCACCGGCATCGGATCGTCAATTGCTTCGAGCAGGTTTTCCAAGTCCCAATGCTCGACAGGCGAAACGATCATCGAACCGCTGTCCATGTCGTTCCAGACCAAGAAAAGCCGGCCATCCAGCTCCAAGGCGTAGTGCACCTGGCCGCAGCTCAATTCCTCCGCGTCATCATCGAGTACGTGTTTGATGGACGTGGCGCTGGTCAGCATCGCCATCGCGGAATAGATCGTGGTTTGCATGTTTAAGACTCCTGGTTGATTGAAAATGCCGCTTGGCCGTTGCTCGAATCACCATTGGGCAATTGCGGCCGGCCATCAGCGTCCGGGAAAGTCGCCTCACACTTTGGCGACGCATTCCAGTTGGTGCAGTACCAAAACAGTCCCTGCCGCCCCTCTTTCGGCCTGAGAATTCCGGTCCCACATTTCGGGCACGGCTCGGCTTCGGCTGTCTTGCTTTCCATGTATGTCGTCACCCTGGCTTTGCTGCTCGTGGTGAACTGCAGCGGCAGTCGAGCGAGGAAATTCTTGTTCCGTTCCTTCATCAGTGCGTTTGCCGCGTCCTTGTCCGCCGGCGGCGGCAATGTGAAGGACAGCCATTCCCGCACGTAGTCGAGAACGCCAAGGACCATTTGCTGTTCGGCGCGGTCCTTCTCCACCTGACGAGCCAGCCGGTTGATCGCGGTGGCAATGCGCGCCTCCACGTCAGCCAGGTAGTCCTTCTCTTCTTGCTGCCGCAGGGAGTCGGCAATCGCCGACCGGATGAGGTGGCCGGTCGGCAGGCCGATGGCTTCGGCTCGGGCCTCCAGCTGTTGGCGCTGCTCGTCTTCGAGCCGTACCGAATATGTTCGTTTTGCGGCCATGTGGCCCCCTTTCATCGGTGTTGCGGGCGCGTCCTGCGAACGCAACACGTTTCTACAAAGTGCAGGACGCTCCTAATCCTTGTCCGGCAACCAAAAACACCCAAAAACAACCCAGCAACGCAATACCCCTTTATGTTCCACTCAGCATTTATTGGATGGTGGGTGCAATGCGTTTCCGGGCATGCAAGACCTGGGGAAGGAAGCAGCAAGAGAGCAAAAGCCTGATGGCGAGCTGCCAGCAGCCACGCCATGCAAAATGCTGCATCAACACTGCGGACCCACTGCATGCACACGGCAAGTTCATGGCATCGCATTGCGGCTGCACTGCGAAAACACTGCGCGAACACGGCTTCATGACTGCACCTCCAGGGCATTCAGAAAACACTGCTGCCGCGCCTCGCACCGAGCTTGCGAAGCGTGTCCAGAATCTGCCGATTACCCCGGCGACGGATTGGACGTGGCACAGGTTCACCGGCGGACCGATAGGCAGCGACCAAATGTTTCCACCGCTCTTCAAGTGCCTTCTTCGCGTCGGCCAGGCTGGGCGCGGACGCCCGGACATAGGGCAGATCAGACAGCCAGACAGACCATTCAATTTGATGACCGGAACCGACCGGCATGGCTTCAACCGCGAAGCCGCCGATCTTTTGACTTTTCCTCATTTCATCTCCTTCAAATATGCTGAATGAATCAGCGAAATCCGTTTCCAATTCGCTGACATAGTCAGCAGAAATTCACACTAGCGACCACGTTCTAAATGTTCGTCGCCCGAATCACAGGCAAACCGAATAACCTCCCCCAAACATCAAGCGCCTGGCCTTGAATGGTTGGAATGCTGG
Organism: Curvibacter sp. EU05-FHT14A10; assembly: GCF_058791075.1. Taxonomy (NCBI): domain Bacteria; kingdom Pseudomonadati; phylum Pseudomonadota; class Betaproteobacteria; order Burkholderiales; family Comamonadaceae; genus Curvibacter; species Curvibacter sp. EU05-FHT14A10. Next base: position 704,138 of record NZ_JBYTDE010000001.1, read on the forward strand.
TGCTTCTTGCCCACCAATCGTTCGCCGCACCAACGATCACATCGGGGCGGTATGCCATGCTGACCAAGAGGGGAAAGGTCAGCAGTTGCTCATAGCAAATTGCGTAGGCGACACGGCGGCCCGCTACGAGGCCGATGCCACTGCCAAAGGGGTCGGCAACGATGGAATCAGCAGCCCACGGCCGCCACATGCCAATGGGCACTGGCACACGCTGGACCAGCGGGCCGCCATCGCCGCCCAGGGCGACCAAAACATTGCGTATCGAGCTACCGGGGATAGACATTTCGGCCCCCACAAGCATCGCGCTGCCCTTTGCCTTGAGCTGTGCCGACACGTCGGCAAGCATCGAGGCATTGAAGGCATCCCCTTGGCGTACAGGCGGTAGTACGGTTTCCGGCAGGACCAGAACCCGGCCAGGTTCGAGCTGGGTCGCCATCATCATGACTTGGGCCATGCGCTGGCCCTCCGCCAGGAAGTTGCGGGCGGCGGCCGTCTGCAGTCGCGCAAACGTGGTGTCACGGGCTGACCAGGCGGCCGACCATTCGGCCGGCTTGGCCTGCAGCGCGGCGATGTTGGCCACCACGGCCACGCTGGCCAGGGCCGCGACCGATGGCCAGCGCTTCAGCACGACCAGGACGAACAAGGCGACCAGGCTGACGAGGCCGAGGAATCCCAGGCCAGGGAACCACCAACCGGCGGCCGTCAGGGGGTTCACCCAGCCGACGAAGCCGACAGGGGGCAAGACCGTCAGCAGCAAAGCAGTCGGCAGGGTCCACGCCTGCCGGCGTGGGGATGCACTCCAAAGAAGAAACCACGGGGCCGCGTTGACCAGGCCAGCGGCCGCCCACAGCGCCCAGCTGAACCAGAGGGGGGCCGACTCCGCGAAGAAGATGCCCGCCCCGAAGGGCAGGCCACGGCTAGCAGCCAGGTAGTAGGCCAGAGCGACCGCACCGGCCCACCACCGGGAGCCGACAAGGCTCCACAGCAGGGGCACAAGGCCCGCCAGGCCAGCGAGCCAGGGCAGGCCCTCATGCCCCCATGCGAAGCCGCACAGAGCGCCGACGACAGTTAGGAGAAGGCCGCACTTCATCATTCATGCCCGCCGGGTTGAATGTTGACCGCCGCCCCTTGCACCTGATCCGCTTGCTTCAGCTCGTTGACCAGGTTGTCAGTCAGTTTGCGAGCTGCTGAAGAGGTGTCAGCTTGAGTGCCGTCTTGCAAACCATCGCCACCGGAAGGCGCTGCCGGCTGCATCGAGTCGCCCAGAGTCGAACTGGCTGCACTCAGGCTGCCACCACTGACCGGCGCGGCCGTTCCAGCAGCCGCCGAGAGGGCCGCACCAGCTGCAGCTAATGCCACGTCAGGAGCTGGGGCCGCCGGCGCTGCCAGCTTGGCCGGCGCGGGAGCGGCTGCAGGAGCTGAAGGCGTGGCGCGGGTTGCTTCGCCAGCGCTGCTTTCACCAGGTGCGGCTGCAGCTGCGGGGCCAGCAGCTGCGCCAGGTGCTGCGGGTGCAGTTGGGGCGGCAGGTTGGCCGCCGGCGACGGACGGCGCGGACACGCTGGCCGCTGCGTTGGACTCGCGGATGGATGCGGTCTTGTTGTCGATGCGTTCAGCCAGGCGGCCGCCGGCCGACTCGGAACCCAAGCCCTTGACCCGCTCCTTTGCGGCTTCGCCCAGGGCACTACCCACGGCACCAGCTGCGCCTGCAGCCGTGGAAACCATGCCAGTCGCGCCGCGCTCACGTGCTTGAGAGATGGCCGACTGACCGGCACGGACTGCACCGGCGACACCATTGGCCGCGCCAGTAGCGACGTTCGCCACCGTGCCCGCAACTGCACCAGCTGCACCACCCGCCACGGCACCAGCGGCCACCGCGTCACCACCCGAGAGGGAGGCAGTACCACCCAGCAAATCGGCCGCCATTTGCGGCACCTTTAACGCCAAGAAGGCGAGCAGGCCCGACATGCCGAACACCGCCCACATTGGCGACATATCAGCAATGGAGAAGTTCGCCAGCTGCTGCCCCATCATCGTCGCCATTTGCTGCGCAGCGAACATGACAAAGTAGATCGCCAGGAAGCGAACACCGATGACGATGGCTCCCGAAATGGCCTTGGTCGTCATGTCGCGGCCGTACTTGATGCCGCCCATCGCCACAATGATCGGATAGCACGCCAGGTAGAAGTACATCTGGACCAGGATCACCGCGTACTGAGCCGTCAGGATCAGGAACGAGATAACGATCAAGATGATCGTCATGCCCAGCATGAAAGCGACCAGCGGATTCGCTGCAGCGGCCAGGCCGGCCGGCACAGGCACGCCGGCGATGTTGGCGTTATCCGCGAAAGCCGTGGTCATGACGTTCACCAGGTCGATGCCCTGCCAAAACACATCGGCAGGGTTGAAGACGCTGATACCGCTGGCGTTCTTCCCGAGCTGAAGGAAGCCATTGATGATGGCGGCCATCACGCTCGCATTCATGAGGAACGTCAGGAAGCCGTACCACATGACTCGCATGATGACGGCCACCATGATTTCCTGCGGGCCTTCGCTCCTGATGAGCTTCTGCAGGATGAGCAGCGAGAAATCAATGGTTGCCAGCGTCACCGCCAGCCACTTCGCGGCCGTGGCGATAGTGCTGGCGAACTGCGCCGAGGCCGTTTGGTACTGCTGAAGAGCGGTTCCCAGGTCGAACTGTTGCGCGAACGCCGGCGACGACACGCCGAGCAGAAGCAGCACGACCAGCCACAGGTTGCGATGCTTCATGTTCACTTCCCCTTCTCGTTGCTTGGGGCGGCCGGCGAGCTGCCGGGAGTGGCGGGCTTGCTGACATCGACGAAGCCGCTTTCTCCCCACTTGCGAACCTTGCCGCTGCCCTGCTTCATGACGACCTTGGCGGTCTCTTCTTCGGCTTGCTTGCGAGCTGCAGCCTCTTCAGCGGCTTTTTTTCCGCAGCCGGCCAGGCCGGCTGCGAGAACAGCCAGCAGCAGCGCAGCGATGGTATTTGTCTTACGCATGGTCAACTTCCTTTGGGTGTGATGCGGTGCGGGTGTTGCTGGTGAAACCCACCAGGAACAGGAAGGCCGCAGGCAAGCCCCGCAGAGCAGCCGCAGCGATGGTTGAGGTAATTGCCTGGCGTGCCGGCTCGATGAGCATCGAGCCGAGGGCGACGACCAGGACGGCGACGATGAAGGAGGCCGCCCGCTTCTGTGCTTGATTGAGCTTCATGGTCGGTGTCCCTCTTAGAAGCCCACGAAGCCGCTTTGGCCCCACTTGCGAACCGTGCCGTTGCCTTGCTTCAGCACCGTCTGCGCGGCGTCGGTCTGGTCAGCCTGCACCTGTGCTTGCATGCCCAGGTAGTTCGACTGCGCCAGGGTTTGCGTGGCGAGCAGCTGGCGCATCTTCTGCAGCTGGTCCACCGTTTGGCTGGCGATCATGTTGCCGGCCTGAACCGCCTGCAGGGCACCTTCAGAGCTGCCAGACATGCCTTGAATCTGCGCGATGGCGTTGCGCTCGGTGTCGAACTGCTTGACGTTCAAGCCGGCGGCTTGCAGGGCCGAATTGAGGCCGCCCAGCGCCTTCGTCATCAGGTCCTTGTACTTGGCCCCGAAGTTGGTATTGCCGGCGCTCTTGGAGTAGCCGGGGAAGGCTTGCTGAAATTGTTGGTCGATGTTCGCGGCCGCATAGCCGATGGCCTGCGTCTGACTCACCAGCTGCGTCAGCTGGACCAACTCAGACTGCGCCTGGCCCCATAGCTGCAGCGGTGCCGTGAGCAGGTTCTTCAGCTGCTTCTGGGCCATCTGGACCTGCTGGATGGTCTGCTGCACCTGTTGGTACATCTGTGCGGACTGCTGAAGCAACTCTGTGTTGTTCAGAATCTGCGTCACTTCTGTGGCCCCGCCGTTGCCGGCCACACTGCCCGCGCTGGCGGTGGACATGACCATGCTGCCGGCGAGCGCGGCCAAGACGACCCGACGTGCTGTTTCGTTGCGCATTGCTATTTCTCCTTTTGGCGTCATCAATGAAATTCCTCGCCGGCTTGATGACGGCACAACCGGCGAAGATGGATCGCTGACGGCACTTACCCACAGCCCTCTTCCGGTAGAAGAAAGGTAGAAAGAAGGTAGAGGGCAAAAACGAGCTGAAAAACTCAATACCGACAATGGGTTGCGCGCGTGCTGCGCGACGTAACCCCGAAAAGTGGCGACGTAGCCCCGATAAAGCGCGGCGTAACCCCGATGAGGGCGCGACGTAACCCCGATGGCGCTCATAGCTTTGTCCACACCGCTTGGGTGCGCCCCTTGGTGCTGGACTCGATGCGGCCGCCGGCGATGATTTCGAGCCGTTCAAGCTCGCGCATCGAACGGCCCAGGGCATCCACGAAGTCACGCATGCGCCCGGTGTATTCCAGCTTTTCCTTGAGCCAGTCGAGGGCGTAGCGCTGGGTGCTCTCGTCCGAAGTGGCTGCCAGGCGTTGCAACGCTTTCGCCATGTCTTGGCGTGCCCCGAAGCGCTTGCGCTTCTCCCAATCAATCAGTGCGAACTCACGATTGCCGAACATGACCCGCCAGCGTGGATCGACGCGAAGCGTGTACGCCTCGGCCTCGTCGTCAAAGTCGAAGCCCTCGATCATGTGCAGCGCGCGGTTCTTGCCGACCGACAGCTTGGGCTTGCCATCCTTGGTACGAACCTCGATCACCAGCATCGCAAAGGTCAGCGTCTGCATGGTCCGGTTCAGCCACTTGTATTCGTAGTTCCCGGTTTGCCGCCCGATGCTGCGCAGGAACTCGGCTCGCTTGATGACAACAGGTTCGCCGAGGGGTCTACGGCTGGCCTCGTACATGGCCTGCATCCATACATCCGCCTGGCTCTCGTCCAGCTGCTCACCCCAAAACTTGATGACGGCATCAGCGCGACTGATCAGGACCATGTCCTTGTGGATGCGCTTGCGGCCACGCGCCACCGGGGCGAATAGGCTGGACCGGGCGATGTGATTCGGCATGGCCCGCATGAAGTCTTCAAGGCCAGGCAGGAAGAGCTGCTGAGGTGTAACGGCCTCGCGCTGTGCTTCGATGCGCGATTGCGCCTCGGCCGCGCGTGCGGCTAAGGTTGGAAATCGCGAGAACAGCGACGAAGACATGGGGGGCGCCTCACTCGCCGCTGAGGACTTTGGCGATTTCCGCCGTGCGGAAGTACACGCGCCGGCCCAGCTTCAGCTTGGCCGCATTGATGGGTCTGGACCAATCGGAATCAGAGCGCAGGCTGATGCGCAGTCCTTCGGCTGAGCGGTCGAGCACTTTGAGGTTGCCCTCGAATTTCGGAGTTCATAGCTCAGCCCGGAGAATGCCGGGAAAGGAGAGAAGAGATGAACGCTGG